>CAKUMO010000001.1 GCA_934667815.1 uncultured Oscillospiraceae bacterium
GCGCGCTTGTAAAGCGGCAGCACGAGCAGGTTCATGAGCAGGCTCAGCACGATGATGGCCGCGCCGGGGTTCGTGATCACGCGGTTGGCCAGCGTGTAGATGACCTCAAAAAGAAGCTGAAGGGGCTTGAACAGGATCGTATCGATGATACTGAAAAACGACATGCTTCTGCCCTCCTTAATTCACGGCTGCGGGCTGCGCTTCGGGAGCCTTACCCGTCTCGGCGTTCAGAGCGGCGTACTTGCCCTCGAGGTAATCGACGGCGCGCTTTGTACCCTCGCCGGGGTAGGCCCACGTTTCCGCGCGTACCTCGGCACGGCCTGCGGCATAGCGCGGGTCGGTCAGGCAGCGGTCGATCAGCTCGCGCAGAGTGCCGAAGTTGTCGGGCGTCAGCTTTTCTCCGATGCGCGGCAGCGCAGTGAACGTCCACATGGGCGTATCCAGCCACCACGCGTCATACGGGCCTTTGTCAAATTCGGTGTCTGCGTAGATGATGGGCTTATCGTAGATCAGCGCGAAGTCAAACGTCACGCCGGAGAAGTCGGAGATCAGAAGATCGGCAGAGCGCAGAACGTCGAAATTATCATTGTCGCGGTTCCACGTCAGGCGGTCGGAGTCCGGATACTGCTGCATGAGCGCATCAAGCATGTCCTTTTCCGAGGTGAAAGACTGCGGATGCGGACGGATGATGATGCGGTAGCCGGTGGCAAGCAGTGTGTCGATCATCTTTGCGCCGTACTTGGTCAGAATCGCGCTCGGCCCCCACGAGGGTGCGAGCAGTACGGTGGTCTCGTGCTCTGCCGGTGCGGGCGCGGCGGCGAGGCGGGCTGCCATCTCATCCATGTAGGGAATGCCGATCATGGGCAGCTCCTTGGCCGGCAGACCGCGCATTGCCTCCAGCGCACGGGTGTCGCGTTCCTCATATTCGCCGGAGAGCATCACGGCGTCATAATAATCGAGGCCGAACATGCGGTAGCCGACGATCTCTCCTGCGGCGTGCTGAATATGGACATAGTAATCGGCCCTTTTCGAGCGCTTCCACTGGTAAACGTCCAGACCGGGTGTGGTGGAGAGCACGACACAGGCGTTCAGAAAGTTCAGCTTGGCGAAGGCCTTGTTGCCCTCACCGATGAACAGGGGCTTGACGTGCGCAAGCTTGGTCTCGAGCGCGGGATCGTCGGGCGAGGCGGTCATGTAGGTCACGTCGATACCGCGCCGGTCAAATTCGCGGCAGATCGGCTCAAAGACGTTCCAATAGCGCTTGTGGTCGGAGAAAATGACGTAGGGCAGCTTATCGCTGTTCTCCTCGACCTTTTTGCCGCCGCTCAAAAGAAAACGGAGCTTGACGAGCAGCTCCTTTGCAAGGTAACCCAGCGCGCCGATGATGCCAATTAGAATGGCAAACAGCATGCTGCCGGTGCCGGGATCGATGTATAGTTTCATGACAAGATAACCTGTGCCTTTCCAGTAATTCTCCTGCCAGTATAGCACAGTGTAAAATCTTTGTCAAGAAAGGAAAAAAACCGTTCTTTCCGTAGTTTTAAGCGAAAAAATACGGAACATGCGCTTGACATTTTCGTCAAAATGTAAAATAATTAGTCTAAATTGCTTGAAAGGAAGGACTGCAATGCAGGGACTGATCTTGGCTGCCGGTATGGGCAGAAGGCTCGGAGAGCTGACGAAAAACAATCCGAAATGTATGGTAAAGGTCAACGGCGTCACGCTGATCGAGCGCATGCTGCGCCAGCTTGAGGCGCTGCACCTGTCGCGTATTGTGATCGTTGTGGGCTACCGCGGTCAGCAGCTCATCGACTATATCGCAACGCTTGGGCTGTCTACGCCCATTACCTATATCAATAATCCCATTTACGACCGCACGAACAACATCTATTCTCTTGCGCTGGCGAAGGACCATCTGCTGAGCGAGGATACGCTCCTGCTCGAATCCGACGTGATCTTCGACGACAGCGTCCTGCACGCACTGGCGGACGATCCGCGCGAGACGCTGGCGCTGGTGGACAAATACGAGTGCTGGATGGACGGAACCTGCGTCACGCTGGCCGAGGACGACTCCATTTCCAGCTTTGTTCCGGGCAAGCGGCTGGTCTTTTCCGATGCGGAAAAGTACTATAAAACGGTCAACATTTATAAATTCAGCCGGCATTTTTCCGAGGCGTATTACGTCCCCTTCCTCGAGGCTTACTCCTGCGCGTTGGGCAACAACGAATACTATGAGCAGGTGCTGCGTGTCATCACCATGCTCGACGAGCCGGAGATTCGCGCCAAAAAGCTCACGGGGCAGCTCTGGTACGAGATCGACGACATTCAGGATCTCGACATTGCCTCGTCCATGTTCGAGACCGGTGACGAAAAGGTCGCCGCGCTGCAAGCCCGCTTCGGCGGCTACTGGCGCTATCCGCACATGCTGGATTTCTGCTATCTGGTCAATCCCTATTATCCGCCCAAGCGTCTGATGGACGAGATGAAGGCCAGCTTTGAAAAGCTCCTGACGCAGTACCCCTCCGGGATGCGCGTCAACAGCCTGCTGGCCGCGCACAACTTCGGCGTGCATCAGGAGCATATCCTGCTTGGCAACGGTGCGGCGGAGCTGATTAAGAGCCTGCTTGCGCAGCTCGACGGAAAGCTCGGCCTCGTGCGTCCGACCTTTGAGGAGTATCCCAACCGCTACGACCCGGAAAAGAGCGTGGTCTACACGGTGCAGAGCGACGACCTTTCCTACACGGCGGACGATCTGATGCGCTTTTTCGAGGGCAGCGGCATTGCCACGCTCGTGCTCATCAATCCGGACAACCCAAGCGGAAGCTATATTCCCAAGGCGGATGTGCTGCGCCTGTGCGCGTGGTGCGGCGAACGCGGCATCCGCCTGCTGGTGGATGAATCCTTCGCGGATTTTGCCGACGAGCCGAATGCGAGCCTCCTGTCCGAGGCGACGCTCTGCGCGTATCCGAATCTTCTGGTCATGAAGTCCGTCTCCAAGTCCTATGGCGTGCCGGGCATCCGGCTGGGCGTGCTGGCTGCGGCGGATGAGGCACTCATCGAGCGGATGAAGAAGGACGTCGCCATCTGGAACATCAATTCCTTCGGCGAATTTTACATGCAGATCGCAGAAAAATACTGCGACGACTACACCGAAGGACTGCGGAAGCTGCGCGCCGAGCGCACGTGGCTGACCGAGGCGCTCAGCGCGATCCCGGGACTGCGCGTGATCCCCTCGCAGGCAAACTATCTGCTCGTCGAGCTGACGAACGGCATGTGCGCGACGGCGCTGACCAAGCGGCTGCTGCTCGAGTACGATCTGCTCATCAAGGATCTGAGCAGGAAAATCCGTATGGGCGACCGGCAGTTCGTGCGGCTGGCCGTGCGCGACCGCGCGGATAACTTCCGCCTCGTCGCGGCGCTGACGGCGGTTCTGGCGTAATACTGAAATTAAAGAGGCTCGTGCCAGGCGGCACGAGCCTTTTTCGTAATTTAAATAACCTTACTTCAGCACTTTTGCGGCGGATTCCTCCGCGAACTGGCGGCTGTAAAGGTCGTGGTAATATCCGTGCGCCTTGAGCAGCGACTCGTGTGTGCCCTGCTCGACGATCTTGCCGTCGCGCACGACCAGGATCAGGTCGGCCTTGCGGATGGTGGACAGGCGATGCGCGATCAAAAACGACGTCCTGTCCTTCAAAAGCCGGTCGATGGCGTCTTGGATGAGCTGCTCGGTCTGCGTGTCGATGGAGCTGGTCGCCTCATCAAGGACAAAGATGCGCGGGTCGGCCAGCACCGCACGGGCGAAGGAAATGAGCTGCTTTTCGCCCGTGGAGAGCTTGTCGCCGCCTTCACCCACCTCGCTGTCCCAGCCCTTGTCGAGCTTTGCGGCGACGGCGTCGGCGGAAACGGCTCTGGCCGCGGCCTCGACCTCGGCATCCGTGGCCTCCAGACGGCCGTAGCGGATGTTCTCGCGCACGGTGCCGGAGAACAGGTGCGGGCTTTGCAGAACGTAGCCGATGTTGGAGTGCAGCCAGAGCTGGCTGCGCTCGCGGTAGTCGCGCCCGTCGATCAGAATGCGGCCAGAGGTCGGTTCAAAAAACCGGCAGACGAGGTTGACCAGCGTCGATTTACCCGCGCCAGTCTCGCCGACCAGCGCAACGGTCGTGCCCGCCGGGATTTTCAGCGAGAAATGCTGCAAAACGTCCTCGCCGCCGTCGGGGTAGCGGAAGGTCACGTCGTCAAATTCGATGTCGCCGCGCAGCGGCTCCCAGTTTTCACGCTTTGGGTGGAAGGAGTCGCCGTAACGTGCTTCGACCTCGGGCGTGTCGCGCACGTCCGGTTCCTTGTCCAAAAGATCGGTCACGCGCTCGATGGACGCCTGCAGGGAAATGAACTCCGCGATGTTCGAGGCCGTCATCTGGATCGGCTCGAAGATGCCCACGGCGTAGGTCAGAAAGGCCGAAAGCGTCGCCAGCTCCAGCGCCTGCTCTGCGACCAGGTACCCGCCGCGCAGCAGCACCACCGCCACGGCCGCCGTGCTCACCAGCAGCACCAGCGGGATATACACCGCGTTCAGCCGCGCCGCACGCACGCCGGAGGTGCGCATCTCGCTTGTCAGCGCGCGGAAGCTGCCGGTCATTCTGTCCTCAAGGACGAGGGTTTTCGCGGTTTTTGCGCCGGTGATGCCCTCGTTAAAGGCACCCGTGATGCGCGAATTGAGCTTGCGCACCTTGCGGTTCCAGTGCAGAATGCGGTTTTGGAAATATGCCGTCAGCACCGCCATGACCGGCACGATCAACAGCACCAGCAGCGCCAGCTTCCAGTTGAGGATCAGCATGGACACCATGGAGCCTGCGACGTAAAACAGCGCCCAGAGAATATCCGTGAAGTTCCACGCGATCATACTGGCGATGCGGTTGGTGTCACTCATCAGGCGGGAGAGCAGATAGCCGACCGGCGTGACGTTATAGAACGAGAAGGAGAGCGTCTGCAAGTGATGGAACAGCTTCTGCTTCATGTCGCGGCCGAGGTACATCTCGATGCGCATGGAATTGTTGCAGAACCACATGACGCTGAAGCCCTGCAGCACGATCAGCGCCAGATACACCAGCGCGTAGGGCACAAGGCCGGCCGTCACGCCCTTTTCAATGAAATTTGCGATTGCATAGCGCTGCATCAGCGGCAGCACCACGTCCACGAGCGCGGTCAGGCCATTGAAGGCCAGCATGCCGGCGAAATCCGCACGGTAGTTCTTCAAAAATGGCTTCAGCCGCACCCAGATACCCCAGTCAAAGGCTTGGGTATATTCTTTTTCATCGTGCATCGTCCGCGCCCCCTTCCAGAATCAGCGCGCGGTCGTCGCTGCGCATCTGAATGTCGTAAATCTCCCGATAAATGCCCGGTCGCGCGATCAGCTCCTCGTGTGTACCGAGGTCGGAGATGCTGCCGTCCTCCAGCACGAGAATGCGGTCGGCCTGCATGAGCGTGGGAATGCGGTGGGAGATCAGGATCACCGTCGCGTCGCGCAGCGTCTCGCGCAGCGCGGCGCGGATCTTCGCGTCGGTCTCGGCATCGACGGCGGAGAGCGAATCGTCGAAGATCATGACCGGCGCTCTTTGCAGCAGCATCCGCGCGATGGCTACACGCTGCTTCTGCCCGCCGGAGAGCGTCACGCCGCGTTCGCCCACGATGGTGTCATAGCCCTCGGGAAAGGCCGAGATCGCCTCGTCCACGCAGGCGATCCGCGCGGCCTCGCGCATTTCCTCCTCCGTGGCCTCCGGACGCGCCGCGCAGATGTTCTCGCGGATGGTCTGGGAGAACAGAAACGGCTCCTGCAAGACAAAACCGAGATTTTTGCGAAGCTCATGGCGCGACAGCTCGCGCACATCCGTGCCGCCGACGGTGATTTTGCCCTTGGAGGTGTCGTAGAGCCGGTCGAGTAGCTGCACGAGCGTACTCTTGCCGGAGCCGGTCCCGCCCAGAATGGCGAAGGTTTCGCCCCGGCGAATGGTGAACGACAAGTCCTTTAAGACGTCCTGCTCCTCATAGCGGAAGGTCACATGGTCGAACACGATGTCGCCGGGCGTGAAGGACTTGGCCTCCGGCGCGTCGGCCTCCTCCTGTGCATTGAGAATGTAGCCCACGCGATCCATGGACACGCCCGCCTTGCTCATATCCGAAAGCACGCGGCCGAGCGAGCGAACCGGCCACGCAAGAGATTCGTTATAGGTCACAAAGGCGAGGAAGGAGCCGAGCGTCATGCGTCCGTTGACGGTCTCGACCACGCCGAACAGAATGATAATCATGACCTGAAGGCAGGTCAGAAGCGTGCCGGAGGCCCAGTAAACGGACAGAAGCCTGCCGAGCTTGACCCAGAGCTTGGAAAAGCGGTTGTTTTTCTCGTCAAATTTGTCGTCCTCAAAGCGTTCGCGGCCGAATGCGCGTACGACGCGCACGCCGGTGAGGTTTTCCTGTGCGCAGGTGGTCAGCTCGCCCTCAGCCTCGTCCGCGACCTGAAAGCGGCTGGAAATTTTACGGTAAAACACGCCGGACGACAGCCCGACGACGGGCAGAAATGCCAGCGCGACCAGCGACAGCCGGACGTTCATCGTGAACATGATCGACAGGTACAGCACGATCAAAAAGACCGTGCGCACGACCTCGACGAGCTGATTGCACACGAAATTGCGGATCACGTCCACGTCCGACGTACAGCGCTGGATGATGTCGCCCGTGGGATTGGCCTTGTGCCACGCGAAGCTCAGACGCTCAATGTGCCGGTAGAGACCGTCGCGCAGGCTTTTGACATAGGTCTCCGAGCCTTTGGACAGGTTGATGCGCTGCCCATAGCTGCAAACGCCGCGCAAAATCGCCACGAGCAGCACGGCCGCCGCCGCAACCCAGAGCGCACGCAGCGTGTCGCCGGTCAGCGTGTCCCAGTGCAGCAGGCGCAGCAGCCACGGCGCGACCTCTGGTGTCTTTGTGTCAAGGACGGAGTCCACCGTCAGCCGGATGATCTGCGGCGTGAGGGCATTGAGCGCCATGCTCATGCAGGAGCAGATCAGCGCCCAAACAAAATAACCCCAGCAGCCCCGGAGATACCGCGTAACGAGACGCAGCTTTCCTCTCCGGGACAGCTTGAAATTCGGATCCATAGAATTCCTCCCATAATTAAATAAATTGGAGCAGAAAAAACGCGTTCCCCGCGAAAACCGCAGAGAACGCGCAAAAATCCCGATGCTTCTTATCGCGGACGGCGCGCAGATACCCCTGCGGATGCAGAATTGACCGATGCAAAGCTGATTTTCATATCGCGCGCCTCCTTTCAGAATGATGATTGTGTTCATTATAGCGCCGCCGCCCGGCCTTGTCAAGTGAAAAACCCGCCCGGCAGGCAGGCTTTTGCAGCTTATCAAAAAGTCCGCAAAGCCGCCGGTTTTGAAAAACCGGCGGCTTTGCGCTCAAATCAGGTCTTTTATCTGAATCAAATTTCCATGATGACCGGCAGGATCATCGGGTTGCGCTTGGTGTTTTTGAACAGGTACTGGCTCAGATCGTTCTTGATGGTGGACTTGATGGTCGCCCAGTCGGAGATGTTGCGTGCGTGGCAGACCTCCAGCGAATGTGCTGCGACCATCTTCATCGCGTCCATCAGATCCTCGTTGTCCTTCATGTAGACAAAGCCGCGCGTGATGATGTCCGGACCGGACAGCACCGAGCCGTCCTCGCTCGAAAGGTTCACGCACACGACGATCATGCCGTCCTGCGCCAGATGCTTGCGGTCGCGCAGCACAACGCTTCCCACGTCGCCCACGCCCGTGCCGTCGACCAGAACGCGTCCGGCCGGAACCGTGCCGCCGAGCTTGCAGGTCTTGGGCGTGCACTCGATCACGCGGCCGATGTCGCCGATGAGGATGTTCTTCGGGTTCATGCCCATCTGGCGCGCCAGCGCGGCGTGCTTTTGCAGATGGCGCTGCTCGCCGTGCACGGGAATGAAGAACTTCGGCTTGGTCAGCGCGTGGATGATCTTCAGCTCCTCGCAGCAGGCGTGGCCGGAGACGTGCAGCCCCTCGAGACGGTCATAGACCACGTCCGCACCCTTGCGGTACAGCTCGTTGATGATGCGCGAGATGGACTTTTCGTTGCCGGGGATGGCCGAGGCCGAGATGATGACATGGTCGCCCGCCTGGATTTCCACCTGCCGGTGACTGGAGAAGGCCATGCGGTACAGGGCGGACATATCCTCGCCCTGTGAACCGGTAGAGACGATGACCAGCTTGTCCTTGGGAATGGACTTGATCTGGTTGATGTCCACGAGCGTGCCCTCGGGAATGTCGAGATAGCCCAGCTCGGTTGCGACCTTGAGGATGTTTTCCATGCTGCGGCCGGTGACGGCGACCTTGCGGCCATAGCGGTGGGCAATGGCCAGCACCGCCTGAATGCGGTGCATGTTCGAGGCAAAGGTCGTGACGATGATGCGGTTCTTGCAGCCCTTGAAGTGGCGGTCGAAGCTCTCTGCCACGGTGGATTCCGAAGGCGTGTAGCCCGGACGCTCGACGTTGGTCGAGTCGCACAGCAGCGCGTAAACGCCCTCCTTGCCCAGCGTGCCGAAGCGGCCGAGATCGGTCATGCCGTCCTCGGCGGTGGCGTCGATCTTGAAGTCGCCGGTCATGACGACGGTGCCGACGGGCGTCTTGATGGCGAAGGCCACGGCGTCGGCAATGGAGTGGTTGACGTGGATAAATTCCACCGTGAAGCAGCCGGCCTTGACGACGTCGCCGGGCTTATGCGTGACGAGCTTGGTCCTGTTTAAGAGCTTGTGCTCCTCGAGCTTGAGCTTGATGAGACCCAGCGTCAGCGGCGTGGCATGGACGGGCGCATTAACCGCCTGCAAAATGTAGGGCAGCGCGCCGATGTGATCCTCGTGTCCGTGGGTGATGAAGTAGCCGCGCAGCTTTTTTTGATTCTTGGCAAGATAGGTCACGTCCGGGATCACGAGATCCACGCCGTACATGTCGTCCTCCGGGAAGCCGAGGCCGCAGTCCACGACGATCATATCCTGGCCGTATTCCAGCACGGTCATATTCTTGCCGATCTCATTGAGGCCGCCGAGCGGAATGATTTTCAGTTTTTCTGCCAAATAGAATTGCTCCTTTCTGCAATTTCGATATATGTAGGGAAGTCTCCCGTTCAGACCAAAAGACAGATTCCATGCTTATTATAGCATGGAATCGGCGCAAAGTATACATTTTTTTCCGGTTGGCGAAAATCCATTAAAGAAAATAAAAGAAAAAGATAGCCAAGCGGGAATAAATTTGCTATAATAATTTGAACTATGGAAACTCTGAATCAATCGTCTGCGGCTGAGCGGCGAATCTTTTGCCCCCAGCCTTCGGTTCGAAAAATGGGAAATACATACAGTATTCCCTCATTTTTCGAACCTTGCCTGGAAGCAAATTCTTTCACCGTCAGCTTCTGCCGATTGAATCAGAGCTTCCCTATATGAAATTTTCTCCCGGAAAGGGGCGAGTGCCTTGAATAAGAAAGTCCGGCGGCTGGTGCAGCCCAGCGTGGTTCTGTACTTCGTGGTGATGGGACTTTTCTGCGTTGCGGCCGTGGCGCTGCGGCAGTATATTCTGGCGGCAGCCGAGGCGGGCGTGACGCTGGTGCTTCTGGGCGTGACCTATCTGCGAAGTTCCCGCCGCAAGCGTGCGCTGGCGGCCTATGTGCAGTCTACGAGCGAGCTGATGGAGCGCACCTCGGGCGAGGTGCCCTTTCCCGTCGCCCTCGTCAAGCTCAATGACAACGAGCTGGTCTGGTGCAACAAGGCGTTTTCCCATCTTGCCGAGCTGCGCGACTCCATGATCGCGCCGCGCGTGACGGAGATCTTCCCAGGCTTTTCCATGCAGTGGCTCACGGGGAGCAAGCCGCAGAGCGGCACGGAGCTGCGCTTCCGCGACCACCGCTACCGCGTCTCCGGAACCGTCCTGCCGGAGAAGGACGCACGCTCGGGCGTGGTGCTGGGCATGATCTATCTGCTCGATCAGACGGAACTGCTTCAGGTGCGCGACGAATATATCCGTTCGCGTCCCATCGTGACCATTCTGCTCGTGGACAACTATGACGAGCTGACCAACAACCTCTCCGACGCGGCCGTCTCCGGCCTGAA
This sequence comes from uncultured Oscillospiraceae bacterium, assembly GCA_934667815.1. Taxonomy (GTDB): domain Bacteria; phylum Bacillota; class Clostridia; order Oscillospirales; family Oscillospiraceae; genus JAZOXB01. Next base: position 10,166 of record CAKUMO010000001.1, read on the forward strand.
CGCCGAGCTGGATACCAAGATCAACGAATGGGCCGACAGCTACGGCGGCCTGCTGCGCAAGCTCGAGCGCAACCGTTATCTGCTTCTGACCGAGGCGCGCGACCTTGCCCGTATGGCCGAGGCAAAGTTTTCGCTGCTCGAGACCATGCGCACGGTCACGAATCCTGCCGGTATTCCCGCGACGGCCTCCATCGGCGTGGGCAAGGACGGCGTGGATTTCAAGGAGGATTACGACTTTGCCGCGCTGGCAATCGAAATGGCGCTCTCGCGCGGCGGCGATCAGGCCGTCATCAAGGATCGCTATGACTTCACCTTCTTCGGCGGGCGCAATAAGCAGGGCGAACGCCGCACCAAGGTCAAGGCGCGCGTGATGGCCTCGTCGCTGTCCGAGCTGATCGTGCAGTCCAGCCGCATTTTCGTCATGGGTCATAAAATGGCCGATCTTGATGCCGTGGGTGCGGCGGCGGGCGTGTGCTGCCTGTGCCGCAAGAAGGGCAAAAAGGTCAACATCGTCATCGATCAGGACGCCAACGTCGCAGGCCAGCTTTTAAGCCTGCTCAAGCCGCTGCCCGAGTACCGCGACTGCTTCATTTCCGGGCAGGACGCGCTGCTGGCCGCGGATGCCAAGAGCCTGCTGATCGTCGTGGACACCAACCGCCCCGATCAGGTCGAGTGCAAGCCGCTTCTGGAGTCCATCCGCCGCGTGGTCGTCATCGACCATCACCGCCGCGCCGCCGACTACATCGAGCAGGTCGTGCTGAATCTGCATGAGCCGTTTGCCTCGTCGGCCTCGGAGCTGGTCACGGAGCTGCTGCAATACGCCGTCGAGGCGCAGGATATTCTCATGCAGGAGACCGCCGCGCTGCTGGCCGGCATCGTGCTGGACACCAAGAATTTCGGCGTGCGCACGAGCAGCCGCACCTTCGAGGCCGCCGCCTTCCTGCGGCGCATCGGCGCAGATACCGTGGAGGTCAAAAAGCTGTTCCAGAACGACCTGCCCTCCACCGTCGCGCGCTACAAGATCATTCAGAACGCCAAGCTCTACCGCGAGAGCATCGCCATTTCCGCGCTGGACTACACCGCCTCGCGCACCATCGCGGCGCAGGCTGCGGACGAGCTGCTGAATATTTCGGGCATTGAGGCGTCGTTCGTGCTCTATCCGCAGGGCGACCAGACCATGATCTCCGCACGCTCCATCGGCGATGCGAACGTGCAGGTCATTCTTGAGCCGCTCGGCGGCGGCGGCAACGCCGCGACAGCGGGCGCACAGGTCAAGAACCACTCGGTGCGGCAGACGCTCGACGAGCTGGTCGATTCCATCGACCGTTTCTACGAAAAATAAAGGAGGTAACTTCCATGAAAGTCATTTTACAGCAGGACATCAAGGGCAAGGGCAAGCGCGGCCAGATGATCGAGGTCTCCGACGGCTACGCCCGCAACTATATGCTGCCGCGCAAGCTGGCCATTGAGGCCACGGCCGACAACGTCAACACCATGCGCATGAACGACAAGGCGCAGCAGGAAAAGCGCCAGCGCGAGCGCGAGGAGGCCTTCCAGATTGCAAACCGCCTGAAGGAGCTGACCGTCACGGTCTATGCCAAAGGCGGCGGCGCGGGCCGTCTGTTCGGCTCCGTGACCACGCAGGAGATTGCCGACGCACTGCAAAAGGAGCACGGCATCGCCCTCGACAAGCGCAAGATCGTCCTTGACGAGGCCATCAAGACCGTCGGGACCTACACCGTCAAGTGCAAGCTGGGCTATGAGATCACGGGCGAGCTGAAGCTCAAGATCGAGGAAGCGTAACACAGGAAACTATCAACGGAAGGAGCGGGGTGCGCCATGCCCACAACCGAGGAGCTGCTGTCCAGACAGTCGCCCCATTCGCCCGAGGCGGAGCAGTCCGTCCTCGGCTCCATGCTCATCGACAGCCGGTGCGTCAACGAGGTCGTCGGCATCGTGCGCCCGGACGACTTCTATTTACAGACAAACCGTGACATTTACGAGACGATCTATGAGATGTTCAGCTATTCTCAGGTCATCGACCCGGTCACGGTGCTCGACAAGATGCGTGAGCGCGGCGTTTTCGACGAGCAGAACTCCGCAAAATACCTCATGCAGCTCATGGAGGTCACGCCGACTGCTGCGAACGTCAAGCAATACGCGCTGATCGTCCACGACAAGGCGCTGCTGCGCAAGCTCTCCGATACCGCCTCCGGCATCATCGACACGGTCTACGAGGGCGCAGGCACCGCGCAGGACATTCTGGAAGCTGCGGAAAAGCGCATCTTCGCGCTGCGCCGCGGCAGCACCAACGATTCGCTCGAGCATATCGGCACGATCCTGCTCAGCGTGTTCGACCGCCTGACCGAAATGGCCGAGTCCGGCAGCGAGATCTCCGGCCTGTCCACGGGTCTGCGTGATCTGGACAAGTTCATCAGCGGCCTGAATAAGACCGACCTTATCATTCTTGCCGCCCGTCCCGGTATGGGCAAGACATCCATGGCGCTGAACCTCGCCCTGAACGTCGCCAAGAAGAATCCCAAGCGCACCGTGGCGTTTTTCTCTTTGGAAATGTCCAAGCAGCAGCTTGTGACAAGGCTCCTGTCCAACGAGAGCTTCGTGGACAACCAGAAGCTCATCACGGGCCAGCTTTCCGTAGACGAGTGGAGCAAGCTCGGCATTGCGGCCTCGGCCCTTGCGCAGACGTACATCCGCGTGGACGATAACCCCTCGCTGACCGTTGCCGAGATGAACGCCAAGTGCCGCCGCATCGACGATCTGGCGCTGGTCATCATCGACTACTTACAGCTCATGGTCTCCGCCGGCGGCAAGCCGACCTCGGGCGAAAACCGCCAGCAGGTCGTTTCGGATATTTCCCGAAGCCTGAAGATCATGGCCAAGGAGCTGAACGTGCCCGTCATCTGCCTGTCGCAGCTTTCGCGTGCCAACGAGAGCCGTCAGGACAAGCGCCCGATGATCTCCGACCTGCGCGAATCCGGCGCCATCGAGCAGGACGCGGACGAGGTCATGTTCCTCTACCGCGACGACTATTATAATAAGGATACCGAAAAGCAGAACGTGGCCGAGTGCATCGTGGCCAAGAACCGCCACGGCTCCACCGGCACGGTCGAGCTGCAATGGCTGCCGCAGTTCACCACCTTCGCAGACCGCGAATGGAGGCACAATGAGAGCTGAGCTGCTCTCGTGGTGCCGCGAGAACGCCCTGTTTTCGCCGGGGCAGCGCGTGATCTGCGCCGTTTCCGGCGGCGCGGACTCCATGGCGCTGCTGTGGTGCCTCTGGACGCTGCGGCAGACGCTGGGCATCGAGGTCGAGGCTGCGCATTTCGACCATCGCCTGCGCGGCGCGGAGTCCGAACGGGACGCACGCTTTGTGCGGGAATTTTGCGAAAAGCATGGTATTACCCTGCACTTCGGCGCGGCCGCGCCGGAAGCATATGGGGTCTCCGGCGTAGAGGAAACGGCGCGTCGCCTGCGCTACGCATTTTTTGACACGCTGGCCTGCGACCGCATCGCCACCGCCCACAACGCCGACGACAATGCCGAGACGGTGCTGCTGCATCTGCTGCGCGGCACGGGTCTGCGCGGGCTTTGCGGCATTCCGCCGGTGCGCGGCCGCATTGTGCGGCCGCTGCTGTTTGCCCCGCGCACGGAAATTCTGGAATTTCTGCACGCCGAGGGCATAGAATTTGTCGAGGATTCGACGAATGCCGCGGACGACTGCCTGAGAAACCGCCTGCGCCACGGCGTTATGCCGCGGCTGTATGCCGAAGCGCCTGCGCTTCCTGCGCAGCTCGTGCGGCAAACGGCGCTTTTGCGCAGCGAGGACGAATTTCTCGACGCGCAGGCGCGCGCCTTGCTCGTGCAGGAACAAGAAAACCTTTGGCGCTGCGCGCCCCTGCAAGCTGCGCCTGCCGTGCTGCAAAGGCGTGCGCTGCGCGTGCTGCTGCGGGCATTTTACCCCGCCGATCTTGCGCTGGAGCACATCGAGGCCGTGCGCGGTCTCTTAACGGCCGCTTCGCCTTCGGCGCAGGTCAGTCTGCCGCAGGGGCTGTGCGCCCGCCGCGTCTATGACTGCCTTTCTGTTCAGCCCGAGGTGCAGCCGTCAGCCTTTTATGCGCGCCTGAACCTTTCCGGTGAAACGCGGCTCGACGCACAGGGAATCAAAATTCTTTGCACCGTCACCGATTTTTTTGAAAAAACCGAAAAAATCCCGTTTCAATTTGCAATAAAATATGATATGATTAAAAATCATACGGTTGTCGTTCGTTCGCGCCGTTCCGGAGACACGATCCTCCGCGGAACGCACCGCGCGAGCCTGAAAAAGCTGTTCATCGACTGCAAAATCCCCAAGTATCTGCGCGGCACGCTCTGCGTGTTCGAGTCGGAGGGGAAAATCCTGGCCGTTGAGGGCATCGGCACCGCATCGGATTGTCGGCCTTTGGCAGGGGAACCTGCCCTTATCATTCAAATAGAAAAAGAGGAGATGCACCATGCAACAAGACATCGCGCGCGTTCTGATCACTGAGGAGCAGCTCAAGACCCGTATCGCAGAGCTTGGAAAGGAACTTGCCGAGGAATACAAGGACAAGGAGCCGATCTTCATCGGCGTTCTCAAGGGCGTTGTGAACTTCTTTACGGATATGGTTCAGGCGACCCCCATCCGCTGCCAGTACGATTTCCTTGCCGTTTCGTCCTACGGCGCGGGAACCACCACCTCGGGTGAGGTCAAAATGCTCAAGGACGTTTCCTGTGACATCAAGGGTCGTCATGTCGTCATCCTCGAGGACATCCTCGACACCGGCCTGACCCTGAAATTCGTGCGCGAGCATCTTCAGGCCATGGAGCCTGCCTCTTTGAAGATCTGCACTCTCCTCGACAAGCCCGAGCGCCGCAAGGTCGATATTTATGCGGACTATGTCGGCTTCACCATCCCCAACGAATTTGTCGTGGGCTACGGTCTGGACTATCAGGAATTTTACCGCAACCTGCCCTTCGTCGGCGTGCTGAAACCGGAGGTCTATTCCAAATAAAGGAGCAAACCCCTTGAATAAACGTTCAAAACTCTTTTCCGTTCTGATCTATGCCCTGGTCTTTGCCTCCGTGCTGCTGCTGTGCTTCAGTCTGTTCGGCGGGCCGAAGGTCAAGGAGGTCAGCTATTTCGAGATGTGCGGCCTGTTCCGCGCAGAGCAGGTGAAGTCTTTTGTCTTTGACGACGGCGTCATCACCATGCAGCTCTCCGAGCCGATGGATGACGGCGCGACCACCGTGCAGCACAATCTGGCGAGCCTGTCGCTGTTCCACGACGACCTCGGCGAGCTGATTGAGCAGCAGCGGGCCGCCGGCATCCTCAGCGAGGCGGACAGCGATTACCATCCCGTCAAGGGCACGCCGTGGTACTTGCAGCTTCTGCCCTATGCGATTCTGATGATTATCCTGATCGTGGCCATGTACTTCCTCGTGGCACGCGCCGGCCGCGGCGACAGCGCCGCCTTCAAGTTTGGCAAGGCTAACGTGCGCGTCGGCACCGGCGAGAAGAAGGTCACGTTTGCGGATGTCGCGGGCGCAGTGGAAGAAAAGCAGGAGATGGAGGAAATCGTCGATTTTCTCCGCAACCCGCAGAAATACCGCGCCATCGGCGCGAAGATCCCCAAGGGCGTGCTGCTGGTCGGCCCTCCGGGCACCGGTAAGACCCTAATCGCCAAGGCCGTCGCGGGCGAGGCGGGCGTGCAGTTCCTTTCGATCTCCGGCTCGGACTTCGTCGAGCTGTATGTCGGCGTAGGCGCAAGCCGCGTGCGCGACCTGTTCGAGCAAGCCAAGAAGGGTGCGCCGTCCATCATCTTCATCGATGAGATCGATGCCGTTGGCCGTCGCCGCGGCGCGGGTCTGGGCGGCGGTCACGACGAGCGCGAGCAGACCCTGAACCAGCTTCTGGTCGAAATGGATGGCTTCGGCAGCAACGAAGGCGTCATCGTCATGGCGGCGACCAACCGTCAGGACATTCTCGACCCGGCGCTGCTGCGCCCGGGCCGCTTCGACCGCCAGATCTATGTCGGTGAACCGGATGTCAAGGGCCGCGAGGCCATCCTCAAGGTGCATGCCAAGGATAAGCAGCTTGCCGACGACGTCGATCTGAAGGTCATCGCCCGCTCCACGGGCGGCTTCACCGGCGCCGACCTTGCCAATCTTCTGAACGAGGCCGCGCTCTATGCCGCGCGCCACAACTCCCCGGTCATCACGATGCAGACGCTGGAATCCTCCATCCTGAAGGTCATCGCCGGACCGGAGAAGCGCAGCCGCGTCGCTTTGCAGCGCGATTTGCGCATGACGGCCATCCACGAGGCCGGTCACGCCGTGGCGACTTATTTCATGAAAACGCAGGATCCCGTGCATCAGATCACCATCGTCCCGCGCGGCCGCGCCCTCGGCATGACCATCAGCCTGCCCGAGGAGGAGAGCACGCACTGGACGCGCAACCAGATGTTTGAGAACATTGTTACCCTGCTCGGCGGCCGCGTGGCCGAGGAGCTGGAATATGACGACATTTCCACCGGCGCGTCGAACGACCTGCAGCGTGCTACCAAGATCGCGCACAGCATGGTCGCAAAGTACGGTATGAGCGCACGCATCGGCGCGGTATCGTATGACAACGACGACGAGATTTTCGTCGGCCGCAACTATGAGCGCACCAAGTCCTATTCCGAGCAGACCGGCGCACAGATCGACGAGGAGGTCAAGGACGTCGTTGACCGCGCGTGTGCGCAGTGCACGCAGCTCCTGCGCGAGAACATGGAGAAGCTCCATGCAATCGCTGCATACCTGCTCGAGCATGAAACGATGAGCCGCAAGCAGTTCGAGGCGTGCATGGCCGGAGAAGCCATCCCGGAAACTGCCGAGAGCTTCTTCGACGAGAGCGCCAAGGACGCTCCCGCGGAGGAAAAACAGGATTAAACTTTTCATGCGGCACACTTTTTATAAAGTGTGCCGCATATAGTTTGCAAAAAAAGCTGTATTACTTTGTAAGGAATTCCGGCGCGGCACGTCTATTGTACAGGTGGTGAAAAAATGACACAGTTCGAGCAGGTCTACGAGACCTATTTCCGAGACGTCTACCGCTATGCCCTCGCTCTGACGCGCGATGTGCAGACGGCGCAGGATGTCACGTCGGAGACGTTTTTGAAGGCGCTGGAATCCATCGACCGCTTCCGCGGTGAGTGCGACCTGCGCTTTTGGCTCTGCCGCATCGCGAAAAACTGCTACACCTCGCGCCTGCGCAAGGATAGCCGTCTGACCGAGCTGCCCGACGATCTGCCGCAGGACGGCGTACTCGAGGAGACCGCGCTGCGCACCGAGCTGTCCGAGCAGGCACAGGCAGCGCTGCACGCGCTGCCGGAACCATACAAAGAGGTGTTCATGCTGCGCGTCTACGGCGAATTGAGCTTCCGGCGCATCGCCGCGCTGTTCGGCAAGACGGAAAATTGGGCGTGTGTTGTCTTTTACCGCGCAAAAACCAAGCTCATCTCGAAAATGGAGGGATCAAAATGAATCTGCCCTGTTCCGTCATTGCGGATCTACTGCCGATTTACGCGGAAAATCTGGCGAGCACTGAGTCGCGCGCACTCGTGGAGGCACATTTGCAGACCTGCACGGACTGCCGCAAGCGCCTCGAAAAACTGAAAACGCCCGCCGCGCTGCCTGCGGCTGACCCCGCACCGCTGAAAAAGCTGCAGGGTGCGGTGCGCAGAAAGCGCCGCATTGCGGTGTGGCTGGCGGTGCTGTTGTCGCTGGCAGCGGCGGTCGCGGCGTTCGGAGCGCTGAGCACGCCGGAATTTCTGCCGCAGGAGCGCGCGGTTCGGCTGGAAACGCGTGCGGACGGCCTTGTGACCGTGGAATTTCTGCCCGGTGTGACCGGTTATGAGCTGACGCGCGAAACGCCGCCGGATTCCGACCGCGTGGATTACAGCATTTCTGCTTACACGACCGCGCTTTCGCGTCTGTTTGGGCGCGGCACGCCGCAGGAGATCGTCCTGAACCCGCAGCGCGAGACGCTCGGCACGGTCTATTACTGCGAAATGAACGGCAGTGACGACGTGGTGCTCTACGGTGCCATCGACGGTGGCCGCATCACGCTGCCGCGGCACGCGCTGGTGTTTTATGCGCTGCTGGCGCTGGCGGCGGCGGTCGCCGGCGGGCTTGTGACACTGATCTTCCGCAAAAACGTTCGCCTGCGCGGCGTATTCCTCGATCTGACGCTGCTGCCCGCGTGCTATCTGGCCGCGCAGCTCTGCATTACGGGCATCCGGGTGCAAAGCTACACGCTCACGCGCGATTTTCTCATCATTGCGCTGCTGACTGCACTGCTCTACGCCGCGTGCGTCCTGCTGCACCGCGGGGTTCTGAAGAAACGCGCATAAAGCTGCCGGCAGCACGCTCACAGAAAAACGGAGACACCCACGGGTGTCTCCGTTTCAGACTGTCAAAAAAGTCCGTAATCGTCAAAATCGATTCACGATTTCATGGATTGTTGCTCTCGGGGCTGATTTACAAAAGTGGAGTATTCCAAACGATTCACTCTGAAAACCAGCTTGCTGAGCAAGAATTTTGACTTACTGCGCAACTCACGCCCTACCGTACCTATGTACGCCGACGGGCGTGAGTTGCTTGTCTTACGAACTTTTTCGCAGTCTGGCAGCGTGCCGAAAAAGGGTTTTCGACACGCTGAGCGGAGACACCCACGGGTGTCTCCGATTTTTACAGGAATTCCCCGAATGCTTCTGTAAAAGTCTCGGCGGCGCAGCGGCGCAGCGCGGCGCAGTAGCGTTCATACGCGGCAAGCAGATTTTCTGCCTTTTGGGAAAGCGTCGCACCTCCTCCGTGCCTGCCGCCCGTGGTGGATTCCAGCAGCTTGAAGCCAAGGGCTTCCTCCGAATTTTTCACGATCGTCCACGCCTTGGAATAGGCCATGCCCATCGAGGCCGCAGCCGCGCGCAGCGACTTCAGCTCCCGCACACGGCGCAGCAGCTCCGCGATGCCCGGACCGAAGCACTTCTCGTCCGTGAACAGACGAATCGTCAAAACCGGCCGTAATTTCGTATTTTCCATAAAAATAGTATAACACACGGCGTTCTGTTCGTCAATCCCGGTTGACGAATGCGCGTTCGCATGTTATTCTATATATAGAATAACGAGGAGGCACAGTATGACGAGCTTTGCAGACGCGCTTCAAATCACGCGCGGTGTGACCGCGATCATCGGCGGCGGCGGAAAAACGTCGCTGCTGTACCGGCTGGCGGACGAGCTTCGCACGCGCGGCAGCGTGATCGTCGCCACCTCCACGCACATCTGGCCTCCTGCGCATCTGCCCTTTTCCGAGAGGGCGGGCAGAGTTCTGGACGTGTTATGCGTCGGAACGCCCGGTGACTCCGGTAAGCTCGCCGCGCCCGCGCAGAGCTTTTCCGAGTTGGCGCGGCTGGCGGATTTTGTGCTTGTCGAGGCCGACGGCTCCGCCGGGCGACCATTAAAAGCGCATTTGCCGCACGAGCCGGTCGTTCCGGAGAACGCCGGGCAGACGATTGCCGTGGTCGGCCTTTCCGGTTTCGGAAAACCGATCTGCGAGGCAGCGCACCGGCCGGAGCGCTTTGCCGCGCTTGCGGGCGCGGCGATCACGGATGCAGCTACGCCGGAGATGGCGGCGCGGGTTCTGAACGCCGAGGCGCTGCACACGCGCGTACTGCTGAATCAGGCCGACGCACCCGGGGGCATTGAGGCCGCAAAACAACTTATCAAACTGCTAAACTGTCCTGTTATCACTGCTTCATTGCAAAAAGGAGAGATCATATGCTCGTTCTGATTCGCGGCGCGGGCGACCTTGCCTCCGGCATCGCGCTGCGCCTGCACCACGCGCACATGCAGATCGTCATGACCGATCTGCCGCACCCGACGGCCATCCGCCGCACGGTCTGCTTTTCGCAGGCGCTGCTGTTCGGCACGATGCAGGTTGAGGATGTGACTGCCGAGCGCGCCGAACGCGTCGAGGACGTCAAAAATATTCTTTCACGCGGCAATATTGCCGTCCTGGCCGACCCGGAGGCCGCCTGCATCGCGCAGTTAAAGCCTGACGCGGTCGTGGATGCGATCTTGGCCAAGCGCAACCTCGGCACGCGCATCACCGACGCGCCCTGTGTCGTCGGCGTGGGGCCGGGCTTTACCGCAGGTGTGGACTGTCATGCGGCGGTCGAAACCATGCGTGGGCATTATCTCGGCCGCGTCATCACGCACGGCTCGCCCATCCCGAACACGAACATTCCCGGCCTGATCGGCGGCTTCGCTGGGGAGCGCGTTCTGCGTGCGCCTGCCGACGGTATTTTCCACCAGCTACTGGACATTGGCGCGAAGGTCAGGGCCGGGGACGCCGCCGGCGAGGTAGACAGTGTGCCGATGCTCTGCCACATTGACGGCGTGCTGCGCGGAATTCTGGCTGACGGCACGCCCGTGCACAGGGGCATGAAGTCCGGTGACGTCGATCCGCGCGGCGAAACGGCCTATTGCGATACGGTTTCTGACAAGGCGCTTGCCGTTGGCGGCGGCGTATTACAGGCGATTTTACAATTCACAAGGATTCTGGAGGGATGACATGGAGGACATCAAGCTGACCAAACTGGCAAAATGCGCCGGCTGCGGCGCGAAGGTGGGCGCGGGCGTGCTGGCCAAGCTGCTCGACGGCATCCGCGTGCACTCCGACCCGAATCTGCTTGTCGGTTTCGACAAGTCGGACGATGCGTCGGTCTATAAGATCACGGACGATCTCGCCCTCGTGCAGACCGTGGATTTCTTCCCGCCGATCGCCGACGACCCCTATACCTTCGGGCAGATCGCCGCGACGAACGCACTTTCTGACATCTACGCGATGGGCGGCGAACCAAAGCTGGCGCTGAACATCATGGCCGTGCCGGACAGTCTGCCCAAGGAGGCCGTCCACGCGCTGCTGCGCGGCGGCTATGACAAGGTCTACGAGGCCGGTGCAATCATCACGGGCGGCCACAGCATTCTGGATGACGAACCGAAGTACGGCCTCGCGGTTACGGGCTTTGTCCATCCGGACAAGCTCCTGACCAACTCCGGCGCGAAGCCCGGCGATGTGCTGTTCCTGACCAAGCCGCTGGGCGTGGGCATTTTGACCACGGCGGCCAAGGCCGAGCTGCTCGAGCACGAGATTGAAGAACGCGTAACAAAGCTTATGACGACGCTCAACAAGGGCGCGCGCGACGTGATGGTCAACTACCGCGTCCATGCCTGCACGGATGTGACGGGCTTCAGCCTGATGGGGCACGGTCTGGAAATGGCGCAGGGGAGTGACACCGAGCTGCATATTGACACGTCAAGGATCGATTTTCTGCCGCGTGCGCTGGAATTTGCCGACATGGGCATCCTGCCCGCCGGGGTCTACCGCAACCGTAATTTTGCCGAGCCGTTTGTGGACGCGGGCGAGGTGCCACTCAATGTGCAGGACGCGTTATATGATCCTCAAACCTCGGGCGGCCTGCTCATCGCGGTCGATCCGGCGGACGCCGAGGCGCTGTATGCCGGCCTGCGGGAGGCCGTTCCTTCGGCGCAGCGCATCGGTACGGTCGAGCCTTACCGCGGCGGTGCGCGGATTATCCTGAAATAATCGGACGGAGGTGTCTTTATGGCGACAACGCGCGGGAGACGCGTGCGCTCCATTGAAAAATCCATCGAGTTGCTCGACTGCTTCTGGCAGGTGCGGCGGCCGCTGTCGCTCAGTGAACTGGAGCACATGACAGGCTGGGCCAAGAGCACGATCCACGGCCTGCTGGCCTCAATGCTGGACTCGGCCGTGGTTGAGCAGAATGCGACCGACGGAAAATACCGGCTGGGCTACCACCTTTTTGAGCTGGGCAGCGCGGTCAATCAGGGCTGGAACGTGCCGGAGATCTGCAAGCCGCACTTGCAGGGGATCGTTGACCGGCTGCACGAGTCGGCGTATCTGGCGCGGCTTTCGGGCGACGAGCTGATTCTGGTCGATTGTGAGGAGCCGCACACGAGCTTCCGTGTTGCCTCCGAGGCCGGGACGCGCCTGCCGCTGCATTGCACGTCACAGGGTAAAATTATCCTTGCGAACCGTCCTGCCAGCGAGGTCGGCGCACTGCTGCGCCGCCGCGAACTGCGCGCGTACACCAATGCGACCGTGACGGACCTGCAGGCGCTTCTGGACGCGCTGCCTGCGCTGCGCCGCGCGGGCTACGCCGAGGAGCGCGAGGAATACCGTCTGGGGCTGCAATCCGTCGCCGCGCCGATCTTCGACAGCCGCCGCGAATGCAGCTATGCCATCGGCGTGATCTGCATGGCGACGGTCAGCGAGGAGACCTTCGCCAAAATGCGCACGGCTGTCGCTGCGGCGGCCGCCGCCGTTTCTGCTGAGCTGGGCTGGACGGGGCAGGGGTAAACAAAATCCTGTGGCAGCGGTTGTAATTTTGACTCATTTCGTATAAAATATGTAAGGGCGGGCAAAGTCTGCCCGCCCGTCCCGGGATTCGCATCGACCGCGCGATACGCTTGACACAAATCTATGGAATCCGCTCGATCCGGTTTGGCCGTCCTGATCGCACCTGTACACAATGTCGCGTTTCCGATCCGTGTCCGAGCCTAGTATGGCCGTTTCCGGAACAATTATTGCATTTTTTGAGGTGGGAAATTATGGAAAATATCATTGCCGTCGTCGTGACCGTCGCGGCCGTTGCGCTGCTTATCAAGCTGCTGAGCACGCCCATCCGCTGGATCTGGAAGATCTGCATCAACACGGCGGCGGGCTGCATTTTGCTGATGCTGTCGAATCTCCTTGCGGAGTTGACGGGTTTCTGGTTTTACATCGACATCAACTTCCTGCACGGCTGTCTGGTCGGCTTCCTTGGCCTGCCGGGCTATGTGCTGGCGCTGCTGCATCAGATTTTCTTCTGATTTATGTAAAAAGACGCTGCGAGTGCAGCGTCCTTTTGCGGTATATATTCTCCCGCGATGGTCAATGTGAGCGCACATCGCTGTCGCCGAGGAAAAACAGCGCGACCGTGCCGGGGCCGACATGTGCGCCTGTTACCGGCTCGTAGCAGACCGTCAGAATTTCCTTCGGCGGGTTGTTTTCCCGCAGCAGCGCCGCAAGCTGCGCCGCGCCCTCGGGGTTGTCCGCGTGGGCGATGCCGACGATCTGCTTTTCCGGCTCACGTACCTCCGCGTCATAGCGTTCGGCCAGCGCTTTGAGCGCACGGGCGCTGCCGCGTACCTTTTCTGCGGTCACGATCTGCCCAAGCTCGTTGCCCTTGAGAATGGGCTTGATGTTCAGCACCGTGCCGAGGATGCGCGCGGCGTTGGACAGACGTCCGGTGCGCTGCAAATGCTTCAGGCTGTCCACGGTGAACACCTGACAGATGCGCGGGCGCAGCGCCTCGAGCGCGGCGTAGCACTCGTCAATGCTCTTGCCCTGTCGCCGCCACTCGGCCGCGTACAGAACCGCAAGCCCCTCGCCCAGAGAGGCCCCCATGGTGTCAAACATCAGAAATTTGCGCTCGGGGTAGGCTTCCTCAAGCATCTGCTTTGCGATCTGTGAGGAATGGTACGAGCCGCTGATGCCCGAGGACATGCCGACGTACAGCACGTCCTTGCCGGCCTTTGCATACGGCTCGATGAGGTCAAAATACGTCTGCGGCGCGATCTGAGAGGTGTTGTAGAGCTTGCCCTCCCGAATCTCGTCATAATAGGTCTTGCTGTCAAAATGCTCAATGTCCGTGCAGCTCAGCTGCTGCGCACTGTTTTCGCGTGGGTAGTAGGTGAAGGGGACCAGACGGATCTCTTCCGGTGCCAGAAGGCTCTGCGGCAGATTGCAGGAGGTGTCGGACAGGATAATAAAGCTCATGGGATCACTCGTTTCTCTGTAATGCACGGGCGCAGACCCGATGTGCAGAGCATACCCCAAGACCGCCAAAAAGTCACACCACTTTCCCGGGGCTGGCCTCTACGGGCGCGGGAACGGGACTCTACTGGCAGTAGAGTCCTTGCGTAGCAAGGGTTTGCAAGGAAAGACAGGCCCGCAGCGCTTGCAGACGCTGCGGGTCTGTTAATTTCACAGCAGCAGACAGATCAGTCCGTTTGCGCCCTCGTTGATGATCTTCGTCAGCGCGTCCTTGAGCTTGTAACGCGCATCCTCAGGCATTTTTTTGAGCTTTGCGGTCAGCCCTTCGTTGACCAGCTCGAACACGGATTTGCCGAAAATGTTGCTCTGCCAGAGCTTTTCCGTGTTGCCCTCGTATTCGCCCAGCAGGTACTTGACCAGCTCCTCGGACTGCTGCTCATCGCCCACCATGGGGCTGATCTCCGTCTTGATGTCTGCACGCATCATGTGGATGGACGGTGCACTTGCACGCAGCTTGACGCCGTAGGCGCTGCCCTTGCGGACGATCTCCGGCACCTCCATGTGCATTTCGTCGGCCGTGGGCATGACGATGCCATAGCCCGTCGCGCGCACTTCCTCGAGCGCGGCGGAGATTTTGTCGTACTGCTTTTTCATTTCGGCCAGCGCGGTCAGCAGCGACAGAAGCTGGCCGTCGTTCTCGATCTCAAAACCTGTGCGCTCGCCCAGCGTGCGATAGAACAGCCCCTCGGCAAATTCCAGCTCACAGCTCACGATGCCGCGTCCGAGGTCGATGGACTCGATGCGGTAGCCGCAGACCTGCTCCAGCTCACAGATGCGCTTGATCGCCGCCTCGGTCTCGGCCAGACGCGAGATCTGCGCGGCGTTCGTGCGCATGGCTTCAAACAGTGCGGCCTTGAGCGGGTTATCGCACTCAAGCGCCTGCACCCACGCGGGCAGGAACACGCGCATCTCGCGCATGGGAAATGCGTATAGCAGCTCCGTCAGAAGCGCGGTCAGCTCCGCCTCCTGCATGGACTGGCAATCGACGGCCATTGCGCTGACACCGTAGGTATCCTGAAGATAATCGCGCAGCGTCTGCGCCTCGGGCGCGTCCGGTCTGGCCGAGTTTACGACCACGAGGAAGGGCTTCCCCGTCGCCTGCATATCGCGGATGGCACGCTCCTCGGCCTCAATGTAATCCGCGCGCGGGATGTCCGTGACCGTGCCGTCCGTCGTGACGACAAGGCCGATGGTGCTGTGCTCCTCCATGACCTTTTTGGTGCCCAGCTCGGCGGCCTCGGTCATAGGAATCTCGTGGTCGTACCACGGCGTTGTGACCATGCGCGGCTGCCCGTCCTCGGTCGCGCCGATGGCGCCGCGCACCATGTAGCCCACGGAATCGATCAGGCGCACGGACAGCTTTGCTGTCCCGTCCGGACTGATCTCCACGGCGTGCTCGGGCACAAATTTCGGCTCTGCGGTCATGATCGTCCTGCCCGAGCCGCTCTGCGGCAGTTCGTCCTTGGCACGCTCGCGCTGATAAAGATCCTCGATGTTCGGGATGACCAGCCCCTCCATCACGCGCTTGATGAGCGTAGACTTGCCCGTGCGCACGGGTCCGACCACACCGATATAAATGTCGCCGCCCGTCCGTTTGGCAATGTCGGCATAGATGTTACTCATTTGATAGCCTCCCCCACAGTCTCGTGGTACATGGTATGCGCGGGTGGGATGAGCTATGACGGCAAAATGACGCAAATGCGTAGGTGCATGGAGGCGGAAAAAGCGTCCGGCAGGGGATTCCTGCCGGACGCGTGGCTTTGATTTTCAAAAACCTCAGAACAGGTTCTTCTCCGTCTCCGGATCGAACAGGTGCATGAGGGTCGGGTCGAAGTCGAAGTGCGTCTGTGTTCCGGTGCGGACGTCGTCGAGGTTCAGACCGGCGGTCGGAACGATCGCGATGACATCCTGACCGCTGACGGTCAGGTGCAGGTGCATCTCGCTGCCCATCATTTCGGAAACGTCGATGGTCGCGGGCAGACCCTGCGCAGCAATGTTCAGATGCACCGGACGGATGCCGACGATGACATCATGCTCCGGCTCATTGCGGTCGGCGAGAACCTTCTGACGCTCTGCGTCAAGGACGATGTGGCGGCCGAGCAGATCGACGGCGTACTGGCCGTTCTGCTTGACGAGCTTGGCGTTGCGGAAGAAGTTCATCTGCGGCGTGCCGATGAAGCCTGCGACGAACAGGTTCAGCGGATGGTTAAAGACCTCCTGCGGCGTGCCGATCTGCTGAATGAAGCCGTCGCGCATGATGACGATGCGGTCGCCCAGCGTCATAGCCTCGGTCTGGTCGTGGGTGACGTAGATGAAGGTGGTGTTGATGCGGGAGCGCAGCTTGATGATCTCCGCACGCATCTGGTTACGCAGCTTTGCATCGAGGTTGGACAGCGGCTCGTCCATCAGCAGCACCTGCGGATCACGCACGATGGCGCGGCCGATGGCGACACGCTGACGCTGACCGCCGGACAGCGCCTTCGGCTTGCGGTCGAGGTATTCGGTGATGCCGAGAATCTCGGCGGCCTCGTGGACCTTCTGCTCGATCTCCTTCTTGGGGACCTTCTTGAGCTTCAGGGAGAAGGCCATATTTTCAAACACGGTCATGTGCGGATACAGTGCATAGTTCTGGAAAACCATCGCAATGTCTCTGTCCTTGGGCGCAACGTCGTTGACCAGACGGTCGCCGATGTACAATTCGCCCTCGGTGATCTCCTCGAGGCCGGCGATCATACGCAGGGTCGTGGACTTGCCGCAGCCGGACGGGCCGACCAGAACGATAAATTCACGGTCCTTGATGTCCAGAGAGAACTGCTGAACGGCGACGACGCCTTCGGCAGTGATTTGAAGATTATGCTTCTTCTCTTCCGGTTCGCCCTTCTTGCGCTTTTTCTTCTTGGTCTCGGTGTTCGGGTAGATTTTCTTGATGTTTTTCAGTGTTACACTTGCCATGCAACCGGCTTTGACACGGGAGCCTCCGCTTGCCCATGTCTCGCGTCCGCTTACGCGCGACGCATTGCGACAGGTCTCCACACTGCCGCACCGCAAGCCCTGCGGATGTGTTTTATCCTCCTTTTTTGGCAGAATGCGGTCTATTTTGTGGAGTAGACGCACCTACCTTAGTAACATATATGATACCATCGGAGAGGGGGTCTCGGCAAGCTGGGATAATGCACAAATAACGCAGGCGGTTTTTGGTGATTCTAACGAGGCGGGGTGGTTTTCTTGAAAAATTCGTCACTTCGACGGCGCTCGACGGCAGAACCCCGCATTTGCGCTTTTACGACACAGCCTGATTTCGACTCGGTATCCGAAAAACGGAACTTTTTCGACAAATTCCGCAGGGGATTCGTTTACATAAAATCAAATTATCGCGGAATTACGGAATTATTGAAACTGAAAATTTTTATTGTATTCAAAAAAATATGCAGCCCGGTGCACCGGACGCAAATCCGGCACCGGCAACGCAGACTGTTTAATTTCAAGAGTTTTGCACACTTTGCACAGGTTTGTGCACAGCCTCGCCTGTGCAAGGGCATTTGCAAGCGGTGCATATGCAGTTTACATAAATCAGACACACGAAAAAGGGACAAATTGTGCAAAATCTTCGGCGGTCAGATTCGGGTGCAGCGTGCGGTTGATCGCACCGGCGAGGACGGCGGAAAGAAAGCGGATCTGCGCGTCAATATCGCGCGGCGTGACGATCATCCGTGCGCCGGAGGCCGCGTCGGTCACGGTGGGAACGCCGAGGGAATAGACCGGAACGCCCAGCGTTTTTTTGTCAAAGGCGGCGCGGCGGTTGCCCACGCCCGAGCCGGGCACGATGCCGGTGCTGCTCATCTGAATGGTCGTACACAGGCGCTCGGGCGAACCTGCGGCCAGCGCGTCGATGCACAGGACGCACTCGGGCTTCACATGCGCACAGGCGCCGCGTACCAGCTCGAGCGTTTCCACGCCGGTCGTGGCCAGCACGCCGGGCGCGACGGCGCTGACACTGCGCAGAGAGCCGAAGTGCTCGGGCAGATGCTCGATCAGATGCCGCGTCAAAAACAGACCGGCCACGGTTTTCGGGCCGAGCGCATCGGGAGTGACGGCCTCGTTTCCCAGACCGACGACGAGCACACGCGTTTTATCCTTTAAGTGCAGAAGCTCCTGCAGCTCCTGCGCCACGGCCTGTGCCGCACGGTGCGCGTCGCGGTCAGCGGACTTCAGCTCGACCGTGATATAACGTCCGGCGGGCTTTTTCAGCGCGGCTTCGCCCTGCTTATCGAGAATTTCCACCTCGGTGACGGTGAAGCCGGCGCGTTCCCGCTCGCGGGCACGCACGCCGGAAAGGCGCGTGGTCTGCCCTGCGGACTGCTCCCAGAGCGTTTTTGCCTCCAAGGCGAGGTCTGTTCGGACGTTCATGGTCGATTCCTCCTGCGAAAAGCCGCCGCTTTTGCCTTAGTTTGCCCGAAAAAAACGCCAACCTGTGAAAATTTTTCTGAAAATTCGAAAAAAAAGGTTGATTTTATTGAACCCGGCCATTATAATAGATTCCTGCATGAGATTAAATACATGGTTTTTAGATAAACGCCATCGGAGGAGGTGTAATCCATGCCCAATATCAAGTCCGCGAAGAAGAGAGTTGCGCTGTCCAAGGTTGCCAACGAGCGAAACAAGATGGATAAGTCCGCACTGAAGACGACCCTCAAGAAGTTCGACGCTGCTGTTGCAGAGGGGAACCGTGAGCAGGCTGACGTCGCCTACAAGGCCGCCGTCGTCGCTGTTGACAAGGCCGTCAACAAGGGAATCCTTCACAAGAACAATGCCGCCCGCAAAAAGAGCAGCATGACCGTGAAGATGAACGCAATGGCGTAATGGAACGCAAAAGACTGCCTGATGGTTATAAGCACCATCAGGCTTTTTGCGCATTGGCCATCGGCGGATCTTTTGTGCCAGCTCATCGGCGCGGGAACTTGAAATACACAAAGTATGTCTGCGTCCCCGCGCCTTGACCTGACGCAAAATCTCTCGGCAGGGACGAAAGCGGAGCCGTCGCTGGAAGGCTCCTGCAAAGAATTCTATATTATAATGTATTTGAAATAACGCTGACCGCGAGGAAAGGGGAGGAACGACATGGCAACTGCGAAAAATCCGCTGCTGGTGCTGCCCGGCGTCGGGCCGAAGCGTGCGGCGCTTCTGGAAAAGCTCGGTCTGCACACGCCCGAGGATCTGGTGCGCTTCTATCCCCGCGCCTACGAGGACCGCACGAAGCTCGTGACCGTCGCGGAGCTGGAGGCGGGCGTGCCCGCCTGCTTCATTGCAAGCGTGGTCACCAATCCGCAGTCGCATGCTATCCCCAAGCCCGGCGGCAGGCGGCTGGAGCTGGTCAAGGTTACGGTCGCGGACGACACCGCGCGTCTGCATCTGACATTTTTCAATCAGGGTTATCTCGCCGAAAAGCTGCACCGCGGAGATACCTACTGCTTCTATGGCACGCTGACGGGCGACTATCTGGGCTACGCGATGACCAACCCGCTCTTTGAGCCGGTGGAGGCTGCGGGCGTGCTCACGCGGCGCATTCTGCCCGTCTATTCTCTGACGGCCGGATTGACCAACAAGATGGCTGCGCAGGCGGTGCAGGCGGCCATGGCCGTCGTGCCGCTTGCAGAGCCGCTTCCCGAGGCACTGCGTGGGCGTTACGACCTGTGCGGCGCGGCTGAGGCGCTGCGGGAAATTCACAATCCGAGCAGCGCCGAAGCGCTGGAAAATGCGCGGCGGCGGCTGATTTTTGAAGAATTTTATGTCTTTTTCGCGGCACTGAGCCTGATGCGTGCACGGCGCACGGTCGTTTCCGTGCCGCCCTATGAAGAAACGGAGCTTTCGGAATTTGAGAACGCGCTGCCCTTCGCGCTCACGGGGGCACAGAAGCGCGTGATCGCCGAAATCCTGCGCGATTTCCGTTCCGGCAGGCCCATGAGCCGGCTGGTGCAGGGCGACGTCGGCAGCGGCAAGACCATGGTCGCGGCGGCGGCGGCCTTCTGTGCGGCCAAAAACGGCAGGCAGACCGCCTTGCTTGCGCCGACGGAGATCCTCGCGCGGCAGCATTTTGAACGGCTCTCGCCGCTTCTTACGCCCCTCGGCGTGCGCTGCTGCCTGCTCACGGGTTCCCTCACGCCCACGCAGAAGCGCGACCTGCGCGCGCGGATTGCTGCGGGCGAGTTTGACATCGTCATCGGCACGCATGCGCTTCTGACCGAGACGACGGTCTTTTCCGCGCTCGGGCTTGTCGTGGCCGACGAGCAGCACCGATTCGGTGTGGCGCAGCGTGCGGCGCTGCTGGAAAAGGGCGCGCATCCGCACCTGCTTCTGATGTCCGCTACGCCGATCCCGCGCACGCTCGCGCTGATGATGTACGGCGACCTTGAGGTTTCCGTCATCGATGAGCTGCCGCCGGGCCGCCAGCCGGTGGAGACCTTCCTGGTCAACGAGAGCTACCGCGCGCGCCTGAACGGCTTTATCCGAAAGCAGGCCGAAGAAGGGCACCAGTGCTTTATCGTCTGTCCCGCCATCGAGGAGGGCGAGACTGAGGACCTGAAGGCCGCGGAGCAGTGGGCGCAGACGCTCAAAGAGCGCGTGTTCCCGCAGCTTCGCGTGGCGCTGCTGCACGGCAAGATGAAGGGCGCAGAAAAAGAGGACGTCATGGGCCGCTTCGCAGCGGGCGAGTTTGATCTTCTGGTGTCCACGACGGTCATCGAGGTCGGCGTGGATGTCCCGAACGCGACAGTGATGGTCGTCGAGAACGCAGACCGCTTCGGTCTGTCGCAGCTCCACCAGCTTCGCGGGCGCATCGGGCGCGGCAGCGCGAAGTCCTACTGCATTCTGGTTTCGGACAACAAGGGCACGGAGACCATCCGGCGCCTGCGCGCGCTGTGCGCAACGCACGACGGCTTCCGCATCGCGGAGGAGGATCTGAAGCTGCGCGGCCCCGGCGACTTCTTCGGCAGCCGCCAGCACGGCCTGCCGGTGTTCCGTTTAGGCGACCTTGCGCAGGACCTGAGTGTCCTGCAGCAGGCGCAGCAGGCTGCGGCCGAGACCGTCAGCGCCGATGCGCCGCTTCCGGATGGGCTGCGCGAGGCGGTGCAGAAGCTGCTCGAGCAGGGTGAAAATGGCCTGAATTAAGCGCTTGTCCACAGTTTTGCGGCGGTTTTTTGGGCATTTTTTGTCCGGAATCCAGAAAGTGCAAAATTATGATTGTACAAACGCGCAAAATGTAGTAAAATAAGAAAGCTAAAAAAGGGGCACTCCGGTGGAGCGCCCCAAATGAGATAGAATTGGAGGAGACTCTGATATATGAAAAAACCAATTGTTCTGATTATCATGGACGGCGTCGGCAAGGGCGACGGCGGCAGCGGCGACGCAGTCGCGGTAGCCAAGACACCGAATCTCGACCGTCTGCTGGCTACCTGCCCGCACAACTGGCTCAAGGCGCACGGCACGGCCGTCGGCCTGCCCACCGACGACGATATGGGCAACTCTGAGGTCGGCCATAATGCGCTCGGCTGCGGCCAGATCTATTCGCAGGGCGCGAAACTCGTCAACGAATCCATTCAGAACGGCACGCTCTTTGCCTCGGCCACATGGAAAGACCTGCTTGAAAACGCCAAGCAGGACGGCAAGGCGCTGCACTTCCTCGGCCTGTTGTCCGACGGCAACGTGCATTCCAACATCAGCCACCTGATCGCCATGCTGCGCCACGCGCACGTCGAGGGTGCAAAGCGCGTCTACTGCCACATCCTGCTCGACGGCCGCGATGTTCCCGCTACCTCCGCGCTGGACTATGTGCAGCAGCTCGAGGACGTACTGGCCGAGCTGCGCACGGACGGCTGCGACTACCGCATCGCCTCCGGCGGCGGCAGAATGCAGATCACCATGGACCGCTACGAGGCCAACTGGCCGATGGTCGAGGCCGGCTGGCGCACGCATGTGCAGGGCATCGGTCGTCAGTTTGCCTCTGCCAAAGAGGCCATCGAGACCTACCGCGCCGAGCTGGGCTGCATCGATCAGGATCTCCCGGCCTTCGTTATTGCCGAGGACGGCAAGCCCGTGGCCAAGATCGCCAACGGCGACAGCGTCATTCTCTATAATTTCCGCGGCGACCGCGCGCAGGAGATCTCCCTTGCCTTCGACCGCAAGGACTTCGACAAATTCGACCGCGGCGATTACACGGGCGTGAAGTTTGCCGGTATGCTGGAATATGACGGCGACCTGAAGATTCCCGAGCACTATCTCGTGCAGCCGCCCGTCATCAAGAACACCCTCACCGAGCTGCTCTGCGCCCACGGCCTGCGCGAATACGCCCTGTCCGAGACGCAGAAATTCGGCCATGTGACCTATTTCTGGAACGGCAACCGCTCCGGCAAGGTCGACGAGAACCTCGAAACCTATGAGGAAATCCCCTCGGACGTCATTCCCTTTGAGCAGGCGCCTGCGATGAAGTCCAAGGAGATCACCGAGCATATGATCGCCGCGATGGAGTCGAAGAAATACGACTTCCTGCGCTGCAACTTCCCGAACGGCGACATGGTCGGCCACACCGGCGTGATGAGCGCGGTCGTTACGGCCATGGAGTGCGTGGACAAGAGCGTCGGCGAGATTATCGAGGCCGCTAAGCATCTGGGTTATCTGGTGCTCGTCACCGCCGACCACGGCAATGCCGACCAGATGACCGAGACCAAGAAGGGCAAGACCTCCATCCGCACGGCCCACAGCCTCAACCCCGTTCCCTTTATCATCTATGACCCGGACGAGACGCACGTCCTCAAGGAAGGCAAGTTCGGTCTGGCAAACGTTGCGCCGACCGTTGCCACGCTACTCGGGCTGGAGAAGCCCGCCTGCTGGGAAGCAAGCATGGTGTAACCGCTTCTTCCCCGAATTAAAAAAGGAGGTAATTCCATGATCCGACAGCAGACTGATCTGGGTGAGATCAAGGTCGGCAACAATGTTTACACGAACATCGCGGGCAACGCCGCGACGAAGTGCTTCGGCGTCAAGGGCATGGCGATGCGTTCGGTTTCGGACGGCCTTGTCCACCTGCTGCGCCGCGAATCGATGGGCAAGGGCGTGCTCGTGCGCACCAATGACGACGGCAGCATCTCCATCGAGCTGCACATCGTGATCGATCAGGGCGTGAATATCCCCGCGCTGGGCGCGTCCATCGTTTCCGAGGTGCGTTATATCGTCTCCAAGCAGACGGAGACGGAAGTCCGGGACGTCGATGTGGTGATCGACTCCATCATGATCGACTGAGAGGAGTGTACCCTAACGTGAGAACTACCATCGACGGAGCCGGCCTCCGCAAAATGATCCTCAGCGCGGCTGCCTCCGTTGAAAACCACAAGCAGCAGATCAACGAGCTGAATGTTTTCCCCGTGCCGGACGGCGATACCGGTACCAATATGAGCATGACCCTGAACGCTGCGGCCGACGAGCTGCGCAAGGCCGGTGAGCTGACGCTCACCAAAACTGCCGACAAGATCGCCTCGGCCATGCTGCGCGGCGCGCGCGGCAACTCGGGCGTGATTTTGTCGCTTCTGTTCCGTGGCTTCTCCAAGACCCTCAAGGGCTGCGAGACCTGCGACGGCGCAGAGCTGGCCGCCGCGCTGAACGGCGGCGTCGAGGCCGCATATAAGGCCGTCATGAAGCCCACCGAGGGCACCATTCTGACCGTTTCCCGCGTTTCTGCGGCAGACGCAGCGGCGATCGAGTCCGACGACGTCGAGGCCGTTCTGGAGGCCGCCGTCGCCTCTGCCGAGCGTGCGCTGGCCGAGACCGTGCACCAGAACCCCGTGCTGGAAAAGGCCGGCGTTGTGGATGCAGGTGGCAAGGGCTGGCTGTATGTCCTTGAGGCCATGCTGTCGGTCTACCGCGGCGTGGAGATCGAGGCCAATGCCGCCGGCGAGACGAAGGAGCAGGCCGATTTTGCCGAGCTGGGCGACGGCGACATCACCTTTGCCTTCGACACGGTGTATATCATGCGCAAGGCCAGCGAGGACGTCGATCTGGAGCCGCTGCGCGCGTATCTGAACACCATAGGCGACAGCATCGTCATCGGCGAGGACGACGAGTCCTTCAAGGTGCACGTCCACACGGATATACCAGGGCAGGCGCTGACCGAATCGCAGAAATACGGCACGCTGGAGCTGGCCAAGATCGAAAATATGCGCATGCAGTATGACGATCTTGCCGCCGGCCGCACCGCCAGAAGCACCGACGATCTGGAAAAGATCGAGCAGGAGCTGGAATCTCAGCCCGTCTTTGCACCGGCGGAGAAGCCCTTCGGCATGGTGGCCGTGTGCGCGGGCAAGGGTCTTGCCGACGCGTTCCGCGAGCTGGGTGCCGACCAGATCATCGAGGGCGGTCAGACCATGAATCCCTCCACGCAGGATATTCTGGTCAAGATCAACGCCACGCCCGCCGAGACGGTCTTTGTGTTCCCGAACAACAAGAACATCATCATGGCAGCCGAGCAGGCTGCGCCGCTGACGGAGAAAAAGGTCGTCGTCATTCCGTCCAAGACCATTCCGCAGGGCGTTTCCGCGATGCTGGCCTTTGATCCGGAGGCCGACGAGCGGACGAATACCGACGCAATGACCGAGGCGATGCAGGGCGTTCTGACCATGCAGATTACCTATGCCGCCCGCGATTCCGATTTTGACGGCCACGACATCCGCGCGGGCGAGTATCTGGCATTGTACGGCGGCGCGCTGTTCGGCAGCGATACGGACATCAATGTGCTGCTGCGCGGTCTTGCGGAAAAGACGCAGGAGCAGGGCGCGGAGTTCGTTACGATCTATTACGGCGCGGACATCACCGCCGAGCAGGCCGAGCAGACGGCGCGGCTGTTTGCCGAGGTCTGCCCGGATGCGGAGATCAACCTCATCAACGGCGGCCAGCCGGTGTATTACTACCTGATTTCGGCAGAATAAAACAGGAATCCTGTAAACAACGGCACAGGGAAGCGATGCGTCCCTGTGCCGTTGTTATTTTATGCCGATTGGGAGTGTCCTCGACCTCCTGCGTCGCAACAAAAATCCCGCCAGAGTTTTCTCCGGCGGGATTTTAAGCTTGTCAAAAAGTCCTTTTGGACTTTTTTGACAAGCTGCCAGCAAAATTGCAAAATCTGAATTTGTATTTTTTATTATTTTGCAATTTTGGCCGCTGCGGCGGGTTATTGAACGCGAAAGGGAACCCTGACGGTTCCCTTTCACACTATCCCTCCCTCCGAAACTTTCGGTTAGATAGGTTTTTGATAGTCTGAAAATCATCAAGCATTTTTCAGCTTTTCCAGTGCTCTTTCAAATTCCTCCGGAAGGGGACAGGTGACGGTGATCTCCTCGCCGGTGCGCGGGTGACGGAAGGTCAGCGCGCGCGCGTGCAGGCACTGGCTCGTCAGACCAAGCTCAGGCTTCCTGACGCCGTAGAGCGGGTCGCCCGCGATAGGATGGTTGATGTAGGCCATGTGGACGCGGATCTGATGTGTGCGGCCGGTTTCCAGACGGCACTGCAGATGCGTGTATTGCCCGTAACGCGCCAGAACCGTCCAGTGCGTCACGGCGGGGCGGCTGTTCCTTTCCGTAACGGCCATGCGCTTGCGGTCGCGCGGGTCACGGCCGATGGGGGCGTTGACCGTGCCGCTGTCCTCGCGGAAGCCGCCGCGCACGATGCACTCATAGGTACGCCGCAGCGTGTGATCCTTGAGCTGGTCGGAGAGGCTCTGATGCGCAAAGTCGTTTTTGGCGACGATCAAAAGACCGCTCGTGTCCATGTCGATGCGGTGGACAATGCCCGGCCGCTTCTCGCCGTTGATGCCGGACAGGCTCTCGCCGCAGTGATGCAGCAGCGCATTGACCAGCGTGCCGTCCTCGTGCCCGGCGGCAGGATGGACGACCAGCCCCTTGGGCTTGTTCACGACCAGCACGTCCGCATCCTCGTACACGACGTCCAGCGGAATATCCTGCGCGACCAGCTCCGTTTCGCGAAGCTCCGGCAGGCACAGCTCATACTCCGCGCCCGCTTCGGTCCTGGCATTTTTTTTGAGCGGTGCACCGTCCAGCGTTACATTGCCCTGCTCCAGCAGACGCTGCGCAGCCGAGCGTGTCAGCTCCGGTACGGCGGCAGCCAGAAATATGTCCAGCCGCTGCCCGGAGGTCTCAGCCCGCAGCTTCATCTTTCTTTTTACGGTCGAAGAACAGAACGTAGACGAGCAGCAGCACGCAGCCGACCGTGATGAAGCAGTCCGCCACGTTGAACACCGGGAAATCGACAAAATCGAGCCGGATCATGTCCGTGACCTTGCCGAAGCGCAGACGGTCGATCATGTTGCCGATGCCGCCGCCGGCAACGGCCGCGAGGCAGAGCATCTCAAACTTGTTTGTCAGCCACTTTTTATGGATAGCGACGACCAGAATCACGAGGAACGCTGCCATGACAAGGCAGAACAGCCACATCTGGCCGCCCAGCATGCCCCATGCGCCGCCGTTGTTTTCGATGTGCGTGATGCTGAAAATGCCGAGAATGCTCTCGCCCCCGGCACCGAGGGGAACGTTCCGGATCGTCAGCCATTTTGTCCACTGGTCGAGTCCGACCACTGCGGCGGCCAGCGCCGCCATGATTGCATAGATCATTTTCGGATTCCTTTCTGTTCAGCCGCGAAATTTCTGGCTCTGCGCGACGGCAAGGCGGTCACAGCGGTTGTTTTTTTCGTTTTCCGCATGACCCTTGACCCAGTGCCATGTGACCTCGTGGGTTTGCAGCAGCGGCAGAAGCTGCTCCCAGAGATCGACGTTCAGCGCGGGCTTTTTGTCGGATTTGATCCAGCCCTTCGCCCGCCATGCGTAGACCCAGCGCTTCATAACGGCGTCCGCGACGTATTTCGAGTCCGTGTAAAGCTCCACATGACACGGCTCCTTCAGCGCGCGCAGCGCGGAGATGACGCCCGTCAATTCCATGCGGTTGTTGGTCGTTTGCGCTTCGCCGCCGGAAAGCTCCTTTTCCACGCCGTTCCACTCGAGAATCGCGCCCCAGCCGCCCGGGCCGGGATTGCCGGAGCAGGCGCCGTCGGTGTAGATCGTGACCGTTCTCATTCGTCCATCTTCAAGACCGCCATGAACGCCTCGGACGGCACCGAGACCGTGCCGAAGGTGCGCATGCGCTTCTTGCCTTCCTTCTGCTTTTCCAGAAGCTTCTTTTTTCGCGTAATATCGCCGCCGTAGCACTTGGCCAGAACGTCCTTGCGCAGCGCCTTGATGGTCTCGCGTGCGATGATCTTGCCGCCCACGGCCGCCTGCACGGGAATTTCAAACATCTGGCGCGGGATATTCTCCTTGAGCTTTTCGCAGATTTTTCTGGCACGCGCATAAGCGTTGTCGGCAAAGAGAATGAAGGACAGCGCGTCCACGATTTCGCCGTTGAGCAGGATGTCCAGCTTGACCAGACGCGACGGGCGGTAGCCGTCCATCTCGTAGTCCAGGGAGCCATAGCCGCGTGTGCGGGATTTGAGCGCGTCGAAGAAGTCGTAGATGATCTCGTTGAGCGGCATGAAATAGCGCAGCTCGACGCGGCCCTCGTCCAGATAGGTCATGTCGCGGTATTCGCCGCGCCGCTGCTGGCACAGATCCATGATGTTGCCGACGTATTCCGGCGGCGTTAGGATGTTTGCTTTGACAAACGGCTCCTCGCAGGACTGAATCTCGGCCGGATCGGGATAGTTCAGCGGCGTGTAGACCTCAACGGTTTCGCCGTTGGTCTTGGTGACGCGGTAGACGACGTTCGGCGCGGTGGTGATGAGGTCGAGATTGTATTCGCGCTCGAGGCGCTCCATGATGATCTCCATGTGCAGCAGGCCGAGGAAGCCGCAGCGGAAGCCGAAGCCCAGCGCGATGGAGCTTTCCTGCGTGTAAGACATGGATGCGTCGTTGAGCTTGAGCTTTTCCAGCGCGTCGCGCAGGTCGCCGTATTTGCTGCCGTCGGCGGGATACACGCCGGAATAGACCATGGGCTGCACGGTTTTGTAGCCGGGCAGCGGCTCTGCGCAGGGACGCGCGGCCTCGGTGACGGTGTCGCCCACGCGCGTGTCGGCGACGTTCTTGATCGAGGCGGTGAGATAGCCGACCTCGCCTGCGCCGAGCGCATCGACGGGGATCATTTCGTTCGGATGCAGAATGCCGACCTCGACGACCTTG
Organism: uncultured Oscillospiraceae bacterium; assembly: GCA_934667815.1. GTDB lineage: Bacteria > Bacillota > Clostridia > Oscillospirales > Oscillospiraceae > JAZOXB01. The sequence continues at coordinate 38,390 of CAKUMO010000001.1, forward strand.
TATTCCGCGCCGGTGGCCATCATGCGGATGTCCATGCCCGGACGCAGCACGCCGTTTTTCACGCGCAGATAGACGATAACGCCGCGATAGGAGTCGTACTGGCTGTCGAAGATCAGCGCCTGAAGCGGCGCTTCGCGGTCGCCCTGCGGCGCGGGAATGCCGTGGATGATGGCCTCGAGAACGGCGTGGATGTTGATGCCGTTTTTCGCGGAGATCTCCGGCGCATCCAGCGCGGGAATGCCGATGACGTCCTCGATCTCGTGCTTGACCTCCTCGGGACGGGCGGCAGGCAGGTCGATTTTGTTGATGACCGGCACGACCTCCAGACCGGCGTCAATGGCGAGGTAGGTGTTGGCCAGCGTCTGTGCCTCAATGCCCTGCGACGCATCCACGACCAGCACCGCGCCCTCGCACGCGGCAAGCGAACGCGAGACCTCATAGTTGAAGTCCACGTGGCCCGGCGTGTCGATGAGATTGAGCGTGTAATTTTCACCGTCGTCGGCGGTGTAGTCGAGCTTGACCGCACGCGCCTTGATGGTGATGCCGCGCTCGCGCTCAAGCTCCATGGAATCGAGAATCTGATCCTCCATGTCGCGGTGATCGACGGTTTTGCATTCCTCGAGCAGACGGTCAGCCAGCGTGGATTTGCCGTGGTCAATGTGCGCAACGATGGAGAAATTGCGCAGTTTGGATAATTCGGTCATATGGACTCCTGCCTTACTTGAAGAATTTATCGATCGCGGCGCACAGGTCGCGGATGGCCTGCTCGTCGCCCTCCTCCACGGCATCGACGATGCAGTGCTGGATGTGATCCTGCAGGATCACCTTGCCGGTGCTCTCGAGTGCGGCACGCACGGCCGCAAGCTGGATGAGTACGTCGGAGCAGTCCTCGTTTTCGTCTACCATGCGCTTGACGCGCTGCAAGTGGCCGATGGCGCGTGCCAGTCGGTTGGAGACGACCTTTTGATTTTCGTGCACATGGGGATGCTTGTGGGTGTGCGGGTGTTCTTGCTCGTGTTCATGTTCATGGGCGATGCCCAGCGCGTGCAGGCGCTCGTGTTCGTCGTGGTCCATGGGAAATACCTCGATCTTTATATTCTCTATTACTATACCACATTTTTCTGCGCTTGAAAAGAGGAAAAATCCCGCGGCTGCCGCAGACCGTTTCCCGTGCGCACGCTTTTCTCTCCCCGTGCATAGACTGGCGGGAAGGCCGGAAATACCGGCCGAGGTTATCAGAAGGGAGTTATCCGTATGGATCCTTACGACACTGCCGCCACACGCGCCGTGTGGAACCGCGTCCTGCAATCCCAGCCCGAGACGCAGGCGCCTATCGTCGAAACGCTCCGCGTGCGCATCGATGCCGAGCACGCCGCCCGCCTTACTTATCTCGCCCTTGCACGCTGTGCCGGGCGTTATGCGGGCACACTGCGCACGATCGCCGCGCAGGAGGGTGTACACGCGCGCACACTCTCGGCGCTTTATTATCTGCACACGGGCGAATGCCACGCGCCGGAGGCCGCACCGGCCTGTCCGGCGAATTTCTGTCAGAGCCTGCGCGAATGCTATCAGGCCGAGCTGCAAAGCGCGGCGCGCTACCGTGCCGACGCCGAGCGCTACCCCGAGCACTGTGCGCTTTTTACGCGTCTGGCCGACGACGAAGCCCGTCACAGCCGCATGCTGCACGAAATGACCTGCCAGCTTCTGGGAATGGGAAGATAAAAAAAGCCCTGCGGGAAAAATTCCCGCAGGGCTCAGCGTGTCGAAAACCTCTTTTCGGCACGCTGCCAGACTGTGAAAAAGTTCGGAAGACAAGCAACTCACGCCCGTCGGCGTACATAGGTACGGTAGGGCGTGAGTTGCGCAGTAAGTCAAAATCCTTGCGCAGTAAGCTGATTTTCAGACGATATCGTTCGGAATACTCCACTTTTTTGTAAATAAACCCAGAAAGCAAAAATCTATTAAATTGTGAATCGATTTTGACGATTACGGACTTTTTTGACAGTCTGAGCCCTGCGGGAAAAATTCCCGCAGGGCTCAGCAAATCAGTATTCTGCGCCGGTGATCTCGCACAAAATGCCCTCCGGCGACCCGACCGACCGGCACTCCGTGACATACAGCGTGGTGTCCACGCCCAACTCCGGCAGCGTCAGCGTGAACTGCGATGCAGGCTCGATGCGTGCCGTGCCGGGCAGCAGCACGCGATAGAGCCTGCGCTTGCGCATGGTCTCATAGATGATCTGCGTCTCGGAATAGACGCACTGCCGCATGTAGCGGCGGGCGCGGCCGCCCTCGGTGAGAAACGCAGTGTTGTGCCGCGGCTCGTAGCCGTAATCCTCCAGCAGACGGAATTCGGAGACGACGCCGCGCCGCCTGTCGAGCAGCTCTGCCGAAAAAACGTCGCCGCGCTCCAGCGTGATGCCGGAATCGGCGCGCGTGTAGGCAAGCCGCAGGTTCCCGTTTGTCAGAATCCGGCAGGGGAGTGCCTCGACGGCCATCGCGTAGTTGGCCAGCACCTTCAGGACGCTGTCTCCCAGCAGAATTTTGAAGGTCTCGGGCGGCGTCGGCTCTGTTTCCCGCTCAATGAGAATGCCCAGCGGTGCCAGATATTTCTGTTGTATGGTCTGCACCGTGGGCGAGGTCAGCTCGGCCGCAGGCAGCTCATTGTCCACCATGAGCGCACCCGTGCTGCGGCCATAGAGCGTGCACACGCAGCCCGAGGCATCTAATCCGACCGTGAAGCCGTCCACGCGCCCCGTAAAGAGCAGCGTCTGTCCGTCCTTCGCCTGAAAGCTCGGAATGCCCGAGAGCCGCTCACGGAACGCGCCGTCAAAGGGAAACACATAGGTGAAGCTGTCATACTGCGGCTTGTCCGCGCGGACGATCTCCCAGCGCAGCGGCTTGGGAAGCTCGGTGTAGTCGCTTTCGTTGACGCCCTTGATATAGCCCGTGAACATCGTCAGCCCTCCAAAAACGTCGCGCGATAACGGACGTAGTTCTCCTTCGGCTCCTGCGTCGCTTCCAGCGCGGTAAACCAGACCGTGAGGCTTCCCCACTGCGGATGCACCAGCGTGCCCGAGCCGCCTGCGCGGAAGAGCGCTTGCAGCGCGAGAAAGCTCGCGTATGCGTTCGCGCCGAAGAATGCACCCTCGGCCGTAAAGACGCGCGGGGCGTTGCCGAATTCCTGTGTGCAGAGCGTCCCGTCGAGGTATTGATGCTGCGCGGTGCGCCTCTTCTGCGATACGGAACATTGTGTGGGATTATTCGGCCAGATAAAGGTCTTGAATTTCATTGCCGTCTGCATGGGATTTCCTCCTGTCAAAGTGCCGTCCGGCTGCGTCCGGAGGCGACGAACACCATTTCCTCAAAGACCGGCGTGCCCGGCGCGCCGCCCTCCGCGATACGTTTCCATTGGCAGCCGGTGAAGGTGGTTTTATAGCCGCGGCAGATCAGCTCGGCGGTGAAATTTTCCAGCGACGGCAGATCCAGTCCGTCGCCTACCGCCGGCTTGATCTGCGCCGCGCGGCGGAGGGTCACTTCATAGACGGTCTTTCCCTTGGCAAAGCCGCTGGGCACGCCGTCGCCGAAGCCGCAGACCGCCTCGCGCTCGGTCAGGCAATTGACCGAGAAGCTCTGCACAAGCGCGACGCGCGCGCCGTTCAGTGTCAGGCTCAAGCCCGACACCGCAAAGTAAGGCGATGTGCTCATGGTTCATTCCTCCTCGGTGCAGAGCCACTGCGTATATGAGACCGTGACGCTGCGGCAGAAGCAGCGCACCGCGTCGTCGTAGCGCACCGGCTCCGCGCTTACTTCCGTGCAGGCAAAGGGCGCGTCGCGCCTGCAAAGCGCAGCCACCAACAGGGCGGTCTGCTCGTCGCAGACCGCCGCGCCCTTTTCCCGCGCCGTATAGACCTCGAGCTTGAGCTGCGTCTGCATAAGACAGCCGTAATACTCGGTCAGCTCCGCGTCCATGCCCATGTAGGAGTTCATAAGCGCCTGCACGCTTGTTTTTCCCTCGCCCACGGCGACGAAGGTTCCGGCATCGCGCGGAAACCGCGCCGCCTCCAGCGCGCGCAGGGCGTGAAAGCCCTGCGCCTTGAGCCATTGCAGCATGCCTGCGCTCATGTCCATGCGATGTCCCTCCCGTCCGGGGTGCACAGCGCCCAGTAAAAGAGCGCCGTGTCCCGAAAATAGACGCAGTCGCAGCGGCGCAGGCGGTAGCGTTTACCTGCGCATACGAGCGTGTCGCCCTCCTCGGGCAGCAGCTCGGCATTGCCGATGTAGAGATACTGCCCCGGCTCGAGCGTGCCGCCCGGCAGGATGTTTTTTTGCATGGCCTGTGCGCCCTTTGCCGTCACCGGCTGGAAAAATGCTTTGCAGGTCAGACTCGTGCTGCCCGGCTTGCGCAGGGTGACGGTCGTTCCGAACTGCCGCAGGAGAGACAAAAAGACCTCCTTCACGACCGCACCCCCAGAAAAGCCGCGCCGCCCTTCAGCCACGGCGCAAGCAGACGTTCGCCCATTCCCGACGTGCCGCTCAACTGCACGGATACACCCGCCGCTTCAAACCGCGAGATTTCTCCGCCGTTGACCTTGCGGAACAGCTCCACCGCCTCGAGCATGATTGCGGCGGTGAGACTGTTGGCACAGTCCGCCGGAGAAACACCCGGCCGCAGCCGCGCCAAAAGCGCATCCGCCGCCGCGTCGCAGAAGCTCTGAAGCAGGCTGCGCTGCTCACTTGACAGATCCTCGCCGCCCGCCAGGGTCAGTGCGCCCTCTTTTGCGGCGCTGATGATCTCGTCCATATCAGATCACGAGCAGCTTGGCCGCCTCGTCGCTGATCTTGCCGAAGCCGGAGATGGTCGTGATCGCGGCGCGCTCGAGCTGGCGATCGATCAGCTTGTCGTATTCCACGTTCACGCCGCCTGCGCGCACCATTTCCAGTGCACACGTCTTGTCGATGGCGAGAATCTTGCCGTCGGCCATGGCGGAGGTGCGCACCAGCTCTGCGCCGAGCGGCGTGCCGAACTTGCCGGTGCCCTGGAAATTCATGCCGCACAGCGGATTCTGGAACTCGCTGAGCTTGAGCAGAGACACGACCGTGCCGTTGCCGACGAGCATGGTGGTCATCTCATAGGGTGCAAACTGCGCCCAGAATTCGACAAGCTGTGCATAGGCCAGCGTGCCCTTGGTGCCGGAGATGGGCGAGGTGCCGATGGTGTAGGTTGTGGCTGCGTTGTTGTTGCCGTCGCCGTTGATGAGCACGTTTACCGCATCGGCCAGATGCATTTTCTGGATGTACGCGCCGATCTGGCGCAGCATCACGGAGAACAGGTCGAGCTTCTGGAAACGCAGCGCCTCATACGAGGCCACGAGCATTCTGCCGCGCTTGTTCAGATGGACAAGATTGTCCTTGGTCTTGACGGCGGTTGCGGGGATCTGTGCGCCCTCGGCCAGATCGGCAAGACGCTTATCCTCCTCGGCGGGGACGGAGTAGATGCTGCGGTAGTCCATGGAGTCGATCTCGGTGGTCGAGGCGACGATGTTCTTCAAAAGGTCGCCCTCCTCCATGCCCTGACGTACGACGCGTGCGACGAATTCCGGGAACAGCACGGCCGATTCATAGGTGGAGAAGAACTTTTCCACGCGGTCGGAGCCTGCGCCCTTGACGCGGATGTCAAAGCGCTTGAGCTGGCGCTGGAACGCATCGGTTTTCTCCAGCGGCGTGCCGCGGTAATTTTCGCTGGGGTCGAGGCGCTCGAGTACCTGCGTAAAGCTGCTTCCGCTCTCGCGGTACATGCCCTTTTCCAGACGGATCTGATCATATGCCATCGTTGGTTCCTCCTTAGTGATTCAAAAAGAATGTGACGGTCTTGCCCGTTTTGTCGACGTTCACGATGAGATAGCGTCCGCCCTCGGTCGCGGAGACGACGCCGCCCTTGCCGTCGGCAGCCAGATAGCCGTAGCCGACGGTGGGGTCGTCCTCGCCGGTGTAGGGCACGGTGACGCAGCCGCCGACGATCACGCCTGCAATGCCGCCGCGGATGCCGGAGACAATGCCGCAGAATTCGCCGCCCTCGTTTGCGGGCATGACGGTGTCATTTGCGCAAAGAATGCAAGGGTTGCCGGCCTTCAATGCTGCGCTGGCCTTAAAGCTCACGAGCTTCTGTCCGATGGATTCAAAAGAAATTGCCATGTGATTTACCTCCAAATATTAGATCATGTATGCGGATTCGACCTCCGCAGATTTGCCGCCCGCAGCCGGAAGCTGCGGCTGCGGTGGGAACAGTGCCGCGGCCTTTTCGCGCATCTGTCCGCGCAGCGTGACCAGCGCCTCGCCGTCAAGCGCGGCGGCGGTCTGCTTCAAAACGGCTTCGGACGCGCCGAAATCCAGCAGCAGTCCCAGCGAGACGACCTCCCGCTCCAGCTCTGCGCGGCGTTCGCGGCCAAAGGCGGCCTCGCGCCGGAGCGTCTGCAATTCGTCGAGCAGCGTGCCGTTTCCGCTGCTCTCGACCAGCTCCTTGAGCGTCATGCTCCTTCCTCCCTTCATTGCCTTCAGGACGCCCGCGCCCTTCTGCGCGGGGACGGCCACAAAGGAAAATTCATAGGCGTCGGTCGGCTCCGACAGCACCGCCAAACACAGCTTTCCGTCATAGGTGACGCCCTTGCGGTGTGCGCACGAGCCGTATTCCGCACCGCAGACCGAGCAGGTGGCCTTGGCCATTGCGCAGCCCACGGAGACCTCTTTTTTAATGCCGCCCTCGATCTCCTCAATCAGTCCGGCGTTTTTCTCCGACCGCAGCATGTAGGCCTGCGCGACCAGGCAGGCCGCGCCGTCCAGCTCCTCCACGGCGGTGTCAAAAATGCGGGCGACCTGCCGTTCGGACGACCATTCATGGTCGCAGATTCCGGTTTTTCCGAGGAACAGCTCTGCGAGCTTTTCCAGCGCCGCTCTGTCAAAGCACTCAAAGTCGCGGTCGGGGCGATCGTCGCACAGGCGCACGCGGAAGCAGTACACGTCCTCTGCTCTGCGCGGCGACTTGGCATAGCGGTTGATTTTTTCAAGCTGCGCAGCGTCGGGCGTGCCCGCGCCCGTCAGCCGCGCTTCCTTACACAGCTTGATGATCGATCACTCTCCTGTTTTGAAATTCAAGTTTCCTCCAGCTTTGCCGCCTGTGCGCGGTAAAGCCGCGCCTGCGCTTCCTCCACAAGGTCCTGCAGGCAGATGTCGTCCCAGACGATCTCCGCGTGTCCGCCGTAGCCGTTCAGCCGCAGCCACAGCTCACACACGCGCTCGAGCGCCGGTTCGACCGTCCGCCGGATCGCCCAAAGCTCACTTGTGAGCATGTCGGCCTGCTGGCGGCTCATGCGCTCGGTCGTGGACCAGCTCAGACCCAGCAGGAAGGGCGGCAGACCGGTCTTTGCCACGAGCTGCTCGAGAAGCTGCCGGACCGGCACCTCGGAGTCGAGAATCTGTCCGTCCGCGCCGATGACCTTCACGCTCACGTCGCCCACCGCGACAAAATCGCGCACCACGCCGCTTTTTGCGTCCTGCATGGCCTCCGACCACTCCTGCGCGATGGCCTCCGCACGCTCGGCCGCGCCGCCGCGCTCCTCGCCCGAGGGCTTGCAAACGACCGCGTAGCGCACATTTCCGGCGCGTTCCCAGTTGACGCCGATGGTGTTGTAGATTTTCAGCAGCACGTCCGTCAAAAACGGCATGCTGCGCAGCATGGACACGCCGTAGGGATTCTCCGGCTCGGGGTTGAGCGTGGTGAACAGCAGCAGATGCGGATACGGCAGACGGCGCAGCGCGCCCGTTTCGTCACAGGCGCACAAATGCACGTCCAGGGGATTGCTGCCCTCCTCGATCTGCAGCTGCGACACGTCGCCCCAGCACACCGCCTCGAGCCTGCCCTGCGAGACGACCATTTCGCCCACAGCACGTCCGTAGGTCAGCAGGCTGTTGAGATAGGCCGCAAGGAAGCTGTCAATGCCGCGCTGCCCGTAGCCGCAGGGTACGGTGCGCAGAAATTCGTTCAGCCTGCGTTCGGCCTCCGGATTCCGGCAGCGCACGGTCATGCTGCCGCTCAGGCGCACGAGCTTTTCGATTGCCGCGTCCAGAATCGGCAGCGCCTCGCGCATGGACTGATACAGCCGGTACTCCGACCCGCCCAGCGGCACATAAGCGCGCAGGCTTCCGAAGGGGTGGCCGTGCCCGCAGCGCAGCTGCGTTGCCGTCGCCGGCTTTGCCTTTTTCGCTTTCAAACCATGGTTCCTCCTTTCCGATTTGATGTGGAAGCCGCCGGGATTTTCCTCAAGGGCTTCCGTTATGATAAACGCAGTCTCCTGCGGTTATCCCGTTTTTACGCCGTCTTACCGTCCTGCCGGACGCCTTACCGCCCGCGCCGCGAGCGCGGCGCAGATCGCGGCGGGTCTGAGCAAGGAGGCCGAGCTGATCGTGTTCTTTTTTGACCGTGTCGCGTCCTGCGCCCGGTTCCCAGACGTATAGCTCCATCTCCCGCAGACAGTCCCGGCAGGTGGCGCAGATCACCAGCGTTCCGCTTTTCAGCAGGTCTGACGTTCTTCTGATTCCGGTCAGCACGTCGTTGTTCGCCTTAATGACGTGCCAGCCCTCGCGCCGCAGCAGCTCAATGAAGCTCGCTGCCGACGGATCCACGATCACGGCCTCAACGTGCCGCCCGCCTGCCAGCGCCTGCAGCGCCGCCGCGTATTCCGTGTCGGTCATCTGCCGCATTTCGCGCCGCGAATCGAAATAAAACTCCTGCACGCGGTACCACACGCCGCCCTGCTCACCCCACAGCCCGAAGGATGCGGGATTCACCGTCCCGTAGTCGCAGGAGATGTACCACTTGGAAAATTCGCCCGACGGCACAGGCGGCGCGTCGGAGGCATCGAAGAAGTCATACACCCGTCCCTCGGCCGCGACCCACTGCCCGAGAATGAACCGCCGGTAAAACACGCCCGAATACAGCCGCGCGTAGCGCTTTCGGATGGCGGGCGACAGCGAGGGATTGTCCTGCATCGTGAAGTGCAGATACAGGCAATTCCGGTTCTCCGCGTTCAGGATCCACTCATTGTAAAACCAGTGCTGCGGCCCCTCCGGATTGCAGTTGAACCACAGGCGGCTTCCCGTGACGGAGCATCTTGCGCAGGCCTGCTCGACGAAGCTGCGCGGCATGAGCGCGACCTCGTCAAGAAGAATCCCTGCGAACGTGATACCCTGAATTAAAGACGACGAGCTTTCATCCCGCCCGCCGAAGATGTAAAAGTCGTTTGTCCGCCCATGCCATGTCACACGCACCAGATTTTCCGTCCGTTTCTCCGCGATGGAAAACCCGAGTGCGCGCAGCTTGGGCAGCAGCTCGGACAGCACATTTCTTCTCAGCGACGCGATGGTCTTGCCGCACACGCCGAAGCGTGCGCCGCGAAACGTCGCGCACGCCCAGAGAAAGAAGCTCAGCCCCATGCAAAGCGTCTTTCCCGAGCGGACGGCGCCGTCGCAGATAATGGCCTCGCGTTCCTGCCAGCGGCTCTGCGGCCTCCACCAGTTGAGGACGATTTTCTGCTTTTCCGAAAAGATCACAGACCCTCGCCGTCCTCGTTTGCTGCGGCGAAAAAGGCGTCGATACAGTCCGTATCCCCGCCGCTCGACTCCAAAAGACGTTCCAGCGCACGGATGCGGTCGACCAGCTTGATCTCCACCGTGCCTTTTTCATTCCGTTTGACCTCGGAGAGCAGGCTCAGATCGAGCGTTTCCACCTCCGGCGCACTTTCGAGTACCAGCCGCACGCAGTCGTTCGCCCGCCCGAAGGCAAGCTGTGCGAGTCTGCGCAGGACGTCCTGCCGCTTCACCTCGCACAGCGACCGCTGCAATTCCAGCTCTTTTTGTACGCCGGGAGAGGACAGCAGCCGGATTCCATCCCCACCGCCGAATTCTCTCGCCGCCTGCTCGGCGTCCATGCAGCGAAGATACGCCGCCGCAAACCGTCGTTTTCCCGAAACCTCCGAACTCATTTCGCCCTTCCTTTCCCGTTTTTCCTGCGTATGTTCCGTTTCTGCGGTACGACCTCCGAACCGCCCGTGTGAAGACGCTGATTTATGCGCATCAAAAAATCCGCGCCTTCATCCAAAGGCGCGGGTTTTCTGAAAATTATCCTGTTTTGTGCAAAAAAACTTTAGTATTTTTCTAAATTTTCCGGTTTTGCGCTGTCAATCGGTCCCATGACCACGCGATCAAGTGCGCGGTTGCCGCATGCGCCGCCGTTGACGACGGGCAACTTCGGGTCGTGCAGCTCGGAGCAGCGTTCCGGTGTCGGCTTCGGTTTTTCCATAAAAAATCCCTCCGGCCTTATTCTGCCGAAGGGATGCTGCTTTCATGCGCGGAAAAAATTACCGGTTCGTCTGCATCAGACGGAATGCGCCGTACATGCCCGCGTCGTTGCCCAGCGTGGCAAGCACGAATTTCGTGCCCTTGCAGGCATAGAAGCGGTGGCGCTCGAAGTGTGCCGCTACGCGCTCGGTCAGATAAGTACCGGCCTTGCTCACGCCGCCGCCGAGAATGATGCACTCCGGGTCGCACACGCACGCCGCCGACGCCAGCGCCTCAGCCAGATAGTCAAAGACGATTTCCAGCGTTTCGACCGCGAACGCATCGCCCTGCTTCGCCGCGTCGCACACGTCCTTGCAGGTCAGGTTCTCCACGCTTCTCAGGCTGGTTTCGCCGTCAAATTCTGCGAGCCGTTCTTTCGTCACGCGTGCGATACCGTTGGCCGAGGCATATTGCTCAACACAGCCGCGGCAGCCGCAGGTACACGGATGCTGATCCGGCGCACTGATGCGGATGTGCCCGATCTCGCCGCCCGCGCCGTGCGCGCCCGTGAGGATCCTGTCGTCGATGATAATGCCGCCGCCGATGCCTGTGCCCAGCGTGACGAACAGCACCGAACGGAAGCCCTCGCCGCCGCCCTTCCAGTATTCGCCCAATGCAGCGACATTGGCGTCGTTTCCGGCCTTTGCGGGCAGCCCCGTCAGGCGCGTCAGCTCCTTGTGCAGATTAAAGCCGCCCCAGCCGCCGATATTCACACAGCGCACCAGCTCGCCGTCGTCATAGATCGCGCCCGGCACGCCGATGCCGATGCCCAGCACGTCCTTTTTCTCAATGCCGTGCGTTTCCAGAATGCCCTCGACCGCCGCCGCAATGTCGGGCAGGATCGCCTCGCCGCAATTTTCCGTGCGTGTAGGAATCTCGCGGCTCTCCAGCCGCTTGCCCGTTTCGTCAAAAAAGCCCAGCTTGACTGTCGTACCGCCGACGTCCGCGCCAAAACCGTACCGCATAAAAAGTCTCCTTTACGATGTTTGCCCTCATTATAACGCATCGCGCGGGATTTTTCCATTCCCGAGACAAAAAAATGTTGAGTTTTGCGCGAATTTGCAGTAACATAATGGCAGACTATCGCAAAGGAGATAAACACCATGATTAAAGTTGATATATCCAACGTTTGGGGCGACCTTGCTCTGCCGGATATGCTGGCAGCGGAGCAGGAGGTTTTTGCCGCGCACAAGACCCTCACCGAGGGCACCGGCGCGGGCAACGACTTCCTCGGCTGGCTGAATCTTCCGACCTTCGAGGAGACCGAGGAGCTCCGCCGCATCCGCCGCGCCGCCGAGCGCATCCGTGCCGATTCCGACGTATTCGTAGTCGTGGGCATCGGCGGCTCTTATCTCGGGCCGCGTGCTGCGATCGAGCTGGTCAAGGGGCAGAACCACAACCTCAGCGACAAGGACCCGCAGATCTTCTTCGCCGGCAACAACCTCTCCACCCGCGCCTGGCAGGAGCTGTGCGCACTGCTTGAGGGGAAGGATTTCTCCGTCAATATCATCTCCAAGTCCGGCACCACCACCGAGCCTGCCATTGCCACCCGGGCGCTGCGCTGGATGCTCGAGCGCAAGTACGGCGCGGAGAAGGCCAAAAAGCGCATCTATGTCACCACCGATCCCGCCAAGGGCGCGCTGCGCCAGATGGCCACGGAGGAGGGCTACGAGACCTTCGTCATTCCGCCCGATGTCGGCGGCCGTTACAGCGTTCTGACCGCCGTCGGCCTTCTGCCCATGGCCGTGGCAGGCATCGATCCGATGGATGTCATGCTGGGTGCCGCCCGTGCGCGTAAGGAGCTGGACATCCGCTCCTTTGAGAACCCCGCGTGGCAGTATGCCGTCATCCGTAACCTGCTCTATCGCCGCGGCAAGGCCATCGAGCTTCTGTGCTGCTATGAGCCGAGCTTCCGCTGCTTCGCCGGTTGGTGGCAGCAGCTCTTCGGCGAGAGCGAGGGCAAGGACGGCAAGGGCCTGTTCCCCGTCGCCGCGGAATTTACCGCCGACCTGCATTCTCTGGGTCAGATGATCCAGCAGGGTCAGCGCAACCTCTTTGAGACCGTCGTGCGCTTCGCGCCTCCGGCCAAGCAGACGACCATCGAGCCGGACTGGAAGAACCTCGACGGCCTGAACTACCTCGAGGGCAAGACCCTCTCCTTCGTAGAGGAGCAGGCCTACCTCGGCACGCTGAATGCCCATGTGGACGGCGGCGTTCCGGTCATCGTGCTGCAAACCGACGAGGTCGATGCGGATACGCTGGGCGAACTGTTCTATTTCTTCGAGCTTTCCTGCGGCATTTCGGCCTACATGCTGGGGGTGAACCCCTTCAACCAGCCGGGCGTGGAATTCTACAAGCGCAATATGTTCCATCTGCTGGGCAAGCCGGGTTATTAATGCTTGCAAAATTGGAAAAAGCCTGATAAAATGAAGCTACCACACGAAGGAGGTTATTTCTATGGTGAAACTCATTGCAGGACTGAAGGGCTCGGGAAAGACCAAGCAGCTCATTCACGACATCAACGAGGCTGTCAAGAACGAGCCGGGCAGCATGGTCTGCATTGAAAAGGGCACAAAGCTCCGCTACGACATTGACATTCGCGTGCGTCTGATCGAATACCAGGAGTATTCCATGGGCTCGGCAGCCTTTTTGAAGGGCTTCCTGAGCGGTCTGCACGCCGGGAATTTTGACATCAGTCATATTTTTATCGACAGTCTTTATAAGCTGCTCGAGGACGCGACCATCGCGGACGTCGAGGATTTCGTTCTCTGGTGCGACCAGTTCGGTAAGGCCAACGACCTTTCGTTCACGATCGCCCTTTCCGAGGATCCGAACGCCCTGCCCGAATCCGTCAAGGCGTTCCTGTAATTACCGAGCATCTACAGCCCATTTCTGCGGCGCGCTTTTCCAAAGCGCGCCGTTTTTGCGCTTTTTTATATGCGGGTCTTGCTTTTCACTGCGCAGGGGAAAACATATGCGGCACACTTTTCGCAAAGTGTGCCGCAATACGCTCAAGATCAATATCCCGTTCCAACGCCGCGCTCATTGAGCCATTGCAGCGCAAGGGGAAGCCACGTTGCAACGTGAGGGCGGTCATAGCCTGCCTCCGGCGTCGCCAGCGACAGCCCGTGCGGGCCGTGCGAGTAGATGTGCAGCTCGAAGGGCACGTCTGCGCCGCGCAGTGCGCGCGCCATCAGCATCGCGTTCTCCACCGGAACGCAGTCGTCCTGTGCCGTCTGCCAGAGAAAGGCCGGACAGGTGCCTTTCGTAACGTGCTCCTCAAGCGACCAGCGCAAACTTTCTTCACAAATCTCGCGCGTGCCGCAGAGATTGTAGATCGAGTCGCGGTGCGCTTTTTCCCGTGCGGTGATGACGGGATAGCAGAGGATCATCGCATCGGGCGTGCTCAGACCATCGGTATTTTCCGGCAGGTATGCGGCGTTGTGCGCGAATACGCCGAGACTTCCGGCCAGATGCCCTCCCGCCGAGGAGCCGCAGACGATGATCTTCTTCGGGTCAATGCCCCAAGCTTCGGCCTGCGTGCGAATATAGCGCACGGCAGCGGCCGCCTGACGCAGCGGCAGATCGCCGAGAAACGGCTCGCCTTCCTGTGCGCGGACGGAGTAGCGCAGAATGCAGACCTGATAGCCCGCCTGCAAGAAGCCGATGGCGATCGGCTCACCCTCTCGCGCGGCTAAGAACGAATATCCGCCGCCGGGAATGACCAGAACGCAGGGACGCGTGTGATGCTCGACAAATTCATAGTCCTTTTCGCGCAGCAGGACGTCCATTCCGGCTTCAAAGCCGGGAAGTGTGACGGAAAAACAATTCATGCTCTGACTCCTTTCTTATCCGAGACCCATTTCCCGCAGCCACTGCACGGCAAGCGGGAACCACGAGGCAACGTGCGGCATGGGACTGCCGACCTCGCCGTCGGCAAGGCCGATGCCGTGCCAGCCCTGACTGTAAAGATGCAGCTCAAAGGGCACGCCGTTTCTTTGCAGCGCCTCAGCCATGAGCATGGAATTTTCGCTCGGGACGGTCTCGTCGCCCACCGGCTGCCAGAGAAACATCGGCTTCGTGTCGCAGCGAACGTAGTTTTCCGTGCTGTAAGCTTCGTTTTCCGGGCAGTATTCGCGGTTTCCGGTCAGATTTCCGATGGAATAGTGATGGGCATATTTTCCGCCCGTAATTACGGGATAGCACAGCACCAGACCGTCCGGACGGCCGAGGCCGTCCGCGCCGCCGGGAATATGCGTCTCGTCGTTCCAGAATACCTCGGTGCAGGCCGCGGTGTGTCCGCCTGCCGAGACGCCGAGCAGACTGATCTTGTGCGGATCGATGCCCAGCTCCCGCGCATGCGTGCGAGCATAGCGCACCGCCGCCGCGCAGTCGCGCATCGGCTCATCGTGCAGCGGCGGCTGCTCGTCCGTGATGCGGCAGGTGTAGCGCAGGACACAGGCCTGAAAGCCTTCGCCCAGCAGCGCCAGCGCGTTCGGCTCGGAATCGCGGTCGCCGCAGAAAACATAGGCGCCGCCGGGACAGATGATGACGCACGGACGGCGTGCGCCCGCCAGATTTTCCTGATTTTCGCGCAGATAGATCTCCAGCACGGCGGGGGAGTCCGGGCGGAGCTTAACGGTTTTGAATTGCATAGAAATTCCTCTTTTATTTAATAGTATCGGCGGAGAAGCACAGCGTCGTCACGCTGCGCGGCGAGAGGGTGACCGGCTCGTCCGCGCAGATCAGGTCGCATTCCTCACAGCTTCGCTGGTCGGAGGTCTCGATCACGGCGGCGCTCGCACCCGCGGGCAGTCCGGCCAGACGGAGCGTCTGCGGCGTGTCTGCGGTGTTGACCAGCTCAAAGACCATGCCGCCCTGCGGCGTGAGATAGGCGGAGCCGAGGATACAATCGGGCAGTGCTTCGCGCTCGACGTGCAGACAGGTGCAGTCCTTGAGATAACGGCTGTGCTGCTTCATGACAAAGTAGCGCTTGGGGAAGCCGACGGTGTTCATCTCTGCGTCACAGCAGATCAGTCCGTCGGTGTAGGTGAAGCTGCCGATGCCGAGCCACCAGCTCCAGCTCTCGCAGTGCAGGATGCTCAGATCCTCATAGAGCACCGTCGCCAGCTCCAGCCCCATCTGCATCGTCGGGTCATACTCCGGGTGCAGGCCGCCGTACTCCGTCTGGTGCAGTGCAAGCGGCCGGCCGCCGCACTCCCGCACAAACGCCGCAAAGTTTTCCTTTTGCTCGCGCGTCGTGCCGTAGGAATGTGCGCAGAAGTGGTCAAGATCGGTAAATTCAGGGTCGGTGGCAAGCAGCCGGTACATTTCGTGCACATAGGGACGCTGCCACCACTGCGCCGTCTCCGGCAGACTCAGGCGCACCTGCGCCATGGCGGGATCCTGCTTCTTTCTGGCCTCAAAGGCGCGGTAAATCAGGCGCATCGCGCGTTCCAGCTCCTCTGGCGAATAGTGGCAGCCCTCCTGACCGCCCTTCCATTCCCACTGCGGCTCGTTGATCGGGCTGACATAGCGCACGGGGATTCCGGCGTGGAGATAGCGCTGCGTGACCTCGGCCACATAGTCCGCGAAGGCTTCATAACAGTCCTCGCGCAGGTTGGAGATGAACACGCCCTCCTGCTCTGAGGCCTCCGAGGAGGTCATGCTGTTTTTGGTCATGGTCGAGGGCGGGGAGTTGAAAAAGAGCGTCACGTCCGTGATCGTGCCGAGCTTCAGCGCTTTTTCAAGAACGTTCCATGTCCCGGCGCAGCGGCGAATGTCATAGCTGCCGTCCTCGCGCAGCGGGGAATAGACGTTGCGCGCCTCGGGCCAGCCGCTTTTGCCGTCGGAACGGTCGTCCCTGACGCTGCCGCCGATGTTGATGCGAAGATTGTTCAGTCCCAGCCCGGCATCCGTGAAAAGCAGACGAAGCGCCGGGTCGATCTTGGAATTCAGACCGTTGGCGGGCGCCCACCAGCAGGCCGAAGCGCCGAAATGGCGAATGGTCTGGTAGCGCCGCTGCGGAAAAACGCGCAGGCACGCAGCAGTGTTCATAAGAGTTTCCTCCGTTGTGATAGAATTATAATAGCACGGTGCGTGTAAATATCATAGCACAGATTTGCGCAATGCCTATTTCAGATTCTTTTCATTCTGCCCCGGATGACTTGCATTTGTATCGGTTTGCGATATACTGATACCGTAATATTCTGCCGGTCGCAGCTTTTGCGACCGGGAGAGAAATGAGGAGAGCGCCCATGAAGCTATTGAAACGCATGATCTGTCTGACGCTGGTGATCTGCTTTGTACTCGGCTGTATTGTCGGCTGCAATCGGACTCAGCCCAGCAACGACCCGAGCAATCCGAATCGGCCCGGTGGTCCGTTCCGTCCGGACGATCCCGGCGTGATCGCACCGCTCGCGGACGATCGCGCCTTCCCGGAGGACGGAGTCGTCTGGAATATGGAAAACATCCCCGATGACCTGATCGAGACAAAGTGGGCCACGCCCAACTGGGCAAGCAATGATTCCTTTGTCAAGGACAACGTCAGCATCCTCGGTGTCAACGGCAAGGGCTATCAGGGCAGCCGCGCGCTTGCGGTGCGCCAGAACGGCCCGTATAGCTGGGCGGACATTTATACCATCGGCCTGAAAAAGGACGATACGGCGGCGCTCAACTGGTCGAGCGGCGAAATGCTCTGGGTCTGGTACGACTCGCGCGAGGTCGGCACGGCGATGACCATGGAGCTGGAGCTGAACGGCACGCGCATGGGCATGGGTTATCCCTTCTTCACCATGGCGCAGGACGAGAACATCGCCAAGAAGGGCGGTTCCACGCCCGAGGCTTACACCGGTGCGGGCTATGGCCGTATCCCTTTGAAGATGGACTATGTCGGCTGGGTCGGCGTGCCGCTGGAGGCATTCGGTGAGCGCATCGGTAAGGTCAAGTCGATCTATCTGCACGTTGCCTATAACGGCCAGCCCAAGCTGGGCGGTGCGGTTTATTTTGATAACTTCTGCGTCACGGCCAAGGATGCCGGCCCCATGGGCGCGGGCCTGAGCAACGAGAGCGCGAAGCTTGCCACCTCGGACAAGCCCGCGTGGAATATGGAAAATATCCCGAATGATCTGCTGGCTTCCCACTGGGCGGAGAGCCTCGGCTGGAACGGCTACGTCGCGGGCAACGTCAGTGTGCTTGGCGCGTCCGGCAGCGGCGTAAAGGGCAGCCGTGCGCTGACCTTCCGCCAGAACGGCGCTTACAGCGGCGCGGACGTATTCTCCCTGAATCTGACGACCGACGAGAGCGCTTACACCGACTGGACCGGCGGCGAGATGCTCTGGTTCTGGATGAACACGAAGGGCCTGCGTGACGATCTGCGGCTCGACCTGTGGATCGACGACCGCCGCCCGGCTGTGGGAACGCCCTATTACGGCATTGGCTATGACCTGACAAAGCAGCAGGCCGGCACGCTTCCCAAAGCATGGGACGGCGCGGACTACGGCCGCATCACCATCGGCGCGAACTACGCCGGTTGGGTCGGCATCCCGCTCAGCGCCTACGGCAGCGAGATCACGGATGTCATCAACGTCCAGTTCCATCTGGCTTACTCAGGCGACAACAGCAAGGGACGCACGGTTTATTTTGACGAATTCTGGATCACAAAGGCGAACGAGGTGCCCAAGACGGCCAGCGGCGCAAGCGTTACGATTCTGCGCGGCGGCATTGACGGCATTGATCCCGACGTTGGTCCGAAGCTGAGCCTTCCGGCGGAGGTCTGGTCAATGGAGGGATTGCCCTCCGATCCGGTCGCTTCCGATATGATCTATGCGGAGTATCCCAACCACGAAAGCTACCGCGCGGGCAACGTGACCTTTGCGCGCGCAGCGGGCAAGGGCTATGAGGGCAGCAACGCCCTGAAAATCAAGCAGAACGGTCACTATGAGGGCATTGATATTTTCAAGATCGACCTCTCACGCGATGCTACCGCCAAGCGCAACTGGGCGGGCGGCAAGATGCTCTGGCTCTGGATGGACACGAGCGAGATGCCCTGCGGCGTGAAGTTCGACCTCTGGATCGACGGCGCACGCCCGATTGTGGGTGCGGAGTATTACACCGTGGCCGAGGGCGACAGCACCGCAACGCAGCGCTTTGCGGCTGAGGCATGGACGGGCGGCGGCTACGGACGCTTTGCCCTTTCTCCCGGCTTTACCGGCTGGGTTGGTATTCCGTTCACTGCCTTCCCCAACGGGCTCAGCAGCGCCTCTCTCCTGGAGCTGCACATTGCCTATGCAGGGGAACCCGAGATTGGAAAGAGCGTCTACATTGACTCCTTCTGGGTGCGCGACGACGAGCAGGCGCCGAACGGCGTGAGCGTCACGCTTCCGGAGGACAAAGACCTCAAGTGGAGCGCGACCGCGCCCGTTTGGGATATGGAAAAGCTCCCGGCAAATCTTCAGACCTCCGGCTGGGCTTCGGCAGACTACGATTACGATCCCGATTACCGTCTGGACAACACGCAGTATCTGGGCGCGGACGGACAGGGACGCAAGCAGACCCGCGCACTTGAGGCACGCTTTAACGGCAGTTATAGCTGGGCGGATGTCTATACCCTGAACCTCAAGGCCGACTCGACGGCAAAGACCGACTGGACCGGCGGTGAAATGCTGTGGTTCTTCGTCAATGCCAAGAGCCTTGGCGCGGACGTCGAGCTGGAGCTGGTGCTTCAGGGCAAAAAGATCAATGCGGGCGCGGGCTATTACACCGTGCAGGACGGCGCCTGTGTGAAAAAGGGTGAGCTGATTACCGCATGGGACGGCAACGGCCGCGTGCCGGTCGAAGCGGGCTATGTCGGTTGGCTCGGCCTGCCGCTGAGCGGCTACGGCGAGACCGGCGTGGTGCGCAACATCACACTGCATATCGCGGGCGATGGCGTTACCGCCGGTGCAAGTCTGTATCTCGACGAGCTGTGGATCACCGCGAAGGACGGCGTGCCTGTCGGCGCGGAGAACGGCTATATCGACCGTCAGGAGCCGGGCGAGCGCGACGATCTGCCGCTCGAGGTCTGGAGCGTGGAAAACGTTCCCTCCGACCCGCTCGAGGGGATCGTGGTTCCTGCTTATTCCAGCAGCGGCGACTACAAGCCGGGCAATGTGACGATTAAGGCGGTAGACGGCAAGGGCCACAACGGCTCACGCGCCCTGTCCGTCACGCAGAACGGCGACTATTGCTGGGCAGACGTCTTTACCCTGATGCTCAACCGCGACACGACCGCCGTCACCGACTGGGCGGGCGGCAAGATGCTCTGGTTGTGGACGGACGCCTCCGCTTTCTCCTGCGATATCAACATGGACTTCAAGGTCGACGGCCGCACCCTCGTGGTCAACGAATCCTACTACACCGCGCAGCCCGGCGGCGAAGCACAGCTTGCGGGCAAGCTGCAGCGTGCATGGGAGGGCGCAAACTATGCGCGTATCCCCATTGCGGCGGGTTACGTCGGCTGGATCGGCATCCCCTTCAGCGCCTTTGTGCGTGAGCCGGTTACGGCGAAAACCATCGAGATCCACGCGGGTTACAGCGACAACAACGCCGCCAAGGGCAAGACCTTCTACCTCGATGCCTTCACCCTGACCGACGACACGACCGGCCCGGACGGCATCACCATCCCGAAGAAGGATCCTGCCGGTGACCGCCCCGCGACTCCCGACAAGGCCGCGTGGGACATGGAAAATCTCCCGGACGACCTGCTCAAGCAGGCATGGGCCGGTTCGGATTACGCCTCCAACGCGGAGTTCATCGACGGCAATGTGCAGCTTTTCGGTGCAGACGGCAAGGGCAGGAACGGCAGCCGCGCACTGGAGATCCGTCAGAACGGCGGCTATTCGTGGCCGGACGTGTTCACGCTGGACATGAACGCGGACGATACCTTCTGCAACAACTGGACGGGCAGCGAGATGCTCATGTTCTGGGCGGATGCATCCGAGGCAAACACCCACATCACGCTCGAGCTGCTCATCAACGGCAGCAAGCCCTCCAACACGGCAAACTACTATCTGGAAAAGAATGGCAAGCTGGTCAAGGCCGGTACTCTCCCCGATGCGTGGGGCGGCAGCGCGGGCTACGGCCGCATCCCCGTTCCCGCAGGCTTCAAGGGCTGGATCGGCATCCCGCTCAGCGCCTATGGCGGCGTGAAGAAGGTCGAGGACATCCGCCTCCACCTCGGTTATGCCGAAAACGACAAGGCGGCGGGCAGCAAGCTCTATCTCGACGAATTCTGGGTATTCAGCGGCACGGTCATGCCCGCCGGCACCCCGACCGGCAGCGGCGGCGATGAGCCGGAGCCGGAGATCACGACCATCCTGAACGAGGATCAGCCCACGACGCCTGAAAGCTATGTCAACGTCGATCCGAGTAAGACCTATCAGACCGTCAAGGCCTACGGTGTCTCCGACTGCTGGTGGACGAACGGCATCGGCACGCGCGAGGAAATCGACGAGCTGCTGGCGCTGTTCTTCACGAACGACGGCATTGCTCTGAACAACTACCGCATCAACGTCGGCGCGAGCGTCAAGTCCAACCTCTCCGACGGCCCGACCTACGAGGCTGACTGGCGTGCGGTGCTCTCGCCGCTGGACGAGAACGGCAAGCTGGACATTACCCGCAATGCGGGCGGCTGGAACGCGCTCAATACGCTGCGTGCGCTGGCCGAGTCCGGCAAGGCGCAGATCGATGACTACACCCTCTTTATGAACTCTCCGCCGTCGAGCATGACGGAAAACGGCATGACCTGCAACGACAAGCTGCGCAAGGACAGCTATACCGACTATGCCAAGTATGTCGCGGATGTGGTCGAGGCGTATCAGAAGGCGGGCATCACGGTCAAGTACGTCAGCCCGATCAACGAACCGCTGATGGCCGCATGGGTCGGCAACACCTCGCAGGAAAACTGCATCTACACGGTTTCCGAGATCATCGCCGTCTATGAGGCCTGCATCGACGAGCTGGACGCCAGAGGTCTGGCGGTAAAGCTGAGCATTGCGGACTTTGCCAACTGGAACGACGCAAACTCGAACTTTGCCAAGCTGATGGCAAGCGAAAAGATCGCCTCGCACATCGACCACCTTGCCGCGCACGATTACGGCGGCTCGGCTGCGGTCAAGACGAGCGTCTATGAAAAGGCGAGCGCGAAGAATCTTGCGCTGCATATGAGCGAGTGGTGCATGGCCGTCAATGACAAGGCCAATAACATGGACACCGCGCTCGAGCTTGCCGAGATGCTCTGCACCGACATGACCACGCTGAACGTGGAAACGTGGAGCTGGTGGACGGGCGTCGGCCATGGCGGTTACAGCGATTCTCTGATTTATGTCAACAACAGTGACTCTCTCTACGAGGTCACCAAGCGCTTCTGGGCCTATGGCAACTACTCCAAGTTCACCAAGGGCTATACGCGCACGGAGCTGCTGACCGAGCAGCTTGCCGAAGGTGTTTTCGGCACGGCCTATACCAAGCAGAACGGCGACGGTACGGTCAGCCTTGTCTATGTCCTCGGCAACAAGAACACTGCGGACACGCCTGTGACCCTTGCGGGTCTGCCTGCCGGAGCCAAGGGCCGCGTCCATGTGACCTCCGACAACTATGACTGCGAGCAGATCGGTTACATCAAGGCGGAAAACGGTTACAGCCTGCCTGCCCGCTCAGTCGTAACGCTGGTGTTTGACAGCGTCGATCCCGCGCAGATCAGCAGCACCGCCGTCCCGAGTGTGGCGCTTCCTCTCCGCGTTGCGGATATGGAGGGTATCGCGGCCGACCTCTTTACCGAAGGCGGCGCGAGCAGCTACTTCCCGCAGAACGTCGGCGCCGGTCTGGCCGAGGGCAAGGGCTTCAACGACACGAATGCGCTGGGCTATGTCTATAAGAACCTCGACGGCGGCAACTACTGGGGCAACAGCATCCGCCTGCAGGCCGATGCGCTCGGCTGCAAGAAGCTCTGGAGCGGCGCGGAGATGCTCTGGTTCTGGGTCGATGCTTCGGAGTTCGGCAGTCAGCTCAATCTCGACCTCTGGCTGAACGACGGCACCGACTTCAAGACTGCAATGGGCGTGGAATACTACACCTGGAGCGGCACGGGTACGCCGGTCAGCGCCGGAACGATCCCCGAAGCATGGGGCGGCGCAGGCTACGGCCGCATCCCGCTGGCCAAGGGCTACAAGGGCTTCATCGGTCTGCCGATGACTGCCTTCGACGGCCTGAACACCGCAAATATCAAGGAGCTCTATCTCTACATCGAGCCGAACGACGATGCAGGCAGCCTGCCCAAGACGCTCTATTTCGACGAATTCTGGCTCACGGCCAAGGACGGCACGCCTGCGGTCACCCCCAAGCCCTCCGGCGTTAAGACGACGGTGGTCTGGGACATGGAGCAGCTCACGGACGTGTATTCCATGGCAAAGACGACATGGAGTATGCTCCTGCCCGGCACCTATATTGACGGTGTCGCAGCAGCGGGCAAGGGCGCGAACGGCTCGAGCGCACTGGGCTACAAGTACGTTGCGCACGATCCGAACGGCGACGGCGCAAACTTCCTGCTGCTGGCCGGCAGCGAGGCGCTGGCTTCGCAGGGTTTCCAAAAGGATTGGAGCGCAGGCAAAATGCTCTGGTTCTGGGTCGATGCCCGCGAATTCAGCCACAGCGTCTATCTCGATCTCTGGCTCAACTGGGCAAGATCGGCCGTAGGCTCAAAGTTCTATCTCTGGGACGGCGTCGGACAGATGACCGAGGGCGGCACGCTTCCCGATGCATGGGGCGGCGGCGCCGGTTACGGACGCATCCCCCTGCCGGCGGGCTACTGCGGCTATATCGGCCTGCGGCTTGCGGACTTCACGGTCAATACCGACAATTATCATCAGAATAACATCGACGGCATTTTCCTCTACTATGAGACCACCGACGAGCTTCCGAAAACGCTCTACTTCGACAATTTCCTGCTGACGGACGACGTTGAGGAAGGACCCACCGAAGAATTCAAGGCGCGTCGCGCCGCTGACATGGAAAGCATCGCAGCCGACCTCTTTACCGAAGGCGGCGCGAGCAGCTACTTCCCGCAGAACGTCGGCGCCGGTCTGGCCGAGGGCAAGGGCTTCAACGCGACCAACGCGCTGGGCTACGTCTATAAGAACCTTGACGGCGGCAACTACTGGGGCAACAGCCTCCGCCTGCAAACGGCCGCGCTCGGGATTGATCCCGTATGGAGCGGCGCGGAGATGCTCTGGTTCTGGGTCGATGCGTCGGAGTTCGGCAGCCAGCTCAATCTCGACCTCTGGCTGAACGACGGCACCGACTTCAAGACCGCGACGGGCACGGAATACTATACCTGGAGCGGTACAGGCGCGCCGGTCAGCGCCGGAACGATCCCTGAAGCATGGGGCGGCGCGGGCTACGGCCGCATCCCGCTGGCCAGAGGCTATAAGGGCTTCATCGGCCTGCCGATGAGCGCCTTCGCCGGCCTGAACACCGCAAATGTCAAGGAGATCTATTTCTACATCGAGCCGAACAGCGACGCAGGCAGTCTGCCCAAGACGCTCTATCTCGATGAATTCTGGCTCACGGCCAAGGGCGGCACGCCCGATGTCACGCCGGTGGCCAAGGAGAAATATGAGGCCAAGGTCGTCTTTGATATGGAGACGCTGCCGGAGGATCTTTACAGCATCCTCCAGACGACGTGGAGCTCCGTCGCGCCGGGCGAACGCATCGACGGCGTCGCGGCGGCGGGGAAGGGCGTCGGCGGCTCGACGGCCTTCGGCTACCGCTGGGTGAACCAGGGCGACGGCAACGACTTCCTGCGCATGGTCAACCTTGGCTCCGTTCCCGGCTACAAGTCCGATTGGAGCGGCGCGAAGATGGTCTGGTTCTGGGTCGATACGACGGAGTTCAGCCATTCGGTGAACCTCGACATCTTCTTTAACTGGGCAAGACCGGTGACGGATTCGACCTTCTACCTCTGGGACGGCGAAAACCGGCCTATGGTGGGCGGCACGATCCCGCTGGCGTGGGGCGGTGCGACTTACGGCCGCATTCCCATCCCGCAGGGCTATTCCGGCTATGTCGGCCTGAACGTGGAAAACATGAAGACCGACGGCACCGGGAATGCGCTCAGCAGCTTCCTCGGCAGTATCACGGAATTCTTTCTCTACTATGAGACGACCGACGAGCTGCCCAAGACGCTCTACATCGACAATATTGCAATTTCCGACCAACTTCCGGAATAATCGCAATGTAATTATCAGAAAACAGGCACGCTGCATTCGCAGCGTGCCTGTTCAGCTTGTCAAAAAAGTCCTTTTGGACTTTTTTGACAAGCTGAAAGCAAAATTGCAAAATCTGAATTTGTATTTTTCATTTTGCAATTTTGGCCGCTGCGGCGGGTTATTGAACGCGAAAGGGAACTCATCTCCGCGCTAAGAGCCGCCACATTCGCGGCGGTTGCGCTCCGAAACGCCTCGCTGCGGCTCGGTGTGGCGGTTCCCTTTCATACTAGAATTTCATGAAAAGCCAACGGCTTTTCATAGCGCCGTAGGCGCGTCAAATTCTGCACAAGACGTGGAGCACGCCGCCGGCGTGCTCCACAGTGCGCAAAGCGCACGGGATTCTTGATGAAATCAAGAATCGTAGTATTACACTATCCCTCCCTCCGAAATCTTTGACCGGATAGTTTTTTTGACAAACTGAGGCACGCTGCATTCGCAGCGTGCCTGTTCGATGTTTTTGCGTAAGGAGGGGCGCGGTGAAAAATCATTGCACCGTTTCGACCTTAATCAGATTCGTATTGCCGGAGGTGCTGTTGGTCATGCCACCGGTCATGACGACATTGTCGCCGCTGTTCAGGCCGAAGATGCGCCGCGCCGTGCGCAGCGCGTGGTAAAACAGCACGTCCGTGGAATTGAACTCCTCGCTCAATACCGGCAGCACGCCCCACGACAGCGCCAGCTTGTACCAGACCTTTTTGCTTGTGGCCATGCCGATGATGTCCACCGGCGCACGGAAGCGCGAGACCATGCGCACAGTGATGCCCGAAAGCGAGCTGACCACAATGGCCTTGGCGTGAATGTCGATGGCCATGCAGCAGGTGGAGTGCGAGACCGCGTCAAGCACGCTCTTGATCTTGAAATCCGTGTTCTTGAAGCGCTTTTCGTAGCTGATGTGCTTTTCCGTCTCCTCCGCGATGGACGCCATGGTCTGCACGGCCTCTACCGGGAACTTGCCCGCAGCCGACTCCGCCGAGAGCATGATCGCGCTGGTGCCGTCGTAGACCGCGTTGGCCACGTCCGAGATTTCTGCACGCGTGGGACGGGGATTGTGCGTCATGGATTCGAGCATTTCCGTGGCTGTGATGACGCGCTTGCCCAGCAGACGGCACTTGGTGATGAGGTATTTCTGGATCGCGGGCAGCTCGGTGAAGGGAACCTCAACGCCGAGGTCGCCGCGGCCGATCATGATGCCCTCGCAGGCCTCGCAAATGTCCTCGATGTTATCCACGCCGCTGCGGTTTTCGATCTTGGCGATGACATCGATCTGCGCGCCGCCGTGTGCGGCAAGGAAATTTTTCACGTCGAGGACATCCTGCTTGCGCGAAACAAAGCTCGCCGCGACGAAGTCCACGCCGTTTTCGATGCCGAACAGCAGGTCGTCCTTGTCCTGTTCACTGAGGTATTCGTGGTCAAAGACCTTGCCGGGGAAGCTCATGCTCTTGCGGTCGGACAGCTCACCGCCGTGAAGAACGCGGCAGTGGATTTCCGTGTCCTCGACGGACTGCACCTCAAAGGACACCAGACCGTTGTTGACCAAAATCGTGTCGCCGGGATGCAGATTCTGCGGAAGGCCGGCATAGTTGACCGCGACGAGCGTCTCGGTGCCGGGCACGTCGCGCGTGGTGAAGGTGAAGGGTACGCCGTCGGCCAAACGGATGCGGCCGTTTTCAAACGTGCGGATGCGGTACTCCGGCCCCTTGGTGTCGAGCATGACGGCGATGGGCAGACCCAGCTCCTCGCGGACGCGATGGATCATATTCAGCTTTTCCAGATGCTCTGCATGCGTGCCATGGGAAAAATTCAGCCGGGCGACGTTCATTCCGGCGCGGCACATGGCGGCAAAGGTCTGCGCGTCGCTGCTGGCAGGCCCAATGGTGGCGATGATCTTGGTTTTTCTCATAATTGCCTCACTTTTCAATAAAAAAAGACTTCACTATGCGGTGCGCATAGCGGAGTCTGCCCCAAAAGCCGCAAACAAAAAAAGACAGAACAAAGGTTCTGTCTAACTCCGAAAACGGCGATCAACGAGAATAGAACCGAAGGCTCTATGACAGACTCCACCGCTCTCGCTGACAAAATAAGTGTACCACTCCGGCGGGCAATTGTCAACCGCAAATACATCTGCACCCTTGGGTATGAAATGATTTCTGAAATGTGTCCTTTTCAGACTTGACGGGCTTTATTTATTCCGTTATACTATAATTGTATAGATACCAGAATTTTGACATAAAGAGAGACGATTATCCGGAACAGTTAAAACATGGCTGCTTCTGTGTTTTCCGTTTTCACCATTTCGATCATCATTTGAACGATTTGATATGAAAAAGAAACTGATAATTGCCATTGTGATTCTGGCAGCCGCAGCCCTGCTCTGGCGCCTCTGGCCGCACTCCTTCTCCCACTTCATCTCCGAAGGAAGCTCTGTCACCGCGCTTTCCGTCGGCGTGTTGCTCCCCGGCGTTGAAGAATCCAAGCCTGTTGTTGATTCGTATGCTATGGAGATCCCCGACCCGCAGAGCAGCGAGCTAAAAGCGATTTTGGAAATTCTTGCCACGTCCCGATACAGGCAGGACTTCCGCAATCTGTTGCCGTGGGGAACCAGCAGCATCAGCTCGGGCAAGGATGACCCCGTTCCCTCGCACTGGTATTTATGACCGGCGCGCAGGAAGAAGATTCTGTCAAAATCCAGTTTTGCGGCAGCAGAACTGTCGCGGTCGATTTTGGCAGTGAGAACAAGACCTATCTCTATCATCCGACAGACTGTACGGTCTTGGATAGGCTCACAGAATACCTGAAGGCAAATGGCACAAAGAGCTGATTCATGATTCATACGGGATAACGCGTTCCATATCCACTGCGGGGATATGGTGCGCGTTTGTTTATAATGGGCTGTGCATTCGATAAAATAAGAACGAATTGTTAATTTTTTTGCTTTTGCAGCCGGAAATGCGAAAAACTGCAAAATTGCACTGGAAATCTGTCGCCGGCCGTGCTATAATGCTATGCGGTGGACATTGGATTTCACCACTGTGCATTAAATTCCTGCCCGTTAGGGCAGATCACGATCAGGAGGAAACAGATATGGAAACCTATGGTCTGGAAAAACTGGGCATCATCGCCCCCAAGGCCGTTTACCGCAACCTCGGCCCCGCGCAGCTCACCGAAGCTGCTCTCCGCCGCGGCGAAGGCAAGCTGAGCAACACCGGCGCGCTGGTCGTCACGACCGGTAAGTACACCGGCCGCTCGCCTAACGACAAGTTCATCGTCGATACCCCCGCTGTCCATGACGACATCGCATGGGGCAAGGTGAACCGTCCCATCTCCAAGGAAAAGTTTGACGCCATCAAGGGCAAGCTCTGCGCTTACCTCCAGGGCCGCGAAGTGTTCATCTTCGACGGTTTTGCGGGCGCCGATCCCAAGCATACCAAGAAGTTCCGCATCGTCAACGAAATGGCGTCCCAGAACCTCTTTATCCATCAGTTGCTCATCCGTCCGACCGCGGAAGAACTGGAAGCCTACGGCGAAGCGGACTACACCGTCCTCGCAGCTCCCGGCTTCAAGTGCGATCCGGAAATCGACGGCGTGCATTCCGAAGCTGCCATCATGATCGACTATGAGGCGCACCTGATCGTCATCTGCGGCTCTCAGTACTCCGGCGAGA
Organism: uncultured Oscillospiraceae bacterium; assembly: GCA_934667815.1. Lineage (GTDB taxonomy): Bacteria > Bacillota > Clostridia > Oscillospirales > Oscillospiraceae > JAZOXB01. The sequence goes on from CAKUMO010000001.1 coordinate 66,746, forward strand.
TCAAGAAGAGCGTGTTCTCCACCATGAACTACGTTCTGACCAAGGAAAACATCCTGCCGATGCACTGCTCTGCCAACATGGATCCCGAGACCCATGAGACGGCTGTGTTCTTCGGCCTGTCCGGCACCGGCAAGACCACCCTGTCTGCCGACCCGAACCGCAAGCTCATCGGCGACGACGAGCACGGCTGGGCTGACGACGGCATTTTCAACATCGAGGGCGGCTGCTACGCAAAGTGCATCAACCTCAAGGAAGAAAATGAGCCTGAGATCTATCACGCCATCCGCTTCGGCTCCCTGGTCGAGAACGTTGTCATGAACGACGAGACCCGTGAGTTCGACTTCGACGACGGCAGCCTGACCGAGAACACCCGTGTCGGCTATCCGATCAACTACATCTCCAACGCAGCCATCCCCGGCGTCGGCGGCATCCCCAAGGTCGTCATCTTCCTGACGGCTGACGCTTTCGGCGTCCTGCCTCCCATCTCCCGCCTGGATGAGAACGCTGCAATGTACCACTTCGTTACCGGCTTCACCTCCAAGCTGGCCGGCACCGAGCGCGGCGTCACCGAGCCGCAGCCCACGTTCTCCACGCTGTTCGGCGAGCCGTTCATGCCGATGGATCCGTCCGTCTATGCCGAAATGCTCGGCAAGCGCATCCGCGAGAGCGGCGCGAAGGTCTACCTGGTCAACACCGGTTGGGCAGGCGGCAGCGCAGCCTCCGGCGCAAAGCGCATGAAGCTGGCTTACACCCGCGCGATGGTCACGGCTGCCCTCAACGGCGACTTCGACCACATCGAATTCAAGCATCACGACGTGTTCAACGTCGATTATCCGACGAGCTGCCCGAACGTTCCGGACGAAATGCTCGACGCCCGCGGCCTCTGGGCCGACAAGGCTGCCTACGACGCGCAGGCCAACAAGCTGGCAACCATGTTCGCAGAGAACTTCGCAAAGAAGTATCCGAACATGCCCGCTTATATTGCTGAGGCCGGCCCGAAGGCGAAGTAATACGATCTGGCAGTGCCGCAACCTGCTTTCCGCCCCTGACCGCAGAGGGCGGAAGGCGGGACGGCCTTTTTCACTGAAAAAACCTCCGAACCCATGACGGCTCCGGAGGCTTCCCAGATAGCTGCATCCCCGTGGCTTTCTCATAAGCAAGCCACGGGGATTAGACTGATATTGACTTTTCCGTTCCACTGCCGTTGGCCATCCGCAGAGCTTTCCGCGGCATCGGCAGCTTTTTTATGAGAGGGAAGCGTCGCATCGCTTCCTTGTGCTTTTAGAATACAGGACAAATATGGAGATCCTGTGAACAGAATTTGAAAAAACCGAAAATCAGCGCAGCGCCGCACGATAGAAGCCGTCGATGCGCTCCATGAGTGTCTGCCAGACGCCGCCGGTGACGGTTTTATCTACGCCGGCGTAAAATTCGATCCGGATTTCCTCCGGAATTTTGCCGTCATAGGCGGCATAAAGCGCGGAATAGTCTGCATTGATCTTGTCCGTATAGTCTGCGTATTCCCGCGTATGCGGCCGCAAAAGGCTCATGTGCGTCTCTCCCTCAAGCAGAAGTGCCTGTGCATTTTGCGAAAGCGTCTGCGCGATCAGCGCCGCGCTGTCAGCGCGAACGGTTTTGTCCGCGTCGCCGTGGACGACCAGAACGGGCACGCCGCTGTTCCGAACGGCCTCAGAAGCCGAGCGGTTGGCTGCCGCACCGAATAATACGCGCTCGTGCAGCAGCACAAAGGGCGCAAAAAGATAGCAGACCGGCCCGCAATAACGCTCCGCCTGCTCGCACATGAGCTTGAAGGGCGTGTCGTAGGCGGACAGGCTTGCGCAGGCGCTGACCTCGGGATGATCCTTCAGTACTGCCGCTGCGCCGTAGCCGCCCCAACTGTGCCCGAACAGCAGAACGGGCAGTCCGGCGAGTACCGTATCCTGCGCGACATAATTCAGCGCCGCGTCCAGATCGATCGCCGATTGCGAAAGGCCGCGCGTGGTCTTTCCCTCGGATGCGCCGGTTCCGGTCGCATCGTAGGTCAGAACGCAGTAGCCGTGATCCACGAACCACATCGTCTGCGGCAGATAGGTCTCCGCCGTTGCGCCGAGGCCGTGTGCCTGAATAACCAGCGCATCGCCGCTTTCACCGTAGATCCAGCCGGTGAGCAGCGTCTCGCCGGAATCAAAATGCACCTCGCGGCGTGGATAATTCTGCGCGACGTCTGTATAGAGCGGCCATGCGCTGCACGTCTGCGAGGAAACCCTGTGAAATTGGGAAGAATAGACCAGATGCGTTGCGCCGATGCCGCAGAGCACATAGACCAGCAGCACGATGAGCGCGGCGCGCCGGAGCTTCTTTTTCACGCGACCACTTCCTTTGAAAGCCTTATGGTGATTATACCGTATTCAAGATAAAATGTCAAACAGCAACCCGCGAGGGCGGGAACGTAGAGAGGAGAACGAAGATGAAGTATGTATTTGTATTGGGCGGCGTTGTGTCGGGTCTCGGCAAGGGCATCACGGCCGCGTCTCTGGGACGGCTTCTCAAGGCGCGCGGCTATGCGGTGACGATGCAGAAATTTGACCCCTATTTCAACGTTGACCCCGGCACGATGAACCCCATCCAGCATGGCGAGGTTTTTGTGACCGACGACGGCGCGGAGACCGACCTTGACCTCGGCCACTATGAGCGTTTCATCGATGAAAAGCTCAGCCGCGTCTCCAACGTCACGGCCGGCCGCATCTATCGCACCGTCCTCGAGCGTGAGCGCCGCGGCGATTTCGGCGGCGGCACCGTGCAGTTCATCCCGCATATCACCGACGAGATCAAGCGCCGCTTCTACCGCGGCGAGGGCAAGGTCGCCATCATCGAAGTCGGCGGCACCGTGGGCGATATGGAAAGCGCACCCTTCCTCGAAGCCATCCGCCAGTTCCAGAACGAGGTCGGCAAGCAGAACGCGATCATCCTGCTCGTCACGCTCATCCCGTATCTCAAGGCCTCCGGTGAAATGAAAACCAAGCCCACACAGGGCAGCGTCCGCGAGCTTCAGAGCATCGGTCTGCGTCCGGATGTGCTCGTGTGCCGCACGGACTATCCGCTTACGCAGGACATCCGCGACAAGCTGGCGCTGTTCTGCAACGTCGAGCCGAACCACGTTCTGCAAAACCTCGACGCGGACATTCTCTACCAGGTGCCGCTCATGATGGAGCACGAGCATCTGGCCGACGTCGTCTGCGAGAGTCTTGGCCTCGAGAACCGCACGCCCGATCTTGACCAGTGGCGCGAGATGTGCGACCGCTGGGCGCACCCGAATAAGACCGTCGAGGTTGCTCTCGTCGGCAAATATACCAAGCTGCACGACGCGTATATCAGCGTTGTCGAGGCGCTCAAGCATGCGGGTGTTGCGCACAGCACGGACGTGCGCATCCGCTGGGTCGATTCCGAGACCGTCACGCCCGAAAACGTCGGCGAGGTCCTCAAGGGTGTGTCCGGCGTGCTGGTGCCGGGCGGCTTCGGCAGCCGCGGCATTGACGGTATGCTCTGCGCCATCCGCTACGCACGGGAAAACAAGGTGCCGTATCTCGGCCTGTGCCTCGGCATGCAGCTGGCGATCGTGGAATTTGCCCGCGACGTGCTCGGCCTGAAGGACGCGCACAGCATCGAGCTGATGCCTGATACCAAGCATCCTGTCATCCATCTCATGGCCGAGCAGGAGGGCGTTCTCGATCTCGGCGGCACGCTGCGTCTCGGCTCCTACCCCTGCAAGCTCGACCCGGCCTCCAAGGCGCATGCGCTCTACGGCGCAGACCTCATCCACGAGCGTCACCGCCACCGTTATGAGGTCAACAACGATTACCGCACCGACCTCATCGATGCCGGCATGTCTCTGTGCGGTCTGTCGCCGGACGGCCGTATCGTCGAGATGCTGGAGCTGCCTGAGCACCCGTTCTTCCTTGCCACGCAGGCGCATCCGGAGTTTAATTCCCGCCCGAACCGCCCGCATCCGCTGTTTTTGGGCTTCGTCGGTGCAGCCGTGGAGAAATCCGAGGAGGCCAAATGATCCGGCACATCGTGATGTGGAAATTTCGCGAGGGCACGCAGGCGCAGGCGGAGGAGTTTTTGACCCGCCTTGCCGCGCTTGAGGGGCAGATCTCCTGCATCCGCGCGATGAGCGTGCGCCGCAGCGCCGTGGAAAACAGCACGTTTGACGCAGTGCTGGTCGCGGACTTTGACAGTCTGCAGGACGTGAGCTTGTACAAGAATGACCCGCGCCATCTGGCCGTGTCCGCGCTGTGCAAGCAGATCCGCACCGAGCGCAGCGCAATTGACTTTGAAGTGTAATGTGGTATGTTTATATCCTGCGCTGCGGTGACGGTACGCTCTACACCGGCACAACCGACGACGTTGAGCGCCGCCTCGCCGCGCACCGCGCGGGAAAGGGTGCGAAGTACACGCGCGGCCGCACACCTTTGGAGCTTGTCTATACCGAGACCTGTGCGGATCATTCTGCGGCGCTGCGCCGCGAATACGCGATCAAGCAGCTCCCGCGCGAGAAAAAGCTGCTGCTGATTTCGGGCAGACATTGAAATGATTTATAATTGAAACATTGGAACGCAGAGCGGCGGTGGAGAATTCCACCGCCGCTCTGCGTTTAGAGATTGAGCGGGCTTTATTGTGTCTCCGTGGTTTTAGGGAAGGTGACGCTGATCTGCGTTCCCTTGCCGGGCTGGCTTTGCAGATCGATACTGCCGTGATGGTACTGCACGGCGTGCTTGACGATGGACAGACCCAACCCCGTGCCGCCGGAGGCCTTGGAATGGCTCTTGTCGGCGCGGTAAAAACGCTCGAAGATGCGCCCCTGATGCTCCGGCGCAATGCCGATGCCGGTGTCTTTGACCGTGACGCGCACGTTGTGCGGCTCGCCCGCAACCTGAATGTCCACGCGTCCGCCATCGACGTTATATTTCACGGCGTTGTCAATGAGATTGTAAATGATCTCATAGAGCAGGCGGCGCACGCCGGTTATGCAGGCACTCTGCGTGCCACAATGCAAAGTTACATGCTTTTTATCGGCCTCGGCTTGCAGGTCGCGCAAGGCCTCCTCGGCAAGGTCGGCAAGATCGACCGGTTCGGCGGGCATTTCGTCCCCCTCGTCGAGCTGCGACAGGCGGATGATGTCCCCGATGAGTGTGACGAGGCGCTGCGCCTCGGCGCGGATGTGCCCGACAAAGCGCGGCGTATCCTCGGGTTTGACCATGCCGTTTTCCAGCAGCTCGGCGCTGCCGATGATGCCCTGCAAGGGCGTTTTCAGTTCATGCGAGACATTTGCGGTAAATTCGCGGCGGTTCTGCTCGGCTTCTTCCTGCTCGGTAATGTCAAATGCCAGGAGCACCGCGCCCGCACGCTCGGTAGCGGAGTCGATGCGCGAAAAATCGAGCTGATAGATGCGGCCGTTCTTATGCAGGCGGAATTCACTGTGGCCGGTCTGCATGGCCGCCTCAATGGCGGCGCTCATCTCATGGCTGCGCTCGACGGTCAGGAAGTCCTGCCCGACGCAGGCGGAATCCGTACCAAAAATGCGCTGCGCCGCCGGATTGATGCTCAGAACCGTCCAGCGGTCGTCGAGCAGCACCAGACCTTCGAGCATGCTGCCGGTGATCTGGGAAAATTCGTCGGTCTTGCGCTGAAGCTCGCGAAGCTGCCGGTCGATTTGCCCGCGCTGGCGGTTGATGCGGCTGAGGAGCGGCGCAAGCTCCTCATAGCATTCGTTGTCCAGCGGATGCTCGAGATCCAGCTCGTTGAGCGGCTCGACGATGTGATGCGACAGCCGTTTGGCAAGGATCGCGGACAGACCCAGCACCAGCAGCAGGAGCAGCACGATGGGCTGGAGCATTCCCACAACGAGCACGCCCACCGTCGCGCGGCTGACGGAGATACGCAGCACCGTGCCGTCCGGCAGGCGGCGTGCGCAGTACATGGTCTTTTCCAGAAGCGTGTCGGAATAGCGCACGCTTTCGCCCGTGCCGTTTTGCAGAGCGTCCTGAATTTCCTCGCGGTCGGCGTGGTTGGGAAGCGTGGCGGCATCGGCCTTGGTATCGTATAACACGGTGCCGTCGGCAGCGACCCATGTCAGGCGGCAGCGATTGTCTGCGACATCTTTGAGATACGCCTCGCCGCTCTGTCCGACGGCTGCGGCAGCAAGATCAAGTCCGTCTTTGAGCTGGCGCACCTGTGCGTCGGCTGAGAAACGGTACATACACGCCACGACCACCACAAGGCTGGCCAGCAGCGCAACGGCTGCGACAAGCAGCATGGAACGGAAAATTTTCTTGGTCATGACTTTCCCTCCAATCGGTAGCCCACGCCGCGCACGGTCTCAATGGCCTCGCCGCACGCGCCGAGCTTCTGGCGCAGGGTGCGGATGTGCATGTCCACGGTGCGGCTCTCGCCGTAGTAGTCCATGCCCCAAACCTCCTCCATGAGCTTGTCGCGGGTGAATACGATGCCCGGATGCGACAGCAGGAGCTTCAATAATTCAAATTCCTTATAGGTCAGCGTGACCTTTTCCCCATTTGCCGTGACGGTATGTGCGTCCAGATCCATGCAGATGCCGCCGAGCAGCAGACGGCGGAGCGGCTGCTTGGGCGCATAGCGGCGCAGCACGGCCTTGACGCAGGAGACCAGCTCCATCACGCCGAAGGGCTTTGCCAGATAGTAGTCCGCGCCCAGATCCAGCCCGTGCACCTTGTCGTACTCCGCGCCTTTGGCCGTGGCAATGACCACGGGGATGCCATGCAGATGCTCGTTTGCCTTCATGCGGCGCAGCAGCTCGATGCCGTCCACGCCGGGCAGCATCACGTCCAGCACGACCAGCTCCGGCTGCTCAAACTGCAAGGCATCCCAGAATTCTCCGCCGTCTGCAAAGCCGCGGGCCTCAAAGCCCGTTGATTGCAGCGCATAGACCTCAATATCGCGGATGCTTGCGTCGTCCTCCACGCACCAGATCACGCTTAACCCTCCTTGTGTACACCGGTCACGGAGAACATCACCCATTCGGCAATGTTCACGGCGTGATCTCCGATGCGTTCAAAATACTTTGCGATCATGAGAAGGTCGAGGTCGTATTCGCCGTCGTCGGGATTGTCCGCGATGCGGGCGATCAGACCGTCCTTGACCTGCTCGAAGTAGTTGTCCACGGTGTCGTCATAGGAAATGACCTTTTCCGCTAATATTATATCATGTTTTACGAAAGCATCAACACTTTCTGTGACCATTTTGATGGTCGCACGCGCCATTTCGCGCAAAAGTGCATCACTTTCCGCAGTGCGTCCGTTCAGGAAGGTGATGATTTCGGCAATGTCCTCGGCCTGGTCGCCGATGCGCTCCATATCCGTAATCATTTTCAGCGCGGCGGAAATGCGCCGCAGGTCGCGGGCGACCGGCTGCTGCTGCAGCAAGAGCTTTAAGCACAGCGACTCAATGGTGCGCTCCTTGCGGTCAATCTCGGCGTCGAGCGGCGCGACCTTGGCCGCAAGCTGCACGCTGCCGCGTGTGAGCGCCTCGCTGGCAAGCGCGATGACCTCCTCGCACAGTGCGCCCATTTCAATCAGCTCCTTGTTGAGCTGGGCAAGCTGCTCGTCAAAGCGGTTTCTCATTATCCGAACCTCCCTGTGATGTAATCCTCGGTGCGTTTGTCGTGCGGGTTGGAGAAGATCTGCTCGGTGCTGCCGAACTCCACCAGATCGCCCAGCAGGAAGAAGGCCGTGTTGTCCGAAATGCGGACGGCCTGCTGCATGTTGTGCGTGACGATGACGATGGTATATTTTTCCTTGAGCTGCACGGCCAGATCCTCGATCTTCGAGGTGGAGATCGGGTCGAGCGCGCTCGTCGGCTCGTCCATCAGGAGCACCTCCGGCTCGACCGCCAGCGCACGCGCGATGCAAAGCCGCTGCTGCTGGCCGCCGGACAGACCGAGAGCATTTTTCTTCAGGCGATCCTTGACCTCATCCCAGATGGCAGCGCCGCGCAGCGAACGCTCGACGAGGTCGTCCAGCTTCGCGCGGTTGCGGATGCCGTGCGTGCGCGGGCCGTAGGCGACATTGTCGTAGATGCTCATGGGGAAGGGATTGGGTTTCTGAAAGACCATGCCCACCTGCCGCCGCAGCTCGCTGACGTCCGTCGTGGGGGCGTAGATGTCCTCGCCGCGGTATTGTACGGAGCCGGTGATGCGCACGCCGGGCACAAGATCGTTCATGCGGTTGAGTGTTTTCAGAAAGGTCGATTTGCCGCAGCCCGAAGGCCCGATCAGTGCGGTAATGCTCTTTTCGGGGATGTCAAGCGAGATGTTTTTGAGCGCCTGATGCTCGCCGTACCAGAGATTCAGGTCTTTCACACTGAGGATATTTTCCATGGTGTCCTCCTATCAAAGCGCCTTTTTGCGGCGGAAGTAAGCCGAGACAAGGTCGGCTGCAAAGTTGATGATGAGCGTCAGGAGCATCAGAATCGCCGCGATGGCAAAGGCCACGCCAAACTCGCCCTGTTCCTTGGCGTAGAAGTACAGCGCCACGGTCAGCGTCGCGCCGGACTTGGTCAGACCTTCAAAGAAGCCGAAGATCACATGGGCAAAGCCTGCCGTGAACAGCAGTGCCGCCGATTCGCCCAGAATGCGTCCGACGGACAGAATGCAGCCCGTTATCACGCCGTCCACGCAGCCGGGCAGTACGACCGTGCGGATGACGCGCCAGCGCCCCGCACCGAGGCCGAAGGCACCCTCGCGATAGCTCTGCGGGACGGTTTTGAGGCTTTCCTGCGTGGTGCGCATCACGGTGGGCAGGTTCATGATGACGAGCGTCAGCGCACCGGCAAGCAGGCTCTTGGGCAGACCCAGAAATTCGCACACCAGCATGCCCACGAGGCCGTAGATGATGGACGGAATGCCGGAGAGCGTCTCTGCGGCGTATTCGATCGCGGCCACGACGCGCCCGTGGGCGTACTCGGTCAGATAGATCGCCGCGCCCACGCCCAGCGGCACGACCAGCACGATGGTGGCAAGGACGATATAGATTGTGTTCAGAATGTCGGGCAGAATACCGATCTCGCCCGTCAGATAGCTTGGCGCGGTGGAAAGAAGCTTCCATGTAATATTCGGCAGGCCCTTGGCCAGAACATAGACGATCAGAAAAATGACCAGCGCAGCCGTCAGCCCGGTGGAAAGCCACATCAGGGTTTTCATGCCTGCGGCATAGAAGCGGCGGCGCGCGGAGAGCTTTTTGTGCATATCAGGCACCTCCCTTGTCGCGCTTGAGGAAGAAATTCAGCGTGGCGGTAATGAGCATGATGAACAGGAACAGCACCAGCGCGATGGAAAACAGCGCCTGCCGCTGCAGGCCGCCGGCGTAGGACATTTCGCTGGCCACGCCCGTGGTGAGGAAGCGCACGCTCTGGAACAGCGAGGGCATATTGGCCGCATTGCCTGCGACCATCATCACGGCCATAGCCTCGCCGATGGCGCGGCCGACGCCCAGCACGACCGCTGCGGCAATGCCGCTCTTGGCTGCCGGAACGGACACGCGGAAATAGGTCTCCACGGGCGTTGCGCCCAGCGCGAGCGAGGCGTCCTCATATTCCTTGGGCACGGCCTCGAGCGCGGTGATGGAGACTTTGATGATGGACGGCAGGATCATGATGGCCAGCACGATGATCGCAGCCAGCAGGCTTGCGCCGTCGGGTACATGGAAGATCTTGCGGATGCCCGGCACGAGGATCAGCATGCCCACAAGGCCGTAGACCACGGAGGGAATGCCAGCCAGCATGCTCACGGCCACCTGCATGGCGTCCTTTACGCGCTTGGGCGCGAGCTTGGCCAGATACACGGCAGTCAGGAAGCCGATCGGCACGCCGAGGAGAATTGCACCGGCCGTGCCATAGATGCTCGTGAGCAGGAAGGGCAAAATACCGAAGGACGGCTCGGCGGCGGTCGAATCCCAGACCTTTCCGAACAGGAAGGGGATCAGGCCGATCTTCCGGATGGCCGGAATGCCCGAGACGACCAGATACACCGTGATAAGCAGCACGCAGGCCACGGTCACAAGTCCCAGCAGGAGAAAGATGATATGCATCAGAGTTTCGACAAATTGTTTGCGTTTGCGTTTTTGATTGTTCATATGGTTTCCTTCTTTGAGGGAATTTCCGGATCGTAATTATTATATATGGTATCGCGTCCGTGCGGGGACGGGTATCTTCAAAGCCGGGCGCTTTTATACAAGGATGCGGCAAGGCCGATGTTGCCACCGACCTGCCGTGAATTGATTTCTTTAGTTCGCTGCGACCGCACCGGCCTTGGCGATGACGTCCGCCGCTTCCGGGGAGGTGACATAGTCGAAGAACTTCTGCGCGGTCTCGCTGAGCGCCTTGCCTTCGACGGTCACAAGCACAAACGGTCTCTGGATGACATAGCTGCCGTCCTTGACGGTTGCCTCGGTCGGCTCCACGCCGCCGACCTTCAGAGCCTTGACGGTATCCTTCAGAGCGGCAAGAGAGGCGTAGCCGATAGCGTCCGGGTTCTGGGAAACGGTCGTGATCACATCGCCTGTGGAGGTCAGCTCCTGACGATACTGGCAGTTGCCCTCGGTGCCGGTGATGGATTCAAAGCCGTCGCGCGTGCCGCTGCCGGCCTCGCGGCCGATCAGGACGATCTGGGCGTCATTGCCGCCGACCTCCTTCCAGTTGGTGATCTCGCCGGTGTAAATCTTTGCAATCGTCTCAACGTCAAGGTCAGAAACGGGGTTGTCGGGATGCACGATGATTGCGATACCGTCGTAGGCCAGAACGGTCTGCTTCAGGCCACTCGATTTTTCCTCGTCCTTCAGGTTTCTGCTTGCCAGACCGATGTCGCAGGTGCCTGCCTGAACTGCCTTGATGCCGGAGCCGGATCCGGTGGGGTTGTAGGTGAAGGTTGCGCCTTCGTTGTTTGCCATGAACGATTCGCCCAGAGCGCCGATGACTTTTTCCATGGAGGTCGAGCCGTCGGTCGAGACGGAACCGGAGACGGACTGCTTGCCGCAGCCGGCGAACAGCGCGGCGACACACGCCAGCGCAAGGATGATTGTGATGATCTTTTTCATTTGAAAGGTCTCCTTTCGATGTTTTGATTTGGATTTCGTTTACGCCTATGAGAATACTCCGCACATGTAAAAAGAAAAAGATTCCTTGTGTAAAATCAACGTAAAATCGAATTTCGGGTAATTTTGCACAGATAAATGTCGGATTTTCAGCATTTTTCCGGCGAACGGTAGACTTTCCGGGGATTGTCTGTTATAATTTACAATAGAATATGTATCTTCGGCCGGATTTACGCGCCGTTTGGAAAGAAGGACGTCGGTTTATGAGAAAATGTGCGCTGCTCCTCGCGCTGTGCCTTGCGGTGCTGCTGACTGCCTGCGGCAGTCCCGCGCCGGACGTCACGGGGCGCTATCTGTGCACCGCTCCGGCCGACGATCCGGAGATTGGGGAGGCGGAGCTTTGGCTCCAGCTTGATTCCGGCGGCGCGGGCATTTTGTGCATGGAGGGGGAGCAGACGCTGCGCTGGACGCTTGCGGGCGAAGCGCTCACGCTCACGCTCGACGGCGAAACGCTCACCGGCACGCTCAAGGGCGGCCTTGTCACGCTGTGCCTTGCGGACACGGACTATGAATTTACACGCGCCGATCTGCTGCCGGCAGAGGTTTCGGCGACCGATCTGCTGCCGGCGGAGATTGTGCAGAACGCCCTAAAGGAGGACACCGAGCTTCAGCGCCGCTACAACGGCAACTGGTACGGCTGGTGGGAGCTGCACGGCGCGACCGGCGGCTATGCTGAGCTGGAGGGGCTGCGCCTCGACCTCTGCGCCCGCGTGGAGCTGGACGCCGATTCCGGCGGCACGGTCACGCTCTGGGATGAACAGCACGCGCCGGACGCGCCTCTGGGTCTTGTGCAGCTTTCCATCGAGCCGGGCAAGAACCTCGGCGAGGGAACGGCAACGTCGCGCTCTGGCTATTTTGCCGGGACTGATCTGGAATACGGCGACTGGGTCATTCAGCCGGACGCCTATCCCTATGAGGAGCTGCTTGTCATCGAGGGCGCGAGCACGTCGGAAGACGGCAGCTTTAATTATTCGATTTTCATTCGTCCTTGGGGACGGCTCTGGAGCGACATCGAGGCTGTGGAGTCCGAGCAGCTTCCGTTCCACTATTTTGACTGGTATTTGCCCGCATTGGAGGCCGGTGCGGCCATGCCCACCGCCGTCGGCGGCGAGTGGGTCGCAGGCTCACAGGGTGCGACGAACGATCCCAGCGGGCGCACGGCCACGGTGACCATGGCTGCCGGGCATGCGCTGTTTGCCTATTCCACCTCGCAGTACCGCGCGGAGGGCGGCGTTCTGACCGCCTTGGACGGCGGCGTGCGCATCGAGGGAAGCTGGTGCGGCGAGGAGACTGCGACACGCGAAAAGACCCAACTGCTCAATGACCGCGCGGACAAGCCGCAGTTCACCGAGCGGGAGCTGCGTGTCAACGGCCATTCCGCACGCAAGTGCTTCTGGCATGACGAAGAAAGCGGAGAATATGTGCTGGAATATCTCATAGACGCAGGTGGCGCGGAGCAGGGCGCTGCGCTGTATCTGCACATCACGCTGCAAGGCGAGACCGACCGTTCCCGCGCCGAATCGGTCGTCAGCACGCTGCAATTACGGTAAGTTTTACCCGGGCGGTCAATGGCCGCCCGGGGATAAAACAAACCCGAGGGATCGGCTTGAACCGATCCCTCGGGCGTTTTTCATTTTCAGCCTGCGTCAGCCGGTTCAGTTCGCGCGCCTTCAACCGTCCAGAGAACCTTCTGGATGGGCTCAGTCTCGGCCACAGGCGTGGGCATGGGCGCGGACTGTGCAACAGGCGCTTCGGACACGGCTGCGTACCATTCATAAGGCAGGGAAGCGTATGCGGTACACGCTGCACCTGTTGCTTTGTGTGTGGCATGAATCGCGAAATAATCGTTATCGCCCACATCATCGCCCATGGTGAACAGGCCGGCTTCATCAATCGTGGTCTTTTCAGTGACTTCGCTACCATATTCGCCGGTGACAGTCCAAGTGAAATCGGCAGCGGGCTGTTCCTCGCCGGTTTTCTGATTCTTGACGGCAAGCTGCTTCGTCTTCCCCTTTGCAACTTGGGCGCTTTGGGGGGAAATCACGTACAGCGGTGTGAGACGCACGGTCGTGGAGAACTCGGCGCCGGCCTTGCTTCGTGGCCGTGACCTTGATCTGACGGGTAGATTCCATCGCAGAGACGGTCAGAACGCCGTTTGCATCGATCTTGGTTTCTGGAGAGTTGCTGCCGGAGATGCTCCAAGTGACCTTGTCGGTCTTGCTGAAATTCTTCACGGTTGCGGTGAACTGCGCGGTTGTACCGGCCTGCACGGTGCTGCTCTCGGAGCTGACAGAAACATTCAGGCGGTTATTGACATAGACCTCCTCGGAGGTATTGCCCGCATAGTCTTCAAGCCAGACGTAAACGCCGTCGGCCGCGCTGCCGATGGAAGTAAAAACTGCATGGTCGTTTGTCACGCCAGCACCAACGCCGCGCGTGACCTCGACGGTCTGCCCGCGTTCGCCGTTTGTGACGACTTGATAGCGGATGATATGCCAGTCGGTGCTCATCGGCTGCGTCAGGCGGCCGTCGGAGCCGTAAACTCTGCCGTCATAGGGCTTGCAGTACTTGTCGGGGAGAATGGCGTCCACGGCGGTGGTCACGCCGTTCTTGGTGATGCGCACGGTGACGTGTGCGCCGTCGGCTTCTGCGCCGGTCGGGACGGCCACGGTGCAGCCGTTCGTGCCGGAGGACTTCCAGGTGCGGGCTTCCTTTTCATAAGCGGTGGTGACGGTGACATCTGCTGCGCCGCCTTCCCACGTCAGAACGAGCTGACCGTCGGCGGCGTTGTCCACGGTGACGTTCTTCACGGCCTCGCCGTAGTTGTAGGTGGTCAGAGTGCCCTTGCTCTCGGTGCCGTCTGCGGAGACAGCCTTGATGACGAGCGTGACCTGACCGGCATCCTCATGATAGCCGTCCACGAGGGCGTGGAAATCGAGCGTGTCGCCCGCAGTCGCTTCGCTCTCCTTGGGGGAGACGGAGACGGACCTGTTGTAGCTGGCTGCCGCTTCCGCGATGGCTTCCTTCACGTTCTTGATGTAGTAGTTTTCGTCGTAAATGCCGCCGAGGAACATCTCGTGGCCGCCGACAAGGACATAGAGGTTGTACTGCTTGACCTTGTCATAGGATTCCTTGTTCCAGGAGACGGTCATTTCACCGTCCTCATAGGCCTTGACGATCCGGAAGCCGAACGTACCCTCACTGCCGTTGTTGTAGACCTTGCGGTACTTGGAACCGTAGTCAAACTCTGCCTTGAGCTTGGTACCGGTTGTCTCGAACTACCACTGCCACGTCGGCAGGATGTCCTGAAGGTTGATGTTCGAGCACTCGGAGGAGTTGGACAGTTCGCCGTTCAGCTTGTACTCCAAACCGTGGGCGGTGTTGAAGTTGGTGTAGAACGTGTCGCCGTGGACGACGGAGCGTTCTGCGATATAGTTGGCAACGCCGTTGAAGTTGCTTGCCTCAATGTCATTGGTGGAGCCGCTTAGACCGGCATTGACGTTCGTGGTGCGGTTGTTATCGTTGCCCGTCCGCCACAGACGTTCACGCTCAAAGGCCATCCACTGGTATTCGTCCAGCTCACGGGAAAATAGGCGGTAGCCGGTTTCGTCGTCATTGCGGATTTGTTTTTCCAGACCGGTCTGCACGAAGTCGGTGCCGAGGGAGGCAATGGAGCCGTTCATGACGCCGTCCTTCATCATGCGGGAGAAACTGTTGCGCCAGCGGTCGCGTCCGGCCTCAAAGCCGTTGAACGCGGCCTCGTCCTTGTAGAGCATGACCTCGAAGTTCTGGTAGGCGCGCGGCTGGAACATGCAGCCCAGCGACAGAATGCCGTTCTTGTGCGCGGCGTTGGTGTAGGTCGGATTCGGCAGGTTTACGAGGCCAAACTCAAAGTTGCGGCGCTTCCATGCGTTGCCGTCGGTGGCGTTGCGCTCGTCCTTGACGTCGTTCAGCTCCTCGGGCGTGCCGACGGAGGGCATGCCGTGCCAGGAGGCATACTGATCGACGTACTGCCAGAAGTTGAACACATGCGTGCTGAACTCGTTGGTGTAGGCGTCGGAGTTAAAGAAGCTGTTGCCGTAGTCGCCCGTCAGCGTCAGGTACTGCGCCAGCGGGGCCGGGTTGGGGTTGGCCTGTGTTGCAGTGAACGCGGCGTTGCGGTTCTGCAGCGGAACCTGCGCACGAAGCATCTCGGCGTAGGGGTCCGTCTCCGGGGACCACTGCATGAGGTCCTCTACACGGTAGCCGTGCAGAGTGGGCTGGTTTTCGCCCTCCGCCGATTCGCCGACGTAGGGGTAGGTATCGCCCGCAAAGACGGTGCCCATGCTGCCCAGAAGCAGACCGAGCACGAGCGTCAGCGCGAGGAGACCGGAACCGAGCCGTTTGCCCATGATTTTTTCTTCATTTGGTTTTCCTTTCTCCATTCAATGTAAAATAACATGGTGGTTTTCCATAAAATCCGGTCGCGGGGCATGGATTTTCTAACCATAATTATTTTAACTGATATTTTTCCGGGAAAATAGTATGAAAAGGATACACGGATTCCCCAAAAGGATACTTCGGCTGCCAAATTTTTTGTTCGTATTTTGGCCGGTTTGTACAAAAAATACCAAATCAGCCGTTTTTAGTAAAAAATTTCCCGCGCGGCACACACCGCGCAGGAAGATGTAGAAAAGACACGTTAAAATTCATATAATATAAAAAATTTGCGCAAAAAAGAGAGGCAGCCTGTCGTCCTATGGAACCAGGGTTACTCCGAAAACGAAGCTCCCAACTCAGCCGCCTCCGTATTTATCATAACAAATGAGCAGAGAATTGTCAATAAGAAAATGTCCGCGTGAGCAAATATGTAAGCTGCCCATAAAATTACAAAATACAAATTTGTATTTTGTAATTTTGGTTTCTGTGCGGCGCTGCCCATCGCTTATTCTTACCGTTCGGTGAGATTTTTACAAAAATCAACCGCGCAGTTTTGTAGCCATTTCTGCGATTTTTTTACGATCCCACTCGTCTTTGCAGCCGTTCTTGGTCAAGCAACTGCTCACAACCATGCCGTCACAGTGCGCTGCGGCCTCTAGGAGGTTCTCCATATTCACACCGCCGCCTGCCAGTCGGGGTAGTCCGGGTGCAGAAACAGCAATATCATCTAGAATGCGGCAGGTCTCGTTAAAGTTTGCTCCCGTGAGCAAAACGGCATCCGCGCCGTATTTTTTTGCCTGCGAAACGGCCAGACGATAGTCACGCTCAGACAGTGGTGCCCCCATGCGGTCAAGAATGTCTGCACAGACAGAAATATCGCGGTCTACCAGACGACGATAGTGAAATGCTTCGTGTGCGCTTCCCTCGACAAGACCGCCGGGCTTCTGCATTGCGCCGACAAAGACCTTGCAGCGAATATACTGCATATAGGTCACTGCGGCAATGGTCAATGCGTCACGAGCGCTGTTGCTCTCGATAATTAAGCCTATGGGGTAATCCGAAAAACGACTCGTCACGCTATAGCCAAGTGCGGCGATGCAAGCCAACGCCTTGCCATCCAAACCCTCACAATGCGGTGTGTTGTCCTGCAGCATAACGCTGTCGAAGCCACCTTCGGCATAGGCTTCCACATTTCGCAGAAGCCATGCTTCAAGCTGTCGAAGCTCCTGCTGCGTTCCATAGAGAAAGGGCGGCATATGGATCGCGCCAAGCAGGAGGGGGCGGTCGGTTTTCCTCTGAAAGCTGAACATATTGTTCCTCCGTTCCACATTACCCCTCACCCCGAGAAATTCTAGCTCTTGCGCGGCGGGCAGGTGCTCTCGCGGACGACGAGCTTCGGCTGAAGGATAATGTCTTTTTTGTATTTTTCTTTTGCTTCGATCAATGAAAGCAGCAGATCTACCGCTTCCTTTGCAATTAGCTCTACCGGCTGATGCACGGTGGTCAGCGGACGGTCGGGAATCTCAGACAGGATGATGTCATCATATCCGACAATAGAAATATCTTCCGGAATTCGCAGGCCACGCCGTGTGCAGGCACGGTAAGCACCGATGGCAATCAAGTCGTTGAAAGCAAAAACCGCAGTCACACCTTTTTCCAAAAGAGAAGGCATTAGTGTTTTTCCGGTGTTGATATTGAAATTGCCGGAGCAAATCAATTCCGGATCAAACTCCATGCCGAACTCTGCAAGTGCGCGGCGGTAGCCGTCCAAGCGTGCAATCACATTCCCCAAGGTCGGTTCGGCCGTGATGCAGCCAATCTTGCGGTGTCCCAGTTCCAAAAGGTGCTTCGTGGCGAGATATCCTCCCAGCTCGTGATTGACCGACACGGAGCTTGCGACCTCGTTTTCAATCACTCGGTCGGCCATGACGACCGGAACCTGCGTGCCGCGCACGATCTCCTTGAAGCGGGCGGCGTAGTTTTCACTGGATTTGGAGGCGCGGACAAAAATAATCCCGTCTACCCCCTTGCTGATAAAGAGCTTGAGATAATCCAAATCTTTTTCCGCTGTGCCCATTGAATTTCCGAAAAGCAACGCGTACTGTTGCCGGTCCAGCTCACGCTCGACCAGCTTGGAAAGCTCTGAGAAAAAGAAATTGCCGATATTTGGAAGAATCAAGCCGACTGTGTGGCTTTTCTTTGTAATAAGTGCAACGGCAATGGGATTTGGCTCATAGCCAAGTTGCTTGGCAGCCTCAAAAACCCGCGCCCGCGTCTCCTCAGATGCGCGGATTGCCTTGTTGTTCAATATCAGAGAGACCGTTGTTGCGGAAACCTTGGAAAGCTGTGCTACATCCTTGATTGTCGCCATGATCCTTACTCCTTTTAAGCCAGTGTGTTTTTTTATATTTTACCACAGAGGTTCGGGAGCGTCAAATGTTCCGTTTATTTTTATTCGACGGAAATCTGTGCGGCAAGGCTGCACAGTTCGTCACGGTTCTGCCCGATCAATCGGAAATAGCTGAAATCCTGAATGCAGCAGCTTGCAACGGCCGCTGCGTAGCGCGCACTTGTCACAGCATCTCCGTTGGCCAAATAATAGGACAGGAAGCCGCCGTTGAAGCTGTCACCCGCACCCGTTGCGTCTACCACATGCATAAGCCGACGGATGCCGACGCGTACCTGCCGTCCCTTATCCAGCTCACATACGAGGCAGCCCTTTGTGGACTGCTTGACGATCAACAGCCGCACGCCTGCTTTCCGCACACGCTCAATTTGAAGGTCAAGCTGCCCGGCAATATCGGGATATATTTCATCCAGCTCGACCTCGGACGGCATAAAAATATCCGTAAAGCGTAGGCACTCATGGATGGCCTCGGTGTTTTCCTGTGCAAAATATTCGGAAAGATCTATTGCAACGGGCAACCCCTGCGCGTGCGCCCATTTCGCGTATAAAAGCTGGTTGTTTCCAAGCATAGGTGCAAGATACACGCAGCCATAGTCGTGCGGATTGAGTGGAAGGTGTCGCGGCGCCTGTTCAATTGTCGCATCGAGCCAAGCCTTTGTCTTGTGGGCGAAATTTGTCCGCACAAGGTTTTGGTCATAGCGCATGGACGAACGTCTCTGCCTGCCCAGAATGGGAAGAACATTACTTGTATCGATATTTGCGTCGTGCATTGTTTGGAAAATGGCTTCCGGAAAATCAGGGCAGCGCACGGCCAGCAGATCGACCGGCGCTCCGTAAATTCCTGCCGCAAAGGCGGTATACAGCGCTCCGCCGCCCGGGCGTTCATCTGCTTCACGCTCGGCGGTGTAGATATGATCCAGATTTAAATGTCCGACGATTAGAAGTCTTTGCTGCATCATTTCAATTCCTTTCAGAGCACCATGTCACGGCCGCGCGTCAGAATGCGACTGCAGGTTTTGCGGAAGGGATCGGTATGGTCTCTCGTATCGGGATTCAGGCCTTTTTCATAGGAATAATAGTAAGCCAGAAATTGGAAGGGAAGTGCGTACAAGAACGGTGTTGTCCACTCCGGACAGAGGGGCATTCGCACGGCGTATTTTCCGAGGGCACACAGAGCCTCATCATCACTGAGCACAAAGAGGTCACAGCCGTATTTCCGTAAAACCGTTGCGACCTCGCAGCAGCGTTCAAAGCCTGCTCCTGTCGGCGCGATCATAAAGACCGGATTGGCACGATCAATGACCCAGAATTCACCGTGGCAAAATTCTTCACACTCCTGCCCGATGCCGAGTGTGGAGCAGACTTCCATAAATTTTGCAGCGCCGTACTTCGCTGTGCCATAGTTCCCGCCGGCTCCCAAAACAAAGAAGGGTGGGCGGCTGCCGATAATGCGCATGTTGCGTGCCGCACTCTTACAGATTTCTTCGGAGGCATTGAGCACCTGCTCAACCTTCTCCAACGTTTGACTCAATTCGGTCAAGCGTTGCGCTTTCGCGTCCTCATCAAAGCTCGAAAGCGTAATGGCCGCGCGTGCCAGAGCGTACATACTGCCGAGGTAGGTCAGCGTGCCGCAGGTCCATGTCGGTTCGGTATCAAGATCCAAAAAGACTGGACGCTGCGCCGTCTGAGCCAAGCGACTGTCACGGTTGTTGGTGATGCCGATCACATATGCGCCGCGCTCCTGCGATTTTTCCACGCATTCGATAGTACGCACGACGTTTCCTGAAATGGAAATCGCAATGACCGCTGTTTGCTCGTGAACGCGGTGTAGACAGTATTTTGCAAAATTCAACGAGGTTGGCATTTCAATTTCGCATTCCGGGCACATGTTCTGAAAGAAATGGCGCACAGATAAGCTGATATAATGAGAATCGCCGCTACCGGTGATCATAATATGCCGTATCTTGCGAGATTTCAAATCTTCGCAGCACGCCTGCATGGAGTTTTCCACAGACTGTACGGTTTTTCTTAGGTGGGCTTGTCGCCGAATTTCGGCCATCATGGGGTGATCACTCATAATAATATAGATCCTCCTGTTGATTATATAGGAAAGATAAAACGTTTATTCACCCGTATTATAGTGAATATTCATTTCTTTGTCAATTATAAAATTATAAAATGTTTACATTTTTTCTTTTTCCGTAAAACCTCACAAGATTTTCGACCTTCACCTGCAGATTAAAATGAATCTTTTGGGAAAAATACACAAAATTCGTGGAGACTCAAAAAAGTTATTGCATTATTTTTCAAATCATGTTATACTGGCGACAGTGATAAATCGGTTTATCGAAGCCGTTTGTCAGACCAACCATTCACAATTTAGGAGGAAAAAGAAACATGAAAAAACTGTTTGCAATGCTTCTCGCTCTTGCGATGGTTCTGTGCCTATTCGCAGGCTGCGCAGGGAATGAGGATCCGGCCCCCTCTGGTGATGCCCCTGTCTCCTCGGATGCTCCGAGCAACGAGCCGAACACGAGTGAACCCGCGGGCACCGACTTTGACTATTCCAAGCTGAAGATCTGCATTCTCATCCATGGCCTACTGGGCGATAACGGCTACTTTGACTCCGCCGCACAGGGCGGCAAGCGTATGGAAGAAGAACTGGGCTGTAAGGTTCAGGTTGTCGAAATGGGTAAGGACGCTTCCGTGTATGAAGCCAATCTCGCGGATGCTTCCGAATCTGGCTACGATCTGGTCATCATGGGCGGCTTCCGTTACTATGAGATCATCGAAAAAATGGCCGAGCAGTATCCTGACCAAAAGTACATCATGTACGATAATATCGGCAATTTCACCGACTATAAGAATGACAACGTTTATGCCTATAGCTTCGCCTCCGAACAGGGCTCCTTCCTTGCCGGTGCACTGGCTGCACTGTGTGCAAAAGACACCGAGAACTTTGAATTCGTTACTGCTGACAGCAAGATCGGCGTACTGTGCTCAGCGGATGAGCCGATGCTCAATAACTTCGTCTGCGGTTATATTCAGGGCGCTGCCTATGTAAACCCTGATGTGAAGGTTCTCTCTGCCTATATTGGCTCCGGTCAGGATACCGTAAAGGCCAAGGAGCTTGCACTTCAGATGTTCTCCCAGGGCGCTTCTGTTGTTTACACTCCCGCAGGTCAGACCATCATGTCCATCATTGAGGCAGCCAAGGAGAAGGGCGGATACATTATTGGTTGCGATAATGACCAGTACACACTTATCAAGGACACCGATCCGGAAGGAGCTGCACTGACGCTGACCTCTGCGCTCAAGCCCGTCGGCGATACGCTCTTTGACTGTGTCAAGGCATATGGCGAAGGGAAACTGCCCTTCGGCACCGGCGAAAATCTCGGCCTGAAGGAAGGCGGTTCTACGCTTGCTTATCACGAAAACTACATTAAGGCGATCCCGCAGGAGATTCGCGACCAACTTGATCAGATCCGGCAGGATATCATCGACGGCAAGATTGAAGTCTGGCGCGCCTCCGACAAGACACCCGAGGAAGTAACCGAATATCGAAACAGTTTCCTTCCCTGATGCATAAATTCGGGGGTAGCGGCACAGCCGCTACCCCCATCGGACTTTCTATGGTTTCTGACAAAACGGCTTTATACTAGAATGAGGAGGCTCAAAATGGCAGATTGCCCGGAATACGTCCTTGAAATGAAAGAGATTGTCAAGGTCTACCCTAACGGCATCGTTGCAAACAAGGACGTCAATTTTTCCGTGCGCAAGGGCGAGATCCATGCGCTCTCCGGCGAAAACGGCGCCGGAAAAACAACACTGATGAAAATGCTGTTCGGTCTGGAACGGATCGACAGCGGAGAAATTTATATCAACGGTCAAAAGGTTAAGGATATCAACTCTCCCATGGATGCAATCCGGCATGGCATCGGTATGGTACACCAGCACTTCATGCTGGTCGATAAGCTCACGGTTGCGGAAAATATGGTGCTCGGCATGGAGCCACGCAAAAGGGGCACCTTAATCGACTTTGAAAAAGCCGTGCAGATGACTCAGGAGATTTCAAAAAAATACAATCTTCCCATTGATCCACGAGAAAAGGTTGGTAACCTTTCTGTCGGCAGTAAGCAGAAAGTGGAGATACTTAAAGCGCTCCTGCGCGGTGCGGAGATTCTCATTCTCGACGAACCGACGGCAGTGTTGACGCCGCAGGAAACAGACGAGCTGTTCAAAGAGTTGATCGGGTTCAAGGAAGCCGGACATACCATCATTTTTATTTCTCATAAGTTGCGCGAGATCAAACAGCTTTGCGACCGAATTACGATTATCCGTGCCGGCCGCACGATGGGTTCCTTTGACGTAAGCGACGTGACGGAGCAGGATATTTCCCGTCTGATGGTTGGGCGCGATGTCATTCTCAATGTAGAAAAAACGCCTGCACGGCCAAAGGATGTCATTCTATCGGTTGAGGGGTTGAGCTACACAAACTATAACCGCGTCAAGGTGCTCAAGGATATCCGGTTTCATCTTCGCAAAGGACAGATCCTCGGGGTAGCGGGTGTTGAAGGTAACGGTCAGAGCGAGTTGATCCAAATCATCACAGGAAACCTGCCGTACAGCTCCGGCAACGTCACCTTTAATGGGATGCCGCTGCGCGGGAAATCCATCCGCACGATTCGTGAGAACGGGATGTCCTACATTCCGCAGGATCGCATGACTGTTGGCATTGCGGCAGAGAGTTCCATTTCCGATAATCTTATCTCCGATCGTTATTACCGAAAGCCATATAGCGGCAAGGCTTTTCTGCGCTTGAAAAAAATCCGCAGGGAGTCCGACAAGCTGATCAATGAATTTCGCGTTCTCTGTGCTGACCGGCAGCAAAGTATCGGTTCGCTCTCCGGCGGAAACATTCAAAAGGTCGTTGTAGCGCGCGAGTTCTCTTCGGAACCTGTAGCGATCATCGCGGACCAGCCCACACGCGGTGTCGATGTCGGTGCTACGGAATTCATACGTCGCAAGATTGTTTCCATGCGCGATGAGGGGGCCGGTGTGCTGCTTATTTCTGCCGACCTGAACGAGGTGCTTGAGCTGAGCGACAGCATCATCGTTATGTACGGCGGAGAAATCGCCGCCTATTTTCCGGACAGCTCTGATGTTACAGAGGAACAGCTTGGCCTATATATGCTGGGCATTGAAAAAATGTCCGCAGAAGAAATCAGCTTTTAGAGGATACGCCATGAAAACAAATCTGAGAAAAGTTAATTTGATCGTCGACCTGGCCAAATTGCTTATCACGATCCTAATTGCACTGGTCTGCGTTACGGTCCTGATTCTGCTCGTTAGCGACGAGCCTTCCACGGCCATCCGCGCATTTTTCCTGGGGCCGTTCAGCACGCCTCGCCGCTTGAGCCAGGTGTTTCAGTTAGCAACTCCCATTATGTTCACCGGTCTTGCGGTAACGGTTATGCTGCGCGCGGGACTGTTTAACATGGGTGCAGAAGGTGCACTGTACTTCGGCGGTATCTGCGCGACCTTTGCTGCTATCAAATTTCAACTCCCACCGGTGCTGCACACGGTCGTTGCGCTGCTGGCCGGAGCGGTCGGCGGCGGCTTGGTTGGTATTATTCCTGCCATATTAAAAGCAAAATTCAGGATCGGTGAGTTGGTCGTGTCCATCATGATGAACTATGTCATGATCAGCATCAGTATGTTTATTTTGAATTACTATCTGCGCGACGTTTCTGTCTCTGCGCGTATTTCCAAGAGCTTTGAGGAATATGTAAAGATTCCGAAGCTCTTCGGTACGGCGCACTACGGCTTTTTGATCGCTGTTGGTGTGGCGATTCTTGCGTGGGTTCTGATCAACCGCACGAAGATCGGCTACGAAATCCGCATTGCCGGCAATAATTCGGCGTTCGCCTCATACTCTGGAATCAAAACGATGAAAGTCATCATTCTTTCGCAGGTCATCGGTTGTGCGATTGCCGGACTCGGCGGCGGTGCAGAAGTGCTTGGCACTTATAATGCCTTTAGCTGGGACGGTGCCACCGGCTACGGCTTCGATGGCATGGTAGTGGCAATTATTGCTCGCCGCAATCCGCTCTCCGCTGTATTAGCTGCGCTGTTTATCGGCTATCTACGTGCGGGCGCGGACATAATGAATCGTACCTCCGATGTTGCGCTTGAAGTTATTCAGGTCGTTCAGGCGATCATGATCGTCCTTGTCGCCGCTGAATCCTTCCTCTCAAACTGGCGGCATAAGCTCACTGTCAAGGAAACCAGTCTTGCGAACGGAGGGATCAAAGCATGAGCCTGATTTTAGATACGCTGTTTTCTGCCAATACGGTTACGGCAACTATCCGCGTGCTGACGCTATTGGTATTCGGCACCATGGCGGCTGTCATCAATGTCACAAGCGGCATCAACAACATTGGTATTGAAGGTATTTTCCTTTCCAGCGCACTTGTTGCTGTGTTAGGAAGCTGGCTCACGCAGAGCTGGATCCTCGGCATGCTGCTGGCAGTGCTTTGGGGCGTTGCGCTGAGCCTGCTATTCGGCTATTTAACCATGAAGCTCGGCACGAACAACATTCTCTGCGGTTTGGCGCTGAATATGTTTGCCTCCGGTGGTACAGTGTTTGTACTTTCGGCTGTTACTGGCCAGAAAGGTTCGTCCATCTCGTTGGCAAGCAAGGTTGCACCGCGCTTTTCTATTCCGCTCCTCAAGGAAATTCCTTATATCAAGGTGCTCTTTACCGACTACAGCTTCTTTACCTATCTTGCAATCGCAGTGGTGATCTTTGTGGTCATTATGATTAAAAGAACGCCCATCGGCCTGCGGATTCGTGCTGTCGGCCTGAACCCAAACGCTGCAAGCTCCGTCGGCATCAATGTGCGCACTGTGCGCTACACCGCCTTTGCTATGTCCGGTGCGATTGCCGGTCTTGGCGGAGCGTACCTGACCATGGGCTATTTTTCCTCCTTTACGCGTGATATGACCGCAGGCATTGGTTTTATGTGCATCGCTGCGTGCAACATGGGGGGCGTAACACCGGTCGGCGGACTATTGGCTGCGCTGCTATTTGCGTTTGCCAATGTTCTGTCAAATGTTATGCAATCTCTACAAATGTCTGTGGACCTCATTAACGGCTTCCCCTATATGATTACGGTTGTTGCGCTCTTTGTGATTGGTTATATCAACTACCGCAAGGAGAAAAAAGCGACGCGCAGACAATAACGGAGGATTTGGCATGATCCGTATTTCAAAAACCGTACTTCCCTCCATAGACAACCCGTATGCGGTCGGATATCTTTCGCTTGGCGGAGATGTCTGGGGAATTTGTGCCTCGGGCAGCCGTGGCAGTAGCCTTGCGTTTCCGGCAGACGCACCGGAAAAAGCGGCGCGGCAGGATTTGCATCCGGCAAATTGGGGTGCGCAGATGTTCTGCCCGGCAGATGAAAACTCCTATTTTGCAATTCAGGGCTTTTTGCCTGAGTTTCAGTGCGAAAATTCCTGCCTTGTGCGCATCACTAAAGCTGGAGAGCACTGGAGGGTTGAGCACTGCTTTGCAATGCCGTTTCTCCATAAGATTGCTGTTGCAGAGAGTGGCGGACGCAAATATCTCCTTTGCGCCACGCTTTCAGGCCCAAAGGATTTTAAGGAGGACTGGTCTCGGCCGGGTGCAGTATGGGTTTCGCCTATTCCCGATGACCCCACTGCGGGCGGCTGGAGCTTTTCGCGGATTCTTTACCCGATGACCAAAAACCACGGCTTTTGCTGCGGTCTTCTGGATGGAAAAGACACATTCTTTTTCTCAGCTTCAGAGGGAACTTGGGCAGTGCGTGCACCGGAAACACCAAAATCTGACTGGTGGATTGAGCGGCTATTTGACTTTGAGATTGGTGATCTCTCGGTTTTTGAGGATATTGTAGCAGCCGTAGACGGCTTTCACGGGGACTCGTTTTCTCTTTATCGCCGCACGGGTGAGCGGCTTCTTACCACACCGCTCACCTGGGGACACACCGCATGGCTCGGACGCATCGGCGGTATTCCGATCGCAGTTGCGGGCGAATTGGAGGGCGAACAGCGCATCATGTTTTTCGCAGACTTTGGAAAGGGATTCCAACTGATTCGCACGGAATCCCGGATTGGGCCGTTCAGCGTCTGCCCCCGCTTTATCGACGAAAACGTTCTTGAGCTTCTGTGCCCGGCACGTGCGGCCGGAAGTCCGCTGATTTACCGTGTTGAAGTAAGCTGATTTTCATTTCCTTCTCCTCATAAAACGCGCCCGGCAGCCTTGGCTGTCGGGCGTTCGTTTGCCTGAAATTACAATCAATATATATTGACAAGCAGGAATGCTGCCGCACCGCACAGCAGCGCCGTAACTGCCGTTACCGGCAGGACATGCTTGAGCACCTCACCCTCCGTCCCGGGACGCTCGGTTGTTGTGCAGCCAAGGACGACATTCCCGGGGCAAATTGCATTGCCGATTGCGCCGCCCGCCGTCTGCGCGCCGAGCAGCACGCCCTGGTTCACGCCGAGCAACCCTGCCGTCGTTGTTTGGAAACGGCCGAACAAAATGTTCGAGGCCATATTGCTGCTCGTCACAAAGGAACCGAGCAGCCCGATGAATGGAGCGACCAGAGGATAAGCTTTCCCAAACAGACGTACAAAACTCTGCGCCAGTAGCTCGACTTGTCCGCTGCACCCCATGATCTTCGATGTCAGCAGAAAACAAATCACGGAAATCGCGCTGGGGAGCGTTTTTTTCAGTGTGCGGTGCAGAATTCCCATTACAGCGCTACGCGGAAGCGTTTTGCGAAAGACTACATAGGAAAAAATGCAGCTTAGCAGCAGAAAAAAACTCGGGTGTGTCAAAGGCATAAAAGGTGAGAAGTGTTCCACAGCAGCCGTTCGATAACCGAGGCCTGTCTCTCCACCGGGAAACGAGAATGAAATTGATATACGCGACAGGAACACATTGAGCGGTTCGATTAGCAAGCAGCAAAGAGCCGTGACAGCCAGAAAAACGTAAGGGGACAAAGCCTGACCAAAAGACATTTGTGGCTGTGGGCGAGCGGTATGCTCCTGCCTGCGCATGATCGGGCTGTCCTGTAGACGCCATTGTCGGCGGTAGCGCTTTGTTCGGCACAGAAGCACGGCTGCAACAAAGGCTGCTGATGCCGCTAGAAAGCATGCCAGAGTATCACTGTAGCGTGCGAGTAAAAGCTGTCCGCCACCGTGCAAAAGGCTGATACACAGCACAATGGGAGCCCCCTCGCGCAGTGCTTTTCCCTTGCCGTAGAACCAGCACAGGCATAGAGCGCCCACCAGGTTGACAAGCCAGATCAACAGACCTGCAGTCAGCGCTGCCGCAGTGCGTGTTTCCTGCGGCGCATTTTCCATCAGTGCGAGCCATGCAAGGCCAAGTGTGCCGAACGTACCGCCCCAGGAGTGTGCGAGCAGAACGCAAATTACTGCCCACGAGGGGCGCACGCCCATGCCGACAAGCAAGGGCGCACCGACCGCAACTGCAACGCCGAAACCGGTGATTCCCTGCAGAAAGCTCGGAAATACATATCCCAGCAGCAACAGCAGCATCAGCTCGTGTTTTGTTAAACGCTGTAGGCCCCACTGCATTGCTTCGAAAGCGCCCGCCGTGTTGCAAAGCTCATAAAGCAGCACTGCAGTAAATACCACCAATAGGATCGCAAGGGCATTCCAAAGACCCTTGCAGGATTCCTGCGCAAGCAGCGGTAGATCACAGCGAAAATAGCACAATGCAAGCACCAACGACAAAGCCAGAATTACCGGCGCGGCGCGGCAAGCGGGCCATTTCCGCCAGATCAGCAACACAATCAGCAATAGCAGCGGCAACGCGGACAACAGAAGCGATACAAGGTTTATCTCCATGCGCCGTACTCCGCAGCAAAGGCCTCCATTGCTTTTGCAAAGCAGTCCGGCGGTGCAAAAGCGATTCCTGCACCGACTTGCCCGATGCCCGCCTTTTTATGCGCCATTCCTGTGTTGATTACGGGGAGAATTCCGGTCTCCACAATTTTTTTTGCATCCAGTCCGGTTGCCGTACCGACAAAGTTCATTGTCGGCATGATGTAGGCATTATTCAGCCCGACAGCGATTTGCTGCATTTGGCGAGAGTAGCGCATTGCTTCAGCAACAGATTTTGCCCCCACAAAACGTACAACTGCCGGGGCGGAGGCCATGGCCACACCGCCGATACCGAAAGTCTCGCAGATCGCGCTGTCGCCCATATCCGGGTTAGCATCTTTTTCACTGTATCCGGGGAAATACAGGCCTTTTGGCATTAGTACCGGCGCCTGGAACCAACGGTCGCCCAGCGCACTGATTTTGACGCCGAAATTTGTGCCGTTTCGGCTCATTGCCGTCACGATGGTGCTGTATGGGATGTTCTTGACCGGATCCATCGTCGATTTTCCGGCAGCCATCGCCAAGTTGAGGAAGAATTGATCATTTCCGCTGATAAAATCCATGACTTCCGCGAGGGCCTTGGCATTATGCACGCTGCGTACTAACCACGGAGCCATTGTGCGTACAAACAGGCAGGAGGCCGCAATATTGCGCTGATGCATTTCATCGCCCATGGTCAGAGCCTTACTAATCAGAACCTTCAGCGAAATCGGACCGGAGAGCGCCAACGCTGACTTCATCGCCGGCGCAAGCGTTTTCTCCAGCCAGCGCAGACGCGCTATGACCTCCGGCCCATTTGCACCGAAGCGCATGACCTTGCCTAGTCCTTCATTGAATGTGCTGTAGGCGAGATTGCCAAAGGTCACATTGCGCACGACCCACAGCGGCATGGAACGTGTGATCATGCCGGTCATCGGGCCGACGCAGCCCATTTCGTGATTGTGGCGGAATTTGATCTTTCCCGCACGCACCATTGGCTCAACATCCTCAAGGCGTTCGCACATTCCTTCGTAGACCGCAGCGCCCATTACTGCACCCTTCATCGGGCCGCACATCTCGTCCCACGTCAGCGGTGGACCGGCGTGTCCGATGGTGAATTCATCCAGCCCGCTCAGCACCTCATGGGCGTAGCAAACGTCTACCAGTTCCGGCTCTGCCGCCAGGATCCGCTCAAATGCGGTCTGATTGGCTCTGTCGATCTTTTCCTGATTGAGGCTGTCGAGTAAGCGAATCATCCTTATGTCGCCGCCCGCAGGTGGTTTCCATTCAACCTGACAGTTTGTAATTTCCTGATCGTCCAGAGCATCGTGGAAGACTTCTAGCCCGAGGTTGACGATCCTTAAGTCGGAGGTAAACAGCTTTTTTGCGTCGATCATATCCTGTACGCTCCTTTCAGCAGCTCCGCCGCATACAATGCCGCACGCGCATTGCTCTCGGCTACTACCACACCGCATTCCTGTAAAACCTGTTTCTGGCGTTCGAGGCACTGGATGTCCTCGTCCGTCCCGCAGACAGAAGCAATAAACACAACCTCACCTGCTGCCGTCCGTACCGCTCTTGCTATCTGGATCGCTTTGGCAAGCTCACCCGCCGGGTCTGCGTTACTGCCGTATCCCAAAACGCAATCAAGTAGGATCACCGCTGTTTCCGGATCGCACGCCTCGCGGACAATGCGCTCGTTGCGCAGACGAGGATCAATCATCGGGTGCGGCATTCCGTTAGTAAAATAGTCGTCGCCCATATCTACGACGGTGTGTGCATAGCTGCGCTCCGGATCCTTCAGGGCAAGAGAGGGATCGGAGGAAAGGTTGGAATGGCAGAGAATGCCGTGCTCCTTCAAAAGCAGCAGCGTTTCGTAACAGAGCGTCCCACCGGTATACAGCCCTCGCAGATATGTCTGCCTGTGATCGAAGAAGGTGTTCGGGAACGGAGAATTCGGTGCAAGCATTGCGGGATAACCAGCCAGCGTGCAGAGCATACTGGCCGCTTCCTCCAAGGTGGCTGCATAGCACCCCGTATTCTGCTTTGAAGCACCAAGGAAGCAGGCAACCACGGGCTTTTGCAGCGTTTGCAGTTTACTCTGGAGGAGTGCCAACGTTTTTTCGCCCAGGGGCTTGCTGATGATACCGATGACTTCGGTTTTTTCATCCTGCTCCAAGGCGCGTAGACATTGCAGCAGCATTTTCCCTCCGACCGCATCTTTTCCGTCACGACCTCCGGTACCGAGCGCCTGTGATATACCGCCTCCCATGCGGTGAATCAATGTTGTGACCTCCTGCAAACCCGTGCCGGCTGCCGCTACCAGACCGATTTTTCCGCGTCGTACACGGTTGGCAAATCCAAGCGCTACACCGTTGACAATCGCTGTGCCGCAGTCCGGCCCCATCATCAATAGACCGTGTGCAAGGGCATAGTCTTTTAATTGGTTTTCTGTTTCCAAATCGACATTGTCGCTGAACAGCAGCACATGAAGCCCGTGCTCCATCGCCTTCTGCGCCTCGCGTCCGGCATATACACCGGGCAGCGAGATGATGCTGAAGTTTGCTGTGCCGAGGTGCTCACAGGCTGCTTCCAGAGAGTATGCCGGAGTTGTCTGGGCTTCGTCCCCGGCGTCTTTTTCCTGCATCAACACGTCGAGCTGCGCAAGCGCGGCCTCCACGGCCGTCTGCGTTTCTCCTAGGATTCCGATAATGAGATCGTTTGGTTTGGCCCTGTGCGCATTGGCCTCATTCAGAACCCCGGATTGCAGCATCAACCGTTTATTATGGTCGGTCCCCATCATGACTGCAGCCTCTTTAATCTGCGGAAGCTCTGCCAGCTTGCTGGAGATCAGCATCAGTGTGACAGAATCAAAATAGGTGCTTTCCTGCACCCTGACAAATTGTACCATATGATTACTCCCTACCGCATTTTTAAGTGGTCATATAAAAATCGAATTCCTGCAAGTGTATCTGCGCCTGAGGTATGTCCTAAACGCAGCACTTGCGAAACGGCGCGGACAAGCCCCGATGTGTCACCAATGTGCCAAGCGGAGAACAGTGCGCAAATCGGCGCACTGAACCGGCCTGCGCAGGCAAGCTCTAAAAAACGGGCGCTGACATCGTTGGTCTCGTGCAAACGCGCAGAAAGCTGCGCACATAGTGCGCGCAGGAATACCGCAGAGTCTGCTTGCAGTGCCGTAAAATGCAGCAATGCAAGCAGACCTGTCAGCCAATCGTCCCCGGAGGGGGTTAACCCACAGCCCAATCCCAGCATTTCAGAGGCAACTTCGGCCGCATCGGTCCAGTTTCCGGTTTTAATCGTTTTGGAGAGACATAGCATGATTTCCTGTGCTT
Source organism: uncultured Oscillospiraceae bacterium (assembly GCA_934667815.1). Lineage (GTDB taxonomy): Bacteria > Bacillota > Clostridia > Oscillospirales > Oscillospiraceae > JAZOXB01. Next base: position 98,047 of record CAKUMO010000001.1, read on the forward strand.
CGGTGTGGCTGGCGGCACTTCCGCCGAAAAACGAAGTTGGCACCGGAAGGACAGTGCGCTCTGGCAGCGGGCAGAACCTACCGATGGGTAAAATCCCGGAGAAGTGCTCTGCCTGATCAGCCGCAAAGGATAGACCGCCTATTTTAAGCGTATGCCCGTCCCATGCGACGTTTTCTCCCAAACGGCAGCGCGGAAGTACGTCCTGTGTTGCTACAAAACTCACGGGTGAGCATGCTGCCAGACCGCTCTGTAAACTGAACAGCTTTCCTTTTAGCGTAAAATTTATGGTTGAACGGTAAATACTGTGAATCCGTCCTGCTCCCGGCGTGGCCACCACCGGAACATATTTTAGGTTAGCAGACACGCACCCTCAGCGCTTTCGCTTTGCGCCAAACGCTCCAATGCTGTGAGCGCAAGCTCGATGCAGCGCTCAAATAGCACTGCGTCCGAGCCAACCAGATTGATGCTGCCTGCGCGGATGCCGAGATAACGTGCAACAACCAGAACGGCGGCAGTCTCCATGTCGGAGCACAGAACATTGCCGCGCCCCAGAGCCTTTTCATAGATGCAGGTGCCGGAAACGAGTGTGCGGTCAAAATCCTTGCGGCGCGTATAGACGTCACGTCCTTCGACAATGCCGAGACGGTATCCACCCTTGCCAAACTGCTTTTCGGCCTCTTCGACAAGTGTGCGGGTCACTTCAAAATTTGAAACCGCCGGAAACTCCATCACGACATACTCTGAGGAGGTTCCGTCCATTTTAACGCCTGCCGTAGCAATGACCACATCGCCCTGCTTTGTGTTCTGTGCAAGCGGCTGCGCTGTACCGATGCGCAGTACGGTCGTTGTGCCACAGAGTGACAACTCCTCGAGCGCAAGCGCGGCGGCAGGCGAGCCGATGCCGCAGGAGATCACGCTGACGGTCTGTCTGCCGACATTCCCGGTGTAAATATGGTAAAGGTCGCCCTTGCTGACTGCTTCGGCACCGATTTTTTCAGCAATAGCCTTTGCGTGCGTAGGAGACTGGGTCAGAATGGCATAGCGGCCTAGTTGCTCACTCTCGCAGCAAAAATGTGTTAAATAACTCATAGTTTCCCTCCGTTTTCCTTCGCATCCCGCTGGATCAGCAGACGGATCGCATCAATAGCAATTTGATTCACACGCTGGTGCCCACCGTAATAACGACGCTGAGATTCGCCCTCCTTTTCGGCATTCATTTGTTCATCGCTTCCGCGAACATTGTTCCCAATCATAAAGATCGCACCGCAGCGTACGTGCAGGACAGACGCCACGACAAACAATGTTGCAGATTCCATTTCGCCTGCAATCGCGCCGCCGCGAACATAATTCTCATGCCGCATAAACAGCTCGTCCTCAACGCCCATTCGCTCAGGCTCGTGCTGCCCATAGTAGGCATCCTTGCATTTTACGATGCCGACGTGATGGCGCAGCCCAAGAACGGGATCAAAATGCCGTTGGGCCGCCTGTTCGAGCGCATTGACGACCTCGAAGCTTGCAACGGCAGGGAACTCCGGCTGCATATATTCCTTACTCGTGCCCTCCATACGAATTGCGCCGCTGGCAATGACCGCATCGCCCAGTCGGACACGCGGATTCAGGCTTCCTCCTGTGCCAACCCGAATAAAGGTATCGGCACCGATCGCCGAAAGCTCCTGCATCGCAATGGAGGCAGACGGGCCGCCAATGCCGGTCGAAGTTACACTGACCTTCACGCCGTCGATTGTCCCTGTATAGGTCAGATATTCGCGGTTGTACATGACCTTTCGGGGTGAATCGAATAAACGTGCAATCCCCTCGCAGCGACCGGGATCGCCGGGCATGAGTACGTAGCGGCCGATATCGCCCTCCTTCAGATGGACATGAAATTGCAGACCATCTTTTGTTAACATAGTGTCCCTCCTTTGATAATTCGTTTTACCAATTATAGCATTGGAATTTTGAGTTTGTCAAGAGATTCGTGATTTTTTTGCATTAATTCCGATAGCTCGAAGATAATTTGTATATTTAGCCAAATGATATGGCATATATTTGTAAGAAATAGAAAATTTCGAGAAAACTATTGCTATTTTTCCGATAGGATATTATACTATTTGTGGATTGATAAAAGCATTTATCTCGATCTACATTTTGATTTTTGGGAGGTTTCTATGAAAATACTCGTCGCAAACCCAAACAGTTCTGAAATTGTCACCGATGTTATTATGAAATCGGCAGCGCGCTGCAAGCGTACGGATACTACATTACTCTCTTTAACCAATCCGAAAGGAACAAAAAATATCGATTGCGGCTTTGCGGATTATCAATCCGTCTGGTCATTTCAACGTGCCATCGTCGAGGCAGTAAAGGCCGAACCTGTTGACGCGGTTGTACTGGCGGGCTTCGGGAATGTTGGCGTATTCGCGCTCAAGGAGCTGCTGGACGTTCCTGTCGTCAGTATTTCAGAAGCTGCGCAGACCGTTGCATGTATGCTTGGTCATAAATACTCCATTCTAACCATGCTGCGTCAGTTCATTCCGTATCAGGAGGATCTTGTGCGTCTGTATCGTTTGGAGGGGAAGTGCGCCTCTGTTCGCGGCATCAATGTCAATGTTGAGAACTGCGTGACCGATCGAGACTCCACTCTTGCAGAGCTGAAAGAGGAAATTCTGAAAATTGCTGAAAATGACGGTGCGGAGGTTGTCGTTCTTGGTTGCGCAGGACTCTGCGGATATGATGAAGCGCTCAGTGCGCTGACAGGGCTTCCGGTGCTCGATCCGGTTACAGTTGCCGTTCCTGTTGCAGAAATGCTTGTCTCCTGCGGCCTTTCACAGAGCAAAGTCCGAAAATTCCACGCGCCGCCTCAGCCGCTTTCCTCCTACTTTGAGGGCTGAGCCATGCTGGATAAGTTATTTTGTAATGCGACAATTGTAAATCATTGCAGCCGGTTTCGTGCAAACGTCGGCACGCGTGACGGGATGATTTGTTATCTGGGCACAGATTCCCCGGAATGCCGGGAGCAGATTGACCTTACCGGGCGCTACCTTCTTCCGGGCTGCATTGATTCGCATCTGCATTTTCAGGATCCCGGCTATACCGACCGTGAGGATCTGGAACATGGAAGCGCTGCCTGCGCAGCCGGAGGAATAACGACCGGTATTTCCATGCCAATGAACGATCCGCCGGCAGTCGATTTGGAAAGCTACGCCGTCAGCGAACGGGCCTATGCCGGCCGCAGCTACATAGACTACGCGCTGCACATCGGCGCAACCTCTGAAAACCTCGATCGGCTTGCCGAATTGTGGAGTTCTACTGGTGCGGCTGCGGTGAAACTGTTTACCTGCTTTTCTGTAAGCGACTTTCCTTATGTACAGGACGACTGTCTGCTGCGCGCCTTTGAAATTCTTGCGCAGCGCGGTGGTGTGGCAATGGTTCATGCCGAAAATGACGCGATTATTAAATCGCTTGAGAAAAAGCTGCAGGACGAGGGCCGCAACAGCGGTGAGGACTATCTTCTCAGCCATCCGATCATTGGAGAAAACGAAGCAATCCAGCGCGTTTTGTATTTTGCGCAACGCACCGGTGTCGAAACCGTTATTCTTCATGTCAGCAACGCCGAAGCACTGGAAATGATTCATGCAGCACGGCAGCGAGGTGTGAAAGTGCATGCGGAATCCGCACCGCATATGTTTGCTTTCACGCAGGAGGATATTCGTGCGCAAGGCCCATACCTCAAGTTTTCTCCTGTAATGCATGACATTGAAAATCAGCGCAGAATGCTTTCTCTGTTGGGGAAAGGCTATGTGCAGACCATCGCCTCTGACCACTCTCCCTACACCGTTGAGGAAAAGGAGCGTGGTCGAAAAAACATCTGGCTTGCCCCGAACGGCATTCCCGGTGTGCAGACAAGCCTTGCTGTATTCCTCAACGCGGTTAATGCAGGCTGGCTGACATTGGAGCGTATTGCGGAATTGATGAGCTATAATCCGGCACAGATCTACGGACTTGCTCCTGAAAAGGGCGAAATCCGCGTCGGTGCGGACGCGGATCTTGTGGCGGTGGATATGGATTTGGTCAGAACGTTTCGAAAAGAGGAGATTCTCAGCAAAAGCAAATGGTCTCCATACTGTGGAATGACGCTCAAGGGTTGGCCTGTTATGACTGTGGTGCGCGGTGAAATTGTCTACCGTGATGGGCGCATCACGGGAAAACTTGGTCATGGCAAATATATCAAACGCAAAAAGTGAGGGATTCTTATGAAAAAAATCGTGATTTTGGACGCATATGCCACCAATCCCGGGGATATTCCGTGGGATGGGATCGCTTCGCTGGGCGAGTTGACTATCTACGACCGCACACCTCCCGAATTGATCGCGCAGCGCATCGGTGATGCGGAGATCGTTATTTCCAGTAAGGTCAAAATCGGACGCGAAATTTTTGAGCAATGTCCAAAGCTGGAATACATCGGACTGCTTTCCACCGGTTATGATGTCATTGATGTTGCGGCCGCAAAGGAGCACGGCATCAGCGTGTGCAATTGTCCCGGCTACAGTACGGAGGCCGTTGCGCAGATGGCCTTTGCGTTACTGTTGGAAATTACCAACCTTGTTGGTCTACACAGTGCTGCTGTTTATGACGGGGTCTGGGAAAAAGGACCGGATTGGTGCTTCTGGCTCAAGCCGCACACAGAGCTTTTGGGGAAAACCATGGGCATCGTCGGCTTCGGCAGCATCGGCCGCTGTGCGGCAAAAATAGCCAATGCTTTTGGGATGCGTGTTCTCGGCTTCTCGCGCCACAAGCATCCGGAATATGAAAATGAAATGATCTGCTACGCAGATAGTCTTGAGCAAATTTGGCGTGAATCCGATGTGATCTTGACCGCTTGCCCGCTTTCGGATTCCACACGCGGCATTATCTGTCAAAAAAGCATCGACAAGATGAAAAAGACCGCTATCATTATCAATATTGCACGCGGTGGGATTGTCAATGAAGCTGAGCTTGCCGAGGCATTGAATACCGGCCGCATCTGGGGCTATGGTGCAGATGTTGCCTCGACAGAGCCGATTCGGCACGACAATCCGTTGCTCAGAGCAAAAAACTGCTACTTGACGCCGCATATTGCATGGGTTCCCCGTGAGACGCGTGAGCGGATGCTGAACATCGTTGAGAAGGATCTGCGTTCCTACCTTGCGGGACAGCGCATCAATTGTGTGAATCCATGATTCCGGAAGACGATTTACATTGAGTTGCCGTGGATTGTTGCCGGCTGCTTCTCGGTGATTGTTTTTGGTTGCTGATGTGTTCGCTTGTGCGGCAAAATTCTGGAAGTTACCGTGTTGCCACTGGCACTAATATACTTACGTAGCTGATACACACGCGCAAAGTACCGGCAAACGGAATTTGCAAATCTCGCCCGAATATGCTATAATGCCCGCAGCAGGAGGCGAGGACATGAAACTGATGATCGCGTCGGACATTCACGGCTCGGCGTATTTTTGTGAGCGGCTGCTGGAGGCGTTTGACCGGGAGACAGCCGACCGGATGTTATTGCTGGGTGATATTTTATACCACGGCCCCAGAAACGACCTGCCGCGCGGTTACGCACCAAAGCAGGTGCTGGAAATGCTGAACGCAGTCAAAACATGTCTGTTCTGTGTGCGCGGAAACTGCGACACCGAGGTCGATCAGATGGTGCTGGAATTTCCGATTCTGGCAGACTACTGCCTGCTGACGGCGGGCGAACGCCTGATCTATGCGACGCACGGGCACAGATACAACCTGAATGCGCTGCCGCCCTTGCAGCCCGGCGACATACTTCTGCACGGGCATACGCATGTTCCGGCGTGGGAGCGCTTTGGCGACGGAAATCTGTATCTGAATCCCGGCTCGGTCTCCATCCCTAAAAACGGCAGCCCGAACGGCTATATGATTTTGGAAAACCGCCGCGTTCAGTGGAAAGCACTGGAGGGCGAGATCTACCATGAGGAAATGATTTAAGGCAAAAAATTCCCGCCTGCACCGGAATCGGTGCAGGCGGGAGTTTTGTAACGTGCTTTACTTTTTGGCCAGATACTTGCGCATATCCAGCGAGCAGGCGGCGAGAATGATTCCGCCCTTGACGATGTATTGCAGATTCGGGTCGATGCCCAGCATGGTCAGCGCCACGAAGATGATACGCAGCACGAACACGCCGAGGACGATACCGCTGACTTTGCCGGTGCCGCCGACGAAGGACACGCCGCCGATGACGCAGGCCGCGATGGCGTCGCATTCGTAGTTCAGGCCGGCAGACTGCGTGATGGAGCTGATGCGTGCGCCCTCGATGAAGCCCGTCACGCCGTACATGGCGCCGGCCAGCGTGTGCACCAGGACGGTCGTCCAGAACACGTTGACGCCGGAAACGCGGGCGGCCTCGGCATTCGAGCCGACGGCAAACATGTTCTTACCGAAGGCCGTCTTGTTCCAGATGAACCAGATCAGGGCGACGAAAATTACGGCGTAGAGCACATACCACGGAATCGAGACATTGCCGAATTGCAGCATGGGGGAGGTGACGACGTTCTTATAGCTGTCGGACAGGCCGGAGACCGGCTGGCCGTTGTTGTCGTTGAGCTTGAAGAACATGAGGATCAGGCCATAGGTAATGAGCTGCGTGGCCAGCGTGACGATGAAGGGGTGCAGGCTGAACTTTGCCACGAAGAAGCCGTTGACCAGGCCGATGAGCGCGCCGATGGCCACGACGATGAGGATCGTCAGCAGGATCCACCACGGGGAGATGGCCGGAAGATTCGGGAAGAGCTTGCGGGAGATGTCGCGGTTTTGCAGCAGTGCACCGGCAAAGGCGGCGGTCAGACCGACCACACGGCCGCCGGACAGGTCGGTGCCCGTCAGGACGATGCAGCCTGCGATGCCGAGCGCCATGGGCAGCGATGCCGCAACCAGCGAAATAATGTTGACAATGGAACCGGGAGAGACGAAATTCTTATTCTGAATGGCGGTGTAGATGATGAAAATGGCCATCAGAATGTAAAGTGCGTTGTTCAGAACGCCGTTCGACCAGAATCTGCGCTTGTCCAGCCGATCCATATGCCGGTATTCTTCTTTTGTGCGCTGAAGCTGTTTTACTGGATTTGTCATAGCGCTGCCTCCTTAAACATACTTTGCCGCCAGACGCATGATCTCCTCCTGCGTCGTCGTTTTTGCATCGACCTCACCGGCAAGACGGCCGCCGGACATGACCAGAATTCGGTCGCAGACACCCAGAAGCTCGGGCATTTCGGACGAGACCATCAGGACGGTCTTGCCGCGGTTTGCCTGATCGAGAATGAGCTGATAGATCTCATACTTTGCGCCGACGTCGATGCCGCGCGTCGGTTCGTCGAGCAGCAGCACGTCCGGATCGGTCAGAAGCCAGCGGCCGATGATGACCTTCTGCTGGTTGCCGCCGGAGAGACTGCGGATCTTGGTCTCCTGCGAGGGCGTTTTGGTGTGCATGGCGTCAATGGACCACTGCGTGTCCTTCTTCATGGACTTGCTGCTGAGCACGAAGCCGAACTTCTTGTGCTTTTTCAGGCTGGAGATGACCGTGTTGTCGCGGATGCTCCGGATGCCGAAAATGCCGGTGGCGCGTCGCTCCTCGGTCAGAAGGGCAAAGTGATTTTTGATCGACTGGCGCGGCGTGCGGTTTTTGCAGACCTTTCCGTCCAGTGTGATAACGCCGGACTTGCGCGTGGCGACGCCGAACATGGTTTCAAGCGTTTCCGTGCGGCCGCTTCCGTCCAAGCCGGCCAGACCCACGATCTCGCCGCGCCGCGCGGCAAAGGAGATGTCGCGGAGCTGATTGTACATGCCCGAAAGGTTGCGCACCTCGAGGAAGGGCGCGCCGGGCTTGTTGGTTTTCGGCGGGAACTGATTGTTCAGCTCGCGGCCGACCATCAGGCGGATGATGTCGTTCATCTCCAGCTCACTTGCGGGCTTGGTGGCGACATGTGTGCCGTCGCGCATGATGGTGATCTCGTCGGAGATGCGCTTGATCTCCGCCATTTTATGGGAAATGTAGATGATGCCCATGCCGCGGTCGCGCAGCATGTTGATAATGCGGAACAGATGCTCCACTTCCTCCTCGGTCAGCGAGGAGGTCGGCTCATCGAATACAATGATCTTCGAGTGATAAGAGACGGCCTTTGCGATCTCGACCATCTGACGCTGCGACACCGGCATGGTGCCCATGACCCGGTGCGGATCGACTTCGATGCCGAGTTCTTCAAAAACGGCCTGCGTGTCGCGGAGCATTTTGCGCTCGTTGACGACGAAGCCGGCGATCTTTGGATAGCGGCCGAGCCACAGATTGTCCATGACCGTCCGCTTGAGAGCCTGATTCAATTCCTGGTGCACCATGGCCACGCCGTTGTTGAGCGCTTCCTTGCTGCTGGAGAAATTGACCTCTTTGCCCTCGAGATAAATATGACCGCTGTCTTTGGTATAAATGCCGAACAGGCATTTCATCAGGGTGGACTTGCCTGCGCCGTTTTCACCCATCAGCGCATGGACCGTACCGGCCTTGACCTCAAGGCTGACATGATCGAGCGCTTTTACGCCGGGGAATGTCTTTGTGATGTCCGTCATGCGGAGCAGAACGGTTTGCTCCATCTGGATCCCTCCTCCTGATTCCGGTCGAAAACGGGGCAGCCGCCGACAGAGCAGCGGCTGCCTCGGTGAAGCGTTGCTTACTTGGTGTAGGGAGCGTAGGCGACGAACAGCTTGTTGGCGATGCCGTCGGCCACGGAGTACATATCGGCGTTCGTTGCGGCGACAGCGGCAACGGCGTCGGCCATGGAGGTGCCTTCACCGGCGGCCTTGACGACCTCGCGGATCGCGGCGGCCATGCCCTCGGCATCCTGCTTGACGGTACCGGTCATCTTGCCGGCAGCAATCAGCTCCTTGGCAGCGTCGGTTGCGTCAACGCCGAACACGGGGATGGTCTTGGCGCCTTCGGCACCGGTGTTGTAGCCGGCGGCTTCCAGAGCGGAGATCGCGCCTTCGGCCATGTTGTCGTTGTTGCAGATGATCAGCTCGATCATGTTGTTGTTGGCTTCGTTGTACTGCGCGAGGTTGGTGTTCATGTAGTCGGTCGCGGCCTTTGCGGACCATGCGCCGTCCATGTCGACCTGATACTTTGCGGAGTTGGAGGCGTCGAAGTATTCCAGAGCGGGCTTGCCGGCGCCGGTCAGGACGGCGTCTGCGTCCTCAACGCCGAACTGGGTGCGGTAGATGGCTTCCACGTTGGCCTCGTCGCCCTTGAACATGGCGTAGGAGATCTTGCCGTCGCCGTTCAGGTCGCACTCGTCAAAGTGCTTGAGGAGGTATTCGCCGATCATCTTGCCCTGCAGATGGCCTGCCTCGGGAGCGTCGGTGCCGATGAAGCAGATGTTGCCGTTGGCGTTCAGGACGGTGCCTTCTTCGCCGTCAGCCTCGATGGCGCGGTTGAAGAACACAACGGGCACGCCGCCGGCCAGCTTGATGATCTCGTTGGCAACGTCGGGGGAACCGGAGGTGACCATGTTGACGACCAGCAGGTTGTAGCCGTCGGTGATGGCGGTCTGGATCTGCTCGTTCTGGGTGGTCTGGTTGTTGTTGCCGTCGAAGTTCTGGTAGGTGACGCCGAGGGTGTTCAGCTCATTGTCCAGAGCGGTACGGACGCTGGAGATGTAAGTATCGGCATAGGTGTAGTAGAACACGCCGACCTTCAGAGCGGAGTCGCTGCCGCCGGAGGGCTGGTTCTGGGAAGTGCTGGGGGTGTCATTGTTGCCTGCGCAGGCGGCCAGTGCAAAGACCATGACCAGCGCGAGCAGGAGTGCAAGGAACTTTTTCATTCGTTTTTCCTCCTAATAGAAAATGTTGAGTTTGCCGGAGCGTCCGGAGGGACTGCTCCCCTTGACGCTTTCAGTTTATCAAACGCACGGGGCAAAGTATATGGATTTTTCCACGGCAATTTTCTAGATTTTTTTGAGGACGTAAAAAACAGCCGTCCGGTTTTGTGCAGTCTGCACAAAACCGGACGGCAATATTGGAAATCTGTGGACTTCTGTCCTCAACCGAAGGAAAACAGCGCCTTCTGACTTTCCATGGTGAACATGTTCTCCTTGGTCACGATGCTCGTGGCGGTGTCCACGACCGTGCGGCTGCCGAATCGTTCGCCCTGCAGCGCCTGCCACGCTTTTTCAATGCCGAGATAGCCCATGGCGTAGGGGTTCTGCACGATCAGCGCGGAGACCGTTCCGGTCTGCAGGTATTCGATGCATTTGATATTGCTGTCGAACACCACACAGCGCACGCGCCCGCTCAGACCCAGCTCGTCCACGGCCATGGCCGTACCGACGGCCAGCGGCTCGTTGAGACCGACAAGCACGTTGATGTCCGGGTGTTCGCTGAGCATCTTGACCGCAGCCTGTTTGGCAAGTCGCTGATCGGTCGGAACGTTGACCGAGTAAATGCCATAGACGCGCGAATCCTTGATGAGCGCCTCGCGGAAGCCCTGTTCGCGCTCCTGCCCGTTCTGCGTGCCCTTGTCGCAGTTGACGATGCCGACGACGAGCTTCTGCTCGTCCGTGTCCAGCACGGCTGCGCCGGTCATACGTCCGGCTTCGACATTGTCCGTGCCGATGCGCACGCTCACACCTTCGGAGTCCACGTCGCTGTCGATCACCACGACGGAAATTCCTGCCGCGACGGCCTCGTTGATCGCCTGCGCGTTTTCCGTGTAGCTGATGGCGGAAAAGACGATGGCGTCGGCCTGATCGGCAATGGCCTGCCGGATAAAGGCGTTCTGCTCCTCGTAATTTTCCTCGGTCTCGGCGCCGAGAATGGTCAAATCGACGTTGTATTCGGATTTTGCGGCGTTGGCTCCGGCAAAAACCGATTTCCAGAACTCCGTGGTCGTGGACTTGACGATCAGATAGACCGAATACGGCCCGCCGGTGTTGCGCGCGCCGGTGCAGCCTGCCAGAAGCGCAAGCAGCAGCACGAGCGCGATGCACTTTTTAGCGTTTTTCATACTCGTCCTCCTCGCGCACCTTAGGCATGCGTACCGTGACGCGGGTGCCGCAGTCCGGCTCGCTCTCGATGTGCAGACCGTAGCGCTCACCAAACCAGATTTTCAGTCGGTCGTTGACGTTTTTGATGCCGATACCGGCCTTGCCGTCGGGTTTTCGGGTGAAAATTTCCGCAATCTGCTCCGGCTCCATGCCCACGCCGTTGTCCTCGACGATAAACAGAATGTCCTCACCCTCGGAGGTCACGCGGATGGTGATCTCGCCCTCGTCCACAAGACCGTTGATGCCGTGGTAGATGGCATTTTCAATGATAGGCTGGAGCGTAATCTTGTTGCACAGGAAATCCAGGCAGTCCTCGTCCACTTCAAAGCGGTAGGCGAACTGATTGCGGTAGCGCACGGACTGGATTTGCAGATAGCTCTGCGCGTGCTGCACCTCGCTGCGGATGGGGATCAGCTCGTGACCCTTGCTGATGCTGATGCGGAACAGCTTGGCCAGTGCGCCGACCATCTCCACGGCCTCGGCGTTTTTGCCGCGCTCGCACATCCACGAGATGGAGTCGAGCGTGTTATAAAGAAAATGTGGGTTGATCTGCGCCTGAAGCGCCTTCAGCTCGGTCTTGCGCAGATTGACCTCCTCGCTGCGCACCGTGACCATGAGCTGCTGGATTTTTCGCACCATGTGGCCGAAGGAGGCCGAGAGGTTCTGCACCTCGCGCACACCTGTGACCGGTTCATAGGTGAAATTGTCTGCTGATTTTTCAAAGCTGCGCATTGCAAGAATCAGATCGTGGATGGGCAGCGACAGCGTCCGCGACAGCAGAATGCTCAACACCACCGAGGCTGCGAGAATCACGATCGCTGAAATGCCGACCATGCGCAGCGCCTCATGCTGGCCGTCGGAGATCAGCTCTTCAAACGAGCTGACGCCTACGACGCGCCATGTGCTGTTTTCCAGCGTCTGCACGGAATAGATCAGATTGCCCGAGAGGCTCACGCCGTCGTCCATGGAGGCAATCAGCTCGGTGTTTTCGTGCTTGAGGTCGGAATAAAGAAGCTGCTGCTGCGGGTGGTAGACGATGTTGCCGGCCGTGTCCTCCAGAAAGCAGTAGCCGCGCTGGCCGATGCCCACGCCGCTGATGTAGGACGAGATATTCGAGCAACTGATGTCCACGGCGAGCCAGCGCTCGCCCAGCGAGGTCTGCACAGGTGCGACGACGGTCACGACCCACGGATAATAGCCCTCAAAAATGGACATGACGTGCGGCGCGGAAACCTCGCCCGCCTGATAGTCCTGCAAGCGGTCGGGGTCGAGCGAGAGATTTTTCAGAATATCCGCGCGCACCGTATGACCGAGGCTGTAACAGTTGCGCATGCTGCCGGAGCCGTCGTAGGTCGTCACGGCGACCACATCCGGCCGGATCTGAAGAAAGGTTTCAAAGCGCTCCTGCCGCTGCGCGGCGGGTGTTTGCAGATAATCCTCGAGCAGATGCAGCGCATCGTCCATATCCTCGAGGTATTCGTTCATCACACTGCTGACCTGCGCCACGGCCTGACGGCTCGTGGTTTTTGCGTTGCGGATCATGGCGTCGCGGTAAGCCTGCAAAAATACCAGTGTTGCGCAGACCAGTACGCTTACTGCCACAGCCGAGAGCGACAGCACCATGATAACGTTCATGCTCAGACTTTTTTTCTTCATGCGTGCGTGTCCTCCCGGTAGCCCTCCTGCCGCATCCGCGCAGGCGAGACACCGTAGAATTTCTTGAAGCAGTAGCCGAAATAGCTCTGGTCGGAATAGCCGCAACTGCGTGCGACCTCCGCGATGCGTATGCCCTCGTTTTGCAGCAGACTGCGTGCAGCGGTCATGCGCTTTTTAATGAGCAGGTTCGTAAAGCTGTCGCCCGCGACGCGCTTGAGATTCGCACCCAGATAGTTCGGGCTGACGTGCAGACGGTCACCCGCAAGCTGGAGCGACAGCGCCTCGTCCATGTATTCCTTGTCGATCATTTGCAGCGCATGCGTGCAGAGCCGGTCGATGCTGTCCCAGCCGTCGGAGGCGTGCACGCCGCCGTCCTTCTGCGCAAGCTGCAAGGCCTGCATCGCGTCGATATAGGCGTCGTGACAGGCGGAAAGCCCGGAAAATTCCCGGCTGACGCCGACGGACAGCTCCGCATGCCACGTCCGACGCACGATCTGGCGCAGCTCGTCCACGGCGGCATAGAGCGAGCCGAAGCCGCCTTCTGCCTTCAGCAGCACGAGCGCACGGTTTCCCGAGCAAAAGCCGCCGCAGGGGCACGCACGCGAGAGCACGCGCTCCGCTGCCGCCAGCAGCTTTTCGGGCGGAACGTCGCCGTCTGATTCGAGCGCGGCAACCTGAATGTGCGCGTCCTGCGTAAGGGGCAGCCCGAGCGCCGGAGCCTGTGCGGCAAGCTGCGGCTGCAAATAGCGGTCGAGCAGCATGGTCGCGACCAGAAGCTGGCGGCTTTCACCGCCGCCCTCACGGCGCGTCAGGTCGGAAAGACGCTTGAGAATTTTCTCGCGGATGCGGCGCAGCTCCTGCGTCAGCTCTGCCATGCTGATGGGCTTGAGCAGATAGGCCACGACCTCGTTTTCAATGCCCTGCTGGGCGTATTCAAAATCGTCGTAGCCGCTGAGAAAAGCAATCTGGATGAGCGGCTGTGCCTCGCGTGCCTGCCGCGCCAGCGCTGTGCCGGTGATGAAGGGCATGCGAATGTCCGTGAGCAGGAAATCCGGCTGCATCTGCTCGACGAGCTGTAAAGCATCCAGACCGTTCCCGGCCTTGCCCACAAGCCGGAAGCCGAGCGCGTCCCAATCGATCAGTTGACAGACCGCGTTGAGAAGCTCCGGCTCGTCGTCTGCGACGACCACCGTCAAAATGTTCTCCGTTTGCAACCAAAACCCGCCCCTTTCCGAGAATTCTGTCTGTATTATAGCGGGAATTTTTCACCGCGTCAACCGAAAAGGGTAGGCTTCTTCGTATAAATGCCTGCTCTATTCAAAAAAGGGAACCCGATCGGGTTCCCTTTTTGCGGTTACTATGATTCTATGAAAAAACAGACTTATTCTGCTGCCGGATATTCCGTGCAGAGCAGACGGTAGGCCGGCTCGTCCTCCTCGATGGTCGGGAAGCGGCCGAGCGGCTTGAGGAAGCGGTTGTCGGTGTTGTCGTCGTTGCACATGGAGACCTCGCCGATCAGCGCCGGGCCTTTGCCGTTCTTGGGGATGATAAACTCATGATAATAATAAGGATAGAGCGAGAGACTCTCGCCGGGATAGAGGACGATGGTCTCGCCGGCCTTGACATAGTAACGGCGGCCGTCCTTGCAGATCTCCACGTCGGTGTCGGCAAGCTGCTCGTCCTTGGTAGCGTTGTAGAGCTTGAAGTGGATCTCGTTGCCGCCGCGGTTGATGATGTCCTCCATCTTGTTCCAGTGGAAGTGCATGGGGGAGATCTGTCCCTCGTCGCACATCATGATCTTTTCCGCGTAGCACTTGGTGTACTTGGGGTTGTGGACGTTGCCGTTGCGGATGGTGATGAGGGCGAGACCGAGGGTATCGAACTGACCCATGCCGTAGTCCGTGACGTCCCAGCCGAGCATATTGTCGCGGATTTCGTCGTATTCGTGACCCTTATCCTGCCACTGCTCGGGCGTCCAGCTCAGAAAGGGCGGCAGCGCGAAGCTGTATTTGCTCAGCAGGGCTTCAAACTTGCGGATGACTGCATTGATTTCGGAACGTTTCATAATTAGCTCTCCTTTATTTTAATAATTGGTCGTTTTCCAGCGTTTTAATCGCATCTTCACCGTCGAAAATGCGGAAGCTCAGATGGAATGTCTTTTCACTCTGCGCGTCCAGCATCGGAAGATCGCCGCGCTGCTCGTGGAAGCGGCGGCCGTACACGCAGGCGTTGCCCGGCTCCAGACCCATGACGTAATCGCCGCTGCCCGTGGACTTCCACTGGCCGAAATAGGGAAGCTCGCGGCGGTTGAAGCCGATTTGCAGCGCAAGGCTGCGGCGGTCATTGACGAGCGCGGCGAAGCTGCCGCCGTCGGCGTTGTTTTTCAGCGTGTGCAGATAGACAAATTCCTCGGCGTTGTCCTGCGGCGCGTCCATCACGTTCCAGCGCGCGGCCTGTGCGGCGGAGACTGCGTCGCGCGGCTCGACCTTTTCGGTCGGTAGGAGCAGACGGCAGCCCTCGTCCAGGAAGGGATAGCCCATGTTGCAGTGGTACATCAGCATCAGCGGCTCGGCGCGGAAGGCCTCGTTGCGGATCTCGTCCGTGACGCGAAGCTCCGGTTCGCCGTAGACCGTCGTGATCGTACGGTGCAGAAGCAGATTTTCTCCGAACAGCTCGGCCTCACGGATGTCGCCGCTGACGGAAATGATGTACTTTTCGTCCTCCCAGCGTGCCTGAATGCTGACGTGCTCGGCAGGACTGGTGCGCATGCGACCGTGCATGGGATAGTCCCGGCCGTCCTCGGCTCGATAGGGTGCGCAGATGTTTTCGTAGCCGCAGGTGAAGAACAGTCCGCCCATGATGCTGCGCTGCGCTTCGCTGCCGTGGGTGTCAAAGGGATTGCGGCCGTTCAGGCCGGGCTTGGAGAGGAAGGTCATGCGTTCGCCCTTCCAGCTCAGCTCGGAAACGTCCATGCACTTGTCCAGCAGAATGACAAAGTGCATCGGCCCGTTGGAGACCTCGACGGCGTTCAGACCGCGCGCGCGACCCTCGTCATAGCAGATGCGGCGGGCGTAGGCGACCTGCTGCAAGCTGCCGACGCGGCGCAAAAGTTCCGCTTGTTTCATAGCATTCACTCCAGATTTGCGTGATATTGCCACAACGCTTTCATGTCCAGCGCACGGCGGTCGATCATCATTTTTGCCACGGCATCGCCCAGCAGCAGAAGCGACTGCTCGAACAGCGAGGTCATCGGCTGCGCGGAGTCGATCTCGTCGGGCAAATAGTTCTTGGTGCGCACGGGGATGCGAACCATAAATTCGACGATGTCCTTCAGCGGGCTGTTCGGGTTCGAGCCGATGTGCACGACCTTTGCG
Organism: uncultured Oscillospiraceae bacterium; assembly: GCA_934667815.1. Classification (GTDB taxonomy): domain Bacteria; phylum Bacillota; class Clostridia; order Oscillospirales; family Oscillospiraceae; genus JAZOXB01. The sequence goes on from CAKUMO010000001.1 coordinate 114,167, forward strand.
CCCACGGCATGCGCCTTCTGCGCAATCCCGGCGGGGAACAGCGTCGTGCCGCTGCCGGAGCCGACGATCAGAAGGTCGTTTTTTGTAATGGCAGGCTCGGTGATCTCACCGACGAGGTGCGTGCGGATGCCCAGATGCGCCCAGCGCTTGGCGATGGCCTGCAAAGAGAGCATCACGCGGCCGACACCGACGAAAAAGACCTGCTCTGCGGATTCCACCGCGGCAATCAGCTTTTCCACGCTCTCGGGGTCGATGGCGTGCAGCGAGGTGTTCAGCTCGGAGAGAATCAGATCAACTGCCTGAGGATAGGTTTCTGTCATATTGCGGCTCCTTCCAAAAGGGAAGCACGGTCCGCGACAAGCTGCTTCGTGCTTTCCAGAAGATGTTTTTTGTCGATGCAGGTGCTTCCCGCGACGAAAATATCCGCCGCGCCGTCCACGCCGAAGTCACGCAGATTTTGTCGGGAAACGCGCCCATCGAGGATGATCTTGGTATTCAGACCGCGTACGCGGATCATCTCGCGCAGCTCACGGATCTTGCGCGCCGCATAGGGCACCTGTCCCTCCGTGCGGCACTGCGCGTAGCCGGGATTGATGAGCATCAGCAGCACCGCGTCGCATTTTTCCAGCACATAGTCCAGCACGGACAGCGGCGTGGCCGGCTTGAGTGCAACGCCTGCGCGCGCGCCGGCAGCGTGGATCTGATTGAGACGGTTGTCGATGTGCCGCTCGGCCTCGGCGTGGAACACGAGCTGCTCAACGCCGATGTCCAGAAGCTCACGGACAAAATAGTCGTTCTCGCTGGCCATCAGATGCACGTCGAAGGGCATGCTCGTGCGTGTGCGGAGCTGTGCGACGGTGTCCAGCCCCAGCGGCATGCTCGGACTGAAATGGCCGTCGAGAATGTCCACATGCAGCAGCTCAATGCCGCCGTCCTCCAGCGATTTGACCGACTGCTCCAGATTGCAAAGGTCGCAGCAGGAGATCAGCGAGGGGGCGAGAATGCAGCGTTCGTCCCAGATGCTCATTGGCCGTACAGCTCCTTTCCGTAGCGCTCGACCTCCTGCGCGGTGGGCAGGGATTCGATTGCGCCCTTTTTCTGGACGCACAGCCAGCCGGCGATGTTGCCGCGCCGCATGGCCTGCAGGAGCAGCGCCTCGGTCAGCGCGTCCGGCGTGCGGACGCCTGCCAGCAGGAGCGTGCTCAAAAAGCCGCCCCAGAAGGCATCGCCCGCGCCGCAGGTATCGACGCAGTCGGCCTTCAGACCGTCAATGTGCAGAATCTTCCCATTCCAGTAGCAGCGTGCGCCGCGGCTTCCCAGCGTCTCGATGACGACGGAAACGCCGTTTTTGCGCATCAGATCGGGGATGGCCTCCTCGCCGCCGAGCATATCGGCTTCCTCGTCGGAGATTTTGAGCAGATCGACGTCCGGCAGGACGCGGAGCACTGCGGCGGCGGCTGCCGCGCGGTCGTCGTCCCACATGAGGTTGCGGTAATTCACGTCGAAGGAGACGAGCTTGCCCAGCCTATGCGCCTCGGAGAGCGCATAGGCCGTGGCTGCGGACGCAGGCTCTTTGGAAAGCGAGCAGGAGCCGGCGTGTACAACGTCCGCCGCCTGCAAATCCTCCGGACGGATGTGCGCCTTGGTCAGCAGCATATCCGCGCCGGGCTTGCGTGCAAAGGTGAAGCTGCGGTCTCCGTGCGCGTCCAGCGTGACGAAGGCCATGGTTGTGGTTGCTTCGCGCGTCAGCTCGCGGACGCACTGCGCCACGCCGTTTTCCTTCAGCGTGTCCATCAGGAAGTGACCGAAATCGTCGTCGCCGACCATGCCGCAGAACGCGGCCCCACAGCCCTGACGGGCTGCGGCAATGGCGACGTTGGCCGGTGCGCCGCCGGCCTTGCGGATGTAGCTTGCGGGTTCACTGCCGGGAAGAAAGTCAATGACCATCTCGCCGACGCAAAGAATGTTTGCCATATCAGAAGTTCCTCTGCAAATAGTTTTCATAAGGAACCTTTTCGACCTTGCGGAGCTTCAGCCAGGCCATGACCTCCATCAGCTCCTCCGACCAGTCGCCCATGACCAGCGGGAAGTGATGCTGGAAGCCGCGCGCCATGAGCGTATTGAAGAAGTCCAGCGCGCCGATCGGCTCACGGTTCAGCTCGAGACTGCCCATCCAGCCGCGGCTGCCGTTGTAGGTCGCCTTCTGCGCGTCGAGGAAGCTGCCCGTTGCGACGAGCATCGCGTCCATTTCGCCCGTCAGGCGTGCGGTCGTGACCTTGCCCTCGTCGAAGATCATGTCGCGGACGATGCCCGTGCCGACGGCATGGTCGAGGTCGGCGCCCTTGTGATCCTTGCCGGAGTAGTTCAGACTGTAACGGTAGCCGTTCGTGCGGCAGAAGCGCTTGGAGGCCGGACCGCAGTGCCACATCTGCACGGAGTTGTCCTTCGTGTCGATGGCGGACAGATCCATGAGCATGGTGATGTCGTTTGCAATGTAGCTCAGCAGCAGCATGGACACGGTGCTCGTCAGGTCGCCCTCGCAACCCGCGATGACACCCTTGTCGTTCAGTTCGCCGATGACGGCGCAGACGCTGAACAGATAATCGTCCTGGAACTTCGGCCAGCAGCTGATGGCCAGCGCGTCATAGTGATATTTCTCGACAAAGCGCTCGTAGGCCAGCGCGAAACGCGCATTGACCTCCAGAAGCGTCATTTTGCCCTCGGGATCGGCGCAGCCCTTCGTATGAATCTGCTGATCGACGGCTGCATTGTAGGCCTTGGCCTCGGCGTCGAGCTGGGCGATCTTGGCATCGACGACGTCCTGCGGCAGGCTCAGCGCGATGTCCTTGACTTCGCCGTACTCGTGCAGACGGTTGATGCGCATGCCGTCAAAGAGCTTCAGGAGCTTGCGCTCGTCGTCGTAAAGATCGTTGAAGCCCGGCGCAATGCCGCCGATGAGGGCAATGTTGGAATGCTGCATCTTCTTGATGGCGCGCAGCGCGGCCACGGTGACGGCAAAGCGGCGCAGGAACTGCGGATCGTCCGTCGTGCCGTAGAACCACTTGGTCGGAATATCGTAATCCTTCAGATAGTGCGCGACGATGGATGAATACATGTGAATGCCGCACAGAGAATTGTAAGACACGATGCCGCTTGCACGCATCTCCGGGATCGCCCACAGACCCAGCCGTGCGCCCTTGGTGCGCGCGAGCGTGCTGACGACCAGACCGGCGGCAAAGCTCGTGCATTGCAGCAGGATGAAATCGACGGCCTGCGCCTGCAAGACCTCGCGGGCCTTGAGCGCGTCGTCCTCGGTGATGACCGTTTCCTCGTATACATACAGATCAAAATCCCACTGCTGAGCCAGCGACTTCAGCCCCTCCACGCTTGCGTGGACGGCGCTTTTTTTATCGCCGGGGAAGGAGAGCTGCGATGTACTGACATAGCCGACTTTTAAACGTACCATAGTTATTTACCTCCATTTTGGCGCTGCCGCGATCGGCAGGGCTTTCCATTTCCTATCTTATCGCAAAGTCGGAGGTTTTCAATTTCAGATTCTTTCACTCTTTTTGCGCCTTGATGTTTTGCACAAAATTATGAGGACATTTTTGAACAAATCGTTGATTTTTTCGTGATCCGATAGAATTATGTTGACAAATCTCGAGCTTGTATGTAATATCAGAATATGATATATCGAAACGCGATAAAACTACGACCGATTCAGGAGGGAAAACATATGCCGATCGAGATCGTTCAGGATTCCAATGACGTTCTGCGCGCACGGATCCAGGAGGTGCTGCACATCATTCACAAGGAATATCAGAAGGACATCAGTCTGGATTATCTGGCGCAGCGCGTGTTCATTTCGCCCTGCTACCTCAGCACGCTGTTCAGCAAGCTCGTCGGGACAAGCCTTCTGGCCTATATCAACGACTACCGCATGCATCAGGCGGTGTCGCTGCTGACCCAGACGGACACGACCGTGACGGACATCTGCTATCTGGTCGGCTATCGCAATCTGCCGTATTTTTGCACCTGCTTCAAGACGAAGTACCACATGACCCCCGCACAGTACCGGCGCAGCAGCGTCGAGCTGGCTGAGGTTTCGTGAATAAACCGCCGGGGCCACACTTTTTTGTGTGGCCCCGGCTTTTTGAGTATGCTTATGCAATGGCCAATATACTGCCAAAGCGGTGCGTCCGAGTTGGACGCACCGCTTTGTTTTTTTGCGTTATACGGTTGGGTTTTCGCCGGTCAGGCCGTTGAAAGCACCGTCGATCTGTGCCTCGGGATGCGCAAGGAGCCATTTATTCCGGCAGAACAGCAGGCGGTCAATGCCCTCGCGGGCCGGGACGGTCTCGAGCGGCAGATTTGTGCCGCGCGGCAGCACGACGACCAGACGGAAGCCGGCTCCCTCCACGCCGCAGGGCGCGTAGTGCAGGGTCGTGGCGTAGGTCTCGAACGCCGTTCCGGCCGGAACCAGAAACGCTTCGAGCTTGGAGGTGTCGTAGCACAGCGTCTCCGGGTCAATGTCCTGCTCCCGGCCGAGGATCAGGATCAGATCCGTGCAGGCGAGATTCCATTCCGAGCTTTTGTGGTATTCCAGCGCATCAAGACGGCGATTGTGGCCGTTGCAGTAACCCATCTGGATTTCCATGCCGCCGTAGGCGCGTTCGGAAAGCTGGCGGAAGATTGGCAGGCGCTCCAGCTCCGGCGCGGAGGCAACGTAGGTCACATCCTGCGGCAGCGGCGTTTGGCGCATCTGCTGCATCAGTTCTGTGCAGTCAAATTCCGTCACAACGCGGGCATAGGCGCGGAAGGACGGGTCGGTGATTTTTTGCAGCTTCATACTCAGTTACCGAACAGGGCGTTGGCTGCGTCAATGGCTGCCTGGTTCACCGGGCGCATAGCCTCAATCTTCTCGGCGGGCGTTGCGGTGCGGGCTGCGACCTCCCAGAGATAGGAGCCGTAGTCATAGTTTGGGATGAGGTAGTAGCTGTCGTAGACGGCGCAGTCGGGATCGGTAAGCATGGAGGAAATGGTCTCGTCCACGGAGCGCGCGTCGCGGAACTGCTTGTAGTAGGTGTCACGGAAAGTGACGTTCATTGCCTCGGCGCCCTCAATTTTGCGGGCAGGCTCGAACCACTGGGAAACAACGGCTGCGGCCTTTTCCGCATCCTCCTCGGGCAGGCAGGCCGGGATGCAGATCGGGGTCGGATACATGTTCGTGCAGTTTGCGCCGCTGGTGCCGGCGGGCAGCATGACATAGCCGAAGTCGTCGGCCATTTCGCTAAGATACGTGCTGATGATCCAAGTCTGGGAGACGAGCATGGCTGTCTGGCCGTTGGCAAAGTCGGTGTAAGCCTTGTCCCACGCCTCGCCGGAGCCGAATTCACGAATATAGCCCTTTTCGATCAAACCGACTGCCCAGGTCAGACCGGCTTCAAAGTTGGGATTCAGCGTACCGTCGAGGAACTTGCCGTTCTCGTCGCGCTCGACGAACATTGCGCCGTTGGAGTAGATGCCCATCTGCATCACTTCGCCGTCGTTGCCGCCGAAGGCGTAGATGTCGGTCGTGCCGTCATTGTTGGTGTCGCGGGTGAGCTTCTGGCACAGCTCCTCGAAGTGTGCCCAGTCCCACTGGCCGCTCTTTTGCAGCTCGTAGGGCTGCTCAGGGTCGATGCCGGCTTCTTCAAACAAACGCTTGTTGAACAGAATGCCAAGCCGCGGCTCGTCGGTTGCGGAGGGACGTGCGGCATAGATCTTGCCGTTGATGGTGTAATAGTCAATGATCTGCTGATTCCAGAGGCTTGCGTCGGTCAGGTCGAGGTTCTTCAGCGTGGACAGGTCATACAGGAGCCCCTGCGCCGCCATGGAGACCAGCGCACCGTTGTCGGGATTGCCGTAGAAAACAGTGCAGTCGGGGTTGTTTGCAAGGAAACCGTTGACCAAGACTTCATTGTAGTTGCCCATGTTTTGCAGACCGATCTGGCTGTAGGTGAAGTTCATCTTCGCTTCCAGCTCGTGGTGATAGTCCGCGACCATCTGATCCCATGCGGTCTGCGGTTCCGCTTCTTCGTATTCCGCAGCGGACCACCAGTCGCCGAGGATGAACTGGAAGCCATCCAGATTGGCAAGCGCGTCCTGTGACGGTTCTGCCACATCCGACGAGGGCTGCGCAGACTCGCTGCCGTTCGGCTGGGGCGTGTCCTGACCCGCGCAGGCCGCGAGCGAGACGAGCATGACCGCTGCCAGAAGCAGCATGATGAGGCGTTTGTAAAGACGTTTCATGTTGAGTTCCTCTTTCTTCTGATTTTATTTGATACAGCCTTGCGGCTATGATCACATTTTGATCCCGCCGGCCGTCAGCGACTGCACAAAGCGCTTCTGCGCGAACAGGTACAGCACGAGCACCGGCAGCAGCAGGAGCAGCGTTCCCGTCGCGTTCAGGGCGGCGGAGTAGGTGGCAGACGGGCGAAGGGGCGCGAGATAGGAGATCAGGTTGGAGGCCAGCGCGTTCAGGCGCGCGGGCAGCAGATGCGAGGATTTGGTCAGCAGCGTGCTGAAATAGTTGTCCGTCCACTGCCAGACGAAGGAAAAGAGGAAGCAGGAGGTCGCAAGCGGCATGGCGTCGGGCAGCATGATGTGAAAGAGCGTGCGCAGCGTGCCGCAGCCGTCAAGATAGGCCGCCTCCTCGATGTCCTTGGGAATGTTGCGGAAATACTGGCGGAACAGATAGATGTACAGGCCGCATTTCAGACCCGTGCAGGTCGATGCCATCAGCACGACGGGCGCGACGGTGCCGGTGAGATTGAGCGGCTTGCCTGTGAGCGCCTTGAAGATGCCGAAGATGTCGAAATAGCGGAAATTCAGCATCAGCGCGGAGATGTAGGTCTGGCTCGGCACGACGATGAGCAGGATGACCATGAAGAACCAGAGCTTCTTCAGCGGGAAGTCGTAGCGCGCGAAGCCGTAGCCCACGAGCAGGCACGATACCACCTGAAGCACCGCCACGGCCACGGCCAGCACAAAGGTGCTCACAAAGGAGCGGCCGTAGTCCATCAGCTTGAGTGCCACACGGTAGTTGTCCAGCGTGAAGTGCCGCGGGATGGTCACGACGGTGCTGTCGTAGAGATCCTGCTCGGACATGAAGCTGACGGCAATCTTGTTGAACAGCGGCTGAAGAATCAGAAAGCACAGCCCCAGCAGCAGGATTGCCAGTACCAGATTGGCCGCAAACTTTTGCAGGCGCAACTTGACCGCCTGCGCCGTCAGGGGACGGCGATATTTTTTGTTAGTCATAATAATACACCATCCTCGAGAGAACCAGAACGGACAGACCGATCAGCGAGAGCATTGCAATGCAGTAGATCCAGCCCATCGCGGAGCCGAAGCCGTAGTCCAGATTGACGTTCATCGTGTCGAGGATCTTCTGCATGAGCTGATTGTCCGCGCGGACAAAGCGGTCGATGATCGTGTAGATCCAGTTGACGAGGATCATGGGGCTGACCATCGGAATCGTGATCTTCCACAGGCATTCCCATTGGCTGCATCCCTCCATCTCCGCCGCCTCATAGATCGAGGGGTTGATGGTTTGCAGCGCAGAGAGGAAGATGACCGTCTGGATGCTGGAGGAGATGACGATCTCGTACAGATGGTCGATGATGGTCAGGATCACATCGACAAAGGTGTTCTGACCCATCGCGCCGAGCAGGAGCTTTTGCAGTGCCGTCGTGATCGTGGTGTCGCTGGCGGTTTTTTGCAGCTCCTGCACGCCGGTGAGCAGGATGTTGGACTTTTCCATGCCCAGCACGACGCCCGAGGCCAGAATGACCGGCATGAAGAAGATCGCGCGGATCGCGCTGCGGCCGGGAAATTTCCGGTTCAGCAGCACCGCAATGATAAGGCTGAACAGAATGATGCTCGGCACGTCGATCAAAAGCGAACGCACGCTGTCCCACAAAAGCCGGTTGAAGTCCTTATCGACCGTTAACGCACGCAGATAATTCTCAAGCCCGACGCTCTGCATCGTGAAGCCCGCAGTGCTGTCCAGCGAGACCTTGGAAAAGCTCATGCGCAGCGAGGTCACGAGCGGCCCCGCCACGAAGAAGAAAAAGCCGATCAGAAAGGGGAGAATAAAGAGATAGCCGGTGATCGCGCGGCGCTTCCGCATGGAAAGGCGGCGCGTGGTTGCTTTTTTCATCTCAGGCTCCTCCCTTCACAAGCCAGTCGCGGGCGGGAACGGTCAGGCCGTCTGCGCGCGCGGCCTCGCGGCCGTAGTTGACATAGACCGTCGTGCCGTCGGAATAGACCGTGCGCGTCAGCGTCTCGGAGAGCGCTGCATGGTCGGTGATCGTCAGACCGAAGGTGTGCCCCAACTCGCCGTTCAGCCTTGTGTACAGGGCGAGCAGGCTCTCGCGCCAGTCGGCGTAGCGTGTGCTGAACAGGCGGTAGTCATAGGTGTAGGCGCTGTTTTTCAGCTCGGAATAGTCTATTTCCAAGAAACGGTAGGAAAGCCCCGCGCCGTATTCGACGCTGCGCAGCAGCGCGGTGTCGTAGTCCTCCGCGAGGTTCAGCGCACCTGCGGTGTAGGTCACATAGCCGTGCAGCGCGATCTGATAGAACGGGATATGCGTGTCCAGAATGTCATATTCGCCGCCGAAAAGCTCCATGTCCGTTACGCAGTCCGCGCCCGCGAGGGCGTAGTCATAGGCGCCGGAGAGCAGCACGGGCGTGCCCTGCGCGCGGAGACTGCGCAGCGTTTCACGCTGTGCCAGCAGCGCACCATCGCGGCTGAGGCCGTTTTTGCGGCTGAAATCCGAGTAGAGCAGGCTTCCGTAGTCGGCCAGCGCGATGCCGTTTGCCGGCCAGCGCTGCGCGGCTTCGGTGAGCGTGCCGACCGCGCGGTCGGAGACAGACTGCTTGAGCAGATAGATCGTGTCCGCGCTTGCCAGCGCACTTTGAATGTCTTGCGAGAATACATGCTGCTCGACGACCTCGTTGACCGTGTTGCGGATGGCGTCGGCATTTTTGGAAAAGCCGTCGAAGGCCGTCTCGCCGAGCACCTGCTGGGCGTAGCCCCCGAGATAGAGACGAGCATTTTTCTCCGCAAGGGCATCCAGAAGCGCCTGCTTTTGTGCCATGCTGCCGAGCACGCCCTCGGTTTTGGCATCGAGCAGCGCGGCTTGCTTCAGACCGCCGTTGAAAATGCCGCTGTACCGCACGCGAAGATTCACGTCCTCCGGCAGAGACCGCACGGCCTCCGCCACCTCGGCATAGTCCGCGCCTGCGACCGTGTGCTGCGACGGGACGCCGAAGCTCGCACGCGTCAGATCGATCGCGCCGACGAAGTCCAGCACCAGCGGCAGCGCACCTTCCGTGACGGGCATCAGCTCCGGCGCGTCCTCTAAGAGACACGCGCGATAGCGCTGCGCCATTTCCACATAGGAATCGCTGTTGCCGCAGATGAAGTCCAGCGTGACGGTCTGCTCAGGGTGCGCGTTCTGGTAAATCCAGAGCATGTCCTTGCTTTTCTCGGAGATCGAGGTCGCCTCACCGTGGACAATGCGGTAGATCGGGTGAACATAGTTATAGTTGCTGGCCTTGCCGCTCACGTCGGCCTCGACGGAAAGCTCGGCGTTGCCGCTGCGTCCGACGGCCATCAGGTAGCCGCCGTCCTTCACCATGCCGAACACGGGGAAAAGGCTTTCGGTCTCCTGCGTCCGGCTCTCGCGGCTCAGGGCTTCATCCCAGCCGTAGAGGTCAGAATAGTAGGGCGTTTGCAGCGTTTTTCCGTTGTCGAAGCGGATCTGTGCGCCGCCGCCGTCCGGGACGAGCAGCCAGCCCTCGCTGCCGGCCGGAGCCGCGCAGAAGTAGGGGAGCACTTGCAGCGTTTTGATGGGATATTCCGCAGGATAGCCGATGCGCTCGACCGGCACCTGCACGCGCAGCGCGTCGCCGGAGAGGGAATAGCAGAGCGTGACGTTGTACTGCACCGCTGCGGTTTCATCCTCCTGACCGGCGGGAAGATCCTGTACGCGTTCGTCCTCGTCATAGCCGGCGGCGAGGAAAGCCTCCTCGAGCTGGGCAAGCTGATAGCCCTGCACACTGCCGCCTGTCACGCTGGCCAGCGCATAGACGGGGCCCTCCTCGAGCTGCGGCAGCAGCGGCAGGAGCTTGTCGCGCTTGCTCTGACTCATGGATTCGAGATCGTAGTGCAGATAGCTCTTTTTCACGAGCGTCTGCTGCGCTGGCTCCATTGCGGAGAGGAACTGCTCCATGCGCCCGTCGGTGATGACCTGCGGAATGCAGTAGATGCGCTCCTGCGGGCCGACGGTGTAGTCCACGCACAGGCTGTCGCCCTCACGGCGGATTTGAAAGCCGCCGTCTTTGATGCTGTAAGTATAGTTGTCATAGAGCGTGTCGTTGCCCTTGCGGTCGCTGTAAGTCAGAATCAGCGTGGAGCGCAGGGCGTTTTTTGTGGTGACGTAGGCCGTCGCGTCCTCCTCCGCTCCCTCGGGCACGGAGGTCCACACGCGGCCGGAGCGCTTGTCCGTCAGGGTGAAGCAGCTCGTTTGACCGTCGAGCGTGAAGCGGAGCGTGTCGTTTTCCAGCGTATAGGCAGCGTCGCCCGCTTCATTGGAATAATAGGCCGCGCGGAAGCTCTCGCCGCTCTGCGTGCAGCCTGCCAGCAGCCCTATAAGGACGGCCAGCGCGAGAAGGAGACTGAAAATCCGTTTCATATTCGGCCTCCTTAGTAGAATTGAAAGCGCAGCTCACGGTACAGTGAGGCAAAATAGCCCACCGCTTCGCTGACCATGCTGAAGATCATCAGGCACAGCGTGATGATGACTGCCATGCCGACGACGGTGGCGACCGTAAACAGCAGCGTTTTCGACAGACTATAATCGTGCACCATCATCTGTCCGCAGATCAGAAGCGCCGCGCTCCAGAGCAGCCCCAGCGAATTGAAGAACGTGAACAGCATTTGCTCGTCCTTGAGCAGGACGTTGCTGACAAAGGTCATGGGCAGGCGCAGCAGGATAAAGGGCACCAGCGCATAGGCCGTGAGCATGTAAATATCGCGGAGCGTGCCCTTGCCGTCAAAGAGCGTGGTCAGGCACCAGTTTGCGATGCAGAAGATCACCAGCGGCACAAGAAAGGTGCCGCATTCCAGCCAGACGTTGAAGCGCTGCAGATCTACGTCCACGAACAGCCAGTTTGAATACATCCGGCTCCAGACCTGCGTCAGCAGCGCCAGCAGCACGAAGGTGTTCGCTGCGGCCATGCTGCCGCGCTTTTCATGCTTGAGATCCCAGAAGCCGTCGAAAGGATGAAGAATCACATACAGGCCGTAGCGCAGCGTTGCGGCGTAGTGCTTCCACCATGTGCGCTTGGAGACCGGCAGGCGCTGAAGGACGGTTTTAACTTTCATAATCTTCCAGCGCCTCCTTTTGCTTGCGCAGCCATTTGTAAATCGCGCGCACGGCGACGAGCGTCAGCACGCCGAGCACGATCCACAGAAGGTGCTCTTCCAGCCACTGCTTGCGGTAGAGCTGGAACGCTTTGGAATAGTAAAAGCTGTCCTTGGCGTATTTCAGGTCGTTCAGTGCGCCCTCGTAGTCGCCCTTGCGCAGCTTGATCTTGCCGATGCCGTCGTAGGCCAGATAGTGGTTGCCGTTGAGGCGCAGAACCTCCTGCCATGCGGCGTAGGATTCGTCATAGCGGCCGGAATCGTAGCAGCCGATGGCCTGCATGACCAGAGAGCCATAGTGCGTGGGCGTCAGCACGGTCAGATAACCGCTCGTGCTGTCGAGCACCAGCAGATCCTCGCCCCAGCTTTCCAGCGCCGTCGGGTTCTGAAACCAGCCGACGCGGTTGCCGTAGCCGCCGAAGGCGTAGAGCATATTGCCCATGGAATCGTAGGCGAAAATGCGGCAGTAGCGGCTGTCGAGCAGGTAGATGATCTTGCTTTCCGGCACGGTAACGTCGATGAAGCGGCTCGGGCCGTTGTCGTTCCAGTTTTCCATGCCCTGCAAATCGCAGTTGAGAATGTTCGAGCCCTTCAGGTTCAGACGGCGGACGGGCTGCGCCGCGCCGCTGAGCAGATCCTGCTGGGAAAAGACGGAGTTTGTCACGAACAGGAAGCCCTCGGAATCGACGGCGATGTTGTTGTATTCCGTCGGAACGAAGGATTCCATCTGCCGCTTCTGCGCGTCGGTGGAAAGAATCTTCCAGATGTAGTCCGTCCAGTCAAAGCGCACGGGTGAAGCGCCCATGTAGCCCTGAAATTCGCCCTCGGCGGAGAACTCGATGAGGCCGCGGTTCACGCCCGCTGCCTGCACATAGATGCGTCCGCCCGCCGCGCACACGACCTTTTCGGGCTTGAATTCCGAGGCCTGGTCGAACAGGGCGCTGTCCGGCTTGCCGATGGACATGCGCAGGCGCAGCGTTTTGTCGAGGCACAGCACACGGCCGTTTCCGGTGTCGCAGATGAAATAGTTGCCGTCCTCGTCTACAAACACATCCTCCGGTGCGGCAAGGCTCCAGCCCCCGCCGGACTGAATCTCGCGCTCGAGGCGTGCGCCGTCCTCGCCAAGCTGCAGGACGAGCACGCGGTTGTTGCCGGTGTCGCAGACATAGGCGCGGTCGCCGCGGACGTAAAGCCCGGCGGCGTTTTTCAGCTTGCCCGCGCCAAGCTCCGCCGGGTCGATGCGGTAGCGCACCTCAAAGGGCGAAGGGCCGGGCATGGGATTGCTTTCCAGGTCGTAGCTGAAGGAATAGCTCTGCTCCTCGCCCAGAGCAAGCGCGGGCAGCGCAAGCAGACCGAGCAGCAGCGTCAGCGCAATGAGCGCATAGATCACACGTTTCATGCGCTCACCTCAATCCTTCAGGCCGGAGCTGGCCATGGTCTCCATGACCTGCCGCTGCGCCACGATAAAGGTCACAATGGGAACGATCATCATGATGACCGTGACGGCCGAGCCGACGCCCGTGCGCGCCACGCCGCCGTTGAGGATCTGCTGCAAGGCATAGGGCAGCGTTTTCAGATCTTCGGAGTAGATCAAGTTGGATGCCTTGGAGTTCCACAGCGACTGCACCGAGAAGATCACGACCGTCACCCATGCCGGGCGCGAGATCGGCATGACGAGCTTCCAGAAGATGCGCAGCTCACTCGCGCCGTCGATACGCGCGGCCTCAAGCAGGGAATCGGGGATGCTTTCCATATACTGTTTGGTCAGAAACAGTCCCATCGGCATGCCGCAGGCCGGGACGACCACGGAGAAGTAGGTATCGATCCAGTCCAGCTCAGCCAGAACGAGGTAGTTCGGAATGGCCGTGACATAACCGGAGAACATCAGGGAGATGACCACGATGTTGAAAATCGTCTTGTTGCCGGGAAAGTGCCCCTTGGCCAGCGCATAGGCGCCCATGGAGGTGAAGATCACGCAGCCGAAGGTGCCGACGGCGGTGATGAACACCGTGTTGAACAGATACCGCGAAAACGGCACCCAGGATTTGCCCATGATGGTGAACAGGTCGCTGAAATTGTCCCACGTCGGGTTACGGACAAAGAATTTCGGCGGAAAGACGAACAGCTCGTCGAGCGGCTTGAAGGCGTTGCTGATCGCATAGACCAGCGGCAGCGCCATGAACGCGCCCATCAGCGCCAGAAACGTGTACAGAACGCCGCTTCCGGCGGCGGAGCGCCCGAGCCGTTTGTGTCGCTTTTGCAGCTTTGGGGGTTTGGGGGATCGTTGCATCTTGCGCTCCTTTCTTTATTTTCCCACCCGGTTGAGGATGGCACGGACCAGCCGGTCGCTCAGGATCATGGTAATGAACAGCATGGTGGCGATCGCGGAGGCGTAGCCCATGTCGAAGCGGACGGAGCCGTAGTCGATCAGGTGCGTGACGACCGTCCGCGCGGCGTAGTCCGTGCTTGGGAAGCCCGCGAGGTTCATTGTTACGTCCGCAACGCCGAAGGACTGCGTGATGGCCATGACCGCGCCGAACAGCAGCATGGGCTTCATGCCGGGAAGCACGACGTACCATAGCTCTTGCCAGCGGTTTTTGATGCCGTCGACATAGGCCGCTTCGATCAGGCTCTTGTCCAAGCCCTGAAGTCCGGCGATGAACGCGAGAAAGCCCGTGCCGAGGCTCATCCACAGAATGACGAGCAGCAGGACCGGCATCATGTAATTCGGGTCAGTCAGCCACTGCACCGGCGCGTCGATCAGCCCGAGGTTCATCAAAAAGGCGTTGACATAGCCGTAGGCGTCGCCGCTGAACATGATGCCCCAGATCAGATAGACCTGACCGGAGATCGCAGGTGCGTAGAAAATCACCACTGCGACGGCGCGCAGCTTGCGCGGCAGCTCATTGATGAGCCACGCAAAGAGGAAGGAGGCAAGGTAGCCGATCGGCCCCGTGATCGCTGCGATGATAAACGTGTTCTTGATGGCAATGAGGTTGACGTCGTCCGAGAGAAAGAGATTGACATAATTTCTAAGCCCATTGAACACCGGCGCTTCAAAGACATTGTAGTAGGTGAAGCTCAGAACGATGGAAATAATAACCGGAACGATGTAAAACAGCAGAAATACGATGCCGAATGGCAGCAGAAACAGGTAATACACCCGGTTTTTCTTCGCTTCGCGCAGATTTGCGCGGCGCTGCTCACGCTTCATTTGCGCCCAGCGGCGCAGGACGCAGGGACGCGTCTTGTCTGTTTGGTTCATACGCGGCTCCTCCTAGTCCAGTTCAAATTCGGCACGCTTCTTTTCGATCTCCTCGTTGATCGTCTGATTATAGTCCAGAAGCGTTTCGCGCGGCGCGGTGTGGTCGTTGACGACCTTACGCATGGCGTTGACAATGTGGCGCGCGGTGTAATAGCCGCCCGCGACCTCGCGGTTGGCCTTGGCATACTCGCGCTGCGTGTCGAGGATTTCAAGCTGCGCACTGCTCCATGAGAGCTGACCGAAGGCCTCCAGATTGGCGGTGGCGTAGCGGGCCGAGGCGCCCATCAGGCACTCCATCTCGCGGCCGAAGCGTGCCTGCGTCTCGGCGTTCGTCCACCATTTCATGAACTCCCAGCACTGCGCACGGACGGTTTCGTCCTCATTTTTCAGCATCATGCAGCAGGTGCCCCACGACATGACCGAGTGGTCGATCGTGCCGTCGGCCTGCTCGGTGCCGGGAATCAGGGCGAAGTCCCACAGACCCTTCAGCTCCGGTGCAAAGACTGCGAGGGTGTTTTGCAGCGTGTAGTCCGCGATGCCGATGGGCATTTCGCCCGAGCGGAAGCGGTCGGCGAAGTTATAGTCCTTCGGCTGATCGTGATTGGTATAAAACGCGCTGTATGCCTCAAAGGCGCGTACTGCCGCTTCGGAATCGAGCAGCGCTCGCTTTCCGTCCTCGGAATAGAGCGAGCCGCCGTTCTGATAGAGCATGGCGTAGAAGCCCGAGAGGTTTGCACCGGCCTTGGACATGATGTCCGGCAGACCGATCTCCATGTTGTTGTGCTGGAGCACGGGCAGCATGTTTTCCAGCTCCTGCCATGTCTCCGGCACATCCAGCCCCAGCTCGTCGAGGATGTCCTTGCGGTAGAACAGGACGTTATAATACTGCGTTTCGGGCAGGGCGTAAATGCCGCCCTCGTAGAGGTACGAGGTGTAGGCGCTTTCCTGAAAGCGCGTGAGAATTTCGCCGCAGTCGTCGAACTGGCGAAGATCCTCCGCCGCGTTGCGCAGCGCGTAGTTCACCGGTTCGCCCGCGCCCGCGCTCAATAAGAGGTCAGGGCCGTTGCCTGCGGCCACTGCGCTTAAAACTGCGCCGGAATCCACGAGCTTCAGGTTCACGGGGATGCCGCTGGCGGGGGAGAAGCTGTCGTCGATGATCGTTTTGAGCACGTTGGCCTGATCGCGGCCGGTCAGAATCCACACCTCGATCGCGCTCTCGCTCACGTCGCCCAGCGCGTCATAGTCCGTTGTGAAGGAAGCGCCGAAGGAGCGCAGCTCGTGCAGCAGCTTCTGAGCAAAGTTCGCCGTGTCCTTTGGCCAGGCGCGGTCGCTGCTTTTGACGACCAGATAGTCGATGTCCAACTGCGACTGACAGAGGTTCTGCATCGTCGTGCCGATGGCGCTGATGTCGTCGCGGTAGGTCGAGAGCCTGCGCTTGATGAGGCTTGTGTCCTTGGAAAAGTCCTCCATCACCTGTGCCAGCATCGCAATGGTGCCGGTGCGGCTGCTGCGCCCGCCGGAAAGCTCACTGACGCGGTCGGCAATGCGGTAAAGCCTGCGGCTCTCGAGCAGCATGGCCTCGGCCATGTCGGGATAGGTCGCGTCGATGTCATAGTCGCGGTATTTGTCCGGATTTCTGCCCATGACGAGCAGCAGCCTGCGGTAGAGCTGGTTGGCGCGGTAGACGCAGTCCTCCAGCTCGCTCAGAACCTCGCCCATCTGCCCGAGCGTGACCTCAAGGCGCACGGAGTGCGTGCCCGCCGTCAGATAGAAGCGGTAGTCGCCGTTTTCGTCTCCGAGAGTGCGAAGCTGCCAGTCGTTGCTGTATTGGAAGGCGATTTCCTCGGCTTCGGCAAAGGGCACGCGGCCGTCGATGAGCAGCTTGCGCGCCGAGCTTTGCCCGCGGTTGTAGTTCTGGCGGCCCTTGAAGGCCAGCTCGTACCAGCCGTCTGCCGGCACGTCGATCTCCCACTCGATCCACTGACCGTGGACGCTCCAGGAGCCGCCGCCCGTGATGTTCAGGACGACTTGACTGACGCTGTAAGGCTGGGTGTTCGGAGACGAACGGTCAAAGGTTGCATACAGCGCCGGAGACGAACGCACGGCGGCGTCCTCGCCCTGAATGACGCGCTCAAAATCCGCCGCGTGATCCTCCGCGCCCGCGAACTGTGCGCAGTAGCTTTCATAGTCCGCCGTCTGCGCGACCGGCTCGAGCGAAAGCTCCGCCAGCGCCAGCGGCTCGGAGATGCCCTGAAGCGTCAGCAGGTTCTTACCCTTGTGAAAGCGGAAGCAGTACGGCTCCGTCTCGTAGCCGTTGGTATCGTCGGAGGCATATTTTTCCGTCCAGCGGAAAACCTCAAGCTGCTGCGGACGGATCTCGTTGCCCTGATTGTCGGTCTTTCCCTTACCGGACGGGTCGTCCGTCCACAGCCGGCAGAAGGTTTGCGTGTCTGCGCCGCGGAAGGGGCTGACGCCGTCGAGCAGAATGCTGCGCTCTGCGTCGATGCCGCGCGAGGCGACTGCGCAATAGACAAAGCGCAGCCGGTACCAGCCGTCGTCCGGAACGTCCAGTTCATAGGTGACGACGCTGTCCTCCTGCGCCAGAAGCACGTTTTGACGGCCTTCGTATTCGCAAATTTCCGCGCCGCTCAGCTCGACGGGCGAATCCAGCGCCACGTCCAGACGGCGCTGCGGGGCGGCGGCGTCGCTGTTTTCCCGCAGATATTCGGCGTAGGTTCCATCACGGGAGATCTCACCGACATCTGCGTTCAGATCGACGCCCTCATATTTTTCAAGATAGCTTTCCTCTCCGGAATTTGCCCACCACACCAGCAGCGCACTCAACGCCGCAGCCGCAGCGACAAGGATGATCCAGAACCGGATCCTTTTCTTCACACGTTTCGTCATGGCCGCTCCTTCATTCCGAATTTCTTTCTGCTTACCATGATACCATCGTGGGCAGAAAGCGTCAATTTCATTTTCTTTGGCAATTCCTGCCCGCCGCGTCAAACGGATTGGTTTGACAAGTTAAGGCACACTTCCTTTGAGTCGGAAGTGTGCCTTTTGTCAGGAGAGCCTTTTCCTTTCCCACCGGCGTGAGCGCCAGCGCGCCAGATATACGATGCCGCGCAGCCCTTCGTCACAGGCAAAGGCCAGCCAACAGCCGAGCAGACCCATCCCGAGCCGGATGCTGAACAGATAAGCCAGCAGCACGCTGGCGCACCAGCACGAGACGATGGAGGCGATCATGGGGAAAAAGACGTCGCCCGCGCCGCGCAGCGCATTTTCCTCGATGTGGTTCACCGCACGGAAGGCCTCGACGGCAATGTCCGCGGCCAGAAGCATCCGCCCGGTGTGCAGGATCTGCGGATCGTCTGTGAACAGACGCAGCAGGTGCCCGCCGAAAAGAAAAACGAGCAGCGACAGCGTCACATTCGTCGCAACGGCCAGCCGCAGCGACTGCATATTCAACCGGTAAGCCTGCTCCGTCCTTCCCGCGCCGACCAGCCAGCCGATCAGGATCGCCGAGGAATTGCCCAGCGCCGACCCGAACATATAGACATAAAAGACCAGATTCGACACATAGATCTTCGTGGACACTGCACTCACGCCGATCTGAACGATGATGGAGGTTGTGAGCACCTGCGAAAGGCTGTAAGAGAAGGTGCTGATGCCGCCGGGAATGCCGACCTGCAGCACGCGCAGAAGCAGACGCGGCGCATGCGGGTGCAGCGGGTTGAGGTCAAAGCCGAGCCTCGCGTGCAGGAAAAACAGCAGCATGGTCAGGCAGCCCAGTGCCTTGCACAGCACATTGCACACGGCGATGCCGTGCGTGCCGTACAGAGGCAGCGGAAAGGGCTGAAAGATGACCAGATAATTGAGAATGCCGTTGAGGGCGTTCATGCCCAGCGTGACGCAGACGCAGAGCTTCGGTCTGCCGCAGCTTTTGAACACGGCGGAGAAGGCGGTCAGCAGTGCCGGAAAGACCGAATAGCGGATAATCAGCTCAAAATAGTCCGCCGCTTCTTCGAGAAAATTGCCGCGCAGCTTCATCAGCCGCAGCAGCGGCCGCCCGAAGAAGGACAGCGTAACGCCAAGCAGCAGACTGAACACACCGACAAAGCAAAGCGTGTAGAACACTGCGTCCGAGGCCGCGCGGCGGTCATTTGCGCCAAGCGCCTGACTGATGACAATGCCTGCACCCGCGCTGACGACCGAAAAGAGCGTCAGCGACAGGCCGATGAGTTGGTTGGCTGAGCCGACGGCCGCAACGGATTCGTCGGCATAAAACGAGAGAACATAGGTGTTCACCGTGCCCATCAGATTGAGAAGCAGCGACTCCAGAAATAGCGGAAGAAAGAGCCGCTTCAGGGAAAGCTCACCTCGCGGCGTGCAGATGCGGCCGAGCGAGGGATCGTAGCGTAAAAAACGCGGCAGCTGCCGTTTCATGGCGACCTCTATCCTTATTTCTGCTTTGCCAACTCCAAAAAGCGCTGCGCAAAGCTCGAGATGCTGTGGTCGTGCTGCAAGGCGGCGTAGGTATAGAACGTGTCGTGCAGCGGGGCTGTCCACTTGTCCGGAATGCCGCTCTTGCCCGCCATAACGCCTGCGATACAGCCGCAGGTGGCCGCGGAGCAGTCGGTGTCCCAGCCGTGCATGACGGTCGTGCAGATCGCCTTTTCAAAGTCGATGCAGCCCGTGGAATCGCGGGAGTTGACCAGCGCGTTGATGATGGCGGCGGTCTCGTTCATGGTTCCGGCGTGGCGCAGGTAGCCCCAGCGGCGGTCGATCTCGGGATAGGCCTTTTCCCAGCTTCCGGCGGAGACGGAGATGTCCAGCGCCTGACGGACGACCTCGGCATAGCGCGAGCGTGCGGGAATCTGCTCCAGCCCGCGCTGGATGACCTCGACCGGGTCACGGTAATAGAACGCGGCGGCAATGCAGGCGGCAACCCACATGGAGGCGTAAAGCCCGGTGTGGCGATTGGTGAGAATCGCATCCTTGTAGGCCAGCGCGGCGGCCTCGGCGGGCCTGAGCGGCGAGACCAGACCATAGGCGTCGGCGCGGATCATGGCATCGATCTGCTCTTCGCAGTCGTTAAGGACGGCGGTGAAGCGGTCGTAATCCTCGGGTGCGGGGTTGTCGTGCCACATGGTGTGGTTGACCAGAAGCTGATAGCGCGAATGGCTCGGGCCGAAGGTTTCCAGATAGGGCAGATTGTGCAGCCAGGTGCGCGCAACCTGGTCGGTTGTGAAGCTGCGACCGTAATTTTCCAGCACCTGTAAGCAGACGGAGAAATAGGTGATGTCGTCGTCGGCCTGCGCATAGGAGATCAGCTCGCGGCAGCTCTCATCGGTGTTGTTGCCGAGGTTGCTGTAAGGACTGTAATGCGGTGCGTAGTTGTCCAGCGGCCATGCGTTGACGGCCTGCAAGTACGCCTGAATGTTGCCTTTCTCCCAGTTCATCTCAAAGGGCTTGCCCAGAATGCAGCCGCAGATGCGTCCGAACACGCCGCCGTAAATGTGATCCTTCAGTGTGGCGGGCTTGAGGTCAACCTCGTTGCAGCGCGGGATAATGACGTCCTGACGGTTTTCCGGGCGCTGGGCGCGGATGCCCTCGAGCGTGTTCGGCTCGGAATAGGGCCAGTCTGTGCGCACAGGAAGCCCGTAGAGGCGCTCGGCAAATTGGGCGATGGCGTCGTAGCTGTCGGGCAGGGCGTCCAGCTCGCGCATCCAGCCCTCTTTATCGAAGTCATAGCCTTGGAGCCAGAGCATTTCCATCCGCTGGCGGCACTGCGCGCGATAGATTGTTTTGGAACCGAAAATATCCATGAGTTCTCCTTTCAAAAAAAGCGACAGGTCGGACGGCTTGCCCTGCCCGACCTGTCCGATTTATTTCATTATTTCTTCTTCTTTTTTGCGACAATCACGATGACGACGACTGCAAGCACGAGCAGCACGCCGGCCCCTGCGAGAATATACGGCAGGGCGGAGCCTTTCTCCGGCGTCTCCGGCGTCTCCGGCGTCTCCGGCTCGTCGGGCGTGGTCGGCTCAACCGGCTCCTCCGACGTTTCGGACGGATGGTAGACGCTGAAATCAAAGTCCTTCACGGCTGCGTGACCGCCGGGATTTTCGGGGTTGCTGCCATTTTCGACGGCCTCGGGCGTGACGCCCTTAAACACGAAGGTCGTAACGGACTGCGCAGGTGCGCGGTAGCCGCTGTCGGCGGTCATGGTGCCGCGCAGCTCCAGATCGCGTGTGGCCGAGGTTTCGTACACGTCTGCGACCGCGCCTGCAGGCAGACCGGCAAAGCCGAAGGTCTCGTCCGCCTTGCCGTTGTTTACGACCACGTAGACCAGCGCGTCGAGCGTGGGATTGTAATAGACCGTGGGCAGGAGCTTGTTGGACAGCGCAGTGCTGTCAAGACTGCCGCGGATCGCGCCCTTGGTGAAGCGGGCGTAGTTGCCCATGACCCACAGACGCTTGGTGGGGATCAGGTCGGTGCTGTCGGGGTTGAAGTAGACCAGCGCGTCGGTGTAGTTGCCGTTATTG
Source organism: uncultured Oscillospiraceae bacterium (assembly GCA_934667815.1). Classification (GTDB taxonomy): domain Bacteria; phylum Bacillota; class Clostridia; order Oscillospirales; family Oscillospiraceae; genus JAZOXB01. The sequence continues at coordinate 135,456 of CAKUMO010000001.1, forward strand.
GCGGCCAGCCAGTAGCTCCAGCTGTCCACATCGAGGATGGAGAAATCCTCGTGCATCACGCGCGCAACGTCGATGCCGGTGGCGATGGAATAATCCGGCTGCTCACTGGAAGGGCCGTATTCCGTCTGCCGGAACTGAACATTCGCGCCGATGGACCACATCTCGTGCGCCAGACGCTCCTTGGCACTGGCGTCCGTACCGTAAGAGTGCGAGCCGATATGGTCGGTGACCTTCAGCAGCGCCTCGTCCTTCTGCATCTGATAGTAAACATAGTTGATAAAGCTCTTGTCCGACCACATGCCGGACTCGGTCAGGCTGAGTTTGACGTCCTTGAGCGTCTGATCGGTCTCGGCGCGGGCGATCAGCTCCTGCGCGACGAGCGACCAGAGCTTCATGGCTTCCTCAGCCGAATAGTGGCAGCCCTCCTGCGCGGTGCCCGCCCAGTCGTACTGCGGCTCGTTGATCGGGCTGACGTACTTGACCGGAACACCGAGGTAGTTATAAAGCTGCACCATATCCACGACGTATTTTGCATACGCTTCATAGCAGTCCTCGCGCAGATTGGAGTAGGAATCCGCCCACGGGTCGCCGCAGGTCGCGCCGCTGACGGTCATGGTCGCGGGCGGCGTGTTCATAAAGAGCGTGAAATCATCGATCGTGCCCATCTGCAGTAGCTTCATCAGCACGGTGTAGCCGCCGATGTCACGATCCTCATCATAGGTGCCTTGCTCGGTCAGCGGAGAATAGACCGCACGGGCCGTGCCGGGGAAGTAGGTGTCGGACTGGTCGTCCTTCACGCCGCCGCCGACGTTGTGACGGTAGTTGTTCAGACCTGCGCCCTCGTCGGTAAAGATCAGCTTAAGCAGATTGTCTACGAATGCATTCTGACCGTAGCGGTTCGACCACCAGCAGCCGGAAGCACCGAAGGTTTTCATGGTCTGATGCACCTGCGTCATGTCGGTGTACAGCAGTGCGCTTCCGGCATCTACGCCCTTGTTAAACAGCTCACCCTCGCCGTGGAGCGCGGAGTCTGCGGTGTCGGCGCGCACGATGCGCAGCTCATCGATATACAGGCTGAGCGGGAAATTCTTAACATCCTGTTCGGGTGCGCAGGTCAGGCTGACACCCTGTATCTTACCGAAGGTGGAGGCAAAGGCATCCGCGCCGATGCCGACCCAGCCGACAAAGCCCTTCGGAAGCTGCAAGCGGCCGAACTTTGCGCCGTCATAGGAGGCAAACGTCTTTTGTTCGCTGCGTTCACCGTTCTGCACCAGCCAGAAGGGCTTGTTCAGATCCGGGTGCATTCCGTCGATGGCAAGGTCAAGGATCAGCGCGCTGTTCTGGAACTCGGAGGCATCCAGCCAGAACCAGAATTCCTGCATGCCCAGCCAGTCACGCTCGGCCTTTTCGTCCTTGTTGATGCGGAGCAGGAAGCCGTCAGCCCAGAGGTTTGCGGCAGGGCAGTCGGCGGTAAAGGTCAGCGCCATGGCCGTCGAGCCGTTGAAGCCCTTGCCGGCCGCAGCTGCGGCATCGGTGTAGCCGAAGGTGTGACCCGCTTCGCCGCTGGTCACGTCAAAAACATAGTCCGCCTCGAACAGGCTGCCCTTGGGCAGATCTTCCATATCCCAGACGGTTTCGGCCTCTTCCGGGCCGCTTGCTGCGGAAGCAGGGGTTGCCAATGCAGGCATCAGTCCTGCCAGCAGAGCGATGACCAGCATCACCGACAGCAGGGAAAGCGTGTATCTCTTGCGCATGAGAAGAACCTCCTGTGCGTCCGATCACGGACGTTTTTTCATAAATGCTGCCTTGATTATACCACAAGGAGGGGAAAAGTCAGTTTCAGATTCTTTTGCATTTGTCACACAAAAGCGCGGATGGAGCTTTTCCATCCGCGCCGGGAGTCACGGTTTACGCCAGCAGGCGGGAGTCCTGACTCTCAAAGGCATTGTTAATAAAGTGCAGCGCCGCGCCGACGGAGGCTTGCAGGCGTCCCTCCTCCAGAAGCAGAATCTCAAATTCGGAGAGCATCCATGCCGCGCTGTGCGCGGCTTTCGTGGCATGCGGCAGGAACAGCTTCTGATATTGCAGCAGCTCACCCGTGAGGATGACCTTTGAGGGGTTGAACAGCGAGACGATGTTGGCAATGCCCAGACCAAGATATTCGCCGGCCTCGTCAAAGAGCCTGCGCAGCAGCTTGTTGCCGTTCGATGCGCCGTCGGCCGCCCACGCGACCATGCGCTTCATGTAGTCCACGCTGTTTTCCTCGCCGGTGCACAGTGCTTCTGGCAGCGCAAGCTCGCCCAGCTTGGCCGCGTCCAGAATCCGGCGGGTCAGGCCGCGGATGGAGCAGTAGCTTTCCATGCAGCCGCGGTTGCCGCAGGAGCACAGGGGACCGTTGGGATTGAGCACCATGTGGCCAAGCTCGCCGGCTGCGCCGGTGTGACCCAGTATGGGCACGCCGCCCGCCAGATAGCCCATGCCGATGCCGAAAGAGAGACGCACGAGCGCACAGTCCTCGCCCAGAAGCCTGCGCCGCCATTGCTCGGCCAGAATGATGCACACCGGGTCGTGGATGATGCGCACCTCCACGCCGAAGCGCTCCTCGCAGATCTTTTTCAGCGGTACGTTTTTCCAGTCACGGAAGAAGGAGTTATACAGCGAGGTGGAGCCTTCGCGATCCACGGAGCCCTGCACGGCGATGCCGATGCCGAGCAGCTCCCGCGAATTGAGCCGGTTGGCCTCGAGAATGGCTTCCACTGCGCCGAGCATCTGCTGCAGCACATCGTCGCGCTCCAGCGAACGAATCGCTTCGATGCGCGAATCGATGACCTCGCAGCGCAGGCCGAGCAGCAGGACGGTCAGACCCTCGGCGTTCAGCTCCATGCCGATGGTCAGGTTGCGCATGGGCGAGAAGTTGAGATAGGCGGGATTGCGCCCGGCCAGATGGCCGTGGTAAGCGCTTTCCTTGAGAATGTTCTTTGCAATGAGGTCAGTGGAGATCGTCGAGACGGCGGCCCAGCTCAGGCCGGTCGCGGTCTGAATGTCGCGCCGGGTGGATTGCCCATGCTGCCGGATGAAGTCCAGCACGGAGAGCGTGTTGAGGTTTCGCATCTGTTCGTGTTTCGTAGGTGACATGGCGTGTCTCCTTAATTATATCCTTGCCGACAATTATAAACGATGCGCGGTTGCAATGCAAGTCTGCCGTGCAAGAAACCAAAAAATATGAAATGGAAAATCCCCTGCGCCGTGCTATAATGGAGAAAAACACTCACGGAGGAACGCTCTATGCAACATGGAAGCATTCGCTCGCTCGACGGGCTTTGGAAATTTGCCGTCCCCGGCGGGAAACCGGAGCTGCGGCAGGTGCCCGGCTCCTACGACTGTGTGGGAGATTCAGTCTGGTCGCGCGAGTTTTCTGCCGATCCGAACGCCGCAGGCCGCGTGCGCCTGTGCTTTGAGGGAATTGCCTATGAGGGCAAGGCTTATCTGAACGGCGTGTGCCTCGGAACAATGCTGCCTTACAGCTATTATACCTTCGAGGTCACGCAGCTCCTGCGCGAGGAAAACGAGCTGACGGTCGAGCTGATGGATCTCAACGCGCCCTTCGGCCCGTCCGAGGGCTGGCGCAGCTTCTCCGGCATCGTGCGCGGCGTGTATCTTGAGACGCTGCCCGAGACCTATTTTGACGACGTATTTTTCCATGCGGCGCTGTCAGACGACCTCTCCGAGGCCGACTGCACGTTGGAATTCTCCACGGACGGCGACCCGCAGGGCCTCGGCGTGCGCGCTCGCCTTGTGCGCGAGGGGCGCGTGGCGGCCGAAAGCGCCTGCATCGCAGCCTCGGCGTGTGTGCTGCATTTTCCTGCGGAAATGCCTGCGCTCTGGTCGCCGGAGCAGCCGAATCTCTATGAGCTGACGGTCGAGCTGCTGCGCGGCGAGACGGTCATCGACCGCTATTCCTGCGCCGTCGGCTTCAAGAAGCTCGAGATCCGCGAGGGGCATTTCTATCTCAACAACGAGCAGGTGTTCTTCACCGGCGTCTGCCGCCACGACATCTGGACGGAATCCGTCGGCTTCACCCTCACCGACGAGATGATCGAAAAGGATCTGCGCATGATTAAAGCCATGGGCGCAAACTTTGTCCGTCTGGTGCACTATCCGCACGATCGCCGCGTGCTCGAGGCGGCGGACCGCATCGGCCTGCTCGTGAGCGAGGAGCCGGGACTGTGGTGGAGCGACCTCGGAAACACCGAGATCACCTCGCGCGCGCTGAAGGTGCTGGAAAAGGCAATTTTCCGCGACCGCAGCCATATTTCCGTGGCTTTCTGGCTTGCCTTCAACGAGTGCCCGTTCAACGAGCAGTTCCTGATGGATGCCGTGGCGCTGGCACGCCGCTGTGACCCGACGCGCCTGATTTCCGGTGCGAACTGCAACGACGTCAACGACACCAAGGAAATTTTCGACAAATGCGGTGTAGACTTCTATACGCTGCATCCCTATGGCACACATCCGACGCATTGCACCGGCCAATCGCTGGAATACGCCTGCCGCGTGCTCACGGGCAAGGCGGTGTTCTTCACGGAGTGGGGCGGCTATTATGTCGTCGGTAATCCGGCGCTGTTCCGCGATTTCTGTCTGGAAATGCTGCGGCTTTACCGCAACCGCGCACCCGAGCCGACGCTTGCGGGCATGACCTACTGGCAGTGGCAGGACATTCCGGAGTATCAGCGCGGCGAGCCTGCCTGCTACGACGGCATTCTGACCGAGGGCCTCGTGACCATCGACCGTGTGCCGAAGGACAATTTCTATACTTTTTCCGATTTCATCCGCCGTCTGCACACGCCGGAACCGGAGCCGCAGGCCGAGCTGGAAATTTACGGCGGCGGGAGCATGGACGCGGTCTACCGGCCTCTGACGCTGCCGCAGGGCACGCGCGAGGCGTGGGAGCAGGCGCTTGCCGCAGGGAAGCCCATGCCGGGCTATTATTGGAAAAAGGAACGCCGCATGGCGCACGGCCCGGCGCTGCCGCGCCGCGTGACGCAGCTCGGCGCACTGGCGGTCGATCTGCCTGCGGACGCGCCGCTGACGGTTTCCAAAGCGGGCGGGGCGGTGCGCATCGCGGTCGATGCGCAGGTCAGGGCGCTCTGGTTTGTCGGTCAGGCGACGCTCGGTAAGGGTTATCCCGCCTGCGGAACACGCGGCGAGACGCTCGGCGTTTATCGCCTGCACTACGCCGACGGCAGTGTGCAGACCCTCCCGCTGCGCAACGGCGCGGAGCTGGTGTCCGCCTGTGCGCTGGTCGGCCCGACGCGCTATGAGCCGCGCGGCAGTGCGCTGTGCAAGGCTTTCACGCTGAGCTATGACAAAAACTGGGAAATTTATCAGGCCAATCTGCTGCGTATCGCAGCGCAGGCAAAGCCGCTTGCTTTCGTAGAGGCCGAGATCACCGATCCGGATTGTCATCTGCTTCTTTACGGCATCACTGCGGAAGAATAAAGCGCCTTGCCGCGCAACACGAATATTGTAAAAGGGGCTGCCTCGACCGAGGCAGCCCCAGCGTGTCGAAAAGCTCTTTTCGGCACGCTGACAGACTGCGAAAAAGTTCGGAAGACAAGCAACTCTCGTTCGTCGGCGTACATAGGTACGGTAGGGCGTGAGTTGCGCAGTAAGTCAAAATCCTTGCGCTGCAAGCTGGTTTTCAGACTGTATAGTTTGGAATCCACGACTTTTGCAAATGAAATCCAGAGAGCAAAAATCCATGAAATTGTGAATCGATTTTGACGATTACGGACTTTTTTGACAGTCTGGGGCTGCCTCGACCGAGGCAGCCTGTTTTTATATGGAAACTCCGCGGGGACTTCTTCCCCGACGCCTCATGTACAGGCAGCGATTTCCAAACTGGACAGTGACAGAACGGAAACCGCCGCCAAAACAACGAGATTCTATTGTATAATCACTTTATCTAAAACAACGCCCGCAGCGGGGCTGCGGTGCGGAAGGGTATGAGGTGATGGCGATGAAAACTCTGCATATACGGCTGTGCGCCGTGCTTTTGCTGTGCGGTCTGCTGCTCGGCGGATGCAGCCGCAGCTTCCCGGAGTACACACTGGCCACGGGCGGCAGCACTGCACCGACCGAGAAGCAATATAACGACACCGTTCAGCTCACGGAGCAGGACATCCAGAGCATGAACGGCGGCGAAGCGCTGCTGACTTACAGCGACGAGGGCTACGTTACCACACTGGTCGGGAAATACTGCGAAACGCCCATCGGCACTTACGAGGATGCCGTCGCTTCACTCAACGGCATTGCCTCGCTCATCGGGCTGTCCGCCGGCTCGGAGTTTTTCTGTGTCTACGGAGCGTCGGACAATGAGGGCTATACTTATTATACCTTCCAGCAGAAATACGCCGGACTGACCCTGCAATATGCGACCTTAAAGGTCGTCGTCGATCCGCAGGGCTACACGGCGGGGCTGTCCTGCTCCTTCACGCCGAACGTCGGCATTGCGGAGGAAAAAACCTTTATCTCCGCAAGCGAGGCCGAGGCCATCGTCCGCGAGAAATTTCCGGAACCGGAGTACCGCTATTACACGGACTTCACGCAGAAATCCGCCGTGACCTTTAATGCCCGCACGGTCGAGTGCGTGGTGGTCTATACCTCCAATCCGGAGCAGTCAATGTCCTTTGATATGCCCTTTATCGAGCATTTTGTGACCTACGCCGGAGAGTATCTGACCTCCGTACCGACGTCCTCCATCGGCTCTGAGCTGTCCGATGCGTACAAGACCGACGACTATTTCAAGAACCTCACGCCTGCGACCTTTACGGGAAGTGTGACGCTCTTTGACGGCAGCGTGCGCCAGATCACCGTGCCGGTGGCCTATAATGCACAGGACGGACTTTATTATCTTGCCGACATCGAGCGCAAGATTATGGTCGCGGACTACGCGGCGTTCAACTTCCGCAATCAGCTCGACTTCGTCACGTCGGCGGACAATTCCGCATGGGACGGGAACTATCTTATTACCTATTATAATTATATCTGCGCCTATGATTATTACGCGGGCATGAACATCCGCTCCATCGACGGCTTCGAGACGCCCATCCTGATTACCGTGAACATGTGCGACTCCGAGGGCAAGCCCGAAAACAATGCCTGCTTCTACGGCCTCAACAACGGCTGGGCGTGCTTCGGCAGCAGTCAGGTCAACCGCTACGGCGAGGCGCTGGACGTCGTTGCCCATGAATACACCCACGGCGTCACGCGCTGCTCCATGCAGGGCACGCTCTATGCCAATGAGACCGGCGCAATCAACGAGGCGTACAGCGACATCATGGGCAACCTGATCGAGATGCGCGAGGGCGCGACGAACGACGGCGCATGGCTTCTGGGTGAGCGCTGCGGGGAGGTCATGCGGTCGATGAGCGACCCGAACGCCTACGGCCAGCCCGCCTTTGTCGGCGACGTTTTCTACGGCACGAACGTCCTGACTCCCGCGCGCACGAACGACAACGGCAGCGTCCACACGAACAACTCGCTCCTGTCGCACATCGCCTACGGCCTGTACCGCGAGGGCATGAGCCTTGCCGAGGAGAGCAAGCTCTGGTTCACCTCCATCGAGCTGATGACGCCGCTTTCGGACTACGACGATATTTATGCCTGCCTGATCTTCAGCGCGAAGATTAACGGCCTGAACCAGTATTCCGAGGTCATCACGCGCCTGTTCACCGAGGCCGGACTGCTGGGCGACCGCGAACAGCGCGCCTATGAGACGACGAAATCCGGCTGCGGCCGCGTGGAATTCAAGGTTTCCGACGCGCTCGCACAGGGCGCGGATACCGTTGCGGTCTACACCGCGCAGGCCGACGGCTCGGGGCAATACCTCCTGTCGGTCAATCCGGACAGAAACGGCCGCGTCTCCTTCCTCGTGCCTGCGGGTACCTATCTGATCGTCTACATCCACGCGACGCAGCAGGGCAACGCAAATTATGGCTATCACGAAAACGGTTGGGCAGCCGGAACGGACGGCCTTGCGTATATCGAGGTTGCTGAGGGACGCGTCACGACCCTCAGCGACATCAGCTAAGGAGGCGGGGAGCATGAAGAAACAACGGATTTTCGCGCTGCTTCTGGCGCTGGCGCTGCTTACTGTGCTGCTTAGCGGCTGCAAGCGCAGCTTTGTGACAAACGAATTTACCGCGCCTGCGGAGCTTCAGCCCGTTCCGGCTGGTGAGCGCGCATTTGACGCGCCGGACGGGACGTTCAGCTTCCTTTATCCAGAAACGGCCTCGGTCGAGTGGACACAGGACGGCGCATATCTTTACTCCGTTTCTCAGGGTCAGATGCCCTATATTCTGATCTATTACGCACAGGGGAGCTTCGACCCGGACAGCTATTTTTCCAGCTATGCAAGTCTGGTGAAAAGGACCTATGCGGATGCGGCGCTCGGCAAGATTTCGCAGACGCACGTCGGAGATAAGACGCTTTACATGCTGCGCAGCGCGGTCAAGGGCGAGGGTACGACCTATGTCATCGACCGTTATCTCGAGATTTATCCAGATTGCAGCATCCAATACACCGTCAAGAGCAACCACGCCGCAAGCGAGGATGCGCTGCTGGCCTCCGTCGTGCAGAGCATGTGCCCTGTTACGGGCATCTACGGGCAGACCCAGCCGCAATCGGTCTATACCGACCTGCGCTCGGTATCCAATGCGGATGTCGGCATCTCCATGTCTGTGCCCACGGGCATGAACGCGCAGGAAATTCCCATCGGCCTTCTGGCGCAGGACGAGAATCTGCTGCTCTTTGCGTCCTATCAGAACAGCGATGCCGCAGGCTCTGCCATCTATGACAGCAACGATTTCTTAGACCGCATCGGCGCGGTCGAGGGGCTGCTGCAGGCGCAGCTTGGCGCGGACAGCGCGGCCATTCAGAGCGGCGTGGCAGAGAAGATCGGCAATTACGATGCCTACGTTTTCCCGCTCCAGATCAGCATGGATGGCTTCGCGGGCAGCGGCAGGCTGTATCTCATCAACAATCCGGCAGGCGTTGGCTGCTATGTGCTTTATTATGCGGCAGCAAACGAAGCTGTCGAGGCGACCGGCCAGCAATGCATGAGCAGCTTCATGATCGACGCTGCACCGGGCAACACGCCAAGCTATCAGCAGTTCACCGACAGCCGGCACACCTTCACCTTCCTCTACCGCTCCGGCCTGACCGATGCCACGGCTACGGATATGGGCGGCCTCGCCGCGATCGAGCTGACGGACGGCGATTTCCTCCTCGTTTCGCCGGTCTCTGCGGCCGACGAGGGCGTGTCCTCGGCCTCTGAATATCTGCTGAAATATCTGCAAACCGTCCGCGAAAGCAATCCCGATGTCGTTTATGACGCGGGCGAGATCACGCAGGAGAGCGGCGGACGCTACGCCTTCTCGACGCTCGAGGTAAGCTATGTCTATGACGGCGTGCCGCGCAGCTTGACCCTCAGCGGCTGCGACGGGGCCGACGGCACGATCTGGGTCGTGATCGCCGCCGGAACGGAGGAGTACGCCTCCGTGCTCTCCACGCTGCGCGGGGATATTCTCTGGTCGTTCCGCACGACCTGAAAGGAGACAGCATGAAAAAGAGAATTTTTGTCCTTACCCTCGCGGCGCTCCTGCTTTTGAGCCTCTGCGCCTGCGCCAAGGCGGAGGTCGGCGGTCTCGGGGACGACGACCGCCGCCCCGCTGCAAGTGATTCCACCGCGCCCTCCGAAAACACGCAGGGCGGTGCGCCCACCGAGACACCCACCGAATCCGGCGCCTCGCAAACCGGCGGTCTGCCCCTCGAGACCTACACCGGCAACGGCTTTTCCATGCTTGTGCCGCAGGGCTGGAGGGTCGCAACGGGCGGTGAGGGTGTGAGCTTCTATTTCATTTTGACCGACCCGCAGCGCGACGACCTCTCGGTTTTTCACTTCGGCAAACTCGAGCCGTTTCTGAAGTCCGAGGAGGCGCGGCAATCCTGGCAGTACTGGGATCCGCTCACGGGAGACGGCACGCTCTATTTCTCCAAAGCGCCTGTGTGTCTGGAAAGGACGGCCAAGGGCCTGCTCGACTGCTGGGACGAGTGCATTTCCTTTCAGGAGTATCTCGGCGGTGCGCTGTTCCCACAATTCTCCAACCGCACCGTCCTGAGCTGCGACAGCTATGCGGGCGCACTCGCGGCGGCGGGCGTAGATCAGACAGTTGCCGTAGCCGGCGGCACGACTCCCTCCGGCAGCAGTGCCCACCTGACGCTTTCGGCGGCAATCTTCGACCCCGGCGCGCTGGATATGTTCGGAGACGGCATTGACACCTATTACATGATGGCCTACGAGGTCAACGGCATTCTCATGCCGCAGAACTGCCCGGAGGATGTGGCAAAGGCGCTGGCGATGTGTCTGTCCAGCCTGCAATTCACACAGGAGTTCGTCGACCGTGCGAATCAGCAGAGCAACGAGCAGCTTGCCGGAGTTTTGCAGCGCTCGGCGGAAAACGAGGCGCTCATGGATGCCTATCTGCGCAAGTGGGGCTATTGAGAATCTGCTTGGTAATATGAAATAATTTGAGATAATAGATAGCGCCGCCCCGAACGGGCGGCGCTCATACTGACAAAAACCAGAGGAACGGCGCCAAACTTCTGAATCCGGAAGGAGTTGACATAAAATTGAGCGCCTCCCGTCTGGACAAACGAATGCTGTGCCGTTTCAAGACGTAAAATGATATAAGCGTCATGCGCTTCCGGACGCAGCCGGCAGGACAGCCGCCCTTTGTAGCGCCGGAAGGTGATGACAGAGGCGTCGTCGCTGAGGTCGTATTCCAGCACATCGGCGGCATTTGGACACCGCAGCCGGTTCCAAAATTCCTCCAGTGTCATGTCGATGCGGAAAAGGAACCGATGCAGCCCGGCGTCGTAGTTCCGAACGCCCTTGAGCAGTTTCCTCTGACGCAATAGCGGCAGGAGATTGACGAACACTGCAAGTGGGGCAAGCAGGAGAAGAAGCGCAAAGATCCAAAGCGGACTGCATGGCATAAGCGAAACCTCCTTGTCCCTATCTGCCGGTAGGGCCAATCATAACGAGAGGGCAGCACGGCACTGCCCGCAATCAGCGCAAGCATCAGAAAATCAGCAACTGGGAATCTTATAGTTTTTCATTATTATAATACAATCACCAGCCGGTCTTTGCAAATGTTTTCCCAGCGATAGGACAAGCAATGCGGCGTTTTCGGAAATTTCGCACCTCGCCAGACGGCAGCTGGATTTAAAAAATCTTCCTGTTATTAAGACCGTCGAAAGGATGATTTGCAACCAGATTCTTTCGCCTTTTATGAAAAAACAGAAATTATCCGCGGAGCATTCGGCATTTTATATAAATTCGGTGCGCACGGCTTATAGAAAATGCTGAAATTTGCCAAGACAGAGAAAAAAGAATGGACAAACACAAATTCCGCTGATAGAATAAAACCAGAAAGTTGATTTAACGTTTGACCAAGCGGTGATGAGAATGGCAGCGACCCTTAAAGACATCGCAAATTCCGTCGGTACCTCCGTGACGACCGTTTCCAAGGTTCTGGGCAACCGGGAGATCCGGGTGTCGGAAGCAAAACGGCGGGAAATTCTGGAGGTAGCCGAAAAACTGAACTATCTTCCGAACGCCTCCGGCGTGAATCTGAAAAAGGGGAGCACGGACGCCATTGCCGTGATCGTCGGCGACCTGCTTTATCCCTACTACGCAAAGCTCCTGAAGCAGATCGCCTATTGCCTCAATGAACACGGCAAGAGCATCATCGTCTGCGACGCGGACAACGACTTCCGCACGGAGCTTCAGCACTATCAGCGCATGAAATCCGGCTATGTGGACGGCGCGATCATCGTTCCTTCGCCGCTCACGGTCACGCGCGAGAACGTCAAAACCGTGCTGAAGGTTCTGGACGGGCTTGACCTGCCGATCACTTTCGTCTGTCATGGACTGCCGCCTTTTGAGTGCTATTCCACGGTCGGAACGCCGCCCTATGCCTGCGGCTACCTTGCTGCCAAGCACCTGCTGGAACTGGGGCATCGCCGCATTGCCTACGTCTCGGAATCGCTGGAGCACGAGACGCTCAACCCCAAGCTGTTGGGCTTCCGTGCGGCGCTGCGGGAATACGGCGCGGGCGACTGCGGCGACCTGACGCGCTACGGCTATGCGCGTTACAGCGGCGGCAGCAGCGCCTATCAGGAGCTGGCTGCGTCGGACATGACGGCGGCGGTCTGCTCGGACGATCTGCTGGCCATCGGCTTTCTTTCCGCAGCGACTGCGGACGGACGCAGTGTTCCGCAGGAGCTGTCCGTCGTGGGTATGGATAACATCATGGCAACGCTGCACAGCACGCCGAAGATCACTACGGTCTCGCAGAACACGCAGCTCATCGCACGCAACGCCGTCGATTGCCTGCTTGACGAGATCGACGCCCGCAAGCGCGGGCAGCATGCGGACATTACACACATTGCAGTCGAGCCGACGCTCATGGTGCGCGAAAGCACCGGCGCGGCACGGCCGGGAGAGGGCACAAGGTGAAGCAAAAAAAGATCTTTCCGTTTCTGGTTCTGGCAATGTGCTTCCTGATTCAGGGAGGACTGCTGGGTATTATTTCCAATTGCCGCGGAATTTTTTATGATCCGGTCTGCGCGGAGCTGGGCATCAAGCTCGGCAAGCTCACGACCTATTCCGTGTTCTACGGGCTTGCCGTCTGCGCGGCCATTCCCTTTGCCTCGCGTGCGGTCAAAACCTGGAATCTGCGCTGGACGCTGACGGGGTTTGCCTTGCTCACCGCGGCGGCACAGTTTGCAATGTCCTATTTTCACAGTGTTTATCAGTGGTATATTGCCGCTGCGGTGCAGGGCGTGTGCTATGCGTTCCTGTTTGTGCAGACGGTTCCGATGCTGGTCAATCGTTGGTTCAGCGAACAGAGCGGCTTTTTCCTCGGCATTGCCTGCTCTGCCTCCGGCATTGTGGGTGCGCTGATGAACCCGCTGGCGCAGAGCTTTATGGCCGCTTATGGCTGGCGGGCGACCTACCGGATGCTGGGCATTGCGCTGTTTGTGCTGCTGGTTCCTGCCTGTGCGCTGTTTGCCGTGCGCAAGCCGGAGGATGTCGGCGCACAGCCCTATCACCGCCGAAAGGCCCCGAAGCGCAGCGCGCACATGCCGGTTTTTCAGGATTTTTCCGCAAAAAACGGGGTATTTGCACTGCTGTTGGTGTTTGCCTGTGCGATCTGCATCACGACCGGTTATAACCAGATGCTTTTCGGCGTTGGTCAAACGTTTGACCATCCGAAGGAGCTTTTGGGAACCTTTGTTTCCGTCTCCATGGTCGGCACGATCGTCTGCAAGCTGCTTGTCGGCTGGCTCAACGACCGCTTCGGCATGCAGGCCGCCTGCTATGCGGCCGTCGGCACCATAGGCGCAGGGCTTGTGTGCCTGTTTTTCGGGCAGTCCGTGGTGCGGATGTACATCGGCGCGTTTTGTATGGGCATGCCCATGGCGGTCACAGTCGTGGCCATGCCGAATCTGGTGCGCAGCGTGTTCGGAAACGAGGCCTTTGAGCAGCGCTACCGCACGGTGTCGGTGATTGTCAATCTGGTCAGCAATTTCAGCTTTACGGTGCTGGGCTGGCTCGTGTCAATTTTTGATTCTTACAAGGTGATGCTGGCTTTCGGTATCGGTGCATCGGCACTCTCGGCGCTGCTGGCCGCCGCCCTCTTTGCAGTGAGAAAAAGGAGCTTGATCTATGAATGAAGTGATTAAAACAATTCTGGAGCGAAGGTCGGTGCGCCGTTTTGCGCAGCGTCCGATAGACGAAGCGCTTGTGCGCGAGATCATCGAATGCGGCCGCAGCGCGCCGAATGCGTGGGGCCACCAGACCTTTGAATTCTTTGCCGTGACCGACCGCACGCTGATGCGTGAGCTGGCAGAGCTGACGGCAAGGTACCTCGGCGGGGAGCCGGAGGAGCACATGTTCTTCGACGCGCCGCTCATCATCCTCATCAGTGACATCCGCGATAATTACATGCGCCTTGCGGATGCGGGCTGCGCCATGGAAAATATGTTCCTTGCGGCACGCAGCCACGGCATCGGCTCGGTGTGGATCAACCAGTTTTCGCCCATCTGCGACAAGCTGGAGGTCATAGAGAAATTTGAGACCATCGGCATTGCCAAAAACCGCGTTGTCACGAGCCTCGGCGCCTTTGGCTATCCGGACGAAACGCCGCAGCCGAAGAAGCTGATCTCCGCGGTGCATTATCTCAGATAGGAGGCAGACCATGAGCATGCACATCGACGCCCGTCCGGGCGACATTGCGACCCATGTGATCACCGCCGGCGACCCGGAGCGTATTTCCTATCTTGCCGAGCACTATCTGGAGCATGCGGAGCTGGTCAGCAGCAAGCGCGCCGCGCTGTGCTACACCGGAATCTATGCAGGGCAGCGCGTTTCGGCCATGGCGGTGGGCATGGGCATCCCGTCCATGCTGATCTATGCGACGGAGCTGTTCCGCGATTATGGCTGCGAGGCCATTGTGCGCGTCGGCACCTCGGCGGGCTATCTTGATTCCATGCAGCGGCACGACATCGTGCTCTCACAGGCGGCCTGCCATACCTCCGCGATCAACGACGGCCTGTTCAACGGCACCTTCTGCCCGATTGCGGACTACCGCCTGTTGTCCGAGGCCGAGCGCATTGCTGCGGCAAAAGGGCAAAAGGTCTACATCGGCAACACCGTCTGCAATGACCGCCTCTACCGCCTGCCCGAGAGCTACCGTTCGGGGGCATGGCGCGATTACGGCGTTCTCTGCTCGGAGATGGAGGGAGCGGCACTCTACACCGCCGCCGCACAGTTTGGCAAACGCGCCCTGATGCTCGTTTCCATCCTCTCACATCTGGAGGTCGATGCTGCCGGGAAAGAATGCATCCGTCCGCTGCCGGAAACACCCGGAAAGACTATGGACGACGCGCTGCTTCTGGCACTGGAGACGCTGGCCGAGGACGGCAGGAGGCGCCATGGAGGTCTTTGAGGCACTGCGCAGCCGCGCGAGCGTGCGGGATTTCCTGCCGGCGCCGATCCCGGCGGAAGCACTGGAAAAGCTCAAAGAGGCCGCGCTGTGCGCGCCGACCTCGCTGAATTTGCAGCAGCAGCGCTTCTGTTTTATCACCGCGCCCGACATTCTCCGCACGCTGACCGAGGGCGTCATCCGCGTCTCCGAGGAGCGCGGTGAGACGGATTATCTTGAGCGCCTGGCGCAGCGTGACGGCAAGGTGTTCTTCGGCGCACCGCTGGTCATCGTCATTGCGGTAAACCCGGAGAACAATTATATTGATGTCGATGCCGGCATCGCGGTGCAGAGCCTTGCGCTTGCCGCAAAGGCGCTTGGGCTGGATTCCGTTATCATGGCAGCGCCCGACCGCGTGTTCACCGGCCCGCGTGCGCAGGAATATGAGCGGCTGCTGGGTTTCCCGGCGGGCTACCGCTTCGCCATCGCGCTGGCCGTCGGCTATGCGGCCCGCGAATTCCGCCCGCACGAACACAAGCGGGAAAATATGATCGAACTATGTTGATTACTGCCACCGCAGTTTTCATAAATTACAAACAAGGAGACAAGAAATGAAAAAGCTGATCGCAATCCTTCTGGTCCTCGTCATGGCGCTGAGCCTGTTCGCATGCGCTGGCGGCAACGACCCGACCGAGCCCAACAACGACCCCTCGAAATCCGAAAACAACAACACTTCCGATACTCCTTCCGAAAACGTCAAGAAGGCGAACATCGTCCTCGTCATCCCGAACTCCCTCGGCGACAAGGCCTTCTCCGACATGGTGTGGTCCGGCGTGCAGATCGCCAAGGAGCAGAACCCTGACCGCATCGGCAACATCAAGTGCATCGAGCTTCAGGGCGACACCACCGCCCCCATCCCCACGCTGACCGAGCTGTCCGAGCTGGGCGAGTGGGACATCATCGTCACCGGCACCTTCAGCCTGAAGGAATCCATCGTGGAAGTCGCCGCGAAGTTCCCCGAGCAGAAGTTCCTCATCTATGATACCGAGCTGGATTACAGCGACGGCAAGTTTGCCAACTGCGCTTCCTTCGCTGCCATGCAGAATGAAGGCTCCTTCCTCGGCGGCGCACTGGCGGCCATGATGTCCGAGAGCGGCGTCATCGGCTTCGTCGGCGGCAAGGAGACCTCCTCCGTCAGCGACTTCCTTGTCGGCTACATCGAAGGCGCGAAGTATGTCAACCCCAATATCGTCGTCCGTTCCGCTTTCATCGGCAACTTCACCGATACCGCAGCGGCCAAGGAGCTTGCCAACGCGCAGAACGCGCAGGGCGCGGACATTGTCTTTGCAGTCTGCTCCGGCGCAGGCTCCGGCGTCTATGAGGCGGCGGCAGAGGGCGGCTTCTGGGCACTCGGCGTGGACTGCGACCAGTCTCTCATCCTCGAGGCGACCAACCCCGCAGCGGCCAAGGCCATCCTGACCTCCGTTGTGAAGAACTTTGACGTCGTCCTCAGCACCGCCATCAAGGAAGCGCTGGACGGCACCCTCGAATTCGGCAAGCACAATGCGATCAACCTCGCGGCCGGCGGCATCGGCCTTGCAGACAACAGCTACTATCAGGCTGCCGTCTCCGCCGACATCCGTGCGAAGGTCGATGAGATCGCCGAAAAGATCAAGAGCGGCGAGATCACCGTCAGCACCGCCATCGGCATGGACGCCGATACCTACAACAACCTGAAGGAATCCGCATCCAAATAATCAGACATGGACAGCAAGGAGGCTGTGATGGAAGAACAGTATGAATACGTCCTTTCCATGCAAAACATCACCAAGGTCTATAAGGACGGCTTTGTAGCGAATAAGAATATCGATTTCTCTGTCCGTAAGGGAGACATCCACGGCCTCGTCGGCGAAAACGGCGCAGGCAAGAGCACGCTGATGAAGGTGCTCTTCGGCCAGGAGCAGCCGGAAAGCGGAAAGATCTTTTACAAGGGAAAAGAAGTGGATATCAGCAGCCCCCTTGCTGCTTTGAAGCTCGGCATCGGGATGGTGCACCAGCATTTTATGCTGGTGCCCTCCCTGACCGTTGCGGAAAACATGGTGTTTGGCATCGAACCGACAAAATGCGGCCTGTTCAACTATAAGCAGGCGGCCAAAATGACCCGCGAAGTATCCAAAAAGTTCGGGCTCGACGTAGATCCGGACATGAAGGTGCGCGACCTCTACGTCGGCCAGAAACAGCGCGTAGAGATTCTGAAAATGCTCCTGCGCAACGTCGAGGTGCTCATTCTCGACGAGCCGACGGCGGTTCTGACGCCGCAGGAGACCGAGGAGCTGTTCGCACAGCTCATCAACCTCAAAAAAGAGGGCTATACCATCGTTTTCATTTCCCACAAGCTCAACGAGATCAAACAGATCTGTGACCGCCTGACGGTTCTGCGCGACGGCCACTCCATCCAGACGGTGGATGTGGACAGCGTGACCGAGCAGGAGATTTCTCAAATGATGGTCGGCAGAAACGCCATCAATTCCCTGACCAAGATGCCTGCACAGCCCGGCGAAACGCGTCTGCAGGTGCAGGAGCTGAACTATTACAACAATTTCGGCAAGCAGGTCCTGACGGACGTTTCCTTCAGCGTGCGCGGCGGCGAGATCTTAGGTGTCGCAGGCATCGAGGGCAACGGCCAGCGCGAGATCTCCGAGATGATTACCGGAATGGACAAGATCCAGAGCGGCGAGATCTTCGTTGGAGACAAGAGCGTCAAGGGACATACCATCCGCGAGATCCGGCAGATGGGCGTGGCGCATGTTTCCGAGGACAGAATGACCTACGGCATTGCGGGCGACGCCAGCATTGAATACAACATCATTTCGGATCGTTACTATGAAAAAAACTATCAAAAGTATCATATTTTGCGCCGCAAGGCCGTGCGCAAGCTCTCCGACGACCTGATTCACAGCTTCACGGTCAAGTGCGACGGAAGCACGGCGGCAATCAAGACACTCTCCGGCGGCAACATTCAAAAGGTCGTCGCGGCGCGTGAATTTTCCAGCCGTCCGCAGATCATGATCGCCAACCAGCCGACGCGCGGGATTGACGTCGGCGCCAGTGAGCTGATCCGCAGCAAGCTCATCGGTCTGCGCGACAACGGCGCGGCGGTGCTCCTGATCTCCGCCGACATCACCGAGCTGCGCGAGGTGAGCGACAGCCTGATCGTGCTGTGCGGCGGACGGATCGTTGCCTACTTTGAATCTCTGGAGAATGTGACGGAAACGGAGCTGGGCGAGTATATGCTCGGCCTGAAGGAACAGACGCCGGAGCAGATCGCGAGGTGCTGCAAATGAATCGAACCAAGAAAATTGAAGCGGCCTTTTTTGTGATCCGCGACGTGCTGGCCATCGGCATCGCGCTGCTGATCTCCTTTTTGCTGATCTTTGCGGTCAGCGAGGACGCCTTCGGCTCTTTGAAGCTGTTTCTGGTCGGGCCGCTGCAAACGGTATCCAGACTCGGCTATATCGTTGAAAAAATGATTCCGCTGCTGTTTACCGGCGTCGGCGTGAGCCTGATGTTCCGCTGCCGTCAGGTGAACATGGGCAGTGAGGGCGCGTTCTATCTGGCAGGCGTCGCCAGCACCGCCGCGGCGGTGCTGCTGCCGCTGCCGTCCGTTATTCATCCCATCGTCTGCATCCTGATCGGCGGCATTGTTGGTGCGCTGGTCTGCGGTCTGACGGCGGTGATGCACACCAAGTTCCATTCCCTGACCATCGTGACCTCCCTGATGATTAACTACGTCTGCCTTTATCTCGGCCAGTATTTTATCAATCATCAGCTCTGGGACGTTACGACCGGCTATCAGGCCTCCTTCAAATTTCTGGAGACCGCGCTGCTGCCGAAGCTGTTCAGCAAGACCAACATCCACGCGGGTCTGTTCCTCGCCGTGGCGGTTGTGATCTTCGGCCACATCCTGCTGGAAAAGAGCACCTTCGGCTATAAGCTCAAGCTCGTCGGCATCAACCCGGACTTCTCCCGCTACTCCGGCATCAATGTGACGGCCGTCATCATCGGCTGCCAGCTCATCGGCGGCGCGCTCGCCGGTCTGGGCGGTGCGGTGGAGCAGCTCGGCATGTACAAGCGCTTTGAGTACGCCGGCATGTCCGGCCACGGCTTCGACGGCGTGATGATCGCCGTCATCGCGGGCAACAATCCCAAATATGTACCCATCGCCGCACTGTTTTTGGCCTATGTCAATGTCGGCGCGGAGACCATGGCGCGTATGTCGGACGTCCCGCCTGAGGTCGTGTCCATCGTGCAGTCGGTCATCATCATGTTCGTCGTGGCCGAAAAGTTCCTGGCCAATTGGAAGCACAAGGTCATTGCAAAGCAGTCCTTGAAGGATCTCGGAAGGGCGGAGGTGCGATAAATGGAAAGCGTACTGAAATATATCTTCTCGACGCAGTTCATTGTTGCGGTTCTGCGCATGAGCACGCCGCTGATCCTCTGCTCCATGGGCGTTCTGCTCGTGCGCAAGTCCGGCATCGTCTGCATCGCCTTTGAATCCATGATGCTCGCGGCGGCCTTCGGCGGCGTCATCGGCAGCGCCTATGCCCAGAGCCTGGCCGTCGGCATGCTCTGCGGCGTTGGCCTGAGCGTGCTGTTTGCGCTGCTGTTCGGCTACTTCGTCTTGATTCTGAAAGCAAACAATATGCTCGTCAGTCTTGCCCTGAACACACTGGGCAGCGGCGGCACGGTGTTTATGCTCTATGCGCTCACCGGCGACCGCGGCAACTCCACAAGCCTTGCAAGCCTGCAATTTCCGACGGTGAACATTCCCTTCATTCAGGACATTCCGGTGCTGGGCAAGATCCTCTCCGGTCACAACGTGCTGACCTATGTCGCGCTGCTCAGCGTGCCCGTGATGTTCATCATCCTGATGAAAACACCGCTGGGCCTGCGCATCCGCGCCGTCGGCGAAAACGAGGGCGCTGCCGAATCATTGGGCACCAGCCCGGTGAAAACGCGCTTCATAGCGCTGATTATTGCGGGCGTGTTTGCCGGTTTTGCAGGCATGTATATGTCCATGGGCTATGTTTCGGCCTTTACCAGAGACATGATCTCCGGCCGCGGCTACATCGCCATTGCCGCACAGAACCTCGGCGGCTCCATGCCGGTGGCGACCTTCTTCTGGGCTCTGGTGTTCGGCGCGTCCAATGCCATCGCCAACGCCTTCCAGGCGATCAACATGCCGCCGGAGTTCTTGCAGATGTTCCCCTATGTTGCGACCGTCGTCGGCCTGATGCTCGTCGGTATGACGATCAATCGCAAGAAAAAGCGCGAAATGCGCGAAATTGCAGAAAAATGTAAAGCGCTCAAGCTCGAAAAGGAAAGCAAGTAATATGGCAAAAAGAAAGATCATCATGGACGTTGACACCGGTACGGATGATGCCGTCGCTCTGGTGCTGGCAATTCTGGGCGGTGAGGTCGAGCTGCTGGGCGTGACCACGGTCAACGGCAATCTGGAGCTGAAGCTCACCACGGACAATACACTGCGCGTGGTGGAATGCTGCAAGCCCTATGGGCAGGTGCCGGTTTACAGCGGCTGCGAGTATCCGCTGGTGTCCACGCTCTTGCCTTACAGTGCGCAGTCGCGCCACCCCATCCCCAAGCGCGAGGGCACGAGCAAGAAATTCGCAATGCACTGCGACCATCTGCCGCTGCCGGAGACCACGCTGAAAAAGCAGGACAAAAACGCCGTCGTCTGGCTCATTGAGACCGTCATGGCCTCCGAGCCGGGGAGCATCAGCCTTGTCGCGCTTGCGCCGCTGACGAACATCGCCGCGGCGATGCGTGCGGAACCTGCCTTTGCCTCGCGGCTGGGCGAGATCGTCCTGATGGGCGGCGGCGACCGCATCGGCAATGCGAGTGCGGCGGCGGAGTTCAACATCTGGACGGACCCTGAAGCCGCCGAGATCGTGATGCAGAGCGGCTGCAAGCTCTCCGTGATCCCACTGGATGCGACGCATGGCGCAACGGTCACGGCGGCGCAGGCCGAGGAGCTGCGCGCGCTGGGCACGCCGCAGGCGGAATTTGTGGCAAATGTGATCCTCGAGCGCATCGGCGGCTATGCGCTGCGCGACCCGGAGCTTGCAGCGCAGCAGGCTTCTCCGCTGCACGACGCGCTGGCGCTGTGCTATCTGCTGCATCCGCAGTGCATCACGCAGAAGCAGGAGCTGGTGTGCCACGTGGACATTTCCGGCGGTGCCGCATACGGCAGAACGGTCGTTGACCGCCGCAAGAATCTTGTTACCGAGCAGCCAAACTGCGTCTTTGCAGAACAGGCGGACGCCGAATTCTTCTACCGCTGGATGTATACCATTCTGAAGAACGCGGCAGCCCGCATTTAAATTAGATCACACCGGAGCGGGACTCCGAAAAGCAGGGAAAACGGACCGCCGGAACTGGCTTCAGCCAGCTCCGGCGGTTTGTCGCTTGCGGACGTCACGCCGCCCGCATTTGCGGTGTCAATTTTTTGAAACTGATACAGGACACCGCTATCTGTCTCCCGAACGGACAGCACATCCTCAAGCCGACGCACACAGCTTCCGGAGAAAAGAGGTGCAGCCTTCTCTCCGACGGTGAAGTCGTTACAGCGCGCAGGATTCCAAAACCGGAGAGCGCTGATGGAATATGCTGTTGGGTCGTTCTGGCGGTAGGCCGAACCCGCGTCGAAGTCCAGCGTCAGCCCCAGTTTCTCACAGTACCATTGCCCGCCGCGCGGCCGCTGCAGGGCGTGCCCGTATAAGAAAATCGCAAATACAACTGCGACGATCAGAAAAATCGCCAGTGCACCGCCCAACACGGCACGCAGCGAGGACAGATAGATGCGCCTGTCGGTTGAATTTTGCATGGGTTTTACCTCTCTGTGCCCTATTGCACCGGATTATGATAGTTATCGTAAATACGCCTGCGGAAACATGATTCCTCCGGCAGAAGCCAGAGACGCTGCCGGCGGGGAATCGGTCCTGAAATAAGTCTCCAATGATACACAGCGTTATTGAACGGCCTCAATCTGATTTGCAAGCGTCAGAACTTCCTCCCGGCTCAGTCCGTCGGCCGTGAGCAGATAGACGATCCCGTTTTCTGCATCGCGCCACAGCAGGCGATAGCCGTTCTTCTCTACGAGAAGCCCCTCACGCGCGCCGATGCGCACTTCCTCGATCGAGGCGGCATCCTCGGTGTCAAAATGCGTGGTACCGGAGAGATTTGCAGAGAAGAGAATCCGGTGATTCTGCGCGTCAACGAAAGTCATCAGGATCCCGCCGAAGCTGTTGCACTCGTTCAGGTCCTGTGTGTAATCGGACGGGATCAGCTTTCCAAGCTGCTCGGCCTGCCGCCGGAATCGCGCCGCGTTTGCGGCAATCCGTTCCGCCGTGAGCTGATCGGGATCGGTGATTTCCAGATAGCCGTCCTTCTGCCGGATAAAGAAATTGAGGATGGGCATACGCACGGCCTTTACCGTTGTGAACAAAATGGCGGCGATGCCGAACAGTGTCACGATCGCAAGCGCTGCTGCGCGTCCGGCGTGCAGGAGCTTCCCGGCCAATTGCCTGCGGTGCCGCCTGACCACGCCCTTTCGGATCAGACGGCGGCATTTTTCGTCCAGCGCCTTGGGAATCTCGACCTCCGTTTTCGGCTCGGTCTCAAGCTCTTCCTGTAAAGTGAGGGCGTACTGATCCATGAAGAACGCAGCGGCAGCGTCAACATATTGCTCATAGATTTTTTCGTTGGTCAAGGGCTTGCCCATAGTAAGACCTCCTAAAATTCCTGCTGTGGAATTCTCTCTATACATATAGACCATCAAGACCGGCTTTTGCAACCGTTTTTTTATAAAAACTGAATTTTTTTATTTAAAAGATTGAATCCGCCTTCGGCAAAAGCCGAAGGCGGATTCTTGAGACTTATGAAATAAACTTATTCTGCTTCTTTCCGCTTCTTCGCTACGGTCAGGCCGAGCAGCGTGCAGAGGCCTGCGGCAGCAAAGGCCGACAGGAGCGTTGCAATGGGGGAGAAGCGGTCGCCGGTTTTCGGGCTGTCTGTCGCCGGCTTATCGGTACCGGGCTTATCCGTTCCGGGCTTATCAGTACCGGGCTTATCCGTCCCCGGTTTGTCCGTACCGGGATCATCCGTCCCCGGCTCGGTGAGGAAGACCGCAAAGTCGGCTTCTGCGTAGCCCTCGATCACATCCAGCTTGCTGCCCACATGCAGCTGCACCATCATGCGTGCGGCCGTGTAGCCGTCCAGATTGCCCAACGTCAGTGTACGGCCTGCATTGTACCAGCTTCCGTTGTTTGCAAATTGCCCCAGCACGGTGTGCTCGTCATAATAGGCAGCCTCCTGCGGTGCGGCTGCAACCCATTCACTGCCGTTGTAAAGCTCCAGACGCACGTTGACGTTTCGGTCGGCATAGGTGCGCCAGTTGCCGTCACAGGCCGGGTCTTGGGTAAAGAGACTGTTCGGGTTTTCCTTTGTCCACGAGCTGAAAAGATCCAGACTGCTGTCGGTGTAGTTGCCGTAGCTCAGGACGTTGGAGGAGAAGTGGAAGCTGTTTTCGCCGTTGGCTTTCAGCTTGCTCAGATCCAGATACACAGGCACCCACACGCCGTTCTGTCCCTTGTAGTCCTGAACGTAAGCGCCGTACCAGCTCCCGTTGATGCGGACGCGGATGGCGGCCTTGTCGCTGTCCTTTTCGGAGGCGGCTGCGCCGGGCGTTTCCGGGACATTCCGGTGGAATACCTCGTCGCCCGTGAAGGGCATCAGCTCCTGCGGGTGCTCGATGGCGCGCTTCACGGCCTCGAGCGCGATCGCCTTTTCATCTTCTGAAACGCCCTCGGGCGTATAGGCGATGTCCGCCACGCTCTTGCCCGTCAGCGCCTGCGCGACATAGAGACTGGCCAGATAGCGCCCGAGCGGGATGGACAGATGCGCACCGTCGCGGTAGAGGACGCGCTTGAGCGCCGAGGTTGCGGCGTTCTGCACGGCAGTGGCCGTGTAGAGGACCTTGGTGAAGCTCTGATTCGGAACGATCTCGCTCTTAACTGCGGCGATCATGCGGTTGTACATATCCTCGGAGGATTCATAGGGCGGCTCGACACTCGCGTTGGAGGCGTCTCTCCATGCAAAGCCCGTGTGCCAAAGCAGCTCTGCGCCGGGCGCAAGGCTCTTGACATGGTCGATCAGCTCCGGCACCTTGGCGTATTCCGCAGGCACGCCGGCCTTGGGTGCGGAGTGCTGCAGGACGATGTAATCCCAGTCCTCAGAGGCGATGCCCTCGCGCATTGTGACATTGGTCAGGTTTTTCCATGTGCCGTCCACATTGGAGCGATACTCGTAGGCGGGGGAGTCGTTCTTCGCGCACTGCACATGGGTCGCAACGTCGCAGCCGCCGATGTAGAGGACGCCGATACGCACGTCGTCATAACCCAGCTCGGTCAAGATGTCCCAGACATAAGCCATTGCGTCGTCGGAATGGCTGTTGCCGATCACAAGAATGCGGAAGGGGTTCTCGCTCGAGGTCGTGCCCTTCCGGAAGCGCGCGGTCAGCGCGGAGGCACGCGTGACGGCAAAGGTATAGCTGGCCTCTCTGCTGACCAGAAGGCCGGAGTTGTACCAGCCGTAGAAGCTGTAGCCCTCGGCGGGCTTTGCCGTGACCGTTACACTCTCACCGAACGCAACATCCGTCGTGGGCGCACCCTCGACCGTGCCGCCCTCCTCGGCCGTGACCGTCACGGTATATTTGTCAGGCAGAAACTTGGCGAAGCTCTTTTCCGAGAAGGTGTCCGGCACGGCCAAGCTGCTGCCGACATGCAGCTGCACCATCATGCGTGCGGCCGTGTAGCCGTCCAGATTGCCGACGGGCAGGTTGCGGGCAGCGTTGTGCCATTGATTATCGTTGTTGGAAAGACCCAGCACCTCATGAAAATCATAATAGGTCTCCTCCTGCGGCGTGGCCGTCACCCAGCCGCTGCCGTCGAACAGCTCCAGCCGGACGTTGATGTTGCGGTCGGTGTACTGCGTGAACTGGGAATCGCAGTACTGATGGGCGCAGGCAAAGCTGTTGAGGTTCTCTGCGGCCTTAGAGGCGAACAGATCGACGCTGCTGTCGGTGTAGTCGCCCTGATTGATGACGTTGGAGGAGAAGTTGAAATAGTTGACCGTGTTTGCATTCAGCTTGGAAATATCAAGATTTACTGCGACCCAAACGGAGGTCTGCCCCTTGTAATCATCCAGATAGGTTCCAAACCAGCTCCCGTTGACGCGGACGCGGATGGCGGCCTTGTCGCTGTCCGCGTCGGAGACGGCTGCACCCGGCGTTTCCGGTTCACGCTTGTGGCTGTCCTCGGCCAGCGCACCTGTGCAGAGTAGACCCGCGATCATGACCGCGACCAGAAAAACTGAAAGAAGTCTTTTCATGCGTTGTCCTCTTTTCCTGTATATTTTCGGGGGTTAATTCTATTCTATCAGTCAAATTATCCAAAATATATATCATATTCCTATGAAATATGTGGAATATCTACGATGGGTGCTCCGGCCTTTACACAGGCGACTAATCGGACTGCACAAAATCGGGAATTTGATTTCCAAAATTTTATGCAAAATGCTTGACAAGTGGAATGGCAGGGGTTATAATGCTATTGAACCGTTAAAATGGCTTCGCCAGAAGACGCAGAGGGAGAGAAAAGCGTGAGAAAACAGGTCAGTGTGCGGGATGTTGCAAGAGAGGCGGGCGTCTCACCAGCGACAGTCTCCTATATCCTCAACGACACGCCCGGCCTGTCCTTTACCCCCGAGACGCGCCAGCGCGTGCTGACCGCGGCGGAAAAGCTGCACTACGTTGCGAATCAGGCTGCGAAAACGCTCGGCTCGGGTCGTGCGGAGGGCATCGTCCAGTCCAAGCTCATTGGTGTGGTCATCCCGCAGACGGAGAACAAGCGCAAGGAATCGCACATCATGTTCGGCAATCCCTTTTACGGCACGTTTCTCAGCGCAGTGGAGCTGGAAGCGCGGCGCGCGGGCTATCAGCTCATCCTTTCGGGCACCAATCCCGGCCAGAGCTACATTGACATTGCCAAAAGCCGCACGCTCGACGGCGTGATTATCCTCGGCGCCTATCCTTCGGACGACGAGGCTGAATATAAAAAGTATAAGATCCCTGCCGTGCTGGTTGATTGCTACGGCAGCAGCGACAGCTTCTTTTACAGCGTCCGCACGGACGACCGCCTCGGCGGCTATCTTGCAACCAAATATCTGATCGAGCAGGGGCATCGCCGCATCGCCATCGTGACGGGCGAGTTAAAGGCGCACGGCGTCAATTCCGAGCGCTATCTGGGCTATCTGGACGCGCTGCGTGAGGCGGGGCTTACGCCGTCGCAGGACGACGTTTTTGAGGGGCTGGTGGGCTATGACCACGGCCTCGAGGTTGCAAAGACACTGGCGCGGACGCGTCGGGATCTCACTGCGCTGTTCGCCACGGCGGACATCACGGCCATCGGACTGATCAACGGCCTGCACGAGGCCGGTCTGCGCGTACCAGAAGACGTTTCCGTCATCGGCTTCGACGATGTGGAATATGCGAAAATGTGTTATCCCGGATTAACGACGATCCGGCAGAATATTATGGAGAAGGGGCGGCAGTCCGCCCGACTGATGATCGAGGCGGTGCAGGATCACAGCCTGCCTCGTGCGGAGTGGATCATTCCCATGGAACTGATTGAGAGAGGAACGGTGAAGCGAGTCGATGGTAATCAAGCATATGCCCAGCGGCCTGTTTCCGCATTTTGACAGCGGGCTGGAACGGCGTCCGTACTTCGTCAAAGCGGGGGATCAGGTCGAGTTCGGCTGCCGTCTGGACGGCAGCAAAGCGGATTCCGTCCGGTTGGAGCTGACGGATGGGGTGCGCACGGTGCGCGTGCCGGGAATCTACCACAGCGCGAACGATCGAGGCCAGCGGTATTTCCGCTTTGTCTACCGGACGCAGGAGGGGGAACGAACCCTGCACTACCGCTTCGTCACGTCGCGCGGCGAGAGGAGCCGGGACTATGAGTGCCCAATCCTGCGGGAGCTGACCTTTACTCCGGCAGACGCACTGATCGAGAAAGAAAGACAGATCATTTTTCAAACGGATACACAGGCGTACAAAATCGAGCTTTCGGACGCACCTTGTATCCGAGTTATTTTGAAAGATAATTTAACCGTTAAAATAGAGGAATTACATAAAAAATCAGAATATAATAGAGAAGAATTGACAATCAATGGCGAGGACGGCACGCCGCTGCTGCGCGTGCTGCCTGAGCTGCGCGTGATGGTCGATGAACACGGCGTGGCCAAAAATCTCCGCCTGCGGCTGAAAATCCGCGGCAAGGCGGTGTTCGGGCTGGGCGAGAAATTCGACGCGGTCGATCAGGCGGGGAAATCGCCTCTGAATTACGTCGTCGAGCAATTCTCCAACCAGCAGGACAAGACATATCTGCCCATTCCCTTCTTTTTCACCGAGGCCGGTGTGAGCTTCCTGCAAAAAACGACCTATCCCTCGTCCTTTGCGTTCTCCGCACCGGATGCGGACGGTTGGGTCACGCTGGAGCTGTTTGCGGTGTGCGCGCAATCGGGCACGCTGTTTGAGGCCGCCGTCCACACGGGAACGCCCGCCGCGCTCCTGCGCGCCTATGCCGCCGACACCGGCGAGGCTGTCCTGCCGCCCAAGTGGGCCTTTGGCCCGTGGATGTCCTCCAACGGCTGGAACACGCAGAAGGAGGCCATAGAGCAGCTCGAGAAGATGCGCGAGACGGCGATCCCCGCGACCGTGATGGTGCTCGAGGCGTGGAGCGACGAGGAGACCTTTTACATCTGGAACGACGCAAGCTATAAGCCGCGCGCAGACGGCGGCGCGGTGCATTATGACGATTTCACGTTCCCGCCGGAGGGCAAATGGCCGGATCCCAAGGCGTTCTGCCGGACGCTTGCGAACGAGAACGTCAAGCTGATCCTGTGGCAGATTCCGGTCGTTAAATACGAGACTGCGCCGCACGGTGTACAGCTCGATCTTGACTGGGAATATGCGAAAAAGCACGGCCTTTGCCTGAAAAACGCAGACGGAACGCCCTATCAGATCACGGAAATGTGGTTCGGCAATTCCCTGATCCCCGATTTTACCAATCCGGAGACGAAGCGCTGGTGGCTGGACTGCCGCCGCTATCTCGTCGAGGAGCTTGGCGTAGCGGGATTCAAGACCGACGGCGGGGAGTTTCTGTTCGATCCGGACGCACGCTTTTTCGACGGGCGCAGCGTCGCAGAGGCGCACAACGCTTTCCCGAATCTCTACGAGAGCGTCTATCACGAGCTGACAGACCTCACCTTCAGCCGTGCGGGCTACACCGGCGCGCAGAAATATCCCATCCATTGGGCGGGCGACCAGCTCTCCACGTTTGCAGAGCTGAAGGGGCAGCTCACGGCGGGGTTGTCTGCCGGACTGTCCGGCGTACCCTTCTGGGGCTTTGACATCGGCGGCTTTGCGGGCGATTTCCCGAGTACGGAGCTGTATCTGCGCAGCGCCGCGCTGGCGGCCTTCGCGCCGGTGATGCAGTTTCACTCCGAGCCGCGCGGCGGGCAATATTACATGGTGCAGCGCAACCACTGGAACAACGACCGCAGCCCATGGAACATGGCGCTGGCCAACCGCGACGAGCACATCGTGCCGGTCTATCGCCTCTTTGCCAATCTGCGCATGAATCTGCTGCCCTATCTCTGGCAGGAGGCGCAGCATTGCAGCCGGACGCTGCGGCCGATGATGGCGCATCTTGTCTATGACTACCCGCAGGATACAAACGTCCTGCATTTGGAGGATGAATATCTTCTCGGCCGGTCGCTGCTGGCCGCGCCGGTGATCGAGGAGGGCGCGACGGAGCGCGAGGTCTACCTTCCGCAGGGCGTGTGGCACGCGCTCTGGACGGGGCAGGCGCGGCAGGGGGGACAGACGATCCGTGTTTCCTGCCCGCTTACGGAGCTGCCGGTGTTCGTTCGTGACGGCACGGCGCTTCCTCTGAATTTGAACAATGCCTTCATTATGGGTACGACCGAGCCGAGCGGCGCGATGAGCAACCGGACGGACGGTTATGAAAATCTTTGCTTCCTGCTCTTTGGCGCGTGCGGCGAGAGCCGCTTCCGCGACGAGCTGGGCAACAATCTGACGCTGCGCTGGCAGAACAGAGAAATTCAAACGGAGGGCACGCTTGCCTGTCCCGTCACGGTGCTTGCAGACTTCCTGACGGACGGCGTGGCGGCCAAGCTATTCGGAAGAACGGTCTACGGGATCAGAAAGGAGCCGTAATGAACTATCAAGTGACAGGAAACGAATACGTCGCCCTGCCCACGCTGCGCGAGGCGGATGCTGCGCTTGAGAGCCTGAGCTTCCTGCACATGGGCGCGAAGGGCATGCTCGAGCTTTGCGGCACACAGGAAGCGCCGCTGCTTGCGCCCTTTGTGCAGCGGGCGGGGAGCGAGATGCCGCTTGAGGGCTTGCGCTGGGAGCGCCTGCATTCGTGGATCCCGCGCTTCACGGCGGAGCTTTGCGGCCTTGCGCTTGAGGGCATTTTGCTCACGCCCATAGACGAGCGCGGCTTCGGCTGGCGGCTGCGTGCGACGAACCGCGAGGGTGCGGCTGAGATCACGCTCGGGCTGCGCGGCACTTGGGCGCAGACGCTGCACTCGGTCAACGAGAGCAAACCTGTGGATGCGGAAAAGCACCTCTATCCCAGCGGCTGGAACCACTGCCATGTCATGGATTTGCGGCCGGGGCTGTCGCTCTTTGCGTTCGCACCGATTTACACCGAGCAGCCGGAGCATTGTCCGATCCGCTCTCAGTTTGAACGTGCAGGCGAAGAAATTCACTATTGCATTGAGAGACAGCAAACCCTTGCGGCCGGCGAGACGCTGGAGCTGACGGTCTGGTTCGGCCTTGGCTTTGAGGAGGTCTCGGCGGCGACCTCGGCAAAGGAGCTGCTGCGGCAGGGCTTTGCGCAGGAGCTGGAGCGCACGGAGCGCTGGCTTTCCGCGCGCGAACGCACCGTGGGCGATGCGCGGCTTGATGAGATTTTGAATACCAATCTCTTTTTCAGCTATTTTTTCGGCGCGGGGCGGACGCTCGATACCGAGGAATTCGTCCTTGTCACCTCGCGCAGCCCGCGCTATTACGTCAGTGCCGCCTATTGGGACAGGGACAGCCTGCTTTGGAGCTTTCCGGCGATTTTGCTTGCCGATCCGGAGACGGCGCGGCAGATGCTGCACTATGTGTTTACGCGGCAGATCCGCAACGTCGGCCTGCACAGCCGCTTCATCGACGGCACGCTGCTCGAACCGGGCTTCGAGCTTGACGAGCTGCTTGCACCCGTGATCGCACTATCTCGCTATGTGGAAAACACCGGCGACCGCACGATTTTGCAGAAGCCATGGATGCGCGAGGGCATCGAGCGCATTCTCACGCGCCTGCAAAGCAAGCGCAGCACAGAAACGGCACTTTACGAGACCTTTCTACAGCCGACGGACGACCTGAGGCGCTATCCCTATCTGACCTATGACAATGTTCTTGTCTGGTACGGCCTGCGCGCGCTGGCGGCGCTGTTTCCGGAGCACACCGCTCTTGCCGGGACGGCCGAGGATGTGCGCAGCGCGATTTACGCGCACTGCGTCCGCGAAAAGGACGGGGAGAGAATGTTCGCGTGGTCGGTCGATCTGCAAGGCGGTTGGGATATCTACGACGAGCCGCCCGGAAGCCTGCTCCTGCTGCCGCACTTCGGCTTCTGTGGGCAGGACGACCCGATCTGGCGGCATACCGCTGAGGTCATCCGTGCGAAGGACTATCCCTACTCCTTTGCGGGCTGCCCCATTGCAGAGATCGGCTGCCCGCATGCGCCGCACCCTTGGGTTTTGAGTATTGCCAACAGCCTGCTCTCCGGCAGCCGCGGCAGCGCAAGGACGCATCTTCTGCGCTGCAAGCTGGACAACGGCATCGCCTGTGAGAGCGTGGACGAATTTACCGGCGAGAGCACGACGGGCGAGGCCTTTGCTACCTGCGCGGGCTTCCTCGCCTACGCCATTGACGCGGCCTTTGCGGGCCGCAGAAAGGAGGACGGCTCATGAACGGGCTGCATATCGGCACATGGAGCATTCAGAGCACCGACCCTGATAACCGCGCGTTTGCCGAGAGCATTTTCTCTTTGGGCAACGGCTATATGGGCACGCGCGGCTACCGCCCCGATCGGCGCGGCGAGCATCCGGCGTGGCGTTCGACCTTTGTCTCCGGCTTTTATGAATACGTCAAGCCGGGGATCACCGACCTTGTCAATCAACCGGACTTTTCCGCCCTGCAATTTTCCTTGAACGGTGCAGACAGCGAGACACTTCTGCACTTGGACTACACGCAGATGCTCGATCTGCGCTGCGGCCTGCTGCGCTGGGACTACCGCCTGACCGATGCGGAAGGACGCGTGACGCGCGTGCGGCAGGAGAAATTTCTGAGCATGGCCGACCGGCATCTGGCCGCGCTGCGGCTGACGCTCACGGCGGAAAATTGGTCTGGTGAGGCGAAAATCGAGACGGGCATTGATGCGGGCGTCATGAATCTTCCCGTTGCGGACGATCAGCTCACGCAAAACACGGAATTTTTCGATCTTTGGTCGGACGTTCAGACGCAGGAGGGGGAGCGCGGCGGCCTGCTCGCGGCCAAAACGCGCATTTCCGGCCGGGAAACGGTTATGGGCTACTGCCTTTCTCAAGGGGGCAGCGCGGTGCGCGCGCCGCGCACGGTCGCTACCCGCATTCAGACGCAGCTTGTCGAGGGCGTGCCATGGACGCTGGAAAAGCTCGTCTGCTGCGCGACCTACCGTGACGGCGACCCCATGCAGCGCGTGCGCGAGACGCTCTGCGGCGCGGAGACGGACTTCGACCTGCGCCTGCGGCAAAGTGCGGCGGCATGGGAGGAAATTTGGCGGGATACGGACGTCGAACTGGAGGGAAATGACGAATGGCAGGGCGCGCTCCGCTACAACATCTTCCAGCTTGTGCAGGCGATGCCCTCGGGCGACAGCCGCGCCAGCATCGGTGCGCGCGGCCTGACCCACGGGCGCTACAAGGGCTGCTATTTCTGGGACACGGAAATTTTCATGCTGCCCATGTTCCTGTGGACGCGGCCGGAGGACGCGGAGTCTCTGCTGGGCTATCGTTATCACACCCTGCCCGATGCGATGCAGAGCGCCGCGCGTTTCTCGGCAAAGGGAGCGCGTTATTCGTGGATGTCCTCGGATACGGGCTTCGAGCAGTGTGAGAGCTGGGATACCGGCTGCTGCGAAATTCACATAACTGCGGACATTGCTTATGCATTTTACCGTTACAATTCCGTGATTTCTGACGAAAAACTGAGAAATCAGTCGGCAGAAATCCTTGTGCAGACAGCGCGCTACTGGGTTGACCGCTTTAACTATTCCGCGCAGGAGGATCGCTATCATCTGCTGTTTGTCAAGGGTCCGGACGAATACGGCGGTGTGACGACGGATGATTTTTACACCGTCTGCATGGCGCGTGACAATCTGCAATATGCTGCGCAGTATGTCCGCGCACTGCCCGCCGGGCAGCTTCGCGCACTTGCGGAAAAGACCGGCCTGACCTCGCAGGAGCCGGTGCTTTGGGAGGAAATCGCACGGAAGGTCGTGCTCGTGCGCGACGGGCTTTTGTGGCGGCAGGATTCGACTTTCGATTATCTCGAGCCGCTGGACATTGCCACAGCCAAGGACGGCGATGTTCCGCTGTACCACACGATCAGCTTCGACCGCTTGCAGCGCTATCAGGTGCTCAAGCAGCCGGATGTGCTGATGTACATGGCGCTGCGACCCGAGCGCTTCTCCGACACGGAGGTGCGCACGGCATGGGCGTATTACGAGCCTCGCACGCTGCACGATTCCACCCTGAGCTTTGGTATTCACGCGCTGCTGGCCGCGCGGTACGGCTTTGCGCGGGCGACGGAGTATTTTGAAAAGTCGCTGTTCCTCGACCTGAAAAACGTCATGGGCAATACCGCGAACGAGGGCATTCACACCGCCGCCCTCGGCGCGACATGGCAGGCGATGGTGCTGGGCTTCGGCGGTCTGGAGGAGCGCGACGGTGCGCTGCATGTCAGCCATCATCTGCCCGGGACGCTTACAGCCATGCGCTACCGTGTGCATTGGCGCGGGACGCGTTACGAGATCCGCCTGCGGCGCGGCGAAGCACCGTCCGTGCGGGAACTTTGAAATTGACCGCTTTGCAGTTCCAGTGAAAAAAACATGCGGGAGAGTTGTTCTTCTCTGGAATGTGAAAACGGTTGATGATATAATAAAATTATGGAGGTAATGAAATGAAGAAAATGAGTTCTATTGTGTCCTTGCTCCTTGCTGTACTTCTCCTTGTCGGGATGCTGGCAGGCTGCACGGGCGACCCTGCGATCCCTTCCGGCGGCTCCGAAAAACCGTCCGAAGCGCCGTCATCCGAGTCCAAGGCGGCACCGAGCGAGGACATCTATCAGCTCAAGGGCTCTGTGACCATCGCCTATCCCGAGGGGGAGGTCGCGGAAATCCAGCCCGTGCTTGAAGCCTTCCGCACGCAGTATCCCAACATCGAAGTCGTGGAGGAACCCTTCCCCGGCTCCACCGGCGGCGCCTTCAACGAATATCTGACCCAGAAGGCTGCGGCCAACGCTATGCCCGACCTGATGTGGCTGGACTGGAACGATTTTGCACCCGAGGTCGCCAGCGGCTTCGTCATGCCTCTTGACGACTACTTCTTTGCCGATCCCGAGTCGGAATATGTGCCCAGCGGCATGACCGATCCCTATGTCTACGGTGGCAAGCTCTATGCGCTGCCCTGCCAGATGAACGCCATGGGCATCACAATGAATCTGGATATGCTCGAGGCGCTGAACATCGAGAAGCCCGGCTATGACTGGACGGTCGATGAATTCATGGAGATCTGCAAAAAGGCCATCACCGCAGACACCTGCGCCGCCGCGACGTTGGAGGACTGGGATCAGGTCTACTCCGCGCAGGCTGATGGCCTGTTCTATCCCGCATATGATTATGTAAACCACACCTTCGACTTCACGAACAAGTGGGTTCCCGCAATGAACCAGCTCGCCGAAATGCGCGCCATCCCCGGCTTTGAGGCGTGGTCGATGCGCTTCCCCAAGAACGAGGATGGCACCACCTCCACCGATTCCGAATATGTCGCCAAATTCGGTGAGGCCGGTAAGGACGACACGCACTACACCTTCAAGAACGGCATGGCCCTGCTGTGCACCAACGCAACGTGGAACGATAACTGGATGCGTGGCGAGTGCCAGGTCAACTGGGATTACTGGCCCTACCCGCGCGCCAATGCCAATACCCCGACCTATACCCCGATCCATGTGGACTGCGCTTACTTAACGAGCACCTGCGCCGATCCTGACGCCGCCTTCCAGCTCCTCAAGTGGCTGACCTACGGTGTTGAGGGCAACATGCAGCGTCTGGACATCTTTGCCGCGCGCGCGGACGGTCAGACCGCAGGCGAGGACACCAAGCTCATCAAGACGTGGTTCATCCCCTGCACGCAGCATCCGGACGTTCTGGCCAAGTTCGAGCAGGCGCCCAACGTCAGCGAGGGCCTGATGGCGCTGTATAAGAGCCTTGAGCACTCCATGCGCGGCGACATCAACAAGATCGTTCCGGGCTACAATAACGTGTTCAACGACGAGGTTTGGGCAATGATTAACTCCGTCCGCGAGGGCAAGGCCAACGCTGCCGACGTTGCCGGTCAGATCGACTCCATTGTCAATGCGGCGCTCGCAGAGCAGCTTGAGATCTTCAACGAAAAGGTCGGCAAGTAATATAAAATGTTCCCACCCGGCGATCCGCCGGGTGGGAACCCGGGCGGTATCTCAGGGAGGAGGACATCAATGAAACGGATTCTATTGGGCGTGGTTGGCGCGCTGCTTGTCGTCTGCCTTGCGGTACTGGCGGTGTTTGCGGGAATCGTGCACAGCGAAACGGCCGAGCTGCACGGCGAAGCTGCCGGGGGAAGAAGCTATTCTCTCTCGGATGAGAGCGTCGCGGAAAAGCAGCTCGACTTCCGTAGCCGCACTGCGGCCGCTGCGGAGTTCCCAAACGGTCTGCAAATTGCCGCAGAGGAGACGGCCACCGTTTCTCTGCGTGTGGAAACGGCGGGGCAATATGATCTCGTGGCGGTCTATGCTGCGCCGGAGAAAAATCTCTTTGAAAATCCCGTAGATTTCACGGTGAACGGCGCGCGGTTTACCTGCACGCTCTCCTTCCTCTGGGCGGATGACGTCTCCGAGGTGAAAACCGACTGTTACGGCAATGAGGTGCTGCCCGAGCAGTATCAGCTTCCGTGGGCGGCATCATATCTGAAGGAAGCCGAGTCCTTCTCCGGCCGGCCGCTTGCGCTCGACCTGCCTGCGGGCGAGGTCAGCGTCACGCTCCGGCCGCAAAACCAGAGCCTCCTGCTCTACGGCCTGTATGCGGTCGAGCCGCAGCGGGAACAGACCTACGCAGAATATTTATCCGCTCTTTCCTCCGTGCCTGTCTATGCCGGCGATTGCCTGACCCTTCAGGGTGAGGCCTACCGCGCGAAAAACGACAGCGCCATCCGCGGAACCAATGTTCCGAATACCTCCGTTTCTCCGGCCAGTCCCTATGTGAAGCGCATCAACGCCACTGCGGACGAATCCAACAAGCGTATGGGACAGAAGCTATACTATGAAGTGGAAGCGCCGGAGGACGGAATTTATTTTATCAGCTTCAAGTATTGCCAGCCGAAAAAGACCGGCGGCTGTTCTTACAGAACCATTGAAATTGACGGCAATGTGCCGTATACCGAGCTGCGTGACGTGGGCTTTGCGTATACCGGCATCAATACATATCAAAACAAAACGCTGGACACCGGCGTTTATCTGACGCGCGGCGTGCATCTGCTTGCCCTCGAGGTCACGGCCGAGCCAATGCAGGCTCCGTACCGCGAGCTGATGACCATTGTCAACGAGATCAACGACACCGGTATTGCCCTCAAGCGCATCAAGGGCAACAACTCCGGCGAGAGCGCGGGTGTGGACACCAACCGGACGTGGGACATTTTGCAGTACATGCCTGACATTCTCGAAAGGCTTGAGGACTGGTCTGCGCGCCTGACGGCGGTTTATGACCGCGTAAAAGACATCGGCGGAATGGAGCCGGCCTATGCTTCGGATCTGATGCTGACGGTGCAGAATTTGCATCGCCTTGCGGAAAAGCCGCGCGAGATCCCCAACAAGCTGAGCCTGCTCAGCGACGATTCCAGCTCTGCGGCGCAGCTTGCCGCGCTGACGCTGACGAAGCTCTACGAGCAGAACCTGAGCATTGACTGCATCTATCTGCACGGCGAAAATGAGACGCTCCCCGCGCCGAAGGCGGGAATACTTTCCGGCCTTGCCACGGGCATCAAGCAGTTTCTCTATTCCTTTTCCCACGACATGAACGAAAGTGCGGATGTGCAGAACGAGGGGCAGACGCTCACGGTGTGGATCAACAAGCCGTCTCAGTATGTCGAGACGCTGCGTCAGCTTACTGCCAACGAGTTCACCCGCGAGACGGGCATTGAGGTCAGCTTTTCCATCATGCCCGACGAAAAGAAGATCACGCTGGCCAATTCCACCGGCAGCAATCCCGACCTTGCCCTCGGCCTGAGCTACTACCGGCCTGCGGAGTTTGCCATGCGCGGTATGGCGGTAAATCTGCTGGAATTTGACGATTTTCTGGACTGGTACGGCGCGGAGTACAACCTTCGC
The DNA here is from genome assembly GCA_934667815.1 of uncultured Oscillospiraceae bacterium. GTDB lineage: Bacteria > Bacillota > Clostridia > Oscillospirales > Oscillospiraceae > JAZOXB01. The sequence continues at coordinate 172,398 of CAKUMO010000001.1, forward strand.
GCGCTGGCTCCCATGGCCTACGAGGACGGCGTTTACGGTGCAAGCGAGACGCAGGAGTTTTACGTTCTGTTCTACCGCAAGGACATTCTCGACAGCCTCGGCCTGACGGTTCCGGACACATGGGAGGACGTCAAGGCTATGATGCCGGTGCTGCACCGCAACGCAATGAATTTCAATCTTCCGCTGGCGAACAACGTCGGCTACAAGAGCTTCGAGGCAACGGGCGGCTTCATCTTCCAGAACGGCGGCGACTATTATTCGCCAGACGGCTTTGCTTCAAACTTCGGCGACCCGAACACGCTTCGCGGCCTGCGGGAAATGGTCGAATTGTACCAGGTCTACGGACTAGCGCAGAATATCCCGAACTTTTTCAACGCGTTTCGCTCGGGGAGCGTGCCCATCGGCGTGTCGAATTTCTCGACTTATTTACAGCTTCAGGTGGGCGCACCGGAGCTGAACGGGCGCTGGGACATTGCGCTCGTTCCGGGTACGCAGCAGGCCGACGGCACGGTGCGCCGCGACTGGTCCGCCGATGCGACCTCCTCAATGATCTTTTCCAATTCGCAGAAAAAGCAGGAGGCGTACCGCTTCTTAAAGTGGTGGCTGTCGTCTGCAACGCAGCTAAAATACGCGACGGATCTGCAAATGAAATACGGCCCGGACTACATCTGGAACACCGGCAACCACGTCGCGCTGGCGGGAATGTCCTATCCGCTCGCGCACAAAAAGGTGATTCTGGAGCAGTGGTCGTGGCAGCACGAGGCGCTGCGCCATCCGGCCAGCTATATTCTCGAGCGCGAGGTTTCCAATGCGTGGATCGCTATCGTCACGCAGGGCGAGCCGTTTCAGGCACGCATTGACGAGGCGACGCTGGCCTCCAATCGGGAAATCCAGCGCAAGCTCACGGAGTTCGGCTATCTGGATGAGAGCGGGCAGAAGCGCAGGGACTATAACATCCATCTGATCGAGGACCTGATCGAGCGCAGAGAGGAGGGCGGCCAATGAACTGCAAAGAGAAAAAGAAGCGTGCATCCTTTTCACTGCGGCGAACGCTTTCACCCCTGCAGCGGCACATGAATCGGCACGCGGTGTTTTATATGCAGGCGCCGTTCGTGCTCCTGTTTCTGCTGTTTATCATCATTCCCGTCGTCATTGCCATCGGCATCTCCTTCACGGACTTCAACTCCATCGAAAAGCCGAATTTCGTCGGCTTGGAAAACTACATCAACATTCTGACCAACGACAACACCTTCACGGAGTTTGCAATCCCAAACACCATTGTCTATTCCGTCATCGTCGGCGTGGGCGGCTACATTCTCTCGTTCTTTCTGGCGTGGTCGCTGGCGCAGGTTCCCAAGGGGCCGCGGACGGTCATGGCGATCATTCTCTATCTGCCGTCCATGACGGCGGGCATCATGCTCTCGACGGTCTGGCAGGTGTTCTTCGCGGGCGACAAGGTCGGCTATCTGAACGCGATTCTGCTCAAGCTCGACCTGATTCAAAGTCCGGTCACATGGCTGTCGGACTCGCGGTATCTGATGCTCATTATGATCGTTGTCTCCCTCTGGAGCAGCATGGGCATCGGCTTTCTCTCCATGCTCGCGGGCATTTTGAATGTCAACCGCGAGCTTTACGAGGCCGCGCACATCGATGGCGTGAAGAACCGCATTCAGGAGATCATTTACATCACCATTCCGGCCATCAAGCCGCACATGATGTTCGGCGCGATCATGGCCATTGTCAACGCCTTCCAGAACGGCAGCATCGGCGTGCAGCTCTCGGGCGCGAACCCAACGCCCGGCTACGCCGGTCAGCTTCTCGTCACGCACGCAGAGGAATACGCCTTCGTCCGTTACGAGATGGGTTACAGCGCTGCGCTGTCGGTGATTTTGCTGCTGATCGTCTGGGGCGTGTCGCAGCTTTCCAAAAAGCTCTTTGCAGTCAGGGGGTGAGGACATGAGAAGACGACATTTGCAGATCATCGGCATCAATCCCGCGCGCTTCGACCGCTCGCAGATCAAATTTTTCCTGTATCTGGTTCCGATCACGGCCTTGATGGGGCTTCCCATCGTGTTCATCTTCTTCAATGCCTTCAAGCCGCTCGATGAGCTGCTCAATTACCCGCCGAAGTTCTATACGCTGCGCCCAACGCTCCAGAATTTCCGCAACCTCATGGCGACCTCGGCCAACAAGGCCATCCCCATGAGCCGCTACCTGTTCAACAGCGTACTGACGACGCTGGCCGTCGTATTCTTCACGCTGATGATTACGACCATGGCGGCCTACTGCATGTCCAAGAAGAACTACCGCCTGAAAAATCTCCTGTTCGGCATCAATGAGGCGGCGCTGATGTTCGTCTCGGCGGCGGTGGCGATCCCGCGCTATATCATCGTCAGCAGGCTCGGGCTGGTGGACAGCATCTGGGCGCATATCATTCCCATGCTTTCCATGCCGGTGGGGCTGTATCTGGTCAAGCAATTCATAGACGATCTGCCCGACGAGATGATCGAGGCGGCACGGCTGGACGGTGCGGGCGATTTTTACATCCTCCGAAGGATTGTCCTGCCGAACATCAAGCCGACCCTGGCGACCGTTGCAATTCTGGCCTTTCAGGCCTCGTGGAACAGCATGGAGGCGTCGAATTACTACATCAATAACGAGGCGCTCAAGAGCTTTTCCTTCTATATGTCCACGCTGACGCAGGCTTCGGGCAATGCCAACGCCATGGTTGGCCAGCTTGCGGGCAACGCGGTCGCGGGCCTCGGTATGCAGGCTGCGGCGACGCTCATCATGTTCCTGCCGAACCTGATTCTGTTCATCATTTTGCAGTCGCGGGTCATGAACACCATGTCCCACTCCGGCATGAAATAGGAGGGCTGCGCATGAAACGAAACTGCTTGCGGCTCGGCGCAGTGCTGCTGTGCCTCGTGTGCCTTCTGGCGCTGCCGGCACGCGCGGTCGAGGGCACGAGTTATACCTATACGCTCTCCGCCGACCGGACAAAGCTCGTCCTGACGGCCGATGCCTATCTGCCTGCCGGGATCTACCTTGCGGATGCGGGACTAAGCTCACCCGAGGACTTATATCTCAGCGGCCGGGAGCTTTACATCGCGGATACCGGCAACCACCGCATTGTGGTCTATTCCATGGACACGGGCAGCCTGACCTCTTTCGGAGAGAACGACCTGAAGAAGCCCACCGGACTCAGCGTGGACGGTGCGGGCAGAGTATACGTCGCGGATTACGGCGCGGAGCAGGTCGTGATTTTCGCGCCTGACCGCAGCGTGGAGCGCTGCCTGACGCGCCCGACAGAGGCATATTACGGCGCAAGCCCCTATAAGCCGCAGAAGGTGGATCTGGACAGCTACGGTAATCTGTTCGTTATTAGCGAGGGCACCTACGAGGGCATTTTGCAGTTCGACCGAAACGGAAGCTTCAACGGCTTCTTCGGTGCGAATAAGACCAGAGGCCTGAGCGCGGTGGAGTGGTTCCAGAAAATTTTCTACACCGAGGAGCAGAAGTCCAAAATGTCCTTCCGCACGCCGCCGAACATCGTTGCGCTGGACGTTGCCGCCTCCGACATGGTCTTTTCCGTCACGCAGAACGACCGGGGGCAGGCGCTTAAAAAGCTGAATATGGCGGGCGTCAATGTCTATTCGGACGGCCTCGACTGGGGCTACGGTAACTATGCCGATGTCGCCGTTCTGCCTGACGGCAGCGTCTTTGCCGTGACGAACACGGGGCTGATCAACGAATTCAGCGAGGAGGGGGATTTCCTGCTGGAATTCGGCGGCGAGGCCAAAAAAACCGACCGTAACGGCCTGACCGCCGTGGTCAGCGCGATCGAGGCGGACGAAAGCTGCAATCTCTATGTGCTCGATAAGGAGCGCGGCGTGCTTCAGGTCTGGTATCCCACGGATTATGCCAAGCTCCTGCACCGCGCCGAGGCTGATTTCAAGCTGGGGCACTATGAGGACAGCCTTGCCGCATGGACGCAGATCCTGCGGATGAATCCGACGGCCTATATGTCCAACCTTGGCTATGCCAAGGCGCTGTTCCAGCTCGGGCGCTACCGCGAGGCGGCGGAGCGCTTCCGTGAGATTCGCCATGAAAACGGCTATTCCGACTGCTTCTGGGAGCTGCGCAGCGCGTGGATGCGCGCGAACATGGGAAAGATCCTGATCGGGCTTGCCGGCTTTGCCGTCCTGTGCGCGCTTCTGGCGCTTCTGCAAAAGCGCTTCGGCTGGCGGGACGCGCTCTCCGAGCGTTATACACGCTGGTGCGGCAGGCATAAGCTGGGCAGGGCGCTGACGGCGGATGTGTTCTATTTCCTGCGTCATCCCATTGACGGCGTTTACTACCTGAAAATCGGTCAGCGTGGCAGCGTGGCCGCGGCGTCTGTCCTCTATTTTGCGGCGCTGGCGATCTATATGCTCTGCCGCGGACTGACCTCCTTTGTATTCGGCGGCGGGTATTCCTATTACAATGATCCGATCGCAATTTTGCTGATCGTCCTTGTGCCGTCCGTGCTGTTCCTGTTCGGCAGCTATCTGGTCAGTGCCATCCACGACGGCGAGGGCAGCCTGAAAGCGGTGTATATCACCTTTGCTTACAGCCTTTCCGCCTTTGTGCTCGGCTGGCCGCTTCTGACGCTGCTTTCGCATGCCTTTACGCTCACGGAGCTGTTCGTCTATCGCCTGCTGGCCTTTCTGATTCTCGGCTACACCGGCACATTGATCTTCGTCAGCATCAAGGAGGCACAGGTCTATAATCTGCGCAAGACAGCAGCGAATGTTTTCCTCACACTGTTTTTCATGGCGGTGGCGATTCTTGCGGCGGTTATCCTCTTTATCCTCTGGCGCGAGCTGCTGTCTTATCTTTCGGAAGTTTTTGAGGAGGTGCGTTACCGTGTGTTCTCGTAAATGGTTCGTCCGGCTCGGCGCACTGCTTCTGAGCGCGGCGCTGCTGGTGCTGTGTGCCCTTGCCGCAGACACGACGCCTCTGACCGACGGCATGCTGGAGGCCAATTCCAACCGGCAGGCGCATCCCTTCTCCGACGCGCCGGTGGAGAGCCAATTCACGACCGAGGGCTTTGAAAAAGTCGGAGAAACGCAGAAACTCGAGGTTTATCTCAACCGGCAGGAGGCCGCGCTGCGCATCCGCAATAAGACCACGGGCTATCTCTGGGGTGCGCTGCCTATCGGGGAGGCCGAGGGGCTGAATACCGCGTGGCGCTGCTACGGAAACGGCCTTGTGTCCGTTGAGTGCGTGAATGCCGAGGGCGCGGAGAGCCGCGTCAGCATCGGCAAGGACGGCAAGGCAGAGTATGAAATTTCAGACGACGGCCTTCTTTGCAGCGTGGACTTTCCCGAGCAGGAGATCGCCTTTCAGGTGAGGGCCTCGTGGGCGGACAGCCGCGTGACCTTGGAGCTGGTGGACGGCAGCCTCACCGAGCGCGGCGAGGGCTTCTTTCTCAAATCCATGAGCTTTCTTTCCTTCCTCGGCAGCTCCTATTCCGACTCTGTGGACGGCTACATCCTGCTTCCCGATGGCTGCGGTGCGCTCATCCGCTACCGCAAGCCCGCCAATTACAGTTCAACCTACGCTGCGCGCATCTATGGCAAGGATTACGGCATTGAATCCTTGGCCAGCACGGCGGACAACACCGCCCGTCCGGAGGCGCAGGCGCTTATGCCCGTCTATGCGATGGTACACGGTGCGGGGCAAAACGGTTTTCTGGCGGTCGTAGACGAGGGGGCTGCATATGCCAGCCTTGTCGCCGCGCCTGCACAGACGAACAATCCCTATAACTGGGCGTCGGCACGTTTTGAATTTCGTCAGAAGTATGTGAAAAACATCAACCGCAAGGACGGTGCGGGCGCAAACGTCTATCAGGAAACGCCCAACGCGGTCGTGCCGAAAATTTCCTTCTATTTCACGCAGGGCGAACAGGCCAATTACGACGGCATGGCGGTGCTTTACCGTCAGATGCTGATTGAACAGGGCGTTTTGACGCCGCTGACGCAGCAGGACGGCACGGTTCCGCTGCATCTGGAGGTACTCGGCGCGGACAAAAAGGAGAATTTCCTCTGGAACACGACACAGGTCTTTACCACGCTCGCGCAGGCGGAGGAGATGCGCCAAAGCCTTGCCGATGCGGGCATTTCGGAGCTGGACATGGTGCTGCGCTGCTATGCAAAGAACAACGAATGCGGCGCAAAACTGCTGTCCCGCCTCGGAGATAAGGAGGACATTGCCGCGCTCGACCGCGCGCTGCGCGAGACGGGCGGCTCACTCTCCCTTTATTTCGACCCCATTACCGCGAACAAAGATCAGATCACGCTGCGCACCGAGGCCGCGAACAACCTTTCGCGGCAGGAGATTCGCTGGATCGACAATCTTGCGCCGCGGATGTATCCCTATACCTATCTCTACCGCCTGACCGAGGCCGAGGCGCGCACGCAGAAGGCGCTTTCCCGCAAGTACGGCGCGGACTTTGCGCTTGCGCAGGCGAGCAACAGGCTTTACAGCGATTTTACCTCCGGCAGGGAGGTAACGCGCGCCGAGAGCCTGACACGCCTGACGGCGCTGACGCAGACCCTTGCGGGCGGCGGCCGCATCGCCATGTACCGTCCGAACCAGTACCTCTGGCAGTACGCGGACAGATTCCTGGACCTGCCTGTGTCCAACAGTCAGATCCTCTATGAATCTGATTGCGTGCCGTTTTTGCAGATTGTGCTCAGCGGCTGCGCCGAGCTGTACGGCGGGACGATCAACACCTCGTCCTATTCCTCCGAGCGTATGCTGCGGCAGATCGAGTACGGCATGGCGCCGAGCTTCGTCGTGACCGGCTGCGAGAGTCTGGAGCTTAATAATACCGCGCAGGAGGCCTATTTTTCCACGGGCTTTGCAGACTGGCGCGCGCAGATCGTGGAGAGCTATCAGACCGTGGCCGAGGGGCTTTCTGCGGTCTGGGGGCACGCCATCATCTCGCACCGCTGCCTGAATAGCGGCCTGATTCGCGTAGAATATGACAACGGCGTGTGCATTTATCTCAACTATACCGATGCTGCGCTGCCGGCCGAAGGCGTCAGTGTGCAGCCGGGCGGCTTTGCAGTCATACAGGGGGACGCAAGATGAAAGGAAATCAGACAAAACCGCGCCGCAGCCTGAACCCGCGTGCCCGCAGCACGGTCACGGGAACACTCTTTTTCCTGCCCTGGCTCATCGGATTTTTTGCCATCACGGCCTATCCGCTGGTCTATTCGCTTGTCATCTGCTTCAATCAGGTGCAGATCAAGCCCGGCGCGATCGAGCTGGAGCCGATCGGCTGGGAGTATTTTCGGCAGGCCTTCGCGGTGGACACGGAATATCCCACAAAGCTCCTTGCCTCCTTGGCGAGCGTTCTGCTGGGAACGCCGCTTGTCGTTGTGTTTTCCCTTGTCATCGCACTGCTGTTAAACCGCAAATTCCGCGGCAGAACGATCTACCGCATCGTGTTTTTCCTGCCGGTGGTCATCATGTCCGGCCCCGTGATGTCCGAGCTGATGACGGAATCCTCGGCCATGAGCATCAACATGGACATCATGGGTCTGCGCAGCATTCTGATGGAGCTGGACTATGGCTGGGCGCGGCTCTTGATGACGTTTTTGAACAGCTTTGTGCGCATCCTCTGGTTCTGCGGTGTGCAAATCATCGTATTTCTGGCCGGACTGCAAAAAATTGACCGTAATATGTACGAGGCTGCCGCCATCGACGGCGCGACGGCGTGGGAGGCGTTCTGGAAGATTACGCTGCCGCATCTGCGGCCGATCATCCTGCTCAATGCGATCTATACCATCATCGAGATGGGTACGGCGGCAGACGACGCGACGAACGGCAAGATCGTCGGTGCGATCCGCGATATTGCCCGGCCGTACAGCTATGCGGCGGTGCTTTCGTGGATTTATGCCTTTGGCTTGCTGCTGCTGATTCTGCTGGCCTTTCTGCTGCTCCGGCCGAGAAGGGGGAGTTCCACATGAAAACGGGAAAATCCGCGCTGCGCAAGGGCGCCTACTGGCTCACCGGCAGCCACGGCAAGGACGACAGCCGCCTCGGCAGGCTCACAACCTATTTCATCCTGACGGGTATGGGTTTTGTGTTTTTATATCCGCTTTTGTATATGCTCTCGGTCAGCTTCATGGACACGGAGGATCTCGTGGATGCCACGGTGACATGGATTCCGACGCATCTTTCCGTGGAGAGCTTTGTCAAGGCGGCCAAAACGCTGCAATTCTGGGACGGACTGAAGGATTCGCTTCTTATGACGCTCATTCCGGCGGCGCTGCAAACCTTTACGCTGGCGCTGGCGGGCTACGGCCTTGCGCTCTACCGCGTGCCGGGCAAGCGCTTCTGGCTGGTGCTGGCGGTGTTTATCTTCCTGATTCCGACGCAGGTCACCATGATTCCGCGCTTCCTGCTTTTTAATTCCTATCACACCATCGGCACGATCTGGCCGGTGTATCTCATCAGTCTGTTCGGACAGGGCGTGAAAAGCTCGGTTTTTCTGCTGATCTATTACAATTTCTTCAAATCCTATCCCAAATCCATGGATGAGGCTGCGAAGATCGACGGCGCGGGCGCGGCGACGGTGTTTTTCCGCATTGCGCTGCCCATGGCAAAGCCCGCGCTGGTGCTGACCTACCTCTTTTCCTTTATCTGGATCTGGAACGACACGACACAGCTCCCGCAGTATTCCACGGGTGCGGTCACGACGCTGCCCATGCATTTGCAGCAGTTTGTCGAGCGCTTTAACAAGCTCTATGCCTCCGTCGGCGTCAGTACGGGCGGCTCGCTGAATGAATCCATTCGTCTGGCGGGCACACTTTTGACCATCCTGCCGCTGATCGTGCTGTATTTCATTGTGCAGAAGCAATTTGTCGAGAGCATCGAGCGCACCGGCCTGACAGGAGAGTGACATGAAAAAACTTTTGACACTGTTTGCCCTGCTGCTTCTGCTGACCGCCTGCACTGCGCAGCAGGCCGTGCCTGCGGCGCTGCCCTCGGACGGCCTGCTGCACGAGCCTTACGGCTGGGAGAACCTCTATGGCAGCAAGGAGGTGCCTGAAAAGTGGTGGCAGCGCACGCCGCGCGATCCGATTGCAGGCGAAAAGACCGAAATTGCCGTCGCGGCGGGAAAGCAGCTCGACGGCTTGGAGCTTTGGCTTGAATGGACGAAAAACGGTCAGGGCATGGAGCCGATTGCCTGCAGCAAGCGGGCCAATTTACAGACCGACGGCGCTGAACGGACGCAGTATCTCGCCTGCCTTCCGGCTATGGAACGCGGCGACGAGGTGCAGTATGCGATCTGCGCGGGCGAACATGGCATTGCGCAAAAGCGGCTCGGGCCGTTCTCGTTCCGTGTTTCGGCATGGGAGCGCTTCCAACCCGAACGGGCGCTGCTTTCCGGTGAAAAGCTTACGATTTCCGGCACGGCGGGCGGAAAAAACGCTGCGCTCAACGCCGAGTTTGACGGTGGGGCGCTCCGTCTGCTCGTTTCCGATGCGGCCACCGGGGGCGGCGATGCGTTTCCGGCCACGCTTTCGGCGGATCGCCTGACCTTTACCGTGGCGGAAAACGGCGGTTTTTCCCTGCGCAAGGACGGCGCGGCGCTGATCGGCGGCGCGGGCTTCGAGCTGCTGACGGACGGTGCGGCGGTGCGCGCGGTGCGCCTCACACTGGACGCGGAAGAATCCGACCGCTTTTACGGCTTCGGCATGAAATATGACGCGCTCGACCAGCGCGGCAAGACGGTCGATACCTACTGTGTCAACTGGTACAAGGAGCAGCGCGGCGAGACCTACACGCCGGTGCCGTATTACTTCGTGCCGGACAAATACGGGCTATTTGTCGATTCGACCTATTATTCCCGCTTTGACCTCTGCGCGCAGTCGGGCACGGCCTGCGTCATCGAGGCGCGTCTGGGCGGCACGGAGGAGTTTGCGCTGCCGCTGCATTTCTTCACGGGGGACAACGCGCAGATCGCTGCGTCCTATGTCGAGGCGGCCGGTCACGCTGTGCTTCCGCCGGTGTGGGCCTTCAGCCCGTGGATCTCCGCAAACGAGTGGAACCGGCAGTCGGAGATCCTCGAGCAGCTCGACGCGACGCTGGAAACGCAGATCCCCACCGGTGTGATCGTCATCGAGGCGTGGAGCGACGAGCAGACCTTTTATACCTTCAACGATTCCAAGTTTGAAACCGTATCGGGCGAGGACGCGCTGCGCTACGAGGACTTTACGTTTACAGGCCGCTGGCCGGATCCCAGGGGCATGGTGCAACAGCTCCATGAAAACGGCATTCGCTGCATTCTCTGGCAGATTCCGGTGCTCAAATATGACGTGCAGGCAAATGCGCAGTCCGTGCGCGATCAGATCTATGCGGCCGGGCAGGGCTACGTTCTGCAAACCGAGAGCGGCGGCACCTACCGCCTGCCTGCCGGAACATGGTTCGGCAATTCTCTGCTTTTGGACTTTACCGACCGCGAGGCGACGGACTGGTTTCTGGAAAAGCGGCGCTATCTGATCGAGGATATCGGCATCGACGGCTTCAAGACCGACGGCGGTGAGTTTGTCTGGGGGCGCAGCGTCACGGCTTCAGACGGACGCAGAGGCGATGAGCTGCGTAACGCCTATCCCGACCTCTACGCGCAGGCTTACTACGACTTCGGCACGGCGCTCGCGGGCGATTTCGTGACCTTCAGCCGTGCGGGAGGCAGCGGGATGCAGAAGCATCCGCTTTGCTGGGTGGGCGACCAGAACTCGGATTTCAAGGCGTTTCAGGCGGCCATCCGTGCGACGCTCAGCGCGAGTCAGTCAGGCATTCCCTTTGTCGCGTGGGACATTGCGGGCTTCAGCGGCGACGTTCCCTCGGCGGAGCTTTATCAGCGCAGCGTGGCGCAGGCGGCATTTTCGGCGGTGATGCAGGTGCATTCGGAAAATTCCGGCGACCCGCAGCCCTCGCAGGCGCGCACGCCGTGGAACATGGCGCAGCGCAAGGGCGACGACGCCTGTCTGGAGACGTATCGCTACTATGCGAATCTGCGCATGAATCTGATCCCTTATATTTACACCGAGGCCAAGTGGGCCTCCGAGAGCGGTGAACCGCTGATGCGCAGTATGGCCTACGCTTTTCCGCAGGACAGCGCGGCGGCGGACTATGAATTTCAGTATTTGTTCGGACGGAATTTGCTCGTGGCGCCCGTGACCAAGCCGAACGCGAAGCGCGTGGAGGTCTATCTGCCGGACGGCGTCTGGTACGATTTCTTCACCGGCGCGCGCTACGATGGCGGCGTGCATCAAATTCCCGTCGCGGCGGACGAAATTCCGGTGTTCGTGCGCGCGGGCACCATCTTGCCGGTTAATACCGCACATACGGGGCGGCTCGCAAGCTACGTCGGCAACGATGCAGAAACTTATGTAAACTTAAATTATCTTGTATTTCCGGGAAACGGCGAATATACATGGTATGATTATGTGAATCAAACGAGCGTCGAGGTCAAATTCGACGGCACAACGCTTACCGAAAACGGCACGCCCGCCGACAACTGGACGCTGAGAGGAGAAACGCCATGACCGAACAGGAGGGAGCCGCGCTGCGGCCGCATCTTTGCATTGCTGCAAGACCGCAGGCCGTGCGCGAAAGCATTCTGCGCTGCGGTGACACGCGCGTGACGGTTCTGACGGACCGCCTGTTTCGTATCGAGCGCGGCAGCTTCACCGACGAGGCGACGCAGGCGGTCTGGTACCGCGACTTTCCTGCGGTCGAATACACATGGCACTGCGAAAGCGGCCACATCCTTATCAAAACTGCGGCGCTGACCCTGACGCTCGATCCGCAGCGGCTGGAAAACAGCGAGGTCGAGTTTGCCGACGGCAGCCGTGCCAAGCTGGACAATGCCGAGAATCTGCTCGGCACCTGCAGTACCCTTGACACCAACGGCGAACACCTACGCGAGCATCCCGACGTGACGCGCTACGACCGTGCGCACATTCCTCTGGAGCAAGGCGTTTGCGCAAGAAACGGCGCGGCGGTCTACGACGATTCGCGCAGCCTGCTGCTGCTTCCGGACGGCCGGCTGCTTCCGCGCAGCGGGACGGACCGCTACGTCTTTGCCTACGGGCACGACTATCCCGCCGCCGTGCGTGCGCTCTACCGCCTGTGCGGGCGCACGCCGGTGCTCCCACGCTGGGCGCTGGGCAACTGGTGGTGCCGTTATTGGCCGTATACGCAGCAGGAGTATTTGAATCTGATGGATAATTTTGCCGACGATGGGATTCCCATCTCCGTCGCCGTCATCGACATGGATTGGCACTATGTCCAAATCGACCGTGATTTCGGCCTGCGGGAAAAGGGGCTGGACGACGAGTCGCACGGCGGCACGGACGGCTGGACGGGCTACACATGGAATGAAGCGCTCTTTCCAGATCACGCGGCGCTTTTGCAGGAGCTTCACGCGCGCGGGATGCATGTCTCGCTCAATCTGCACCCTGCGCTGGGCGTCCGCTGGTACGAAAAGCCCTACCGCGCCATGGCCGAGCGCATGGGGTTGGACCCGTCGGAAAAACAGGTTGTGCCGTTTCAAATTGCAAATCCACGCTTCGTGAACGCATATCTGGAGCTGCTGCACCATCCGCTGGAGGACGAGGGGGTCGATTTCTGGTGGATCGACTGGCAGCAGGGCAAGACCTCCGCGCTCGCGGGGCTGGATCCCCTGTGGGCGCTGAACCACTATCACTATCTTGACAGCGTGCAGCGCAGGGGAGAAGGGTTGATCCTGTCGCGCTATGCGGGTGTCGGCTCGCACCGCTATCCGGTCGGCTTCAGCGGCGATACGCACATGGACTGGGAATTTCTGGACTATATGCCCTATTTCACCGCGACGGCGGCCAATGTGGGCTACGGCTGGTGGAGCCACGACATCGGCGGCCACCATCGCGGCCTGCGTGACGAGGAGCTGTACCTGCGCTGGCTGCAATTCGGCGTGTTCAGCCCGATCAACCGCCTGCATTGCTGCCCGTCGGTCACCGCGTCAAAGGAGCCATGGACGTTTACCGCGCCGGTGCGCGCCATGGCGGAGAAGTGGCTGCGTCTGCGGCGCAGACTGGTTCCATATCTTTACAGCGCATCGTGGAAAAACACGCTCGAGGGCGTTCCGCCGGTGCGGCCGATGTATTACGAATGGCCGGAAGAGGCTGCAGCCTACGAAGCCGACCACCAATATCTGTTCGGTGAGCTGCTGGTTGCGCCCATCACGGAAAAATCGCAGGAGCGCGGCATTGCGGCAAAGCGTGTCTGGCTCCCGCCCGGACGCTGGACGGACATTTTCACCGGCGGAACTTATGCCGGCGGCCGCTGGGTCACGGTTTGGCGCGACAGTGGCAGTATGCCCGTGTTTGCAAGGGCGGGCTGCATCCTGCCTCTGGAGGCGGCGCAGGACAATGCCTGCTCCGCGCCCGAGACACTGGATGTTTTCGTCTACACCGGCGACGGTAGCTACGATCTGATTGAGGAAAACGGCGCACGGACGCGGTTCAGTGTGCACAGTGCGCACGGAAGTCTGCGCCTGCGCATTTGCGGCGCAAGAAAATTGACCTATCACATATATTTCAAGAACGTGGAGGACGGCGCGTGCAGTCTCGCCGTTGCAGGCAGACCCGCGCAGCCCGTGCTGCGCCGCAACCGCTGCTTGCAGGCGAGCTTCACGCTCGAGGCCTCGGAGAACGCCGAGCTGCGGGTCACATGGCGGGAAAAAGACGACGCCGAGGCCGTGCGTGAGCGAATGCTGCAATGCTTCCTGCGGCAGGAGCTGGATAATCAATACAAGGAAGCACAATGGGAGAACGCGAAAAACATCGTTGACCGTGCTGCGTGGCTCGAGTGGATTGAAGCGCTTGCACTGGACGATGTTGAAAAAGGACTGCTGAAAGAGCAGTTGGAACTCCTGGGGGAGCGCTGACCCAATCGGTGCTTCCCAAACCACAGCGACCCGAAAGAGAGAGAAAGGCTGCTTGGTGCGAGGAACGACGCGCGGAAGAAAGGAGGTTTTTTGCAAACCGCGCAAACTGTACGGAAAGTGGAATGTGTATCATTGAATGCAACCAAAGAAAGGCGGTAAAGCAATGAACCAAAGAAAACGAGTATCTTTTCGTATCTTGGCCTTCCTCCTCATCATGGCAATGCTGTCAGGTACCCTTACGGTGGTCTGCGCGATCGAGGGCATTTACCACGAGCCGACCGGATGGGACGATCTCTACGGCGGCACGGAGGTCGCAAGCAACGACTGTGAGCGGTATCCGCGTGATCCCGTCGCGGGGGAAACGGTGTACCTGAAGTCCAAAACGTGGCCGATCGAGAGCGGTGACGCGGTCTGGGTCACATGGACGAAAAACGGTGTGGAGCAGCCGGTCATCAATGCCGACTGGAAGTACAACAGCGGCAACGACACCCACTGGGAGGCGAACATCGGCAGCTTTTCCAAGGGTGATGCGATCACCTACACGCTGCACGCCAACCAGAACGGCACGGATGAAAAGACCACCGGCCCGTATTCCTTTATCGTGACGGATTGGGATACGGTCACGCGCGTCACAAATGTCGAAAATTGCGGAAATCGCGTGGAGCTGACCTGCGCCTCCACTGCGTCCGCGATTCAGCCGAAGATCAGCATCAGCTTCCCCGGCGCAGGCTATTTCCGCATGCAGTTCGAGCCGTTCGGAGGCGAGAGCTTTGCGGCGGGAGGAACGAATTTCACCGTCGATTCCTCCAATGCCGATTACCTCCGGCTGAACGGGCCGGACATCAAGCTCAAGATTTTCAAAAATCCCTACCGTATGGAGATTTACGACGGTGAGGGCAATTTCCTGACGCAGGAGGCGGAGAACTATCGCGCTCTGGCCTTCCGCGGCAACGGCACGGACTTTGTCAACGCCGTGGAGCTGAACCTCAAGACGCCGACGGCCGAACGCTTCTCGGGCTTCGGTATGCGCTATGACAACCTTGACCAGCGCGGCAACAACGTGGATATTTACACCGTCAACTGGTATCTGAATCAGGGCAACAAGACCTATCTGCCCATCCCGTTCTATTTCAGCAATCAGGGCTACGGCATGTTCCTGAACACAAGCTATTATGTTCAGTACCGGCTGGCCACGGACGCCTCCGACCGTGCGACGATTCGCGCTGCGGCGGGCGGCACGGTCAACACCGGCATGGATGCGTACTTCTTCGCGGGAACGCCCAAGGAAATCTCGCAGAAGTACACGGATGTGATCGAAAAGCCGGTGCTGCCCGCAGTCTGGGCGTTCGGTCCATGGATCTCGGCAAACGAGTGGAACAAGCAGTCCGAGGTGCTCGAGCAGGTGGCAAAGACCAATCAGTATGACATTCCCACGACCGCCATGGTCATCGAGGCCTGGGCGGACGAGGAGACCTTCTACATCTGGGGCGATGCGCAGTACACGCCGCGCAGCGCGACATGGACGCCGACCTCCTCGGACTTCACCTACACCGGACGCTGGCCCGATCCGAAGGGTATGGTGGACACGCTCCACGAGAACGGGATCAAGGTGCTGCTCTGGCAGCTTCCCGTCATCAAATCGGCCTCCCAGCCCATCGAGCAGCTTGCAACGGACGAGGCTTATGCCATCGCGCAGGGTTATGTACTCGACGACGGTACGGGCACGCCCTATCGCAACAAGGGCGGCTGGTACGGCAACGCGGTCATGCCCGATTTTACTAATTCCGCCGCGACAAACTGGTGGATGAGCAAGCGCGCGTATCTGCTCAACGAGATTGGCATCGACGGCTTTAAGTGCGACGGCGGCGAGTTCGTCTGGGGGCGGAATATCACGGCCTCCAACGGCATGAAGGGCGACGAGCTGCGCAATCTCTATCCGGATCTCTATGTGCAGGCGTACTCCGACTTTGTTAAGGACTACAAGACCGACGGCATCGTCTTTTTCCGCGCGGGCGGTGCGGGCGCAGGCCAGCATCCCATTGCGTGGGTGGGCGACCAGACCTCCAGCTTCAGCGCCTACCGTGATGCAATGCGCGCGACGATGAACGCCTCCATGTCCGGCGTGCCCTTTGTGACGTGGGATCTGGCGGGCTTCAGCGGCGAGATCCCGAGCACGGAGCTTTACAAGCGCAGCGTCGCGCAGGCGGCCTTTTCTCCGGTGATGCAGTTGCACTCCGAGTGGGGCGGCGACCCGTCACCCAGTGTCGCGCGCACGCCGTGGAACATGTACGAGCGCACCGGCGATTTGGATTGCATCAATATCTACCGCAAGTTTGCCAATTACCGCATGAGCCTGATTCCGTATCTCTACAATCAGGCGAAGTACACCAATGCCACCGGCGTTCCCATGATGCGCTCCATGGCCTATGAATTCCCGGGCGAGACGACCGCAGAGAACATGGAATTCCAGTATATGCTGGGCGAAAATCTGCTTGTCGCGCCGCTGGAGAACGAGGGACAGACGGACAAGCTGATCTATCTGCCCGAGGGCGAATGGATCGATCTGTTCTGGGGCGCGAAACGCCCGGGCGGCAGCCTCATTACCTACACCACCGGACTGGATGCCATCCCTGTGTTTGTCAAGGCCGGTTCGGTGCTTCCTTTGAACCTGAACGCCGACTATGCCTTCGGCGAATCCGTCGGCAACAGTGTTGAGAATTATGTAAACTTAACCTTCCGCATCTACCCGCAGGGCACGACGCACTATGACTACTACGACTATGTCGCGGACGCGCAGGTGCAGCTCACCGTGCAAGAGGACTACGTAAACGGCAGAATCTCCGTGCAGCTTCCGGCGATGACCTCGGCGCGCAGCCTGCAAATATTCACCTCCAGACCTGCGCAGGTCAAGCTGGGTGGCGGCACGCTGACGGAATTTACGGACTTTGACGCCTTCAAGACCTGTCAAACCGGTTGGTACTACGATGCCGCGCAGCACATGGTGCTTGTCCGCACGGGGACGGCCGCGGCGACGGTCGAGCTGATTGGCACGAGCGAGGCGCCCTACGAGGCCGAGTTTGCCGCGCAGACCAACGTCAGCGTGAACACGAATCACGCGGGCTTCGAGGGCACGGGCTTCGTAGACGGCTTTGCCGAGGTAGGCGACAGCGTCGGCTTTGAGGTCTATGCGCCGCAGGCAGGCTCCTATACGCTCGAGCTGCGCTACAGCGCGGGCACGGAGGGCGGCAAGCGCGCCGTGTATGTGGCAGGGACGCGCGTGGCCGCGCCCGAGCTTCCGAAAACGGAGGATTGGGACACCTGGGCCGTCGCGTCCGTGACCGTCACGCTTCCGGCAGGCCGGAGCACGGTCACGGTCTCCTACGATTCCGACTGCTACGCGGGCGTCAATCTGGACAACATCAAGCTCACTTGATACGGGTCGAAAGGGAGGTTTTACCATGAAATCAGGAAAATTCTGTCTGCGCAGGCTGTGCTCAGCCCTTTTGGCGCTGGCACTGGTTTGCTCCTTCTTCTGCGCCGATGCGCTGCACGCAACCGCTTATGCCGAAACGCTCGGCAATGTGCTGGCCACGTCGGTCAGCGGCGACACCCTGACCCTGACGGTCGATAACGGCACGGAGCCGGGCGACGACATTCTGGAGCTTCAGGTCTGCGAGGCGGACATTCTGAAGGTCAATTACCGTCCGAACGGCATTGCCTCCAGCGCCTCAACGCCCATGATCGATCCGGAGCGCGTCTGGCAGACGGTCGGCGCGCAGATCGATGCCTCCGGCGACCCTATCACCATCACGACCGAGGCCATGCAGATCTCCATCCAGAGAACCCCGTGCAGAATGACCGTGAAAAAGGCCGACGGCACGGTGCTGTTCTGGGAACCGGAGAGCGGCGGCGTGTTCCATGACGGCGTGCGCTTTGTCCGCAGCGCCGGTCAGAATATGTACGGCCTGAGCAGCTATGCCTGCTTTGACGGCAACGGCCAGCTCCTGCGCAACGACGCCACTGCGGCGGTGCAGGCAGGACAGCAGGGCAATTCCGGCGGGCCTTTCGTGTGGTCCACGGCGGGCTACGGCCTGCTTGTCGATTCCGACGGCGGCTACCCCGTGGTGGAGAGCACGTCGGGCAAGCTGGAGTTCTACTACGGTGATACGACCACTGAGGGCAGACGCTATTATAAGGACAACGTCGAATATTACGTCCTTCTGGGTGCGCCGGAGGACATCATGGAGAACTACGCGCACGTCACGGGCGAGTCTCCCATGATGCCCGAGTGGTCCCTCGGCTTTTCCAACTACGAATGGGGCATCGATCAGGCCGAGCTTTACGCGATGATCGATACCTACCGCGCCAAGGGAATTCCGCTCGACAGCTACGGCATTGACTACGACTGGAAGAACTACGGCAGTGACAACTACGGCGAATTTACATGGAACACGAACAATTTCCCCGATGCGGCGTCCTCTGCACTGAAAAATAAGATGGAAAGCGAGGGCGTCAAGCTCATCGGCATCACGAAGCCGCGCATCGTCACAAAGCTCTCCGACGGGACGGTCACGCAGCAGGGGCAGGCGGCCATTGCCGGCGACTATTTCTATCCCGGGCACGCCGAATACACGGACTATTTCTATCCCGTGACCGTGCGCAGCATCGACCCCTATGACGAGGCCGTGCGCGAATGGTGGTGGGAGCACTCCGAGACGGCCTTTGACCTCGGCATCTCCGGCTGGTGGAACGACGAAACTGACACCGTTGCTTCCGGCGCGGCAAACTACTGGTTCGGCAACTTTACCACGCTGCACCTGTCGCAGGCACTCTATGAGGGGCAGCGTGAGCACACGAACGACACTGTCCGCGTCTGGCAGACCGCACGCAACTATTATCCCGGCACGCAGCGCTACGCCACGACAATCTGGTCAGGCGATGTGGGCACGCAGTTTGCCATCGATGAGAACATCTGGTGGACGAACGGCCTGAACGACCAGAAGGCCACCATGCTCTCGACCATCAACAACGGCCAGATGAAATGGGGCTCCGACGGCGGCGGCTTCAACCAGAACACGGGCACGATCGAAAATCCATCGCCCGAGCTGTATACCCGCTGGCTCCAGCTCGCGGCCTTCTCGCCTGTGTTCCGCGTCCACGGCAATTTCAACCATCAGCGCCAGCCGTGGTACTACGGCTTCACCGCCGAGGAAAACAGCAAGGCTGTCATTCAGCTCCGTTACAGCCTGATGCCGTACATCTATTCCTATGAGCAGAAGGCGCTGGAAAAGGGCGTCGGTCTGGTCAAGCCGTTGGTGTTTGACTACCCGAACGACGCGAACGTTGCCAACGATTCCGATGCGTGGATGTTCGGTGACTGGCTGCTGGCCGCGCCTGTGACAGAGCGCTACCAGACGACCAAGTGGATCTATCTTCCGGCCGGAACATGGATCGACTACTTTACGGGCCTCGTCTATCAGGGCGGGCAGTATGTCGAGTACGCCGTCAACGGCGAGAGCTGGACGGATGTGCCGCTCTTTATCAAGCAGGGCGCAATCATTCCCACGCAGAAGGCGCTCAACTACACCTCCGAGGAGGCAATCAGCGAGATCACACTCGATATTTTCCCGAGCGGCGCACAGTCCTCCTTCCAACTCTATGATGACGACGGCAGCAGCTACGATTATGAGTCCGGCGAATACTTCAAGCAGACCGTCACCGCGCAGGATCGCGGCACGGCGGGTGTTGCGGTAGACCTCTCGGCCAAGGCGGGCAGCTATGCCTCCTCCTATGAGACCTACATTGTCAAGCTGCACGGGAAAGCCGCCTCGCAGGTCATGCTGGGCGGAAGCGCGATGACGAAGTATTCCGACCTTGCCGCGCTGCGCGCCGCCTCCGGCGAGGGCTACGCGACAGGACGCGACATTTACGGCGACGTAACCTATGTCAAGGTCGCGGCGGGTGCGGAGAAGCACCTTGTCGCAACGGGCAGCATCGCGCAGACGGCTGCGGGCATCTACTACGAGGCCGAGGATGGCACGCTCTGGGGCGATTCCGTTTCCGCGCAGGCTTCGTCCAATAACAACCACACAGGCTACACCGGTACGGGCTTTGCCGATTCCTTTGAGGCTGACGGCGCAGCCGTGACCTTCCGCGTTAACGGCAAGACCGCCGGAACCTATGCCGCTGCGCTGCGCTATGCCAACGGCGGCAGCGAGGCCAAGACCCTGAGCCTTTATGCCAACGGTACTTTTGTGGGCAAGCTCACCTTTGCGCCGACCGGAAGCTGGGATAGCTGGGCGACCGTGGACGTAACGCTCCCGATGGCTGCCGGGGCAAACAGCATCACCGTGCGCTATGATGAAAGCGCAGGAGATTCGGGTTATGTAAACCTCGACCATCTCTATGTGCCCTTCTTCCCGGAGGTTGCGACCTACGAGGCAGAGTCCGCCGCGCTGCACAACGGCCCCGCGAGATCCACCAACCACTGGTTCTACACCGGCTCCGGCTTCGCTGCAGGTCTGGAGAGCGTGGGCACGAGCGTGGAATTCCGCAACGTCACCGTCCCGGCCGACGGCACCTACACCGTCGCATTGCGCTATGCCAACGGCAACGGCGTGGACAAGACACTCAATACTTATGTTAACGGCAGCTTCGCCAAGACCGCGAATCTGGCGAGCCTCGGAACGGACTGGAACGTTTGGGGCGAATGGGAGACGACGCTTTCCCTGCATGCGGGGCAGAACACCGTTGCCTTTGTGTTCGACACCGGCAACAGCGGCTATGTGAATCTCGACCAGCTTCGTGTCGTCGTGGGAGAAGAAACGCCGCTTGCGGAAAACCTCCTCGATAACGGCGGCTTCGAGCGCCCGACGTGGGAGGCCTCCAAGTGGACGCAGTGGCATCCGGACGGGCAGGAACTGGCCTACGGCGTGGATAAGGGCATCGGCATGAACCCGCCGGAGGCAGCGCGCGAGGGCGAGCAGCGTGCGTATTTCTACCTCGCGTCTGCCTATCAGCAGAGCATCCATCAGGTCAACACGGTGGCAAGCGGGACCTACCGGCTGGAGTTCTGGGCAAGGTGCTTTAACACCGTGCCGACCATCGCGCGTGCCGAGCTGCAAAACGGTGACGGCACGACGACCTATCTGACCATCGACCAGACGAGCGAGTGGAAGCACTACACGCTCGACGGAGTGAGCCTGAGCGGAGATGTGGACGTGGGCTTCTACGTCAACTCTTCCGGCGGCACGACCTGCCAGATCGACGGCGTGCGTCTCACCCGTATCAGTTAAATCCCAACGGGCATCCCTGAGCAATCAGGGATGCCCGACCTGCGTGGTGTTTCACTCGCTTTGTCATTCCGGCACAACTTACAAATTGAAGCTCAATCACGGAGACCTGAAAGCAACGCAGGGCGACACAGGACACGCAGAGTTCGATATGATTTCCAAGGTGTATGCGCACATTCTTGATAAGGACAGAAAGATCAACGCACAGAAGTTTGAAAGTGCGTTCTACTCGAATCCGGATTTAAGAAAAGTCGCACCGCCGCAGGAGAATGCGCAGCCTGCGTCCATCGACCTTACGGCACTGATCGAACAGCAGCAAAAGTCGCCCGAGCCTGCTAATACTTTGGCTTCGATCATCGCAGGCCAAGCAGCTTGCTAATGAGAAATTAGCAAATTTGCTAATTTCGTTAGCAAAACCGTGAAAATCGTTCGAATCCAATTAGCAAGGTTTTCGGAGGCAACAGCAAGAGCAAAACCCGACGGTTTTCAGAGATCCGCACCGAGGCAGCGTCAAAACAAAAAACGCTGTAAACCTTGTAAAATCAAGGCTTACAGCGGAATTTTTGGCGTCCCAGAAGAGATTTGAACTCCCGACCCCACGCTTAGGAGGCGTGTGCTCTATCCAACTGAGCTACTGGGACATTTGCTAAGGAATATTAAATTTTTGAGTGTTTTATGTCCCTCCGGACTCGAACGACCGCCCGCTTAGAAGGCAGACCCTCTATCCAACTGAGCCACTGGCGCAGAGTTTGCCGCGGGCGCAGTGCGGCTTGCATGGTTATTATACTCAGCACCGGCGAAAATGTCAAAGGCTATTTTTGTGAGGCGGGTATGCGCCGGTACAGAGGAGACGGCGGGCAGAATAAAAAATTTCTTCGCGCGGCGAAATCCGCGTCCTTTTTCCTCCGGTTTGTCATAGAATGAATGTCAGCGCTTTGACACGGGAGGTGCTTTCATGAACCCAAAGGACTGCGGCGACATCGATGATCTGATCTTTGCCGACGAGGAATACCGCCCGAGCGCACGCTGACGTGCGCCGGTCAAAAATTTTTCTTTACAGAATCCCCGCTTTAGGCTATACTATAAAGTAGAAAATTATGGGGAGAACAACGCCATGATCGAATTTGAAGAATATAAGAGTAAGCTCAACGACCTGAAGCCCAAGCTCGAGGAGCTGCGCGCGGCCTTTTTGCCGCAGGCGCTTTTGGACGAGCTGGAGCGGCTGCATGCCATGGCCGAGGCACCGGGCTTCTGGGACGATCCTGCGCGCTCACAGAAGGCCGTGATGCGCACCAAGCAGCTCGAACACAAGCGGGACAAGTTTGAGGGTATGTGCCGCGCGTGGGACGACCTGTCGACCATCTGCGAGATGGCATTGGAGGAGGACGACGACTCCATGCTCGAAGAACTGAAGGAAGGCTACGCCAAGCTGGAGGCCGACATGGAGGAAGCGCGCCTGGAGACGCTGCTGACGGGCGAGTATGACGAAAATAACGCCCTGCTGTCCTTCCACGCGGGCGCGGGCGGCACCGAGGCGCAGGACTGGTGCTACATGCTCTACCGCATGTACACGCGATGGGCCGAGGCGCACGGCTACACCTACAAGATCCTCGACTATCTCGACGGCGACGAGGCCGGCCTGAAATCTGCGGACATCATGATCGAGGGCGAGAATGCCTATGGCTTTCTGAAGGGCGAGGCGGGCGTGCACCGTCTGGTGCGCATTTCCCCGTTTGACGCCGCAGGACGCCGCCACACGTCCTTCTCCGCGGTCGAGGTCATTCCGGAGATCACGGATGACGTTGAGGTCGAGATTCGTCCCGAGGATATCGAAATGCAGGTCTACCGTTCCTCCGGTGCAGGCGGCCAGCACATCAACAAGACCTCCTCGGCTGTGCGCCTGATTCATAAGCCCACGGGCATCGTGGTGTCCTGCCAGACGCAGCGCGACCAGTTCCAGAACAAGGAAACCTGTATGCGCATGCTGCGCTCGAAGCTGCTGGAGATCAAGGAGCGCGAGCATCTGGAGAAAATTTCCGACATCAAGGGTGTGCAGCAGAAGATCGAATGGGGCAGCCAGATCCGCAGCTACGTTTTCATGCCCTACACGCTGGCCAAGGACACGCGCACCGGCTTTGAATCCACGAATATCAACGCTGTGATGGACGGCCAGATCGACGGCTTTATCAATGCCTACCTGACCTGTGCGGCTACGGGCAACTGGGCGACAAAATAAGTTGGAAATTTGAAAAAAATGCTTGAAATTCGGCTGATTCTATGCTAACATAATTAATACTGTTTGAATACTATTCAGGTAACTGATTTTGGAGGTAAACTCATGGCAGCTTTGAGAATTGTTCTTTTGGTATTTCAGCTCATCTCCTGCGTCGCACTGACGGTTATCATCCTGTTGCAGTCCAGCAAGAGCGACGGTATGAGTGCGCTGACCGGCAGCTCCGACACCTTCCTCGGCCGCAGCAAGGCTGCGACGCTGGATGCAAAGCTCGAGCGCATGACCAAGTGGGTCGCCGCTGCGTTCGTTCTGCTGACGCTGTTCGTCGCGATGCTGTATTCGATGTAATTCAAAATTACGTATCATAATCATTCATTAAGTGCCGTCCCAATCGGGACGGCACTTAGATTATCAAAATAACTATCCAACCGAAAATTTCGGAGGGAGGGATCGTGATACTACGATTCTTGATTTCATCAAGAATCCCGTGCGCTTTGCGCACTGTGGAGCACGCCGGCGGCGTGCTCCACGT
>CAKUMO010000002.1 GCA_934667815.1 uncultured Oscillospiraceae bacterium
CCTACACCCCGCGCCACAACGGCAAGGTCGAGCGCAGCCACCGCGAGGATCAGAAGCGTTTCTATTCCTGCCACGCGTTTTACTCTCTGGATGACTTCGCGAAACAGCTCACCCTCCACAATCGCCGCTCCAACAGCTTACCCTTGAGACCCCTCCGCTGGCGCTCCCTCTCTGACTTTGTTGTCCAATATGTTTGACAAACCTACACTTGCAGAAATGTAAGCACGCTTAAAAAATGCACTTGCTTTTATGCAAGTGCATTTTTGATGTCAGGGCAAGACAACCGTCTGACCGGCGGGAATCTTGATTTTCTCTTTCTTGTCCTTTTCCAGCCACAGGTCGAGCGCGGTTGGATTGTAAATAATCCGTTCGTCCACGGAGATTTTCAGCATTTTCTGTGCAGACAGATATTGGTGGATTTCTGCATTGGTCGCATACCAGACCTTCTCGCTGCCGGATACGCGCACAAGCAGCGCTTCGAGCTGCGCCCAGTCTTCCTCGGAGAGCAGCTCGTGGCTGTGGCCCCAAATGTAAAAGAGCGGCCTCGTCCATTCGCTGTCGAGGTCCTGCATAAAGCGTTCCGCAAGCGGCAGCGCTGCACGGAAATGGCAGGTCGGATTCCATTTGAGGAAGTCCGCAGGCAGCGAAAAATCGTTCAGCGACTCCACGGTTCGGGCATACTCAATGCCGCAGGCACGCATGACCGAAATGACTGCATCGTCAAACGCGCCGCAGGGGTAGGACATTCCCGTCACGGGATATCCGGCGATTTCCTCGAGGATGCGTCTGTCTTCCAGCACCTCGTTGACAAGCGAGGCGGCCGGCATTCTCGTCGGCCAGCCGTGAGAGAGCGTGTGGCAGGCAATTTCGTGCTTATGATACAGAGCGCGTACGCGCGCCTTTTCCTCAGCGGTGGAGTTCAGATAGTTGATTCCGTTGAGGTGAAACGTGCCAATGAGGCCGTAGCGGTCGAGCAGAGAAATAAGGCGTGCGTCATTCGCACTGCCGTCGTCGAAGCTGAAAGTGACGATGCGCTTTCGCCCGCCGGGGTAGATATGGTATTGAAGCATAGAGTCACATCCTAAAACTATATGGAGGGTTTTCCGGAATAATCCATTGTGTTCGGGTGGCTTTGCGGTAAGAAAAAAGCACTTGCCTTTGCAAGTGCTTTTTCGTGGTGGAGACTAATGGACTCGAACCATCGACCTCCTGCGTGTGAAGCAGGCGCTCTAACCAGCTGAGCTAAGCCTCCGTAGCACGGACTATTATAGCATAAACTATGAAAAATGCAAGAACTATTTTTGCTTTCCGAAAAAAACAGTGCTCCGACAAAATAGGGCAGGAGAGCGGCGCGATAACGCCGCTCCCGGCCGGCGTGAATTTACAGCTTTGCCAATTCGCTGTCGGACATACGGTTGACCATCACACCGGGCTTCCAGTTGGCCTTCGGGCTGAGCAGCTTTAGAACCTCGACGGTTTTGCCAATGCCGCTGCCGCCGGAGGTGGCAAAGGGGAGGATCGTCTTTCCGGAGAAGTCGTAGCTCTCGACAAAGGTATTGATGATCGTCGGTGCGACGTACCACCAGATCGGAAAGCCGATATAAATGACATCATATTCGTCCATACGGTCAAAGCGCTCCGCAATTTCCGGACGGGAGGCAGGGTCGTTCATCTCGACGCTGCTGCGGCTGTGGCTGTTGTGCCAGTTGAGGTCGGCGTGCGTATAGGGGACGGCGGGCTTGATCTCAAAGAGATCGGCACCCACGGCCTTGGCCAGACGCTCGGCGGCCTTCCGGGTCGTTCCGGTGGCAGAGAAATATGCAACAAGTTTTTTCATTGGAAAAACCTCCTTTGTTTTTCTTTATTATATCACAGAATGCAAGCCTCCCTGTGGAATGAAACCGGAATCCTCTGCATAAATTTTACCAAAAAGGAGGGGGCTGCAATATGAAGAAAAAAATTTCTGCCGGAAAACAAAAGAGCGGCAAACGCGCCGCACTGCTCATCGCGGGAATGGTCGCCGCAACACTGCTTTTGAGCATGCTCTGCGCGGCACTGATGGAAAAGGGAAGTATCCCGGAGGAACGGACAAATCTCAGCGCCGGCGTGATCGTCGGACTGGTGAGTTTGCTCTCCTGCGCGGCGGTTGCGTCGCGGGCTGCGGAGAAGAAGCTCCTGCGAGGGATGCTTGGCGCGGGCATTTATGCTGCACTTCTTGTGGTGAGTAATCTGCTGTTTTTCGGCGTGGGTTATGTGGATGTCCTGCCGATTCTCATGAGCATTTTGGCAGCCGGTGTGCTCGGAAGCATCCTTGGCAGTCTGCGTAAGAAAAAACGCAGATTTGTATGAACGCACAAAACGAAAATTGTTCAAAATTGAAAATGGTAAATTGCAGGAAAACTTGCAAAACGCAGGAACACAAGATTTGGAGATGGTGATTTTATGCGGAGCACCAGATATTGTACAAAACGTCAGAGCCGGCAGGAGCTGCGAAAGATATGGTTTCTTGGTTTACATAATGATGTTTACATAAAATATGTGCATAATATACAAAAATTACAAAATTGTGAAAATAGTATTGAAATTCCGCTAGTTTTGCGGTATAGTATCAAACACAAGCGGATAGAAGTTGGTAGAAATAATATTCCGAGCATAAATTGCGACATTGTTTTTCCTGCGCCACAAGATATAGTTCCGGCTGTGGGGTGCGTAGTGTGAGTGCTGCATTCACTTTCCGGAATCACCGAGATGCCGGCGATCTGAGCGACATGGTCTTTGTGCTGACGTTCGTTGCCGGCGCTCTTTGCGGCCTTTTTGCGGCGGGTTGGCTTTCCTCCGGTTCGGGCGAGACTCTGACACCGCCGCAGCTCTCCTCATGTGGTGCGCTGCCCACTCTGGCCGCGCTTGCCGGGCTGTATTCCTTAACGTTGCTGTGCGCTACCGTGCGTCTGCTCCGTCCGGCGGCTTTTTGTCTTTGCGGCTTGCTCTGCGCTGCCTGCGTATATTGCGCTGCCATGTTTTGGCGCGCCTGGGGGAACGCAGGCTTTTACCTGAGCTGCTGGCTTCTTCTTCCGCGGTTGCTGCTTCTTGGCGCACTTGTCCCGCTGCTGCGGATGAAGCCGAATGTCCTTGCGGTTCTTGCCGCGCCTGCGCTCTTTTCGGTGCAGTTTCTGCTTTATCCCGTGTTTTCCCTGTCCTTTGCGCAAATGATCTGAAATGAGAAGGTAAGTAAGATGGTCGATCTCGTCTCTGCGTATGAAAGTTTTCTTTTGAATATGAAACACGCATCGGCGAACACAGTCGCCTCTTACATGCGCGATCTTCGCCAATTCTCCGGATACCTGCGTGAGGTCGAGGAGCTTTCGCCCGAGGAGTGCGACCGCGAGTGCATCTGCCGCTATGTGCAGCACCTCATCAACGAGGGAAAGTCGCCTGCGACGATCTCCCGCTCGATTGCGTCGCTCAAGAGCTTTTATCGCTTCTGCGTGGACGGCGGTCTGGTCACGGAAAGTCCGGTACATAACATTCCGCAGCCCAAGGCTGAGAAAAAGCTGCCGCAGATCCTCACCGGCCGTGAGGTCGAGCTGCTGCTTGAACAGCCGAAGTGCGTGGACTTCAAGGGTTACCGGGACAAGGCAATGCTCGAGCTGCTGTACGCCACTGGAATGCGCGTGAGCGAGATGATCGCGCTGGATGTTTCGGACGTCAGCCTCGTCGGCGGATTTGTCAAGTGTGAAAACGGCGGCAAGCTGCGCATCATCCCCATCTATCCCGCCGCAATCAAAGCGCTGAGCGCGTACCTGACGGATATTCGTCCGAAGATGGTCGCCGACCCTGCCGAGACGGCGCTGTTCGTCAATCTCGGCGGGGAGCGCATGAGCCGTCAGGGCTTCTGGAAGATCATCAAGCACTATCAGCAGACCGCGCAGATCGACAAGGATATTACGCCGCACACGCTGCGCCACAGCTTCGCCGCGCATCTTTTGGAAAACGGCGCCGACCTTCGTTCCCTCCAGGAAATGCTCGGTCACAGCGATATTTCTTCTACGCAGATTTATACACAGGTCATCAAGCAGAACCTCAAAAGCGTTTACAACAAAGCGCATCCGCGCGCATAGACTACGTTGATAGCCTGTGAAATCTTGCAGACTGTTCATAAATGTGCCCTCGATGTTTTACATCGAGGGCACGCCCATTTTTATTCCTTCATTTCGCAGTTCAGTGCGATCCCTGCGATGCAGCCATAACGCTGCGCGAGAGAAAATCGCGCATGCAGAGTCTGCGGCGTATCAAAATAAAGCAGGCCGTCCGCGCGGCGTTCGACCAAGCAGCAGGAACAGGGGAGCCGCCTTGCGCTTTTTGGCTCGGTTTTGAGCGGAACGCGCAGGCTCCAGGGGATCAGCTCCAGGCACCAGCCTCGGGGATATTCTGCTTTCGCCCGAGAGGTGAAAGCCTCCCAGCAGTTCTGCGGCAGGGTCGGAGAGAGCACGCAAACAGCCTGCGGCGCGAGCGTCAGATACCGCTGCGGCACAAAGAACGGTGCGTTTTCCGGCAGGCGCTTTTTCAGGCCATCCAGCAGCGCACGGTGAAATTCCGTCGGCTTTCGCAGAAAATCAAAGAAGCAGCCCTGTGCGCAGCCCTCGGCCAGTGTGTCCAGCGCCGCCTCGTCCGGCAATCGTTCCGGTACGACCGCGTCGTCTATCACGCGCAGCGCCTCGACGTGCAAATCGGGAATGCGTGCGCTTCCGTCCGCAAAAACGCCGCAGCCCGTGAGCGCACGCGGCTGATTTTCCGAAATTGTTACAATTTCTTCACAATCTGCGGCCAAATAGAGGGGAACTGACAATAGACAAACCTCCGATCCGGTGGTATAATACTCCCGCAATGATTACATATGGAACTATTGGAGTAATTATGCTGTCATTTTTACCGAGATTTCTGTTCGACCGTCTGACGCAGATCACACCGGAGTTTTTGCAGACGCATGGCATCCGGCTGCTGATGATGGATTTTGACAACACCATGCTGCCCTATACCTGCGACGTACCGGATGAGGCGCTGCTGCAATGGCTGAGAAAAATGCAGTCTGCCGGCGTGCAGCTCTGCATTGTCTCCAACAGCCGCAAGCCGCGCGTGCCGGAATTCTCCGCACGCTATGGTGTGGACTGCGTCACGCACGCCAAAAAGCCTTTCTTCCGCGGCATCCGTATCGCCCTTGCGCGCTACGGCACGGAGAGATCAGCGGCAGCTCTGGTGGGCGACCAGATCTTTACGGACACCTTGGGCGCAAATTTGGCGGGCATCGTCTCGCTTCAGGTGCGCTCGATCAATAATCACAATGTCTGGCTGAAGCTGCGGCACGTTCTGGAGCTGCCGTTTCTGGCCATGGCGAAGAAAAGGAGAGTTTCTATCATGACCAATCTGGAAAAATACCGTTCCCTTTTGACCTGCGACTCCGACGGACTGCTGCTGACCTCGCGCTATAACCGCATGTACGCCGCCGAATTTGACATCGCCGAGGGCATTGCCATCGTCAGCAAGACCGGCGCGCGCTATTTTACCGACAGCCGCTATATTGAGTCTGCTCAGAACAATATCAAAAATTTCGAGGTCATCGATATCGCAACGCGCGGCGGCTATGTTGTCTGTCTGAACGAAGCCATTCGGGATTTCGGCATTCAGAATCTCGGCTATGAGGAAGATTATATCACGGCCGGTGAATTCCACGGCTACGAGGAAGCACTGCATTCCTATCTCACGCCTATGCAGAAGGAGCTGAACGCCTTCCGCGCCAGCAAGGAGCAATGGGAGCTTGACCGCATGGTCAAGGCGCAGGAGATCACGGACAAGGCCTTTACCGAAGTCTGCACCCGCATTCATGAGGGCATGACGGAAAAAGAGCTGTGCGCCGAGTTGATCTACTGCCTCTATAAAAACGGCGGCGAGGGTCTTTCCTTTGATCCCATCGTCGTTTCCGGTCCGAACACCAGCATGCCGCATGGCGTGCCCGGCGATCGCAAACTGCAAAAGGGCGACTTCATCACCATGGATTTCGGCGTTTTGTATCAGGGCTACTGCTCCGATATGACCCGCACCGTCGCGCTCGGCTACGCCACGGACGAGATGAAGGAGGTCTACAACACCGTCCTTAAGGCGCAGCTTGCCGGATTGGCCGCCAGCCACGCGGGTGTGACCGGAAAGGAAGTCGATTCCGCTGCCCGCGATGTCATCACCGCGGCGGGCTACGGCCCCTACTTCGGCCACAGCTACGGCCACAGCCTCGGTCTTGAGATCCATGAAGCGCCCAACTGCAACCAGCGCAACACCGAGCCGATGCCGCTGCACGCTGTCTGCTCGGCAGAGCCGGGCATCTATATTCCCGGAAAATTCGGCGTGCGCATTGAGGATGTTGCGATTTTCACCGAGGACGGCTGCATCGACATTACCCACAGCCCGAAAGAATTGTTGATTCTGTGAGAAAAAGGGTTGAAATTTTCTCGCATATCGGTTAAAATAAAAATGTATTTTATGAATCATTTTTCCCGCAGAGGGGGAAAATAGGAGGACAAGCATATGATTTCTGTCAGCGATTTTAGAAACGGCGTTACCTTTGACATGGACGGCAAGGTCATGCAGATCGTCGAATTCCAGCACGTTAAGCCCGGCAAGGGCGCAGCTTTCGTTCGCGTGAAAATGCGCAACGTCATCACCGGCGGTGTGACCGAGACGACCTTCAACCCCAACGATAAATATCCCACCGCCTACATTGAGCGCCGCAAGATGGACTACTCCTATAATGACGGCGACCTGTACTATTTCATGGACAACGAGACCTACGAGATGACGCCGGTCAACGCCGACATCCTCGACAGCAGCTTCCGCTTTGTCAAGGAGAACGACCAGTGCACCGTTCTGTCCTACAAGGGCAGCGTGTTCAGTGTCGAGGCGCCGAACTTCGTCGATCTTGAAGTCACCAAGACCGAGCCGGGCCTGGCTGGCAACACCGCCACCAACACCCTGAAGCCCGCAACCGTCGAGACCGGCGCGGAAGTCCGCGTTCCGCTCTTTATCAACGAAGGCGACAGAATTTCAATCGACACGCGTACCGGCGAGTATCTTGGCCGTGCCAAGGGCTGATCGGACGCACACGAAAGGAGTAACGACATGACGCTCTCTGAAAAATCTGCATATCTGAAGGGCTTGATGGACGGCCTGAACCTCAGCAAGGAGACTCCCGAAGGCAAGATGATCGCCGGGATCGTCGATCTGCTTCAGGAAATGACCACTTCCATCAGCGATCTCGAGGAAAACGCAATTGCCGTTTCCGACGAGCTGGACGAGATCGAGGAAGATCTGGATGCCATCGAGGAATACCTCATGGACGAAGATGATGACGACGAGGACGACGATGTCGTTGACTTTGCAGACGACAACGGAGATGACTTTGCTTATGACGATGATACCCAGTACGAGGTGACCTGCCCGAAGTGCGGCGAGACCACCACCGTCGACGAGCAGACGCTTCTCAACGAATCCATCCACTGCCCGAAGTGCGGCGAGCTGCTCGAGTTCGAGTTTGACGCCGACGACGAGCTGTAAGTGATTTGATTGCGCAAAACTGCGGCACGCTTCGGCTTGAAGCGTGCCGCAGTTTTCATCCGGATGAAAAGCGCAGGACCGCCGGCTTTGTCGGTCGTCCTGCGCTTATTTATCTTTACTTTTTCTTTCGGAAAGCAGCGTTGAGGATCAGTACGCACAGCATAATGAGCAGAATGACAATGAAAATCGAGCCCCAACCCTGCGCCATGAGCTTCAGTGATTCCAGCCAAGTGGCCGGTCGTGCGGGAATCTCAGCAGTTAAAAAACGAAACAGCATAGCGTGACCTCCTTAGTGGAACAGATAGACGAGGCTCATAATGAGGCCGCCTGCGATAACGGATGCGATCTGCCCGGAGACATTGACGCCGATGGTGTGCATCAGCAGGAAATTCTGCGGATCCTCTTTCAGTCCCATCTTGTGCACAACGCGTGCAGACATCGGGAAAGCTGAGATACCGGCAGCGCCGATCATCGGGTTGATTTTTTTGCCCTTCGGCAGGAACAGGTTGATGAACTTTGCCACAAGCACGCCGCCCGCGGTGTCGAAGATAAAGGCGACAAGTCCGAGACCCATAATCATCAGGGTCTCAAGGCGAAGAAATTCGCCTGCATTCATCTTGACGGCAATGGTGATGCCGAGGAAGATCGTGACGAGGTTTGCCAGAACCTTCTGCGCCGTTTCGGATAGAGAATTGAGCACACCGCATTCGCGGATAAGATTGCCGAACATCAGAAAAGCGATCAGCTCCACTGCCTTGGGTGCGAAAATGCCGGTGATGATGGTAATCACGACGGGGAACAGAATCTTGGTGGTCTTGGAAACGGACTTCGGCTCATAGGGCATGCGAATGAGCCGCTCTTTCTTCGTGGTCAGCAGCTTGATGACCGGCGGCTGCACAATGGGCACCAACGCCATGTACGAGTATGCTGCAACGGTGATCGCGCCGATGTAGCCGCTCTTGAGCGCGTTGGCCACGACGATGGAAGTCGGGCCGTCCGCCGCGCCGATGATGGCGATGGAGGCAGAGTCACTGATGTTAAATCCGCAGAGGCTTGCCATAAAGAACGTGAAGAAAATGCCAAACTGCGCAGCCGCGCCGAAGATCATCAGCTTCGGATTCGACAGCAACGGCCCAAAATCGATCATTGCGCCGATACCGATGAACAGTACCAGAGGGAACAGCTCGTTGACGATGCCGTTGTTGTAGAGCAGCTCAAGGGTTTTCAGGTTCTGAATCTGGCCGTCCACAACAATGCCCGGCAGATTCATGATGATCGCGCCGAAGCCGATGGGCAGCAGGAGAGACGGCTCCATGTCCTTGGCGATGGCGAGATAAATCAGCACGCCGCCAATGATCCACATGACGACCAGCTTCCAGCCGCCGCTGACAAACAGGTTTTGTGCGTTTTCAAACAATACTTCCAAATACGGTTCCTCCTAAGTTGTTCGAAAAGGAGCCTGCAGCACCGCAGGCAGGGTTTCAACCAAGGGGCAGCAGTAAATTCACTGTCCCTTGTGTATACAGGAATATTTTACATTGCGGTAGGGAAAAAGTCAATGACTATACATAGATTTTACATTCGCGGGCGGTACATTTGCGAATAGACAAATCGGGAAATATGTGCTACAATAATAAAGAATATGATTACGGAAGGGTTTCCCTATGAAAACCGAGGTTCTTGGCATTCGCTATGACAATGTGACCATGGCCGAGGCGCTCGACGCCACGCGGACTTTTTTGCAGTCCGATGCATCCGGCTATGTCGTCACGCCGAATGCCGAAATTGCATACGAGGCGCTGCATTCCGAAGTCCTGTGCAGGGTCTTAAACGACGCGCAGCTCGTCCTTCCGGATGGCGCCGGTGTGGTTCTGGCCTCGAAGCTCGTGCGTTCGCCGCTGAAGCAGAAGGTCGCGGGCTTTGATTTTGCGATGCAGCTTCTGCCGGTACTGGCCGAGCTTGGACTGCGGCTGTTCCTGCTTGGCAGCAATCCCGGCGTCGCAGAGCAGGCGGCCGAAATTCTGCGTGAGAAGCATCCCGATCTTTGCATCTGCGGAACGGCCGACGGCTACTTCTCGCAGGACGGCGAGGCCTTGGAGGCGATTCGTGCGGTGCAAGCCGATGTGGTCTATGTCTGTCTCGGTGCACCGAAGCAGGAATTTTTCATGCAGCGCAATCTGGCTCCCTCCGGCGCGAAGCTGATGCTCGGCCTTGGCGGGACGCTGGATGTTGTGGCCGGTCATGTCAAGCGTGCGCCGCGCTGGATGCAGAATCTCGGTCTGGAATGGTTCTATCGGCTCCTGCGGCAGCCCAGCCGCTTCGGAAGAATGCTGCGGCTTCCGAAATATATTTTTGCAGCGCTTAAGAAACGTTGGAAAGGGTAATGCTCTTATGGGAAAGCTGATCGTTTTTGAAGGAACGGACGGCTCCGGAAAGTCCACTCAATTTTCTCTCCTGACCAAGCGTCTTCAGGCCGAGGGCGTTGAGTTCCGCACCATGGTCTTTCCGCAGTATTCCGAGCCATCCTCGGCGCTGATTCGGATGTATCTTGGCGGTGAGTTCGGCGCGAAGCCCTCGGACGTGAACGCCTATGCGGCCTCCACCTTCTATGCGGTTGATCGCTATGCATCCTACCGGAAAATCTGGCGGGAATATTATCAGGCCGGCGGACTGATGCTTTCTGACCGCTACACGACCTCGAACGCCGTGCATCAGGCGTCAAAGGAACCGCCCGAGCGCCGCGAGGAGTTCTTCCGTTGGCTGGAGGACTTTGAATACCGCCGTCTGGAACTTCCGAGGCCGGACATCGTCTTATATCTTGACGTTCCGACGGAGCTGACCGACCAGATGCTGCGCAAGCGCGAGAATCACACGCATACGCATGCGGATATTCACGAGCAGAATATGGATTATCTTCGCCAGTGCCGCGCCGTCGGCACGGACGCCGCCAGACACTATGGATGGATGGTCATTCAATGTGCGAAGGACGGAAAAATGCGCACGATAGACGACATTCACGCCGAAATTTATGCGCGTGTAAAAGAATGCTTGGAGGGCTGAATAATTATGGTATATATCGTTCTTGGAAACGGATTTGAAGAATCGGAAGCGGTCATTCCCTGTGATCTGCTGCGCCGCGCGGGCGTGGAAACGAAATTTGCGGGAATCGGCGGCACGCTCATCAAGGGCAGCAACGGCATTACCGTGCAGGCCGACTGCACAGTCGAAGAAATGCTGCTTGCGCAGACGGAAATGATTGTTCTGCCGGGAGGTCTCGGCGGCGTGCAATCCATCAAAAACTGCCCATCGGCACTCGAGGCCGTGCGTGCGCTTTATGCAGGCGGCAAATATATTGCGGCAATCTGTGCGGCACCTACGATTTTGGCAGAGCTGGGCATCACGGATGGCCGCGACGCGACCTGTTATCCCGGCCTTGAGGGCAAAATGGGTAATGCAAAAATGCACGCCTGCGGTGCCGTGACGGACGGAAAGGTCATTACCGGCCGTGCTGCGGGCAAGGCGTTCGACTTCGGTCTTGCGCTGATTAAAGCACTGCGCGGAGAAGAGACGGCCAAGCGGGTCGCAGCAGAGGTCGTCTACGGCAAGGAGGCTTAACATGACGGACAGAAACAGAGATTACGACGAATACGCCGATTCTCCGGAATATTATAACATCGATCCCTACACCGAGCCGCGGCAGGATGCACCGCAAGACGATTTCACGCCTGATTTCGGCGACGCCTTTGACGACTACGGCGACTATGACGACGGTCAGGACGAGCCGTATCCTGAGGAAGCGCCGCAGCGTCCCCGCCATGCGCGAGAGCAGAAAAAGCCGCGCCGCAGAAAGCGCATCGTTCCCTTGTATCTCAAACTGCTGATTTACATTGTCATCGTCTCTCTCGTGGCAGTCGGCGGCGGCTTTGTCGCGTGGGAATGTGCAGAGGATGTGTTGGCCTTTGGCCGTTCGTCCGATACGGTGCAGGTTACAATCGCCGACGGCGCGACGCTGGACGACATTGCGCAGATGCTTCAGGATCAGGGAATCATCAAATATCCGTGGCTTTTTAAGCTCTACTGCAAGTTCACACATTCGGCCGACTCCATGTCGCCCGGCACTTATCAGCTTCAGTACAATTTTGACTACCATGCGCTTAACAGCGGCATGCGCAAGAACAGCCCTACCCGCACGGAGGTCACGGTCACGATCCCCGAGGGCAGAACCTGCGCACAGATCTTCGATTTGATGGAAGAAAAGGGAGTCTGCTCGGCAGCCGATCTGAAAAAGTGCGCCGCCGAAACGCAGTTTGATTACTGGTTCCTTGAGAACATCCCCTACGGGCAGGAGAACCGCCTCGAGGGCTTTCTGTTCCCGGATACCTATTATTTCTATCTCAGTGACGATCCGGAGCGCGTTCTGGACAAGCTCCTGACCAACTTCGACCGCAAGTTCTCCGACAGCTCCAAGGAGCAGCTTAACACGCTGAACGCGCAGCTTGCCGATCGTCTGTCTGCACACGGCTACGATGAATCCTATATCGAAGCGCACAAATTCACGGTCTATGAGCTGATTACGGTTGCGTCCATGGTCGAAAAGGAATCCGCAGGCGCAAAGGAAAGCGCGGACATTGCCTCCGTCATCTATAACCGCCTGTGCAGGCCCGGCGATTATCCCTTCCTGAACATCGACGCCACGGTCATTTATAGTCTCGGCGGCATCTCCGGTTCGCTGACCTATGAGCAGACACAGATTGACGGTCCTTACAACACCTATACGCGTCAAGGACTGCCCACAGGCCCGATCTCAAACCCCGGCCTGAATAGCATTTCCGCAGCGCTCAACCCGAATGACACAAATTACTACTACTACGCACTTGATAACTCCACCGGCATGCACCACTTCTCCGCGAGCTACGAGGAGCACAACCGCTTCTTGCAGGAGCAGGGTGATGAATAAGCCGGAGCTGCTTGCGCCCGCCGGAGATATGGAACGGCTGCACATGGCCGTCCTCTATGGCGCGGACGCGGTCTACCTTGCAGGAACGAGCTTTGGCATGCGCTCCTTCGCGGGAAACTTTTCCCCGGAGGCGCTGCCTGAAGCCGTCCGCTTCGCCCATTCGCACGGTGTCAAAGTGCATGTTACGGTTAACACCATGCCGAGAAGTGACGAGCTTTCCTCGCTTCCGACGCATTTGGAGCTTCTGGATGCCAGCGGAGTAGACGCACTAATTATTGCCGACCTTGGTGTTTTCCGCATGGC
This sequence comes from uncultured Oscillospiraceae bacterium, assembly GCA_934667815.1. Classification (GTDB taxonomy): domain Bacteria; phylum Bacillota; class Clostridia; order Oscillospirales; family Oscillospiraceae; genus JAZOXB01. The sequence continues at coordinate 12,860 of CAKUMO010000002.1, forward strand.
GCAGAAGTATGCGCCGCACTGTGAACGTCATGTTTCCACGCAGGTGAGCATCGCAAATTATGCCTGCGCGACCGCGTGGTACGAGTTGGGTGCAAAGCGCGTCGTGCTTGCGCGTGAACTGTCCCTCGACGAGATTCGCACCATCCGGCAGAATACGCCCAAAGAGCTGGAGATCGAGACCTTTGCGCACGGAGCAATGTGCGTATCGTATTCCGGTCGCTGCTTATTATCGAATTACATGACCGGACGCGACAGCAATCGCGGTGCCTGTGCGCAGCCTTGCCGTTATCAGTATGCCTTGATGGAGGAAAAGCGCCCCGGCGAATTTTTTCCCGTCTTTGAGGACGAAAAGGGAACATATATCATGAATTCCCGCGATATGTGCATGATCGACCACATTGCCGAGTTGGCAGATGCGGGGGTGGACTGCATCAAGATCGAGGGCCGCGCAAAATCCGCCTATTACGCTGCCATTGTCACCGGCGCCTACCGCCACGTCATCGATGACGTGGCCGCCGGACGCGAGGTCGATCCCGTCTGGCGTGACGAGGTCGAGCATGTCTCGCACCGGCACTATTCGACGGGCTTTTACTTTGGCCAGCCAGGCCAGTATTATCAGGATTCACGTTATCTGCGCGATTGGCAGGTCTGCGCGATTGTCACGGACTGCGACACGGACGGCAACGCCACGCTCTCGCTGCGCAATAAATTTGCGGCAGGGGAGACTGTTGAGTTGGTCGGGCCGGATCTTCGACCGGTCAGCTTTCACGCGCCCGAGATGCAGAACATGGACGGCAATTTGCTTTCGCAGCCGCGCACACCGCAGATGCTTTTCAAAATGAAGCTGCCCTGCCGCGCACCCCAGTACAGCATTCTCCGCCACGCCGTTTCACTTTCGCCGGAATGAGAATTTCTCCCGGCGATAACCGCAAATCTACATATTATTATAGACACGCACGTTTGTGCGTGTCTTTTTTTCCGCAGTTTGATGTTGACAAACTGCCGATGTATTGCTATAATTATAGATATTCTAAAATTAGAAGAATTCGAGATGATCTCATGTCTGCACTACAAATGATTGCACTTGGAAAAAAGCTCTCCAACCTCTACGCCGCATTAAGCCTTCCGGTTTGCAGAAAGTACGGGCTGAACCAGACCTGCTTTGATGTACTGCTCTACTGCGCGAACAACCCTGCGCACAATACGGCACGCGATCTCTGCGCTCTGCGCGGCATCAAGAGCGGCATTGCCTCCGTTGCGGTAGAAACGCTGATCGAACGCGGTTTTCTTTCCCGGGAAAACGATGTGCAGGATCGCCGCAAGCATCGCCTGATTCCCACGCCACAGGCCGCCCCCCTCATTGCCGACGGTCGTGAAATGCAGCAGTATTTCACACAAACGCTCAAGCATGGGATCACCGAGGAGGAATTGCAGGCATTTCAAAGCCTCGCTGACAAGCTTGAGGACAATCTCACAAGGCTGGAAGGGAAGGAAGATAAGTCATGCTGAAACCCATTTTGATTTGCATCCTTGCAGGCGCCGGCGCGGGTCTCGGTACCGGCTTTGCCGGGATGAGCGCCGCAGCGGTCATCAGCCCGATGCTCATCACATTTCTGAATGCTGACCCCTACATGGCGGTCGGCATCGCCTTGGCCAGTGACGTGCTTGCAAGCGCGGCCTCCGCAATCACTTATGGAAAGAATAAAAATCTGGACATCAAAAACGGTCTCATTATGATGCTCGCCGTGCTCTGCTTTACCATGGTCGGCAGCTATATTGCAAGCATCGTGCCAAAAACGACCATGGGCAATTTCTCCGTGTTCATGACGCTGCTTTTGGGTATCAAATTCATCGTTCGGCCGGTCATTGCGCCCAAAAAGCGCCTCGCCACTGCGACCGCAAAGCAGAAGGCGATCCGTTCCGTGCTATGCGGTGCGATGGTCGGCTTCATCTGCGGCTTCGTCGGGGCAGGCGGCGGCATGATGATGCTGCTCGTTCTGACCTCCGTGCTGGGTTACGAGCTGAAAACGGCGGTCGGCACCAGTGTGTTTATTATGAGCGCGACTGCCTTGACCGGCGCAGTCAGCCACTTCGCCATCGGCGGTGCTCCGGATATCCTGATGCTCGTCGTGTGCGTATTGAGCACTCTGCTGTTTGCACAGCTCGCCGCACTTTTTGCCAATAAGGCGCAGCCAAAGACCCTCAATCGCATTACCGGCGCGATTTTGGTCATCCTTGGCGTTGCGATCCTCGGTGTAAACTACTTCGGGTAAAATGCTAAATTGCGAAATATAGATCATCGGCAGCACGCAGAATGACCTCGCACAGCTCAAGCTTTTCCTGATATTTTTACGGGATTTTTTCAAGGCCGAGAAAGGTCATATTCCGTGATCCCGCCGTTTCCATAGCGATGCAGAATCGTCTGCCGATCGAGGAATTCGACGGCATACCCCAGCGCATCGCCCGCCGCTCCACCTAGCCAGGCAGCCGCGAAATTTGTTCAGAAATATCATTTTACTCAACCTTTCCCATACAGCCGGAATACGTCTTGTATTACTTCAGTTGGGAGATAGTCTCATAAAGCTCATCGGGCGTGTGGGCAAGATGCTGCGCTCCGGCCTCCTTCAGTTGCTGAATGCTCCGAAATCCCCATGTCACGCTGAGGCAGGGAATTCCCACATTCCGCGCTGTTTGCAGATCGACCTCGGAATCACCGACGTAAACTGCCTTTGCCCCCGGTAACCCAAGACGCCGTAGCCCTTCAATGACCATATCCGGCGCGGGCTTGCGCAAAACGCCCTCCGTTTCGCCGACGGCCACAGGAATCAGCGCGTCAAAATACAACTTGCGAAGCAGCGCAACAACAAGATCGGCCTTGTTCGAGACGATTGCCATGGGATAGCCTTCGGCTTTTAGGCGCGCCAAAAGTGCCTCGATTCCGTCATAGGGGCGCGTTTTATTGTGATAATTTTCCGCGTAATGCAGCTTCATCGTCTGCAATACCGCATCGATCACCGCATCCTCAGTACCGGCCGGAACGGCGCGAACGATCAGCATTCTCAACCCATTTCCAACGAAACTGCGCACTTCATCCAGCGTTCTCTGAGGGAATCCGAACTTTTGAAGTGCATAATTCGTACTGTCTTTCAGATCCTCCAGCGTATTGAGCAGCGTGCCGTCCAAATCAAAAATCACAGCGGTTTTCATTCGTGTTCTCCTTTAAAGTCGATATGGGCGAGGGGATTGGCCTCTGCCGCAATTTTCAGCTCGGTGTTTTCTATGTGCGTGTAGATCTCCGTCGTGTTCAGATGCTCGTGGCCAAGCACCTCCTGCACGGTTTTGATGTCCACACCGTTAGAGATCATCAGCGTCGCGGCCGTGTGGCGCAGCTTGTGTGCGGAATATTGGTCAGGGTCAAGCCCGGCTTGCAGCATGTGCTTCTTAACAAGTCGGTGAACCGCCGTCACGCTGATGCGGTTGCTGTCGCGTGAACCGAACAGCGCGCGATTGTCCGTAAGCACTTTCTGATTCCGTTCGATCAGATAATCATCGATTGCCGCCTTACAGGCAGAGCCAAAATAGACGATCCGTTCCTTGTTTCCCTTGCCGACGACGCGAATTCTGTCCTCATAAACGTCATTCAGATTCAAACCTACCAGTTCAGAACGCCGAATTCCGCAGTTAAGAAAGAGCATCAATATCGCATAGTCGCGCTTCGCGTTTGGCCCCTGAACGGAGGAGAGCAGGCGTTTAGATTCCTCGAGCGTGAGATATTTTGGCAGAGCTTTGCGAATTTTCGGATATTCCACATCCTTGACCGGATTTTCATCCAGTTGCTTTGTTCGAACAGTTAAATACTTGTAAAACGACTTGATTGCAGACAGCTTACGAGACCGTGCCGCACTACCGATACCATCGTTGCGATCATTTGCCAAGTAGGATAAGAAATCGAAAATATCAGTAATAGTTATCGTTTTTATAAAATTCAGGTCTACTTGACGGATGGACAAATCCTCCAATGGCGTGGTGTATGGCATTTCGTTTTTGACAAGAACCATAAAGCGCAGGAACATCCGCAAGTCGAGATAGTATTCCTGAATGGTGTGTTGAGACTGACCCTTGATGGTCTCGTGGTAAGATAAGAACTCGCGCAGAATCTGCGGGCAATCGGTATAGCGTTCCATAAAAACCTCATTATAGCATGACTTGTGCGTTGCAGTAGAAACGAATTGTTGTCGTGGCCGCGCCTGTGCAGAGAACGTCCGACGCAAAAACGCTGCGTTCGCCGCAATACAAGCGTGTCAGTCATTCACAAGCAATGAATCAAATATCAACCTTGAACTCCATGGGCGAACACTGCCAGAGACAGTCAGCCGACTGCCTAAGCAGAATACTCGCTTGTACCCAGATTAGCTATTAATCCAAATCCAATTGTAACACATTGTGGCGCAAATTTCAAGCTCAAACGCAACAAAATTTTTATTTTGTTGCGTTCATTGCGCTCAAAGAAAAACCATCGCGCTGTCCTCGCGCAATGAACGCATCTGGGCCTCCGGCCCACAAAATAGCCGTTGTGGTTTCGTTCGGCTTTTCGCCCGGCAAGCGTTCCCCTGTCTCTGTGTTCTCTTTTTATAACTATTTACAACTATGGCTTGCGTCGCGCCTTCTGTATTCTGTCGGTGTCCTGCCAAAACGGCATCGAAACATCATGGAAAACTGTGAAGGATCAGAAAATCCGCAGTTTTCTGCAATTTGCGTACAGGAATTGTCCGTCTCAACAAGCTGCTGCGCGGCGGCGTTGAGTCGTGCCTCGATTAGGAACTTCTGTGGTGAAGCTCCGTAATTGTCGCGGAATCTGTGGCGAAAATATTCATAGCTCATGTGAAGCTGCTTTGCCAATCCTGCAAGTGAGATTTGATCCCGGTAATTGCTGCGCAGATACTCTGCAACATACTCAAAACGGAATGCCGTAGCCTCGTATCCCATTTCCCTTCTGATACGAATCAGGATTTCTTCCAGATAGATCTCCGCCATGCGCCGGAAACCGTATTCTTGTGCGCTAATCTCATGAACGACTCGCTCCGCGAGCTGTACCAACGACATTGTATTGTGCAGTACTTCGGCAGTCATAGCTTCGTCGCACAAGAATCCGATGCAGATAACCTCGCCGTCTTGCATGTGAAGCTCACTGTGCAGCGTCCCCGCCGGGATGATCGCAAGGTCTCCGGCTGAGAAAGCATACGGAACGCCGATCCGGCACGCTCCTTCTCCGCTGCGATAAAAAACCAATTCGTTATATTCGTGCCGATGCGGATTGACTCGCTCCGATGCTTCTCTGTTGGATTTCCATGCCGTTTTTACTGAAATATTCATCCTGTTTCCCCTTTCTGCTCCGCAAATTATTATATGGGAATTTATTGCAAATTGCAAGGAATAACCGATTTGTCATAATTCTTCTGTTATCCGTCATAGCAATGCGTGCACCTTTCTGCTAAACTGTTAGTAGCTCTACGAAAGGAATGAACATTATGACACAGGATGTTTACCTGAAGAATCTTGAAGCACCGACACGCATCGTCGACGCCGTTTTGGATACCGATGCCTACAACGAGATCGACGACCAATTTGCCATCGCGTATCTCCTGAAAAATCAGGATCGAATCCGGATTCGTGGCTTCTGCGCTGCACCTTTTTTCAACGAAAAGTCAATTTCCCCAGCGGACGGCATGGAAAAAAGTTATCACGAGATCAAAAAAGTACTCGAACTTGCCGGTTATGCGCACCGGAATTTTCCGGTCTGCCGCGGTTCAAGCAGCTATCTTCCGGACGAAAACACACCGGCAGCGTCGGAAGCTGCCGATTTTCTGGTAGAGATTTCAAAGAACTATACATCGGACGCGCCCTTGTATATTTTAGCAATAGGTGCGATCACGAACGTCGCTTCTGCTTTTTTGAAATGCCCTGATATGAAGGAGCGGACGGTCGTTGTCTGGCTCGGCGGACATTCTCTGCACCACTGCGACACGGTCGAATTTAACATGAAGCAGGACATTGCTGCCGCGCGTGTGATGTTCGGCTGCGGTGTGCCGCTTGTGCAATTGCCTTGCGTCGGCGTGATAGAGCTTTTGAATACGACGCGCTACGAGCTGGAGCATTGGCTCGTCGGGAAAAATCCCTTGGCAGACTATCTCGCGCACAACACGATTGAATTGGCGGAAAGTTACGCTGCCGGTCTGCCGTGGAGCCGCACGATCTGGGACGTCTCTGCGGTCGCGTGGCTTGTCAACGACGGACAACGTTTTCTCTCCTATCGAACCATTCCGGCTCCGATTCCGGAGTACAACGGCCAATATACCATCGACTGCAATCGACATCCGATCAGCTATGTCTATCATGTCAACCGCGACGCTCTGCTGGCTGATCTGTTTCAAAAGCTTGATTCTTGACTTTTCCGTGCCAAATGTGTTATACTCCCGTAAAAGGAGTTGAGGCCATGAAACGCATCGGACTGGTCGTGGCGGTCGAGCTTGAGGCATTTTACAGAAGGTACGGCAGCGCAAGTGCAGTACTTCCCTGCCGTGGATATGACGTTTTAGAGTATAACATTGGCGGCCAAAAGGTCTATATTGCCGAGTGCGGGGCTGGCGAGATTGGCGCAGCGGCCGCTACGCAGCTTTTGATCTCTAAATTCGACGTGGATTTCATCCTGAACTTCGGCGTCGTCGGCGGCCTGACGGATGATTTCGCGGTCGAACATTCCTGCGTGGTCAAGAGCGTCGTGCACTACGCCTATGACGTTTCGCAGGCCGAAACGGTTGAGCCGGGCTGTTATCTCGAATATCCCGAGCCGTTTATCCCGACGGATGAAGCTCTGCGCCGCTTCGCTCTGGAGCAAAACCCCGTACTGCATGAGGCCGTCTGTGCGTCTGCCGACAAATTTGTGGGTGATCCTGCCGAAAAAGCGGAGCTGCACACGCGCTACGGCGCGGACATCTGTGATATGGAATCTGCAGGTATTTTGCTTACCTGCATCCGCAGTCATGTCCCCTGCCTGATGCTCAAGCTCGTCTCCGACGGCATCAACGGCGGCGCGGGGGAATTTTTCCGCGAATTCGAAAAGGCTTCCGACCGTTGTGTTGACCTGTTGGACGCGTTCATTCATGCGCTGGATTAAAAATATCGCGCTCACAGATCGGTGGGCGCGATATTTTAAAGTTTATGGTTGACAAATCACGCGGCCTGTGCTAGAATAACTGAGCAACATTCGGAGAGATGTCCGAGCGGTTTAAGGAGCTGGTCTTGAAAACCAGTGACCCAGCAATGGGCCGTGGGTTCGAATCCCACTCTCTCCGCCATTTTTCTCCTATATAGCGTTTGATTCGGAGTGATACCCAAGAGGCCGAAGGGGCTCCCCTGCTAAGGGAGTAGGCGTGTAAAAAGCGCGCGAGAGTTCAAATCTCTCTCACTCCGCCAATATACAAAGCCTTGCAAACACAGCGTTTGCAAGGCTTTTCCTTTATTTGCAATGGTTTGCTGGCTTTTTCTTGTTCCATTTTTGGAACTTACGTTCCCGTCCGCGAAACTGTTTTTCCCGCATTTTGGAATAGCTTTTGCTTATGAAAATGCTTACGAGTTACTTCTCGTCAACGCTCTCCATGCACCGGCGGATCGCATCCCTCGACGCATCGTCCTCTGCGCAGCGCATCAGCTCTTCGAGCTTTTCCTTCATGTCTGCGCCTCGGCTATAATGCCCGCGTACATAATGCGCACCGCTTCGCCCGTAGGAGCTTCCGCGCCCGTAGGTGCCTCGCATGTCGGCCTGCCATTCGCCGTCTCGGCTGTATCCCTCGCGGCTATAGCCATTTTCAGAGCGTCCCTCGCGCATCATGATCTTGTCGATGTTCTTGACCGTGCTTGCCAGCTTGTGCAGCACGTCCAGATCGCCCGCGCTCAGATTTTCCTTACGGGAATACCGTTCCAGCTCCTCGCAGAGCTTTTCTCTCAGTTCGTACATTGTCCTTCCTCCTTTCAGGAAATCCGGTCAACGGTCATGTTGGAGTTTGCAAAGCTGACCGCCTGTGCGCTGGTGTTCTTCATCGCCACCGTCACGCAGCAGCCCTTCGGCACCTCCACAATCGCGCTGACGTAGATGTTGAAATAGTTCTCCACGGCTGCCGGTGTCACGATTGCCGTCGCGCTGTTCAGTGCTTCGCCGTTGATTGCCAGTGCTGCGGTGATGGCCTCCACCGTTCCGCCGGTCGGAATCGCGATGTTCGCGCCGAACGCCACGCGGAATCTTGCCTTGCACTGCTGGGTCAGCCCCCGCAGCGTGACGATCCCGGCCCCCTCTCTGTGAACGATGCACGGCTTCCCTGTGACCGCCGTTTCCGTCAGCGGCACGTTCTGTCCCGCTGCAACGCTCACGATGTTTGCATTTGTAAATTCTGCCATTTTTTAATTCTCCTCTCAAATAAAACTACGGCGGGACGATTGCCCCGCCGCGTCGCGTCAGTATCCGCATGGGGCGGACCATTTTCGTGAGTTCACGAAAAAGCTGAAATGTTTGGTTGTCAGGCGCAGCTTCCGCAGCCCGCGTACTGGAACGATGCCGGAACGCTGAAGGCCGGAACCGGTCTCGGATTGTTGAGCGCAAACTGGTTGCCGATGTAGCTCTTGAGGCCGTCCGTCTGCACCGCCTGCGAGGCCGCAAGCTGATAGCCGAACAGAAGCTGATTCTGCTCTGCGATCTTCGCGTCCTTCGCGGCCATCTCCTGCGCGGTCAGTCTCTGCTCGATGCCGCGCATCCCGCAGTTGAACGCCTCGATGATGTCGCGGGTGTTGTTCTGCATCAGGTTGCGCGTCTGGCAGCCCTGCGTCGCCATGTCGTATCGCACCTGCGCAATGGCCTCGCGGTTTTCGCAGCAGCAGTTGGAAATCTGCTGTTGCAGCGCAAAGAGCTGCTGCATGAACTGCATCTGCGCGTTGCACCGTGCCAGCTCTGCGGCAGAGAAGCCGTCCTTGATGCTGTTGTTCAGCGCGAAGGTGCTGTCGCAGATTCCGTTGTTGATGCCGTCGAGCTTGCGTTCGATGTTTGCGAAGTCGGAAGTCAGCACATATTTCAAAAAATCTGGATGTCTTCTGATGAAGCCCATGGAAAATCTCTCGGACGAGGAAGCGGACAGGCTGGCCCTCATGTTTGAAATAGCGCCCAGGCTGGCGGATGCGTATCGATTGAAAAATGAGTTTCTTAATGTGATCCGCTCTGAGTCTGCCAAAAGCGGGAAACAGAAGCTGATTGACTGGCTGGCGGCTGTAGAGGTCATGGATCTGCCGGAATTTTCTGACTGCACCAAGGCATACCGAAATTGGTTCCGCGAGATTTTGAACGCCATGGATGTCCCATGGTCGAATGGCTTCGTTGAAGGCTGCAATAACAAAACAAAGGTCTTAAAACGGGTTTGCTTCGGTATGCGAAATTTCTCAAACTTCAGGAAAAGGATTTTGTTCTGCCATGCATAAAAATCGTGCCGGCGCGATTCGCCCCGACACGACCTAATTATCTGTGTTTTGTCTCTACCCCAACTATTGACAGAGACCAAATAAAGCATGGCCGCCGAATACGAAGCCCGTATCCGGCGGCCATGGCAGTATTTACAGCATTTGACTGAGATTTGACAGGCGGTCGAGCGCGGCGTTGAGCGTTTCGTCCCGCTTGGCAAAGTGCAGGCGGACGATGCCCTCGCCGCCCTCGCGGAAGAAGGACGAGCCGGGCACGCAAGCCACGCCAACTTTCCGCGCCATTTCCGCGCAGAATTCCACATCACTGTCGTAGTTTTTCATGTACTTCTTAAGATCAGCGAGGACAAAATACGCGCCCTGCGGATCGGTGTAGGAAATGCCGAGGTTGTCAAGTCCTGCGGTAAAAAGCTGCTTCATGTGCGCATAATGCGCACCGAACTCCGCATAATAGCTGTCCGGCATCTCCAGTCCCACGACCGCGGCCTCCATCAGAGGTGAGGCTGCACCGACGGCGTTGAAATCGTGGTACTGCTTGATCTTATCCATGATGCGCTTGGGTGCGAGTGCATAGCCCAGACGCCATCCGGTGATGGAATAGGTCTTTGAGAGCGAGCTGCAGGTGATCGTCCTCTCCCACATGCCAGGCAGCGTACACATGGAAATGTGCTTATGCGGTGCGTAGACGATATGCTCGTAGACCTCATCGGTGATCACATAGGTATCATAGCGCTTGGCCAAGTCCGCAATCTGCATCAGCTCCTCGAGTGTAAACACCTTTCCGCTTGGGTTCGAGGGATTGCAGATCAGGATCGCCTTTGCGCCCTTGCGAAGCTCGTCCTCAAGAAGATCCGCATCGAAGTGGAATTCCGGTGGCGTCAGCGGCACAAAAACCGGCGTACAGCCGACAAGCAGAATCTGTGCACGGTAGTTTTCAAAATACGGGGAAAACAGCACGACGCGCTCGCCGGGGTTTGTCACGGCAAAGAGCGTATCGACCATGGCCTCGGTCGAACCGATGGTCACGACCATTTCCGTTTCAGGGTCCGGCGCGATGCCCATAAAGTGTTCACATTTCTTCGACAGCGCACGGCGGAAATTCGGCGCACCCATGGTAATGGGATACTGGTGCGGGCCAAGCCGGCTGACTTCGGCCAGACGGTCGGTCAGCGCCTTCGGCGGATCAAAATCCGGAAAGCCCTGCGCCAGATTGATCGCACCGCACTCCAGAGAAATGCGCGTCATTCGGCGAATCACGGAATCGGTGAATTGTTCGGCGGTTCTGTTGAGTTCCTGCATAAGAATGCCTCCATTAAAAACACAACAAGTCCTCTGCCAAGCAGAGGACTTGTGAATCTTAGCCTTCGCTTTTCGATACTTTACCACTTTTAATCGATAAAGTCAAGAGACCGCCGCGGAAAAAGTCAGCTCCGCGGTTTGGGAAAGCTCAAGCAGAGTATCCGTTGCGGAAACCTGCGCCACGGCGATGATGTCCTCGTCCGCGAGCGTGACCGACAGCGCACGCAGCTCGTTCTGTGAGACGTACTCCGTTGCAACCTGCTCGCCGTTCAGCAGGATCACGCTGAATGGGGTAAAGGCTTCACCGTGTGCAGTCAGAATCATGGCGGCCGGATCATAGGAGATCTCCGTCAGCTTGATCTCGTCCACGCCGAGCCGCATGGGCGCCGTTTCCAAAACGCCGCCGTTTACGCAGTAGCGCTTACCGTAGAGCAGGTCGTACTCGAGCTGTGTCAAATCTTCCTGATACTGCGGATTGCCGTCGCCGGCGCTCATGAATTTCTGATGATAGGTGAAGATCGTGCCCTCGTGAATACCGAGGCGGTCAAACAGGAGCGCAGAAATCTGGTATGCCTGAATGTCCCTGTCCTGCTTTTTCAGATTAAAATTCGACCAGATGACATACTCCGTCGTCTGCACGGTGCCGCGGGAAAGCTCATCCTGCGTGATCTGGAAGCTGGGCAGATGATCGCCGTAGAACACCACAACGGTCGGCTCATTGAGACCGGAAAGCGCGTCTGTCAACTCTTTAATAAACGCGTCCGTCTGGTGCAGCTGACCAAGGTAGTATTCAAAGCCGTTGCGGCGCGCTTCGTCCTCCATGCCCTGTACGGAAATAATGCCGTCCTCGGTCAGAGGCTCCGTGGGATATTTGCCGTGCGGCTGCACAGAGACCGTGAAAACAAGGTCGCGGCAATTCGTCGAGCGCAGCGCCTTGAGAATTTCCTGCGTCAGGCATTCGTCCTTCGCCCATTGCAGCGGGTTGTAGACGAGATCGTGCATATATTCCTCGGAAGTAAAGGTGTCAAAGCCGAGGTTGGCATAGACGCGGTCGCGGCTGTAAAAAGTTGCGTTGTTGTTATGGATCGCGTGCGTGGAATAGCCCAGTTTTTTCAGTGCATAGGCGATGGACTCGCAAGGGCGGTGCTTGACCACGGTCTTATAGGGATACTCCCCTACGCCGAAATGGTTCAGATTCATCCCGGAGAGGACTTCAAATTCCGTATTCGCCGTACCGGCGCCGATGGACGGAACATAAAAAAGTCCTGTTGAATATTTTTCCTTCAGCGCCTCGAAATTCGGCACGGGATTTTCGGAATAGGTCACGTCCTTCAGGAGGTTCGGGTCAAAGAAAGATTCCAATTGCACAAAGACGATGTTCGGACCGTTCTTGCGGCTTGCGGGAATCTCACCTTCCGCATGAAGAATCGACTGAATTTCGGCCTCGCCGTAACCGTCCGGTTCGGAAATGCCCTGCGTGACCGCACTGGCAGAGAAGCAGTAAGCAAAGCCGTTGGCATTATAGGCATCCGGAAGATTCGGAAACTGCGATGCAATCGCGCCTCTTTTCAGCAGGCCGACCGTTGCACCCAGCAGCACGAGCGCAAACAGGGCGATGTGGAAAAAACCAAAATAATAAGAAGTCCGGTACCGCCTTGCACGTAGCCACAGATACATGATCCCGGCGATCACACCTGTAATCAACAGCATCAGACCGATGATGGCAATGGGAGAAAGATAAATCTCGATAATATCTCGAACGGACGAGACCAGCCAGATGTCGGGCGCGGTCAAAGGCGTAGCGCGATAACCAAGCAGGATGCAGTTCGTCAGTCCGAGGCCGAGCCAGACAGCCGAAAAGAGCGCAAAGAAAAATCCGCGCTTGCGAAACACCAGGGAAAGCGAAAGCGTGAACAGAATAATCAGTGCGTCATAAAAAAACTGCCAAGGCCGCTCGGTCAGATACCGCACACCCGCCATAAACGAGCGGCGCGATAGCATTTCCAATGCCATGTTAATAAACACAGCGGAAGCTATGTAAAAGATTAACCTTTTGAAATTTTCAAGATTCCACTCCTGCCGGATTGCGGCAAGAGGGCGTATTTTTTTCGTGTGCACGAAAGAAATCACCTCGCATCGGTCTCATAGTATAGCATAGAATTGTAAAAATGCAACCGAAATTTTGCTTTTCCTGCGATTTTCCTTGCAGGACTTGCGATTATTGACATGCGGTGCTATAATATTCAGTAAATAGCGGCATTCTCTTATTTGACGCACAAACAGAAAGGAAGTTTCATTTACAAATGACGACAATTGATATTTTTTCCGGTTTTCTCGGTGCCGGCAAGACCACGCTCATTAAAAAAATGATCCGCGAAGCCTACTGCGGCGAAAAACTCGTTCTCATTGAGAACGAATTCGGTGAGATCGGCATCGACGGCGGCTTCATGCAGGAGGCAGGCATCAAGGTCAACGAGATGAACTCCGGCTGCATCTGCTGCTCGCTCGTGGGCGACTTTGGCCGTGCGCTGACGCAGGTCATCGCAGATTATCAGCCCGACCGCATCCTCATTGAGCCGTCCGGCGTAGGCAAGCTCAGCGACGTGGTCGGTGCGGTGGAGCGCGTTGCGACTTCTGATGTCTGCCTCGGCAGCTTCATCACCGTCGCAGACGCCACAAAGTGCAAGGTTTACCTGAAAAACTTCGGGGAATTTTACAGCAACCAGATCGAAACTGCGTCCTGCATCATTCTCAGCCGCACCGGCTCTATCAGCGAGGAAAAGCTCGCAGCCGCCGTTGCTCTGCTGCGTGAGCACAATCAGAACGCCGTTATCATCACCACTCCATGGGACCAACTCACCGGCAAGCAGATTCTCGAGGCCATGAACAACCAAAATTCCCTCACGCAGGAGCTGGCCGAGATGATCAAGGCTGCCCATCAAGATGACGATGATGACGATGACGACGATTGCTGCTGCCATCACCACCATCATGATGACGACGATCATGACGAACACGAACATCACCATCATCACCACGACCATGATGACGATGACGACCACGATCATGAATGCTGCTGTCATCATCATGACCATGACGAGCATGAAGATCATGAACATGAACACCATCATCATCATCACCATCACGGGCATGATGCCGATGAGGTTTTCCAGAGCTGGGGCGTTGAAACGCCGAAGAAGTTCACCGCCGACGAGCTGCGCCGCATTCTCACCGCACTGGACAGCGAGGAAACCTATGGCATCGTCCTGCGTGCCAAGGGCATCGTCGAGGACGAGAACGGCAGCTGGCTGCACTTCGACCACGTTCCCGGCGAGATCGACGTGCGCAATGGTACTGCAGCCGTCACCGGCCGCCTGTGCGTGATCGGCTCCAAGCTCAACGAAGCGGCGCTGGCCGAACTGTTCGGCGTGTAAGCAAAGGAGGCCGCTTATGCCCATCCCTGTTTACGCCTTTACCGGTTTTCTGGATTCCGGCAAGACGAAGTTCATTCAGGAGACGCTCTGCGACGAGCGCTTCAATGCCGGCGAGCGGACACTTCTGCTCGTCTGTGAGGAGGGTGAGGAAGAGTATGACGTCTCCGCCTATCCCTATCAGCATGTCTATCCTGAAGCCGTCGATGAGGAAACCGTCACGACCGAGGAACTTGCTGCGCTTTTGAAAAAGCACCGCGCCGAGCGCGTCGTCGTCGAGCTGAACGGCATGCAGCAGGTCGGCGTGTTCTATAACAAGATGCCGCAGGACTGGCAGATTGCGCAGGAGGTCATGTTTGCCGACGCGAGCACGATCATGGCGTACAACGCGAATATGCGTTCTCTGGTTGTGGACAAGCTCTCCGGCTGCGAGATGGTCGTATTCAACCGCTTGACGCCGAAGCAGGATGTCATGCCGCTGCACAAGCTGGCTCGCGCACTGAACCGACGCGTCGGAATTCTCTATGAATACACTGACGGCACCACACAGTATGACGAGATTGAGGACCCGCTTCCCTTCGACCTCAACGCGCCGGTCGTGGAGATTCAGGATGACGACTACGCACTGTTTTACCGCGACATCACCGAAGAACCGAAGAAGTACAACGGCAAGACCGTCCGCTTTAAGGCGCAGGTCGCACGGCTGAAAAAAGAGCGCGAGGGCTATTTCGCGCCCGGCCGCTTCGTGATGACCTGCTGCGTCGAGGACATCGCGTTTATGGGGCTCCCCTGCAAATATGACTGCTCAGACGAGCTGCATGCGCGCGAGTGGGTCACGGTCACGGCCACTGTCGCCGCGCGTTTCCACGCGCTCTATCGCGGGGTCGGCCCTGTGCTGACCGCCACGGAGGTTGTTCCTGCGCAGCCCGCACAAAACGAAGTGGCAACATTTTAAAAAACAATGCGAAAGGCGGAAAACTCAAAGTGAGATTTCCGCCTTTTATGCATCTAAAACATCAATCATATGGAATAGCGTTCACGCCGCTTATCTCATTCCTCCGCAAAGGGCTTGCCTTGCAGGACAACCTCCTTCAAGAAACGGAAGGTCTCCCGCTCCCCTTTGTCACGCAGCATGGTCAGAATGCAGGTCAGCTCACGCCTTGTCTGCGGGTGCATCATGGATGACTCGCGCGCTTCGAGCGCATGTTCAAAATAGGCCAGCGCATCGCCGTCCTCATACGCCTTTCCATGATAGACCTTGCAGGCCGCAATGCGATCCATGACCATCTCCACTAAGAAAATGCGCGGCATGGGTACGGGCGCATAGCGCTTGGTTTGCAGATTGAGATCCGTCCAGTATTCATAGTGGTGGCGGTTGCGGCCCTTGTGGTGCATCCACGCCAGTGAATAACCGTTTTCCTCGCGTTCCTCTGTGTTCGGGCTGCGCGTGCCCTGATAGTATTTCGCGCCGGCCCAAAACTCCGTCCACGAGTATTTCGACAGGTCATGCGTCAGACCGCGCCAGTAGAGCCCAACGTGGAAGCAGTGCTTCCGCACGAGCCAGCGGTGCTTTGTGATCGTCTTAAAGTGCTTCCAAGGGTGCATTTTCTCTATCCTTCCTCTGAAAGTGCGCGTTCAAGCTTTTGCAGTGCTTTTTTCTCGATTCGGCTGACATAGCTGCGGCTGATGCCGCATTGCGCGGCGATCTCGCGCTGTGTGAGCGGACGGTGATTGGCAAGGCCGTAACGCAGGACAATGATATGCTTCTCCCGCTCAGTCAGGCGCGATTCGATCATTTCGTACAGCCGCGCATAGATTTCCTTGTCGGACATCCGTTCAAACAGGTCTTCGTCCGAGCAGATCACATCCATCAGCGACAGCGCGTTGCCATCTTTTCCCGTCTCAATGATCTCCGAGAGCGAAACATCCGACGCGCTCTTGCGCTGCCCGCGGAAATACATCAGAATTTCATTTTCCACGCAGCGTGCGGCGTAGGTCGCAAGGCGCGCGCCCTTGGACGCATCAAAGGTGGAAATCCCTTTAATCAGCCCGATCGTTCCGATGGAGATCAGATCCTCCTGATCGGCCGTCTGCGTGTAGTACTTTTTCATAATATGCGCCACGAGACGCAGATTGCGCTCTATGAGTATGTTTCTGGCCTCCAGATCTCCCTGCGCGGCAAGCTCGAGATAGTGCTGCTCCTCCTTTGCACTCAGAGGCTTAGGAAAGGAGCCGCTGCCGTTGGATAGCCGCAGGGAATACAGAATGCTGCTGAGCATCAGCCAGACCGCTGCTGTGAGCATGATACCACCCCCGAAACACTCTATTCGAGGGCGGCAAGTCCATATTCGCGTTTATTTTTCCCGGCTGACCAGCCGCTCGGCCAGCCCCGTCAGGAACTCTGCATGTTCAAAGACTGACAGCGCGTCGATGGCCTTACGTGTTTCTTTCTCGACCATTTCGCGGCAGACCTCCACGCCGTAGAGTCGGACAAAGGTATTTTTGTTTGCGTCCACGCCCACGGCCTTGCCGAGTGTCTTTGCGTCTCCGACAACGTCCAGAATGTCGTCCTCGATTTGGAAGGCCAAACCGAGCGACGCGGCGTAGTCTGCCGCAGCCTCCTGCTGGCGCACACCGCCGCCCGCCGCGATCACGCCGAGCTGGCAGGCAGCGGAAATCAGCGCCCCCGTTTTGCGGGATTGGATGGCATAGACCTCGGCCTCTGTGCAGGTGCGCTGCTCCGCCTCCATGTCCAGCACCTGACCGCCGACCATGCCCAGCTCACCCGCACACAGGGAGAGCACCTGCACCGCCTGCACAATGCGTGCAGCGGGCAGCTTCGCCTTGGTCAGGTAGCGGAACGCCGCTGTCAGTAGCGCGTCGCCCGCGAGGACGGCCGTCGCTTCACCGTAGACCTTGTGGTTGGTCGGGCGGCCGCGGCGCATCGCGTCGTCGTCCATACACGGAAGATCATCATGTATCAGGCTATAAGTGTGCACCATCTCCGTCGCTGCTGCAAAGGGCAGCGCGTCCTCGGCCTTACCGCCGCAAAGCGCACAGAAGCTCATCGTCAAAACCGGGCGCAGGCGCTTACCGCCCGCCAGCAGACTGTAACGCATGGCCTCAAACAGCGGCTGCTGCGGCTCGTCCGGTTCTACAAAAGTCTGCTGCAAGTAGCCCTCGATCTCGTCCTGATAGCGGCGCAGCCGCGCATCAAACTGTTCCATCTTCGATCTCCGTTTCTACAGGTGCATCATCCGCGCCCTTTGTCATCTGTAAAACCTTCAATTCCGCGCGGTCAATCAGCTTGTTGCAGGAGCCTGCCAACGCGGTTCCCTCCTCAAACAGCGCAAGCGCTTCCTCCAGCGCGACATCGCCGCTCTCCATGCGCCTGACGATTTCCTCAAGGCGCTTGAGCGACTGCTCAAAGGTCATGGATTCTTTCTTCATGGGCATCCTCCAAATCTGTGATCTGCGCATGCGCGCAGCCGTCGGCAAATTCCAGCCGCAGCGTCTCGCCCACTGCAAGCTGGTGAACGCTGCGCACAACACTCCCGCGCTCGTCTCGCGCAAAGCTATAACCGCGCCCTAGAACCTTCAAGGGACTCATGGCATCGAGCTTGGCCGTCAAACGAACAAAGCGCTCACGGCTCGCGCTCACCTCTCGCTGCGCGGCAGCATTCAGGCGGCGCTGCAGATAATCCGTGAGCATGCGCCGGTCGTTGAGATAATTCATCGGGTCGCGCAGGCTGCGCGAGCCTGCCAGAGCCGCAACGTGCTGCCGCTCGGCCTTCAGCCGCTTCTGCATCAGCGTTAAAAGCAGCGTCTGCTTTGCTGCAAGCTCCTGCCGCAGCTCCGTCTGATCCGGTACAGCCAGCTCCGCCGCGTTTGACGGCGTCGCCGCGCGAAGATCGGCCACAAAATCGGAGATCGTGAAGTCCGGCTCATGACCGACCGCCGAAATGACCGGAATCTCGGATTCGGCGATTGCACGCGCAACGCGCTCGTCGTTGAAGGCCCAAAGATCCTCGATGGAGCCGCCGCCGCGTCCCGTGATGATCAAATCTGCGACACGGTAGCGATTGGCATAGCGCAGCGCCGCAGCGATCTCCAGCGGTGCCTCCGCGCCCTGCACGCGCACGGCCAGCAGCACGACCTCGGTCAAAGGATAGCGCTTGCGCAGGATGCGCAGCATATCATGCAGGGCCGCGCCCGCCGCCGAGGTGATGATCGCAATGCGATGCGGAAAACGCGGGAGCGGCTTTTTTCTCTCCTGTGCGAACAGCCCCTCGGCTTGCAGCTTCGTTTTGAGCTGTTCAAAGGCGACATGCAGGTCACCCACGCCGTCCGGCGTCATTTCCGTGCAGTAAAGCTGATACGTGCCGTCACGCGGAAAGACGGAAACGCGGCCGAAAGCGATGACCTTCATGCCGTTTTCCGGCCGAAAGCGCAGTCGAAAGGCGTTGCCGCGGAACATGACGCAGCGCATCGCGCTGCTTGCATCTTTTAACGTGAAATAATGGTGACCCGAGGGATAGAGCTTATAGTTGCTGACCTCTCCGCGGATAAACACGCCGGAGAGAAGCTCGTCCTCCTCGAAGCGCTGGCGCAGGTATTCGTTGACCTGCGACACCTCATAGACCTGCATTGTGCGCCCTCCACGTCAGAATCGCCGTACCCATGGCATTATCCGTGGAAAATTCCGGTGCACAAAATACGGCGGGCAGTACCTTACAGCGTTCGCGCAGCATGGTGTTGGAGGAAACGCCGCCTGCAAAGATGACCTCACAGTGCGGATATTGCCGCAGGGCATTCTCCGTCGCCTTGAGAATCGCGCCGATCAGGCAGCGCAGCGCATAGGCCGCCGTGTCGGCTTTGGACGCGCCGTGCGCATAAAACTCCTGGATCTTATTCTGCACGCCCGAGAGTGAAAAAGACGTGTCCTGCACTTTTACGCGGAAAAACTCTTTGCCGCTTCCCTCTTTGCTCAGCGCGTCAAGGGCTTTGCCCGCCGGGAACGGCAGCTCAAGGAGCTGCCCGGTGCGGTCGATGAGCTGACCGGCGGAAATGTCCGTCGTACCACCGATTTTCTCCGCATGGACGCTCACGCCCTCCGGCGTGATGTATAAAAGCTCCGTCGTGCCGCCGGAAAGATGCCACGCCAGATGCGGCTTGTCCAATAGCTCCATGCGCCCCGCCGACCAGACCGACGCGGCAACATGCCCCTGCTGATGCGAGAACGCATAAAACGGGATTTTCAGTGCAGAGCTGAATACCTCTGCCTGCGTCTGTCCCGCCAAAAAGCAGGGCATGTACGAGCCCTCCACTGCACGCGGACGCGTGCTTGCACCCACGGCATCCGGGATGAACGCGCCCATATCGTAAAACAGCCTGTCGGCAAGCTCCGGCAGGCGTTTCACATGCGCGAACAGGGCATCGCTCTGCCGCAGCCCCAGTGCGCCTGGTGCAACATCGAGCAATCTGGACGCATTTTTTCCTCCGTTCCCGTCAAACACGGCAACGGAGGTCGTGTAGTTACTGGTATCAAAGGCGAGAACTTTCATTGCTGCTCGTCCTTCTGTGGTTCCAGCGCACGGGCGGCAGAACGAAGAATGCCGTTGACAAAGGCGACGACCTCGTCGTCCTCGTACTTTCTCGTCAGCTCCACGCACTCGTTGATGGCCACACCCGTCGGAACGTCCGGCACATACTGCATTTCAAACAGCGCAAGGCGCATCGCAGCCTTCGTCAGGCGCGAGATGCGATGCAGATTCCAGCCGATGGCGTACTTTTTGATCTGTTCGTCCAGCTCCTGCGCGTGCTCGGCCACGCCCTCGACGCAGGCACGAATATACTGGGACTGCTTTTTGCTCGGATGCTCGGAATAAACCTCGTTTTCCGCAGCCAGCGTGTTATAATACTCGGAATCCATGCGGGTTCCGACGGCCTGCTGCGGATCCTCCGCCGTATAATCCCACTCGTAGATCAAGTGGACTGCGATTTCGCGTGCGTTTGAGCGTGTCATGGCGATCTCCTTGGTATGTAAAAGTAGGGGTGCCGGAATCAGCACCCCGAAGATGTATCAGTTTGCGTTTTTGGGAATTGCAATCCCGCAGACATTGACGTTCACCGCAGCCGGACGCACGCCCGTCATGGACGCGACCTCGTTTGCGATGCTTTCCTGCACGTTCTTCGCGACGGTCATGATCGCCTCGCCCATCTTAACGACAAGATTGCAGGAAATCTCGACATTCTCACCGTCCATCGTGACGCGGATGCCGTTGCGGAGATTCTTCTTGCCGAGAAGTGTGGAAATATCAAAGCTCGCGGTCGTGCTCAGGCCGTAAACGCCCTCGACTTCGCGGACAGCCAACGCTGCAATGGATGCAACGACGTCCTCGGAAATCAGGATATGGCCGCCCTCCTGCGCCTGCACGAGATAATTCTTACCTTCTGCCATTGTGGTTCCTTCCTTTCTGGAGTACAGACCTTTCGGTATTTCCTTATTATTCTATCACATTTTCAGAAAAATACAATAACCTTTTCCGAAAAAACTCTGCTGCTCTCATTCCACCCCGATCACACGGATGTCGGACAGCTTAAAATCCGTCTGTGCAAGGACAATATCGGCCACGAGGGAGACATCGGACTGCTTCAGACCGGATGTCGGCGCGGCAACCGCGAGGGAAATGCCGTCGTCGGAGATGTAGGCCACGCAGTCGGCATAGCCTTTCGCCACAACGAGGCTCTCGATCTGTGACTCGGCCAGTGCGTCGCCCACAATGCCCTCCAGCGCGGCGCTGGACTTGGAGGTATCCTCCCCCTCTGCATAGGCGATGGTCTCCTGAAGCAGCTCCACGGCCTGATCGCGTGCCTTCTGGCGGGACAGACGCATCTGGGCAAAGTACTCACTTGCGGTCTGACCGCTTTCCTGTGCGGCAATTGCAGGCTGGGTCTGTGTGGTGTCGCTGAGAACGAGCGTGGACTCCCCGAGCACCTTGTCAGCATCGAGCACCTTGCTTAAGTCCTTGGTGTCCTGTCCGCTCAGCCAGTTGAGATAGATGCCGGCACACACCAGCACGAGCACACCGGCGATGATCGCATTGCGTTTCCAGTTCTTCATGTTCATTCCTCCATCATTTCATTTTGACCACTGTGATTTTGTCCGAGCCGAGACCCGTGAGCGCCGACACGGCGCAGACGATGCTCCAACGCACCTGCGCATTGTCCGCGCCTTCGCTGACGATCAGCGCGCCCTGAAACTGCGGATAGATCACGCTCGAAACCGCTGCTTCATCATATGCGCTTCCCTCGGACAAAATAACCGTCTTTCGTTCTTCACTTGTCTGAGAACCGGCGCTTGTCTGTTCGTTTGTAACCTTGGTGTCAGTCTGATACTGCGTCTGCTCCCCTCTTTGCAGCGTCAGCATGACGCTCACGCGTCCCGCGCCGTCGATTTGCAGAAGCATTTTGGTAAGGCGTGACTCCATTTCCTGCGCGTAATCCGCTGTCACGGGCTGCGTCTGCACAGTTGTGGGCGTCTCGGCCTTATTTTGCTCACTTTTACGGAACGGAATCAGCAGCAGCGCAAGGCCGAGAACGAGTACCAGCGCAGCATATTTATATTTTTTCAGTGCATCGACCGCTTTCTTGGAAAACTCGTCAAATTTTTTACCCATACAGCTTCCACTCCTGCTCCTCGGGCGGGATTCCGAGCGAATCCCGGATATAAGTTTCCAGTTCCTTTGCCGCATCGGGCAGTATACTGCCCGTGAGAACGACGTGCACCGGCTGCGGATACTCGCCGCCGCCCAGTGTGACCTCAGCCCGGATCGTGCCGCCGAGGGCTTCGGCCTTTTTCTCGATGTAGCCCTCCGTGTTTTCCTTGACCAGCGTGCGCAGCATAGCCTGATAATCCTTGGATACCTGCCGGCTGTCAAATCCCGCGTGATCACCGAAAGACGCAATTTGATCGGCAAGGCTGCTGAGATCGATGCGCAGTAGAGGCGTTGCGACCGTAAGCAGGATCAGAATCCCCGCAATGAAGCGCGTGATGCGCTGCAAGCGGCTGTTTTTCAAAAGAGCACAGGCCAGCACCGCAAGCATGCACGCTGCGACAACCGCAAGAAAATAGCTTCGGATCCCGTCCATCATACCGACACCTTCATAAAGCACACCGCGCAGATGAGCGCCATCAGCGCGCAGGTCCCGTTCATCGCAAGAAGATAGCCCATCGCGGAGGAAAAGCTCTTCAGGAGCTTGACGTGCGGTGCAAGCCCGACTGTGCCGCTGACGGCGGCTGTGAGCTTGAGCATCAGATATTGCACGCCCACGCGCAGAAATGGCGTCAGACAGATGGCAAGCACGGTGAGCATGCCGAACACACCCACGGAGTTTTTCAGCATGGCGGCGCTGGCCAGAAGGGATTCCGAGGCATCGGAGATGATCCCGCCCACGACCGGCACCGCGCCCGCCGCCGCCTTGGTGGCTTTAAGTGCAAGCGCGTCAGAGTTGCCGCTGACCACGCCTGTCAGGCTCATGTAGACCGTGAAGGCCGTCAGCACGACCTTGAGGCTCTTGGAGACGACCCATCCGGCAAACTCGCGCAGTTCACTGAGTGTATCACTGCCCAACGCTGCCTCTGCGCCCGCAATTGCAATATAAAAATATACGCCGGGCACGAGCACCTTAGAAATAAGCTGCATCAGAAGCTCCGCAAAGACAACCGTACCCGTATAGAGCGCGGAGGCTGAGGTCATCCCGCCGCTCATGGCCGCAGCCGACGCCATAACGGGCAGCAGACAGCCGGTGTATTCCGTGACGGTCTCGACGGTACTTGAAGCCAGCGCGATCATCGTCCGGAATGACCCGACCGCGACTGCGCAAAGGCCCAGCGCCCCCACGGCGTTGGCCGCACCGGTCAAATCGTGCTGTGTGGCAAGCTTTGCCATAGAGCAGAGCGTCACGACCGCGAGCAGCACCGCGCACAGGCGCAAGCCCTCCCTGACCGCCGTATCGCCGTTTTTGACGGCACGCAGAAGCAGCCGCTTGCAATTGCTCCAAAAGTCCGGCTGTGCCGCGGGCGAAAGGCCATCCAGCGCTTCCTGCACCTCCGCGGGAAGCTCGTCCGTTAACTCGGACGTGTCCACCGGCTCGGATGGATCGACGGCGAAGGCTCTCCCGGCCATCAGGACGCACAGAAGCAGAAAGATTAAAAAGCGCTTCATGTCACCCTCCAGTCATCGTTCGTATCATATCGATCACCGCCTCCAAAAGCGGCAGCGCAATGTAAATCGCCAAAATCCCACCGCACAGCTCGATCAGCCTCGCCAGTGCACTTTCGCCCGCATCCGCGCAGAACGCCGCGCAGAGCTGGGTCACAATGCCGATGCCGACGCTTTTGAGCAGCGGCGTGAGCAGCGCATCGTCCAGTCCGGCAAGGTCTTGCAGCTTGGACAAAAAGGAAACGACCGGCTCGACGAGCTTCAGAGCTGCCAGTGCCATCAGTACGCAAGCCCCGATCGTCAGCAGCAGCGCAAGCTCCGCATTGCTCCGGCGGATGAGCGTCACAAGGAAGACCGTCACGACACCAATCACCGCGACCTGAATCAGCGTACTCATCAGAAATGAAAGAGGTTTTCAACCAGATCAAAGAGCTGCGCGATTTTTTGCACGATGATAATAAGCACGACCACCAACCCCGCCAGTGTGGTCATAGTCGCCTGCTCCTCGCGCCCGGAGCGCACGAGCACCTGATTCAGAATGGAGACGATGATGCCGACGGCGGCGATCTTGAAAATCAGCTCGATATCCATATTTCGTCTCCTAAAGCATCAAAATTGCCAGTGCGATACCGGCGCAGACTGCCAATGCCGCGCAGCTTCGCGCCATCTGCCGTTTTTCACTCTCGCAGCGCTCCTGCGCCGACTGGATACGCTGTGCGCTCAGGCGCAGCATGCGGTTTTCGCCGTCCACGTCGTAACGTCCCAGAGTTTCGCACAGCTCCAAAAGCGCCATGCGTGCGTCACTCGGCAGAAGCAGTCCGGAGGCTTGCTGCATCGCGTGCCGCGCTGCCAGTGTGCGCGGCTGCCCGCTTGCAAGCTGTGCGCTCATGGCACGAAAAAACTGTGCAACCGCACCTGTCTGCCTGTCCGCAACCTCGGCATAAAGCTCCGGCAGTGGCAGACGTGTATAGTTAATCTCGCATTGCAGCATCTCCACCGCGCCTGTGAGCTGCTTGAGCTGTCGTGCCGTCTTGTAAAACTGCGCAGCGCGCCGAAATCCAAAGGCTCCCGCACCCACGACTACCAAAATCGCACCGATCAGTCTGAGCATGGCGGCCCCTCCTTTTCAATTTTCACTGAATGATCCGGCCGAATACAGATCAGATTGCGGAAGATCCCCACCTGCATGAGGCTCCTGTAAAGCGGCCTTGATAACAGTTCCTCGCGGCTCGCAGCGTGCGCCGTAGCCAAAAAGCGCACGCCGCAGTAGGACGCGCGGACAACGGCCTCGACATCCTGTGCCGCGGTGATCTCATCCAGCGCGATCCACTCTGGGTTCATGCTGCGCAGGAGCAGCGCAATGCCGCACTCTTTCGCAGCGCCGCTTAAAACGTCAGTATTTTCTCCGAGGTCAAACTGAGGTGCCCCGTCAAGGCATGCGGCCAGCTCCAACCGCTCGTCCACCACGCAGATGCGTTTCCCCTGCCGGTCGGACAGCAGACGGATGAGATCGCGCAGCAGCGTGGTTTTCCCAGACCCCGGCGCACCGAACAGCAGTGTTGAAGCAGGATGCGTCCAGAGCCTGGCCGCGCAGCCTTCCGCGATTCCCGGAAGCGCACGCGCAATACGCAGATTTGCCGACGAGATCAGGCGCAGCGTCTGCACGGCTCCATTCTGCATGACTGCCGTCCCACTCAGACCGAGCCGATGTCCGCCCGGCAGAATCAGAAAGCCATTTTGCAGCATTTGCTGTGCGGCGTATGCCGAGCGTCGTGCAGCCCGGTCGGTCAGCTCGTCCAAAAGCGGACGCGTCACTGTGAGCGGCAGTGATGTCGTTTTCTTTTCTGTGCGCACCTGCATCGCTCTGCCAATGCGAAAGCGGATTTCCTCAATGCGTCCCTCCGGCACAAAACGCTCGACCGCGTCCTGCACAGTCTGCGGAAACGGCCGCAGGGCTTGTATCACTTCTCGTGTCATCCTTCGTTCACTCCCGATGCCATTGTATGTGTGCATGCCGGAATTTAGGACAGAAAAAAGCCCATCGCAAAATGCGAAAGGCCAAAGGATTGCAAAACGCGAAAAAACACGCAATAATTGTTTCGAGATGATTATTTATGATCTATTCGGCCAAAAAGCGCTTTGAAGAAGCGGACGTTTTCGGAAAAAGCACAGAAGGCAAGGCGTTTGCGCAATATTTTATTGGAAATTCCTATCTTAATCCCCTGACGGATGCAAAATGCGGTCTATTTCTGGCCAACGTAACCTTTGAACCGGGCTGCCGAAACAACTGGCACATCCACCATGCCAGAAAAGGCGGCGGACAAATCCTCATCTGCACGGCCGGTGAGGGCTGGTATCAGGAGGAGGGAAAGCCTGCCGTCAGCCTAAAGCCCGACACGGTCATCACCATTCTGCCCGAGGTCAAGCACTGGCACGGCGCAAAGAAGGATTCGTGGTTCTCGCACATTGCAGCCGAAATCCCCGAGTGGTGCGAGCCGGTCTCCGACGAGGAATACCTGTCGCTATAAAGCCTTTCCCGAATACAAAAAGGGTCTGCTGCAAACGCAGCAGACCCTTAATTCTATGAACTTACGCTTCTTCCTCGTCGTTGGACGGAACGAGCAGTGCGCGGATGGACAGGGAGATGCGCTTGCGATCCTTGTCCACGTCGATGATCTTCGCATCAACTTCCTGACCCTCGGAGAGAACATCGGAAGCCTTTTCGACATGATGGTCGGAGATCTGGGAAATGTGAATCAGGCCGTCAACGCCGGGCAGGATTTCTGCAAAGGCACCGAACTCGACCAGCTTGACGATCTTGACCTTGGCGACGTCGCCCACGGAGTACTTCGCGCAGAACTGGTTCCACGGATTCATCTCGGGAGTCTTGTAACCGAGGGAGATCTTCTTCTTCTCCGGGTCGAACTTGATAACATAGACCTCGATGGGATCGCCAACCTTGACGACCTCGTCCGGAGTCTTGATGTGGCCCCAAGACAGCTCGGAAATGTGAACCATGCCGTCCACGCCGCCGATATCGACGAATGCACCGTAGCTGATGATGGACTTGACAACGCCCTGATACTTCTTGCCAACCTCGATCTCGCTCCAGAGCTTCTCGACAGCGGCCTTGCGAGCCTCGGCGTTGACCGCACGGATGGAGCCGACGACTCTGCGGCGAGCACGGTTGAACTCGGTGATCTTCATCTGCACGGTCTGACCCTTCATGGCAGCCATGTCGCCGCCCTTGGGAATACCGGTCTGGGATGCGGGGATGAACACACGGACGCCCTTGACATTGGCCACGAGACCGCCCTTGTTTTCCTCGGTGATGACGCCCTCGACGGTCGTCTTGTTTTCGCAAGCGGCCTCAACGTCGTCCCAAATCTTCATGCCGTCCAGCTTCTTCTTGCTGAGCTGTACGGTGCCCTCCTGATCGTTGACGCGAACGACAAAGACCTCGATCTCGTCGCCAACCTTGAGGATGTCCTCCGGCTTCACGGAAGGATCCGCGCTGACTTCGTCATACGGAATGTAGCCGGCGTGCTTCGTGCCAAGATCTACCTGGACTTCGGTGGCACCGATCGCTGTGACAACACCCAGAACCTTATCTCCTGTATTCAAAGTCTTGATGGACTGTCCGAGAAGTTCCTCGAAGTTCTCCTCTGCAACAGCATCAACATTCGTAATTTCGCTCATAGTCTGCTTGACCTCCTTTATTATCCACGCGGGTGTTGAAGCACCTGCTGTGATACCAATAGAAACCGCGCCCTTCAGCTTGTCCGCATCCAGCTCGGACGCATTATCGACAAGTGTCACATTCCGGCAATGCTCGGAACAGATGTGCGCGAGGCGAACCGTATTGGAGCTGTTTTTGTCTCCCACCACGACCATTGCATCGCATTCGGATGCAAGTGCCGCGGCTTCGGTTTGCCGATTTTCAGTTGCTTTGCATATTGTATCAAAGATTTCGCAATTTGTATATACTTTTTTTGCGATTTTCTTGCAAGATTCCCATAAAAATTTCGTGCTCGTCGTCTGCGAAACCATCGTCAGCGGCAGATCGCGGCGCGAAGGGTCAGCATCGGTCCAGTTTTGCAGCTCCTCGGCGTTGGAAAACACCAAGGGGCGCTCACACCAGCCCGCGATTGCAACGACCTCAGGGTGTGTCGGCGTGCCGATGATGATGCACTGCCGGCCGGCCGCCTGTGCGCGTTCAACGATGTGATGGATGCGCTTGACGGAGGGGCAGGTCGCGTCAATAACCGTCAGACCGCGTGCGCTAAGCTGCTCATAAACTGCGCGCGGTACGCCGTGTGAACGGACCACAACTGCGCAGCCATCCGGAATATCCTCCACACGCTCTGCCACACGAACTCCGAGCTGCTCAAAGTGCTGCACCAGATGCCGGTTGTGCGCGATGGGGCCAAGAGTCACAACGGGACTTCCCTTCCGGATCGTCTGCTCTACGAGATCGACCGCGCGGTTGACACCGTAGCAAAAGCCCGCGGTTTCTGCGACGCGGATGCTCACAGCGTCTCCTTAAGCGCATAAATGCGCTGCATCATATCCTGAGAAAGTGCATCCAATTCTTCATTGCTCACGCGGCGATCCGAGGGATGCGGATGATAAGGCTCACCAAAGACAACATCCAGCGGGCGGAAAATTCGCTTATCCGTGGATAAATATACCGGCACAATCGGCACGCCCATGCGCGCGGCGATCATGACAGCACCGCCGTGCGGCGCGGAAGTTTTTCCCTTGCGGATGCGCGTTCCCTCCGGGAAAATGAGCAGCTTATCCCCGGACTTCAAAATCTGCATTGAGGTCTTAACTGCGTTGATGTCGCTTGTCGAGCGATCAACCGGAAACGCACCGACCTTGGTGATAAGAAAGCCCAGAATCTTATGCGAAAACAGCTCTTTCTTGGCCATGGTGCGGAAGATCCGCTTTGGATGCGCGGCAAACATGACCCAGATCGGGTCGGAAAAGGCACTGTGGTTGCAGCAGACGATAGCAGCACCCTCAGGTATATTTTCCTTTCCGTGGACGCGCAGCACCGGGTGCTTCAATGCAAAGATGATGCGCAGCGGCCAAAAGATAAAGTGATAAAATCTTTGAGAAAATTCCTTCATCAGTTCGTTTTCTCCCGGATAATGTTCAGAATTTCAGAAATACTCTCCTCTAGGGAAAGGTAGGAGGTGTCGAGCTTCACCGCGTCCTCTGCGCACCGAAGCGGCGCTATGGCACGATGCGTGTCGCGGTAATCACGTTCGTTTATGTCTTTTAAAACTTCCTCAAAGGTGTCCGGACGGCCTGCTGCCTGCAATTCCAGCCAGCGGCGGCGCGCACGCACCTCGGGCGAAGCGGAGAGGAAGATTTTGACGTCGGCATTGGGCAGCACGACCGTGCCGATGTCGCGGCCGTCCATGATGACATTGTGCGTTTTCGCAACATCGCGCTGCGTATCAAGCAGAAACTGCCGCACAGCAGGAACCGCAGAGACCTGAGAAGCCGCAGCCGAGACTTCAGGCTGGCGGATGGAGCCTGTGAGATCCTCACCATTGAGTACGACGTGCTGTACGCCGTCGGGCGTCCATTGCAGTTCAAGATGCAGGGACGGCAGGAGCGCAGCAACCGCATCGGCGTTTTTCGGATCGATTCCTGCGCGTAATGCAGCAAAACCCACCGTGCGATAGATCGCACCCGTATCCACATAGACAAAATTCAATTCTGCCGCCGCGCGGCGCGCCATGGTGCTTTTGCCTGCACCGGCGGGGCCGTCGATCGCGACACTGTAAAATTTCATGTCATCCCTACTTCCGCTTGATCAAACTTCTTATAATTATATCGCACTTTTGCGATTTTGTCAATTCACGTCGGAGATTTCGGGAGAAATTTCCGACGCGCAGCCGCGTGCCGCAGCGTAGGCGGTCGACCATGCGATCTGTAGGTTGAAGCCACCCGTATAGGCATCGCAGTCGATGATCTCACCCGCGAAGTACAGCCCGTCCAGCAGCTTGGAACGCATTGTTTTCGGGTCGATCTCACGCACCTGAACGCCGCCGCGCGTGATAATGGCCTCGGCCACAGGGCGTGTGCCGGTGATCTCAATGGAAAAGTGTTTCGTCTGTTCCAGAAGTGCACGGCGCTGCGTCTTGTTCAGGCCATTGGCCTTGGTTGCCGGGTCAATCCCACAGCGAGCGAGCAGCACCGGAATCATCGAGTGCGGATAGAGGTCTGCAAGCGCGTTTTCCATGCTGCGGTTGCTGTATTTTTCAAGGTCGCGCAGGAAACGTGCATCCAGCGTCGCTTCGTCCAGTGCGGGCTTCAAATCCAAAACGACGGTATAGGCATTTCCCTGCTTCATGTGCGCGGAAGCCGAAAGCGCCATCGGACCGGATAGACCGAAATGCGTGAACAGCAGCTCCCCAAAATCCGTGTAGACGGTTTTTCCGCGCGCGTCGAGCAGACGGAAGCCCGTGTTGCGCAGGGATAGCCCCTGCATCTGGGCGCAGGCGGCATCCTTACTCACAAGCGGGACGAGCGAACCGGTAGGCGCTTCGATCGTATGTCCGACAGCCGCAGCCAGACGATAGCCGTCGCCGGTCGAGCCGGTGAGCGGATAGGACGCACCGCCCGTTGCGAGAATGACGGCACGGCTGAAAAAACGCTCGCCCGCCGCTGCAACACCCGTGATACGTCCATTTTCAGTAAGAAAGCGCGTAACGTCCGCCTGACGGCGCACGACACCGACTCGGTGCATTGTGCGCTCCAAGGCTGCAAGGACATCGGCAGAGCGGTCGGACACGGGAAAAACGCGGCTGCCGCGTTCGGTTTTCAGCGCACAGCCGTTTTTCTCAAAAAATGCCATCACGCGCTCAGGAGGATAGGAATAGACGCTGCTGAACAGGAAACGTCCGTTGCGCGGGACGTTTTTAAGGACGTCCTCGGGCAGGCAGTTGTTCGTGACATTGCATCTCCCCTTGCCTGTGATGAGCAGTTTTTTTCCGCAGGAGGGGTTCTTTTCCAATAGGAGAACATGCAAACCGCTCTGCGCGGTATGAATGGCAGCAAACATCCCGGCCGCACCGCCGCCCACGACGATCACGTCAGCCGTCAACTTTTTCGTAGACTCCATAGCGATCCCATACCGTTTCCAGATGTTCAAAGGTCTCCGTGACTTCCTGACGGCGGCGCGCAGCGACCGCGACGATCAGCGCATTGATAAGGCTCATCGGCGCGACAAGCGAATCGACCAGCGAAACCATGTCGCTCTTGGCCGTAAGCAGATAGTTGGCGCTCTGTGCAATGGGAGCAGCTTCGCAGTCCGTAAGCGCAATGACCTGTGCACCTGCGCTGGCGCAGTATTGCATGGCCTTGGCTGTGGCCGTGGAATAGCGCGGGAAACTGATCCCCACGACCGCATCCTGCGGCGAAACCCGCACGATGCGCTCGAACATCTCGCTTTCGGACGACGCGCTCACAACGCGTACATCGTCGAACATGTAATTTAAGTAGTAACCCAAAAAGCTTGCCAGCGCTGCCGAGGAGCGCACGCCGAGAATATAGATGCGGCGAGCGTTCAGCAGCGCATTGACCGCCCCCTCAAAGGCCGTGCGGTCGATGCACTCCAGCGTATTACGGAGCTTTTCAATGTCGGACTGCAAGATTGTCGTCACAACATCCTGTTCACCCAGGCGCTCACTCGTGACTTCGATGCGCTGCACGGTGGTCAGGCGATTGAGAACGACCTCCTGCAATGCCTTCTGCATGGCCGGATAACCGTCGAAGCCAAGCTCGGCGGCAAAGCGAACCACTGTCGATTCCGAAACGTCCACGGTTTTGCCAAGTGCCCCCGCCGTCTGGAACGCGGCCTTATCATAAGCCTCGAGAATGTAGGCAGCAATGCGTCGTTGGCCCTTGGAAAAGCTGCTCATTTGATTATTTATGTAAGATAGAATATCACCCGTCATAGTTCATTCTCCATATAGTTGTTCGATTTCTTCCTTGGTGAGCGGTCGCCATTTCCCGCTTGGAAGCGTGCCGAGGCGAAGCGAACCCTCGGCAATGCGCCGCAGACGCACGACGCGCAGTTCTGCCGCTTCGCACATCCGGCGGATCTGGCGGTTGCGCCCCTCGTGGATGGTGATCTCAAAGATCGCGCGATTCCCCGCGCCTTGCAGCAGCCGCACCTGCGGCGGGGCGATTCGATAGCCATCCAGTTCAATGGATCTGGCAAGCAGGCGCTCTCCCGCATGCCAATCGCCCTCGACCGCGACTTCATAGCGCTTGTCCACGCTGCCGCGCGGGTGCATCAGGCGGTCGGCAAGGCGGCCGTCGTTGGTGAACAATAGCAGCCCCTCCGAATCACAGTCCAGCCGTCCCACAGGATACACACGGCAGCCGCAATTGATGAGAGACGCAGCGGTTTTCCGTCCCTTTTCATCACTTAATGTGGTAATATAGCCGCATGGCTTGTTGAGCATCAGGTATATTTTTTTCGGCTGCGCGGGAATCGGACGTCCGTCCAGCTCGATGCGGTCGACGTCGGGATCAGCCGACGCACCGAGCGCACAGACCTCTCCGTTAACGCGCACGCGCCCTGCGCGAATCCATTCCTCCGCTGCCCGGCGGGAGGCCAACCCGCGCGCCGAGAGGATCTTTTGGAGTCGTTCTTTCATTCACATTCTCCCCAAATGAGTGAAATCGTACCGAGGCAGGTCTGGCCTGCCCAGACGCTGCCCACGCCTGCGGGCGTGCCGGGCAAGCCGCAGCGGAACGAGAAACGCGGATACTGTATCCGCACGGAAACCCGTTCGCCGTCCTTCAGCGCACAGGAAAAATCCTCGCCCGCTTTCAGAACCGCGAGGGAGCCGTCCAGGAGCTTTACCTCTGCTACTGCGTCGCCGCGCCTGAGCGCAATGCGCGTCTGATAAAGCGAAAATCCATAGTCATATAGCGCGGAATGGTCGCGCCAGTCGTTGCCGTCGTTGATAGTCACAACAATCAGTCGGCGGCCGCAGCGCTCGGCTGCGCTGACCAGAATGCGCCCAGCCGCACGCGTGTAGCCCGTTTTGACGCCGATGGCGCCCTCGAGCGACCATAAAAGCCGGTTGTGATTTGTCAGGCACCGCCCGGCAGCGCGAATGCTGCGCGTCGAAACGATCCTCAAAAATTCCGGATTCTTCAGCGCATAGCGCGTCAGAATTGCCAGATCATGCGCTGTCGAGTAGTTTTCGTCATCGTCCAGACCATTCGGATTGGCAAAGTGCGTGTTGCAGAGGGCAAGGCTCTGCGCTGTTTCGTTCATCCAGCCGACGAAACGTTCCACACTGCCCGCGCTGCACAACGCAAGTGCCACGGCGGCATCGTTTCCCGAGTGCAGCATCAGTCCATAGAGCAGCTCGCGCACAGTGAGTTGTTCCCCCGCCTTTAGATACATGGATGACCCTTCGATTCCGGTCGCCTCAGGCGGGACGGTCACAAGACGGTCGAGGTCGCAGCGCTCGGTTACGACCAGCGCCGTCATGATCTTCGTCGTGCTGGCAATCAGAGACGGTTGGCACGCGTTCTTCTCTGCGAGCACCTCGCCGGTGGCCGCGTCCAGAAGACATAGACTGCCCGCCGATGTGCTCGGCACGGCATAGCATTGCAAAGATAGCACAACGGCAGCAACAAGAGCGGCTGCCGTTGCGGTCAAACGCCGAAGCATGATTCATCACCCTCAAAAGTGTCTGCACTTTTCGGGTGCCTCATGCGAGTTAAATATCGGAAACTTCCGACTTCCGGCCCTGCACCAAATCTGAAATTTTGTCCACAAGACCGGGGACCTGCTCGACCATACGCTCAACGGCGTTGCTCGCCGGCTCCGCAATCGGCAGCATACGGACGCGCTCTCCCTGCAAAACCAAAAACGCTACGGGGATGATCTTCACGCCGCAGCCCGCACCGCCGCCAAAGGCCGCATTCTGCGTCTTTGTGGGGATGTCCGAGCCGCCGGAGGCCATGCCGAAGGAGATTTTGGAAATGGGGATCAGCGTCGTGCCCTCGCCTGCCTGAATCGGCGTTCCGACCACGGTGTTGGCGTCCACCATCTCGCGCACTTTTTCCATGGACGCACCTAAAAGCTCATTAATGTTCTGGCTCATTGTCTGTACCTTCCTTTTCTGTAATTTCTCGCTTGGAGAACTGCATTTTCTCAATTTCGGGAAGCTCATCAAGGCTTTCCAGACCAAACGTCCGCAAAAAATCGGCCGTCGTTCGGTAAAGGATCGGTCTGCCGGGCACATTCAGACGGCCGCATTCCTCAATGAGCTGCTTGTTCAGGAGTGCCGAGACGGAATACGAGCTGTCCACGCCGCGTATCTGCTCGACATATGCCTTTGTCGCGGGCTGATAATAGGCAATGACCGTCAGGGTCTCAAGCTGCGAGGCCGAGAGCTTCGGCGGCTTACGCGTCTCAAGCGTTTTGGTAATAAATTCCGCCATTTCGCCGGAGGAGCACATCTGGTATGCATCACCGAGGTGGACAATGCGCACGCCGCGCCGGTCGAAGGACAGTCTGTCCATCAGCTCGTGTGCAGCCGCGTCGATCTCGTCAGGGTCGCATTCCAACGACTTGGCAAGGCGCGCCGTCTCCACCGGCTCGCCCGCAGCAAAAAGCACCGCCTCGAGCACGCGTTCAAGTTCCGCTTGTTCCATCTAAGGTCTCCATTTCTTCATCCGGCATCTTCTGGAAGCGGATGCTTACGTCGTTTTCATCCGAATCCTCGACGGTCACGCTGTGTACGCGGCACAACTCGAGAACCGCAAGAAAGGTCGCGACGATCTCGCTGCGTGAGTGGCTGCCGCGAAAAAGATTCCGGAATTTTTCCACGCCGCGCATCAGGAGCTTTTTCAGTACCTGCGCAGCCTTTTTTGTCACGGGATACGGCTCTGCGCCGACGATGCCTGTAAAATTTGACGTTGGCGGCGGCAGCCTGCGTTCGCTGCGCTCGGCCATTGCGGAAAAAGCCCGCAGAAGATCAGATTTATCATGCCGATAGCGATAGGTTGCGTCGACGCGCAAAGGCTCCGGCTGTTTGGTAAAGATGGCGCGGCCGATGTCGTTGCGCGGCTCAAGGAAGCTCACTGCCGTGCGGATCTGCTCGTAAGCCTCGGCACGCTGGCGCTCCTCCAAGGAGCGAATGAGCAGTTCCATCTCACTCATGGCCTCCTCGCGTTCGGCGGCGGAAAGCAGCATCTTTGTTTTAATGAGCATTAAGTAAGAGGCCATGGCAATAAATTCGCTGGCAATCTCCATATCCAGCCGCTTGCGCTCGTCGAGGTAGGCCAGATACTGCTCCAAAATGGACGTGATGCTGACGTCCTGAATTTCAATTTTATTCTTGCTCAACAGGAGCAAAATGACATCCAGCGGGCCGTCGAAGTCCGCGGGAAGCTCGTCTCTTGTCTTGACCACACCCGAAAGGTGGTAGCTCGGTTCTTCCATGTGATCCCTCTTTGATTCGTATCTTGTTTAGTATACCACGTTTTCCGGACATTTGCACGAACTTTTTTTATTTTTTACACAACAAGCGTCGGCTTCGACCGACGCTTGTAAATCACTCACAGATTAAATTTCAATCTTTCCGTCCGCTGTTCGGGCGTGCGTAAGGATGGGTGCACACTCATCGAGGAACTGCGCGACCTGCTCGGCGCAGCGCCCGGTGTAGAGGCTCGGCTCCATGACGGCATCCAGCTCCGCACGCGTCATAGAAAACGCAGGATCGGCAGCAAGGCGATCGAGCAGATCACAGGACTCACCCTCCTTCATTTTCGCCGTCGCTGCCATGGAATGCTGTCGGATGCGCTCGTGCAGCTTCTGGCGGTCGCCGCCGCGTTTGACCGCCTCCATAAGGAGATTCTCTGTCGCAAGGAAGGGCAGATATTCGCGTAGTGTACGGTCGATGACCTTTTCGTTCACACGCAGGCCGCTCGTGACGTTCTGCACCAGGCGCAGCACCGCGTCTGCGCACAAAAAGCCCTCCGGCAGAGAGATACGGCGGTTCGCCGAGTCGTCCAGCGTGCGCTCGAGCCACTGTGCAGAGGCCGTCATGGATGCGTTGGCCGTATCCGCCATCAGGTAGCGGCTGAGCGAACAGATGCGCTCACAGCGCATGGGATTGCGCTTATAGGCCATGGCCGAGGAGCCGATCTGCTGCTCTTCGAACGGCTCGTCAAGCTGGCGGTCGTGCTGCAAAAGCCGAATGTCCTGCGCCATACGGTACGCGCTCTGCGCGATGCCGCTCAGGCAGAAAAGAATGCGGCTATCGGTCTTGCGGGGATAAGTCTGGCCGCAGACGGAGAAGCACCTTGCAAATCCGAATTTTCCGGCGATGCGGCGATTCATCTCGTCGATTTTTTCGCCGTCTCCCTCAAAGAGGTCTAAGAAGCTTGCCTCCGTTCCGGTCGTGCCGCGGCAGCCGAGGAAGCGAAGGGTGGACAGGACATGCTCCAGCTCGTCCAGATCGGATAAAAAGTCCTGCATCCAGAGCGTCGCGCGCTTGCCGACCGTGACAGGCTGTGCGGGTTGATAGTGCGTGTAGCCAAGCGTCGGCGTTGCGGCATAGCGCCGCGCAAAGTGCGCAAGATTCGCAAGCACGGTCAGCAGTTCGCCGTGCAGGTAGCGCAGCGCGTCGCGGTAGAGCACAAGATCGGCGTTATCCGTAACATAGCAGCTCGTCGCACCCAGATGGAGAATCCCCGCGGCGGTGGGCGCAGCCTTGCCATAGGCATAGATATGCGCCATGACATCGTGACGCACCTCGCGCTCACGCTGCGCAGCAAGGTCAAAATCGATGTCGGCAATGTGCGCCTCCAGCTCGTCCACCTGCTCTGCGCTAATCGGCAGCCCCAGCTCGTACTCCGCACGCGCAAGCTCCGTCCAGAGTCGGCGCCAGACCTGAATGCGCGTCCTCTGTGAAAAAAGCGTGAGCATATAATCCGAGGCATAACGCGAGGCCAACGGCGATTCATAACGTTCCGTGCTCATAAATTCTCCTTTTTCAGCGGCAAATCAGGCTCTCACGTTCCGCGCCGACGGAGACATAACCAATGTGGCAGCCGATTGCCTGCTCAACATATTCGACATAACGGCGTGCGGCTTCAGGCAGCTCGTTCCATGTTCTCGCGCCGGAAATGTCGCATTTCCAGCCGTCCATATACTCAATGACCGGCTTTGCATCCTTCAAAAGTGTGGGAAACGGGAATTCGTCCGTCTGTTCGCCGTTCAATTCATAGTGTGCGCAGATGGGAATTCTGTCCAGATAGCTCAAAATGTCCAGCTTGGTCAGGGCGACGCAGGTCGCGCCCTGTACCTCGACGCCATAGCGCGTGGCGACCAAATCGATGGGGCCGACACGGCGCGGACGGCCGGTCTTTGCGCCGTACTCGTCACCCGCATCGCGCAGGGTCTTTGCCTCGTCTCCGAACCATTCGCAGACAAACGGGCCTTCGCCCACGCAGGACGAATACGCCTTGACCACGCCGACGACCTCGTCGAGCTTGGCAGTCGGGAGACCCGAACCGACCGGTGCAAAAGCAGCGATTGCATTGGAGGACGTCGTGTAGGGATAAATGCCGTAGTCCAGATCGCGCAGTGCGCCGAGCTGGGCCTCAAAGAGGATGGACTTCCCCTCTGCATGTGCCGCACGCAGCAGCTTGGTGGTATTGGCAAGATGCGGCACGATCTTCATGGCATAGTCCTCGACCCACTGCATCAGTTCGTCCATGGTGTAGCCCTTGGCACCGTAGACCTTCGTGAGGGTCAGATTCTTCCACTCGAGCAGGTCGGCAAGATGCTCCTTCAGGCGTGCGGGATCGCGCAGTTCGCCGGCCAGAACGGTTTTCTTCTGATACTTGTCGCCATAGAAGGGCGCGATGCCCTGCTTGGTCGAGCCGTATTTCTTATCCTTCAGGCGTGCTTCCTCGAGCGCGTCCAGCTCGCGGTGCCACGGCAGCAGCAGGGACGCACGCTCGCTGATCTTCAAATTCTCAGGGCTGATCTCCACGCCGCTGGCACGGACGGTCGCCATTTCTTTCGTGAGGTTTTCACAGTCCAGCGCGACACCGTTGCCCAGAATATTCACAACGCCGCTTCTGAAAATGCCGGACGGCAGCAGATGCAGTGCAAACTTTCCCTTGTCGTTGATGACGGTGTGGCCGGCGTTGCCGCCGCCCTGATAGCGCACAACGATGTCAAACTTGTCGGTCAGGTAGTCGACCATACGGCCCTTTCCCTCGTCGCCCCAGTTGATTCCTACGATAGCACAATTTGCCATTTTTGAATTCCTCCGCTTTGTTCAAATTCACAACCTCGCTATTATAGCCGCAAAGTTCCGATAAGTAAAACAGAAAAAACTCATATCAGGCATAAGTAAAATTAAACGCTGTCCGATAATTTGCGCCGCCCAAGGGCGGCGCAGTGTCTTATTCGACCGCTTTCAGAATTGCGCTGACCAGCGCTTCGCGTCCGGTTCCCTTTTCCGCGGAAAACGGCAGCAGCGGCACATCGTCCGTCAGCTCGAGCGTCTCACGGATGCAAGCCATATTCGGATCGACCTCGCTCTTTTTGAGCTTGTCGAGCTTGTTGGCGACTACGAGGAAAGGTTGCCCCGTGCTGCGAAACAGCTCCGCCATTACGCAATCGAGTTGCGTGGGCTTATGCCGCGCATCCACGATCATCACGCCGAGGGTGATTGCGTCAGGGTTGGCAAAATAAGATTCCGTCAGTTTTCCCCAACGCTCTTTTTCCGAGGCAGAGACCTTGGCATAGCCGTAACCCGGAAGATCGACAAAATACGCTTTATCATCCACGCGGAAGAAATTGATATGGACAGTCTTGCCCGGCGTCTGCCCGACGCGGGCAAAGTTTTTACGCTGCAAAACGCAGTTCAGCACGGACGATTTGCCGACATTGGACTTTCCCGCAAAAGCAATCTGCGGCAGGGTGTCCGCCGGAAAGCCGTTCGGCTGCGCGGCGGACTTGACAAATTCAACCTTTTGCAGATTCATCATTGGCGGATCCCCGTCTTTGTCGGCTTCGGTGCATCGTGTGCAACCGGAAGCGCACGTTCTTCTCTGTGTTTTACGGACTTAGGCTCCTGTGCCGGCTGATCGAGCGCAGCGTCGATGACTGCGTCCACATGCTCCACGAGCAGGAAATTCAGCGCACGGCGGACGGTCTGGTCGATCTCCTGCAAGTCCTTCTCGTTCGCCTTGGGAATAATGACCGTGCGCACGCCGTGGCGCAGCGCGGCCATGGTCTTTTCGCGCAGACCGCCGATGGGCAGCACGCGCCCACGGATGGAAATTTCGCCGGTCATGGCAATGTCACGGCGCACAGGACGGTTTGTGAGCGCGGATACCATGGCGGTGCAGACCGTGATACCGGCAGACGGGCCGTCCTTCGGCACCGCGCCCTCCGGGAAGTGGACGTGAATATCCTTCGTCTTGTAAAAGTCCTCCGGAATATTCAGGCGTTCCGCACGGCTGCGGATATAACTCATCGCGGCCTGCACGGATTCCTTCATCACGTCTCCGAGGTTGCCCGTGAGGTTCAGCTTACCGCTGCCCTCAACAACGTTGCACTCGACCTCGAGCGTCTCGCCGCCGACGGCCGTCCATGCAAGGCCGGTCACGAGACCGACGGTATCCGCACCCGGCAGCTTATCGGGCAGAAGCTTGCGCGGGCCAAGGAAACGGTCAATGGTTGCGCCAGTCACGCTGATGCGCTTCGTCTCTGGGTCGGTGACGAGCAGCATATCGCACTTGCGGCAGAGCGCGGCAATCTCGCGTTCGAGGCTGCGCACGCCGGATTCACGGGTATAGCAGGTAATGATTTCGCGGATTGCGTCGTCCGTGACGCGCACCTGCGATTTTTTCAGTCCGTGCTTCTTGAACTGCTTGGGAATCAGATGCTGCTTGGCGATCATCAGCTTTTCTTCGTCAGTGTAGGAGCCAAGCTCAATGACCTCCATGCGGTCGAGCAGCGGGCGCGGAATGGTGTCCGTCGTGTTGGCCGTGGTGATGAACATGCACTCGCTCAGATCAAACGGCAGCTCGAGGAAATTATCACGGAAGGTCGAATTTTGCTCAGAGTCCAGCACCTCCAGCAGCGCCGACGAGGGGTCGCCGCGGTAGTCGCTGCCCAGCTTGTCAATCTCATCGAGCAGCAGGAGGGGATTTTTAGAGCCTGCCTGCTGAATGGCAGTCAGGATCCGGCCGGGCATCGCACCGATATAGGTCTTGCGGTGGCCGCGGATCTCGGCCTCGTCGTGGATGCCGCCGAGGGAAATTCGCGCGAGTTTACGATTCAGCGCACGCGCCACGCTCATGGCGATGGATGTTTTGCCCACACCCGGAGGGCCGACAAGGCAGATGATCTGACCCGGAAGCTCCGGAGCAAGCTGCTTGACTGCCAGAATTTCAAGAATGCGCTCCTTGACCTTTTCAAGACCGAAGTGGTCGTCATCGAGAATCTTTTTTGCGGCCTTGACGTCACGACGCTCCTTCGTGCGCGTGTTCCACGGCAGCTCGAGCGCAACATCCAGATAGTTGCGGATGACGGATGCCTCGGCAGAGCCATAAGGCTGCTTTGTCAGTCGCTGAAGCTCCTTGTTGAGCTTCTCCGTGATTTCATCGGGCAGGGTGAGCTTTTCGATCTTCTCGCGGTATTCCTCGAATTCCGCTTCGTCGTCATTTTCGCCCAGTTCACCACGGATGACCTTCATCTGCTCACGCAGGAAATAGTCGCGCTGCCCCTTGTCGATGCTCTGCTGTGTCTTGTCCTGTAAATCGCTCTCAAGGCGCAGGACCTCCAGTTCGCGTGCAAAGAGGCGGTTCGCAAGCTCCAAGCGCTTGACCGGGTGCACCTGTGAAAGCACCTGCATCTTCTCGGCAAAGCCAAAGGACGCACTCTGGCTCATGACATCGGCAATGTAGCCGGGATCGTCGGAGGCCAGAATTTTGAGCATGGTCTCCTGCACGGGGCGCTGCGAAAGATCTGCAAACTCGTCAAAGAGCTGCGCAGCCTGACGCGTCAACGCCTCGATCTTCGGCGTACCGGGAAGATAGTCCGCATCGGGGACGGACTCCACGCGCGCGCAAAAGTAGGGGTCGGTCTGCTGCACCTCGGTCACGCGTGCGCGGTACTCGCCCACAACAAGCACGCGCACCACGTCACCGGGCATTTTCAGCACCTGCCGGATCTGCACCACCGTGCCGATGGGATACAGGTCGTCAAAGGACGGATCATCCCGTAAAATATCTTTCTGTGTTGCCAGATAAATGCGCTGGTCTCCGGACATGGCCTTATCCAGTGCGCGGACAGATTTCTCCCGTCCGACATCAAAATGTGTCGTTGTCTGAGGGAATACCGTCAGTCCGCGCAGCGGCAGCACCGGCATTCTCTCGGATAAAATCAATTCGTTCATGCGTACTCCTTTCCGAAGAAAGTGAAAATCTTGTGGTTTTAAAAAAGTGCAGAAAGGAGGCATAGAAACCCGATGGTTTCCGCGCCCCCTTCCCTTATATTTCTATCCCGCGCTGGGACGCTTCAGCCGTGCGCGCTCCTTTGCGTGCGTCAGCTCCGGCTGACTTCCCTTTTCCACGCAGTCCTTTGTGATGAGAACCTCGCTGATGCTCGGGTCGGAGGGAATCTCATACATAACATTTGTCATGACATCCTCCAAAACCGCGCGCAGCCCGCGTGCGCCGATCTTGCGGTCGATCGCCTTCTGCGCGATGGCGTCCAAGGCAGCATTTTCGAAGTTCAGCGTCACATGATCCAGCTCCAGCAGCTTGCGATACTGGCGGCACAGCGCGTTCTTCGGCTCCGTCAGGATGCGGACAAGATCCTCCTTGCGAAGACTCGTCAGGCTCGTGACAACCGGCAGACGGCCTACCAGTTCGGGAATGATGCCGAACTTCAGCAAATCGTGCGGCTGCACCTGCTCAAAGAGCGTGCCGACGTCCTGCTCCTCACGACTTTTCAGCTCGGAACCGAAGCCAAGGCTGGTGTGATCGGTGCGCTTTTCGATGATCTTGTCCAGGCCGTCGAAGGCGCCGCCGCAGATGAACAGGATGTTCGTCGTGTCGATCTGGATGAACTCCTGCTGGGGGTGTTTTCTGCCGCCCTGCGGCGGGACATTTGCGACCGTCCCCTCGAGGATCTTCAGCAGTGCCTGCTGCACGCCCTCGCCGGAAACGTCGCGGGTGATGGACGTATTTTCGCTCTTGCGGGCGATCTTATCCATTTCGTCGATATAGATGATGCCGCGCTCGGCCAGCTCCACGTCGAAATCCGCAGCCTGCAGAAGCCGAAGGAGGATGTTTTCCACGTCCTCGCCGACATAGCCGGCCTCGGTCAACGTAGTGGCATCCGCGATGGCAAAGGGAACATTCAGGATCTTTGCAAGTGTCTGGGCAAAGAGCGTCTTGCCGCAGCCGGTCGGCCCGATGAGCAGAATGTTGCTCTTTTGCAGCTCAACGTCGGAATCTCCGCCGAAATAGATGCGCTTGTAGTGGTTATACACCGCGACGGAAAGGGCGATCTTCGCCTTCTCCTGCCCGATGATATAGCCGTCCATATATTCCTTGATCTGTTTGGGGGTGGGGAGATGCTCCGGCTTTTCCGGGAGCTGCTCCGTGGTATCGTACATATCCTCCTGCAGGAGCGTGCTGCACAGCGCGACGCATTCGTTGCAAATATAGGCGTTGTTCGGCCCCGACAGAATGCGCTTGACCTGTCCTTGCGTTTTCCCGCAGAAAGAGCAGCGAATCAATTTATCCGCCAAATCATATCCCTCCCGATGCTAGGTTTATCTCTGGTAAATGACCTTATCGATCAGGCCGTACTCCTTCGCCTGCTCGGCGGTGAGGAAGTGGTCGCGCTCGGTGTCGCGCGCGACCTCCTCGACGGAGCGGCCGGTGTTCGCAGCCATGATCTCATTGAGCTTTTTCTTGATGTCCGCGATGCGCTGGGCATG
This sequence comes from uncultured Oscillospiraceae bacterium, assembly GCA_934667815.1. Lineage (GTDB taxonomy): Bacteria > Bacillota > Clostridia > Oscillospirales > Oscillospiraceae > JAZOXB01. Next base: position 55,361 of record CAKUMO010000002.1, read on the forward strand.
GATCTGGATGTCCGTGACCTGTCCCTGTGCGCCGCCGGAGGGCTGATGAATCATGATCTCGGCATTGGGCAGTGCAATGCGCTTGCCCTTTGTGCCCGAGGACAGCAGGAACGCGCCCATGGACGCCGCCATGCCGATGCAGATGGTGGAAACATCACACTTGATATACTGCATGGTGTCGTAGATTGCAAGACCGGCGGTCACAACGCCGCCCGGGCTGTTGATATAAAACTGGATGTCCTTATCCGGATCCTGTGCCTCAAGGTACAGCATCTGCGCCACGATCAGGCTGGCCGTGGTGTCATTGACCTCCTCCGACAGGAAAATAATGCGGTCGTTCAGCAAGCGGGAGAAAATGTCATAAGAGCGTTCGCCGCGGCTGGTCTGTTCAACTACATAAGGTACTAAGCTCATACCGATGCTCCTTTCAAATCACGATCAGAAACATTCTAACCATGCGCGAGGAAATTTATTCCGCTTTTTCAGCCTTGGGCGCAACGGCGACGGCGGACTCGGCGATCAGCTTGGCAGCCTTGCGAACCTGAAGGTCACCCTTCATGCCGTCCATGGGTAGCAGCTCCTTGACCTTGTCCAGCTCCATCTTGTAGCTGTCGGCCAGCTTCTTGTATTCTTCCTCGCATTCTTCCTCGGAAACTTCGATCTTTTCGGCGTCCACAACAGCGTCGAGCATGACGTTGGTGCGCACTGCGGTCAGGGCATTCGGGCGCAGGCTCTTGCGGAAGCCGTCCATGTTGCCGCCGAGCATCTTGGAGTAAGCCTCCAGAGACGCGCCCTGCGCACGCAGCTCATAGTCCATGCGCTCGAGCTGACGGTCGACTTCCTCATCGACCATGCTCTCGGGAATCTCTGCGGTCATATTCTCGGCAGCCTTCTCAACGGCGGCATTCTCAAACGCGCGGTCGATGCCGGACTGCTTCTCGTCGAGGATACGCTTCTCAATGTCGGCGCGCAGCTCGTCCATGGTGTCGAATTCGGAAACATCCTTGACAAACTCGTCGTCCTTCTCGGGCAGGACGGTCTGCTTGACCTCGTGTACCTTGACCTTGAAGGTGACTTCCTTACCGGCCAGCTCCTCAGAATGATAGTTCTCCGGGAAGGTGACGTTGATGTCCTTCTCCTCGTTGGCGCTCATGCCGACGACCTGCTCCTCAAAGCCGGGAATGAAGGAACCGGAGCCGAGCACCAGCTCGTACTTTTCGCCCTTGCCGCCCTTGAAGGGAACGCCGTTCAGGAAGCCCTCGAAATCGATGACAGCGGTATCGCCATCCTGCGCTGCGCGCTCGACGGTGGTGATGCGGGCGACATTTTTGGCCATGCGGTCGATTTCTGCGTCCACTTCGCTCTCACTGACTTCCGCATTGACCTTCTCAATCTCGAGACCCTTGTACTGGCCGAGGGAGACGACGGGATAGAGGTCGGTGACGATGGTCAGGGTGACGGAATCATCGTCCGCGATGTTCATAGCGGAAACGCTGGGGCGGCCGACGGGCTTCATATCCTGCGTCAGAACAGCGTCCTTGTAGATCTGCGGGAACATTTCTTCGATGGCATCCTCAAAAAAGACATGCTTGCCATAAGCAGCCTCGATGACCACGCGCGGTGCCTTACCCTTGCGGAAGCCGGGGATGGCGATGTCCTTGCGATACTTGAGATAAGCCTTGTTGATGGCAGGCTCAAGCTCGGCACGGGTCAGTTCGACGGTCACGGTTGCCTTGGAAGTCTCTTTTTCTACGCTTTTAACATTCATTTGGGTAATCCTCCTATGTGTTGCGCCGGATGCGCACATATTTATTTCAGAATCCGTACTATATTATCAGAAAAAAACGAAAATTACAAGCATTATTTTCAAAGCAGTCGAATCGGTGTGAAATTGATATAATCCGCAGCCGCCAGACGGTACAAAACGCCCTCAAATTCACCCTCGAGCGCAAGCCTGTGGCTGTCGCCGTGCAGGTGGCCGTAGCAGCAGAGCTTCACGCCGTACTTCTGAAAAAGGTCGAGAATTTCGCGGCACTGATAGCCGCGGTAGCGCGGCGGATAGTGCAGAAAACAGTAGATCTCCTTTGCCTCACCTGCTGCCTTCAAGGAGGTTTCCAAGCGGATCAGCTCTCGTTTGAAAATCTTGTCGTTATGACTGCCAAGCGCGGCATCCTCCTCAAAAAACCAGCCGCGCGTGCCGGTGATGGCGACATTTTCATAATAATAGCAGTTGTTATTCAGAATAAACTGGTTGGAAAAACCGTTTTCTTCGCAGAATTTATAGAATTTCGCCGCCGTTGTCCACCAATAATCGTGATTGCCCTTCAGGAGGATCTTTCGTCCGGGAATCCGGTCGATAAACGCAAAATCCTGCACCGCCTCGTCGATCCCCAGCGCCCATGAGAGGTCGCCCAGCAAAACCGTCGTATCCTCAGGCCCGATCACGGACAGCCCTGCGCGCAGCTTCTCAACGTAGCCCTTCCATGCGCCGCCGAATACGTCCATGGGCTTGTCTGTTCCAAAGGACAGATGCAGATCTCCGATCGCGTACAGTGCCATCCGTTCGCCCCCTTACAGCAAATTCAGGAGATTTTCAAAGAAAATTTTATCCAACAGCGCGGCATCATAGCCGTTTTTCAGCAAATATTCATAGAAATCAGTGTAGTCCCCAACATCTGCAAAGCCCGACGGCAGCTCGTCGCAGCCGTCGAGATCGCCGCCGAGCGCGACATGCGACTCGCCGCAGACCGTGAGCAAGTGCTCCAGATGTGCACGCATGGTGGAAAAATCCGCGTTATTGCCCAGAAACGGCACATAGAGATTCAGTCCCACTGTGCCACCGAGCTGCGCGACAGCGCGAAGCTGATCGTCTGTCAGGTTGCGGCTGTGCGCACAGAGGGCGCGGCAGTTAGAATGGCTGGCCAAAATAGGTTTGTGCACAATTTCGCACAAATCCCAGAACGCGCGGTCGGACAAATGACTGACATCGATCCGAATGCCGCATTCCTCAGCCGCGCTTACAAAGGCGCGGCCCCGATCGGTCAGCCCCTTATCTCCCAGATGGCAGCCTGCAAGCGCATTGTCCGCATTCCACGTCAGCGTGGTCATCACAAAGCCCTCAAGTGAAAAAAGCCGCTCCGGGTCGCAGCCGATGCACTCCGGCCCCTCGAGCGACAGCAGCGCGGCAGCCTTTTCCTGCCGCCACAAAGCACGGACCTCGGCTGCGTTCGCAGCAAACGCGATCTGCGCAGAATTTTCCGAAAGCTCCCGCCGCAGCACCGCAAGCGGCAAATCGAGCGAATCCTGCGGTTGAGAAAACATGTCCGTGCCGGCGTAGCTGCAAAACGCAAAGACCTGCGCGTAAGCATCCAGGCGCTTCGCTTTTTGCAGGTCGATATGGCAGGAATTGACGCACAGTCCCTCGTCGCGCTTCCACAGCTCAAAGGCCGTGTCGCAGTGTCCGTCAAATAGTTTCATTCAAAAGCATCCTCCCAATGGCGCACGGTGGGCTTGCGCGTCTGCGTTCCCTCCGGCGCATAGATCTCGATCACATCAAAGCGCGGCTGCTTTTGTGTTTCATTCTGTGACAGATAGATTGCCGCCGTTTCTTTCAGGCGCTCCTGCTTACGCCGATCCACAAATTCCATCGCCTCGGCAAAGGCCGCACTTTTACGCAGCTTCACCTCAACGAACACCAGAAACTGTCGATTCTCCGCAATCAGGTCGATCTCTCCGAAGCGGCAGCGATAGTTCGCCGCGACAATCGTATAGCGCTTTTTGCGCAGATACTCCGCCGCGATGCCCTCGCCCCAGCGCCCCAAAAGGTCACTCGGCATAAAATTTCTTTAAAAACGTCCGGCGGTGGATGGGACACGGGCCATACTTGCGCAGTGCTTCATAATGTGCTTTTGTGCCGTACCCCTTGTGAATATCGAAACCGTATTCCGGATAGAGCTTCGCCTGCTCTAGCATAAAATCGTCCCGCGTGACCTTGGCTAAAATCGACGCGGCTGCAATGTTCGCACTCAGGCTGTCGCCCTTGACAATCGTCCGCACCGGCAGACCAAAGTCCGTCTCGCGGTTCCCGTCGATCAGTGCGATGGACGGCTGTATGGAAAGCTGCGCAAGCGCACGCCGCATAGCAAGAAACGTCGCCTGCAAAATATTGATCTCGTCGATTTCCTGCTCGGTGGCAAAGGCGATACCGTAGGTTACGGCCTGCGCGATGATCTCGTCAAAGAGGGCGCGGCGGCGTTTATCCGAGAGCTTTTTCGAGTCGTTCAGGCCCTCGATCTCCAAATCGCGCGGCAAAACGACTGCAGCGGCGCACACAGGCCCCGCCAGAGGGCCGCGCCCCGCCTCGTCGATGCCGCAGACAATTTCAAAGCCTTCGTCATAACAGATATGTTCATAATTCCAAAGATCAGACATATGTTTCTCCCTTAATCCGGCGTAAAGCTCAGCCGCTGGCGCAGGCCGTCGGCCACAATGTCGTAAATGATCGCGCCATCGTCGCGGACGGTCTTTTCGACCGTAACCTCCGCGCCCTTGCAGTAGACGCGGGCGACGGCGTCGGTGTCATCCGTCTCGACCTCAGAGACAAAAACATCGCGCATCTGGTTATTGGCACAGAGATTAAAAATCTCGCGGATCAGCTCATAGCTCTGCATCCTCGGGCACCTCCAGCGTAAAACGGCCGATCTTGCAGCTGCGGTATTCCTCAAGCAGCACGCGCGCCATGCGCTCGGTGTCGATCTCACCGCGCGAGAGCAAGAAACCGCGGCGGCGACCGGCCTCGGTCAGAAGATCATAGCCCGTTGCGTCCGCCTCCGGCTCGAGCTTGTAACGCGTGCGCAGCGCATCCGGATAGCGCCGCCAGAGCATGGCGATCAAATGGCAGGCAAGCGTCTCCACATCCAGGATATCGTCCTTGACCGCACCGGTATAGGCCAGTCTGCGGCCGACCTCCTCGTCGTCAAATTTCGGCCAGAGGATGCCCGGCGTATCCAGCAGGAGCAGTCCCCTGTCCACCGTGACCCACTGCTTGCCGCGCGTCACGCCGGGGCGGTTTTCCGCCTTGGCGCCCTTGCGCCCGGCGATTTGATTGATAAAGGTCGATTTGCCGACGTTCGGAATGCCGACAATCATCAGCTTGAGCGGACGTCCGGTCTGGCCTTTTTCCGCGTAGCGCTGCAATTTCTCCGCTAAAAGCGCCCGCACCGCCGGGACAAAGCGGTCGATGCCCTTGCGGCTCTTGCAGTCCGTGCAGACGACCGCTGCGCCCTGTGCACGGAAATAGTCGCTCCAAACCGCCGTCATTGCCGGGTCAGCGAGGTCGATACGGTTCAAAATGACCATGCGCGGCTTGCTGCCGCAAAGCGCCGCAATGTCCGGGTTGCGGCTGGAATACGGAATGCGCGCATCCACCAGCTCGCACACCGCGTCCACCAGCTTGAGGTTGGCCTCCATCTGGCGGCGCGTTTTGGTCATGTGGCCGGGATACCACTGGATGCTCATGCGGTCATCCATCACGAAACGCCTCCGATGCGGCTGAAATCGCGGTGGCCGTCGTCGTCCTTTCCCGGGAAAAGCACGAACAGCACGCGCCCGAGCACCTGACTTTTCTCAATCTGCCCAATGCGCTCATAGCGGCTGTCAGCAGAATGGTTGCGGTTGTCGCCCATGACGAAAATGCAATTTTTCGAGACAGTAAACGGAAAACTCACCGTTGGATAGCTCGGCTGGAGCATTTCCTCATTGATGTAATCCTCTTGCAGCGGCACGCCGTCCACGTAGACTGTACCGCGGCCTGTATCGTCATATAAAACATCGACCGTCTGACCCTCCGTTGCGATCACACGCTTGACGATGGGCGCACCGTTGTCAAAGCTCTGTTTGCGTGCGACGATGATGTCGCCCTGCTCCAGATCTCCCATCAGAAAATTGCTGAGCAGAGCCACATAGTCGCCATCTTGCAGCGTCTGACGCATGGATGGCCCGGAAACGCCGACCAAACGGAGGACAAACACGAAAAACAGCGTGATCCCGGCAAGAATATAAACAAGATCGTGCAAAAGTGCGTATACATCGCGCAACGGCCCGCCCTTCTGTGCTTTCTTGCGGACGGGTTGCATATTTTTATCCATCGCCGTCTCCTTTCCGCCGCGCCTGCGGCATGATATCCCATTTTGCGTTATTATACACCACCGTGGCGCAGAAATAAAGAGCAAAAACCGCTGCGGGGAAAATTTCCGCAGCGGTTTCAGATTCAGCAGGCGTCAAACATTGCAGCGAGCTTACGCGCAGCCTTTGCCATGTCACGCAGTCCATCGGAAACGGTATCGGCATTGAAAGCGCACAGATACGAATCGGCCTCCAGCGTGAAATAACCCTGATAATCGATTTCTTTCAGCGCCTTGACCACGGCCTCAAAGTCGATCTGCATGGAAAACGGGATCTGGTGAGAATCGTGCCAGCGATCGTTGTCATGCAGATGCAGAGCGGTAAGACGCTTGCCAAGCGCATGGATCATTTCGACCGCAGAGGTATTCAAGCCCTTCATTTCCGCATGACCGATGTCAAGGCAAGCGGTCAAATAGTCGTCGTTCACCGCGTCGAGATGCTCGTTGAAGCTCTCGGGCGTTGCACAGGCGGCAAAAATCGCGTGATCTTCTTTCCAATCCCAGCACCACATATTTTCTGCCGCGATCTTCACGCCGCAGGACTTTGCAAAGGGCAAAAGCTCGAAATACATCTCGGCGTTCTCCTGTGCGCCCACGTAATTGTCCGGATGGACAATACAGATCTCGCCGCCGGCCTCAGCCGTGCATTCGATGGCACGCTTAAAATGATCCCGAATGTCCTTGACATCCGCCGGAAACGGTGCGTGCGACTGATTGCAGACGATACCGTTGTCAAGCCCGATTTTCTTCAGCTCGCGTGCAAATTTCAGGTAGTCGCCGGAGCGTAGCGGATGTCCGTTTTCCATGACCGTGTGATTGTCCCAATCATACTGTGCCATGGCGAACATGGAAAAATCCCATGCGTCAAAGCCAGCCTTGGCAATCAGCTCGACCGCCTTGTGTTCCCCAACGATGCGCGATGCAGAACCGATCTCCGTCGAGATTTTCATGGTTATGTCCTCTTTCGTTTTTACATGATTATAGTTCTGCGCGGCTGCATTGTCAAGCAAATTCGGCGGCCGAAAGTTTCATTCGGCCGCCGATGGGGCTTATTTCTTTCCTTTCCTGCGCAGCACGAGCAGCAACACGATTGCCGCTGCCAGCAGTGCGCCGCCGCTGATGCAGAGTACCGTGATCCAGGTTTCCATACTGCTTTCATCGCCGGTCGTGGGTGTCGCGGGCTTGAGCTTCGCAATCACGGTTTCCTCTTTCGTGATCTCCTGCGTCAGCTCTTTGTCGCGGAAATACTTACCGCAGGCTGCGCAGTACCAATATTCCATATTGCCTTCTGTCTTAACGGTCGCGTCCTTTGCATCGACATGACGTAGGTCGGCGTGATGGTTCGACGCCAACTCACCGTATTTTTCATGGCACACCTCACACTCGGCAGGAGAAACGCAGGTGGCTTCGCCTCCCTTGTGGCCCTCGGCGGGGATTTCCTGCCCCACTGCGAGCAGTGCATTGCAGCCCTTGCAATAGGTATCGCCGGTGTAGCCGTTTACGGTGCAGGTCGCAGGCTTTTCATCACGCAGCTCCGTGCCGCCGGTATGCTTTTCTGGTGCGAGCTGACCGTATTCGCTGCCGCAGATTTCGCAGGCCGCAAGCGTATGGCAAGTGGCCTCGCCCCCGGTGTGCACGCATTCATAGCCGCACTCGGTGCAAATACCGTTCTCCCACTCGTGAGGCTCCTGTGCAATTGCAGCGGCCCCACAGCAGGGATATTTTTTCTCATGCGTCGTGGCGGTCGTTATCCAGACGGCTGTCTCTGTATGGGCATCAGGTGCCAGCGCTCCATAGGGCTGCCCGCAGATTTCGCAAACGGCCTTGTCCGTGCAGGTAGCCTTGCCGCCCCTGTGCTCGCATCCGTAGCCGCATTCGGAGCACACGCCATTCGCCCATTCATGCGGCTCCTCTGCAACAACGACTGCGCCGCAGCAGAGATATTTCTTTTCGTGAGTCGTGGACGTGCGCGTCCAATCGCTGCCCTTGACATGGTTCTGCGGGTTCAGAACACCGTACTGCTCGCCGCAGCGCTCGCAGACCGCGCGTTCAAGACAGGTGGCCTCGCCGCCGGAGCAATTTGCCTTGTCAATGTGGGCTTTGTCGAGTGTGCAGACGCGGCTGTGCGTGCCGTCTCCATTGCCGGCCCATGCGCCCCACGGATGCTCGGCAAGCACGGTAACTTCAGTGGAAACATCTTTGAATATGAAGCCTTCCACCGTTTTTGCAGCGATCTCGATCGTGACACGGCCTTCCGTCTGGAAGTACGAATACGGCAGGATAACACGATAACTGCCGTCCGGATTCCGGAGAATGTCCTCGGGATCGAGTTCACTGCCGCGCATTCCCGTGTCATAGCTCACGAACATGAGCGTGCAGCCCGCAGGGACGGTGAAGCTTACTGCCAGATCGGTCTGGGGGCAGATCTGCTCGGGCAGATTCACGATGCTGTGCGGGATGTCCTTTTTCTCGGTCTCAGCGGAGCAGACGGAGCAGACGCGCCAGTATTTGCCGTCAGCGGTCTGCCAATCGCCGTAGGTGTGACCGTTGTTGACCGTCACGGTGAATTTTGTGACGTTGCCGGAACGATCGGAGATTTCAAGCCGATAGGTGCTGCCCGTCGCGGCAAGCAGATAGCTGCCGTCGGCCTCGGGCGTAAGCACCGCGCCGCTTGCGAGGTCACGAACCTCCTGCACCGCATCATTATCCGTCACGGTAAAGGAAACGGTAGTGCAATAGGTCTTGCCGTCCACAAGACCGGTCACGACAGGCGGCTGTACATCCTTCCACGCAGTCTTCAGGTTAACGCTCGTCACGGTATCGAGATTTGTAAGCGCAGCGTAGGTCGTATTCGCCGCCACGCGCTGCGTGCCGTAATACCAGCCGTCGAATGCCCAACCTTCGCCCTTTGTGGGCGTGGGCGCACCGGTGAGGACGCGTTCGTCCCATGCGACCGTGGTCGTGCCGATGGTCTTGCCAGCCTCATCGCAGAAGATGACAGTGTAGCCCGTCTTGGCCTCCCAGACAGGATAGAGCGTCAGCGGAGCATTTTCCGTGTACACCGCACCGAGCGCATAGTCCTTTTCGCCGCCGTCGTACCGCGACCAGCCCGTCTGCGTGTAGCCGTTGCGGGTGAAGATTGCCTCGCGCAGCAGGAGATCGACGTTCTTTTCCTTCGGATCGACGACCGTCTGACCATTTCCATACACGCCGGGCAGATAGGTCACGTTATAAGTGGTGGAAATCAGTACAAGCTGCTTTTCCGCATTGTATCGGACGAGGTAGTCCGGATTGTCAGAGATAAAATAGCCGGAATAATCCGTGTCGCAGGCATTGCCGAACACGACAGGCGCAGTTATGCTCGGGACCTCCTGCGTGGTGACGCCGATTTTTGCACCGTCCGTCATCGCATCGACGGAGAGTTTTCTTCCGGTGGGCAGATAGACGTTGATCGCATCTCCCGAAGCGGTATTGCTCTGCACAATGGGATTGCCGCTGATCTTCAACTGGCCATAGTTGCCGGAGTAGATGTAAATACCGCCGCCGCAGCCCGCCGTATTCTTTTCAATTTTGCCGCCGGAAAGATTACAGATTGAGCCGCTGCGGTAAATGTACACACCGCCGCCGTTGCCGGTGGCCGTATTTCCGGAAATCGTGCCGCCAGTCATATTCAGCACCGACGGCTCGCGGTTCAGGTAAATTGCGCCGCCGTCCTTGGAGGAGTTGCCCGTGATGCTGCCGCCTGTGAGGTTGAAGGTCGAATTTTTGCCGTACACGTGCACCGCGCCGCCCTCGGAGGAGGCTTTGTTATTGCTGATTTCGCCGCCGGACATTGTAGCGGTCACGCCGTCATAGAGATAGATCGCGCCGCCGTAACGGCTGGAGGTGTTGCCCGTGAGCTTTGTGCCGGAAATGGTGATGGTGCCGCCGGCCATGTTGATTACGCCGCCGTCTCCGTTGGTCGCTTTGTTTCCGGAGATGGTGCCGCCCACGAAATTGACCGTGCCACCACAGGAAGAATAGATCACTCCGCCGTTTTGCGCCGTGTTGCCGGAGATTTCGCCGCCGTACATATTCACGGTGCCGCCCGTATTATCCTTATTGTTCAGGAAGATCGCGCCGCCGCTCTTATTGCCGTTGTTGCCGGTGATGGCACCGCCGTAGATGTTCAGGACGCACTTGCTGTCGTCCAGTGCGATGGCTCCTCCTCCGCCATTGCCGGAAACCTTACCGCCGGTAATCTTACCGCCGAATAGGTCGAGCGTGCTCTTGTAAAGATAGATGCAGCTACCTCCCCAACCCTTGGTCGCGCCCTTGATCGTGCCGGTGCCTGCGCAGTCACACAGGACGAGCCGTCCGCCGTTCGTGACCTGAATTTTATTCGTGCCGTTGCTGGCAAAGGTTCTTCCGCCGAGGCAGAGATAAAGCGTCTTGCCATCGATCACAAGGTTGCTGTTAAAAGTAACGTTTTGTGACAGATAGACATAGGCCGTATTGTTTGTATACGAAATGGCCTCCGTACCGTTCCACGGAATGAACAGCACGGCGCTGTGCGTAGTGTGGTCGCCCACGCTGCTATCGCCGCCGCAGATGCAGTGCTCATGCCGCAGAGACCAATGCGCATAGAGCGTATGGTTCTCGCGGGTCGGCACGATGGTGGTCTCCTCCACCTTGCTGCCGCCGTCCTTCTGGGTGAACCAGCCGTCGAAGCGGTAGTCCGTGCGTTTCGGCGTGGGCAGTGTACCATAGGCGCTGCCCTGCTGGACGGACTTGGTCTCCTCACCGGCAGCCAGCGTACCGCCGTTGGGGTCAAGCGTGACTGTGGAGGCGGCAATGGTGTTGCAGAGCCAGCCTTCATAGCTGAGCTGACTGCCGTTGACCGTAGTTGCTCTGACCTCCAGCCGGGCATAGTCCGGATTCTCGCAGACGATTTTTCCGATGCTTTCCGGGCTGATTATGTACATATCCTTGTAAGACTTTACAGAGGGGCCGCTGTCCGGAATTCCCACAAACCAGACGCCCAGCTTGGCTCCCTCGCCCAAGTCGGCGCTGTGGGCATCATAGCCGATGCCGCTGATGGCAAGGTACATATTCCGATTGGCCACATAGATGTTGGGCGCAGTGCCGCCGGTGGCGGTATTGCCATAGACATAGGGGGTGCCGGTTATGGTTGGGGTATAGTTATTGTTGGTGTTGATCCAGAAGCCGCCGCCCTCGACAGCCGTGTTGCCGGTAATGGTGACGCTTTGCAGCGTGAACTCCTGCTCCTTCAGATAGATGCCGCCGCCCTGATTGGCGGAGTTGCCGGTGATGGAACCGCCTAAGAAGGTGGCGCGGTTGGCGTCGTTGGAATAGAGTCCGCCGCCCTGCCCGGTGGCGACATTGTTCTTGATTTCGCCGCCGTACAGATACAGACAGTCGGTCTGCTGCTGAGCCATGCCGCCGCCGTTTTTGGCCTTGTTGCCGGAGATGGCGCCGCCATGCATCTTGACGGTACCGAAGCCCTCCCACGGGATGTTGATGCCGCCGCCGTTGCCGGAGGCCTCATTGTTCTTGATCTCGCCGGCGTACAGAGTGATCGTGGTGTCGGCTGACATATCATGGAAAACGCCCACGCCGCCGCCGTTTTCGGCGGAGTTACCGCTGATCTCGCCGCCATAGATGTTGAGCTTGCTGCAGTCCAGAGCTACGCCGCCGCCCTGCTTCAGGCCGGAGTTGCCGGTGAGCGCACCGCCGTAGAGATTGACGTCCGCCGACTCTGCCAGAATGCTGCCGCCCTTGTCGCCGCTCGTGCGTCCGCCGATCGTACCGCCGCCGGTGCAGTCACAGATGTCCAACACCGGGAAAGCCTCGCCCTTCGCTCCCTGAAGTGCGATCGCAGGCCGGGCCTTATCCGCGCAGGTGAAGCTGTAGCCGTTGAGGCACAGGGACAGATGCTGTCCGGACTTCAGCGTCAGGTTGGCTGAAACATTCCCCGTCAGATAAACGTGTGCAACGCCGTCGGTATAGCTGATCTCGCCCGTGCCGTCCCACGACTGATAAGTAATATCCGTATGACTGGTATGGTCACCGACGGCAATGTCGCCGCCGCAGACGCAATGCGAGTGTCCAAGCCGCAGGATCAGGTAGATCGTCGTACCATCTTGAATATGATAATACGCCAGCGTTTTGCCTTCCTCAAGCTGCTTGCCGTCCAAGGTCAGCCGCTGCTGCGCCGGGGGGATGCCCTCTCTTTCCTGAATTTTTACCTTCACCGAAAGGATGGTATCCGAAGGCTCTACATCAAGCGTGATCGTCTTTCCGGTAAGGGTTTTGACGAATAGCTGCATTCCGCCTGCCGCCGACGCAAGCGTCGGTACGACGGACATGACGATGCAGAGAATGAGCAGAATGCTTAGAATGCGTTTTTTCATAAATAGCTCCTCTCAAACGGGCACAAACGTGCGGTCCGGTTCGTAGTAAAAACTAATTCGTCTGCAATGATTGTTTTTACATTGATACACATATCAATTATAGCACAACTGCGCGCGAAAAGCAAGCAGAATCCGTGCTGAAACAGCAACCCCGGCAGCCGGATTGGCTGCCGGGGTTGACGGAACATGTCAAAGATTCTTCATGCGTTCTTCGCTCTCGGTGAGCTGCGCGAGCAGACCCTCAAGCTTTTCGAGCTTGGCCCGCTCGGCGTTTACAACCGCCTCGGGCGCCTTGGCGAGGAAGCCCTCGTTAGACAGCTTGCCGCGGATACCGGTGAGCTGCTTTTCCGTCCTTTCTTTCTCCTTGGCAAGACGCGCCAGCTCCTTCTCGATGTCGAGAAGCTGGTTCATCGGCAGATAAACCGTCGCATCATGCGTTACGCAGGAGATCATGGACTCGTGCCCATCAGGCTCTGCATCGCACACAACCACCTGATCGGCATAGGCCAGACGCGTCATGAAGCCGCTGCCCTCCGTGAAAATCTCGGGCTTCTTCGTGACGATATAGAGCGTGCACTTCTTGGACGGCGGGACGTTCATCTCGGCGCGGCGGTTGCGCACGGCGCGGATGGCGCTCATAATGCTCTCCATGGCCGTTTCCTCAGCCTTGAAGCTCAGTTCCTCACGGTAGACCGGCCATGCGGCTACGATCAGCGCCTCGCCCTCGTGCGGGATGGCCTGCCAGATCTCCTCAGTGATGAACGGCATAAACGGGTGCATCAGCCGCAGAATCTGATCGAGGACGTACAGAAGTACCTGCTGCGCCGTGCGCTTGCTCTCCTCGTCCTCGCCGTAGAGGCGGGACTTCGTCAGCTCGATATACCAGTCGCAGTAGCTGTCCCAGATGAAATCATAGACCTTCTGCACCGCGATGCCCAGCTCATACTTTTCAAGGTTCTCCGTAGCGTCGGCAATGAGCGTGTTGAGTTTGGACAGAATCCACTTGTCCGCCGTCTCCAGCTTGGAAATCGCGGGCAGCTCGTTTTTCTCGACGGAGAGGTTCATCATGACGTAGCGGCTGGCGTTCCAGAGCTTGTTTGCAAAATTGCGCATGGCCTCACAGCGCTCGACATAGAAGCGCATGTCGTTGCCGGGTGAGTTCGCGGTAATCATGTTCATGCGCAGGGCGTCGGAACCATAGCGGTCGATCATCTCGAGCGGGTCGATGCCGTTGCCGAGGGATTTGGACATTTTTCTGCCCTTGTCGTCGCGGACAAGGCCGTGGATAAGCACGGTGTGGAAGGGCGGCTTGCCCGTCTGCTTGCAGGACGAGAAGATCATGCGTGCGACCCAGAAGAAAATGATGTCGTATCCGGTCACGAGCACGTCCGTCGGGAAGAAATATTTGAAATCTTCGGTTTCGGTATCCGGCCAGCCCAGCGTCTCAAACGGCCACAGTGCGGACGAAAACCAGGTATCCAGCACGTCCTCGTCGCGGGTGATATTTTTACTGCCGCATGCCTCGCAGCAGGTCGCATCCTCGCGCGAAACGGTCATATGGCCGCAGTCGGCGCAGTACCATGCAGGGATCTGGTGACCCCACCAGAGCTGGCGGGAAATGCACCAGTCGCGGACGTTTTCCATCCAGTTGGTATAGATTTTGGTGAAGCGCTCGGGGACGAACTTCGTCTCACCCTCGTTGACCACACGCAGTGCTTCCTCGGCCAGCGGCTTCATCTTCACGAACCACTGTGCAGAGATGATCGGCTCGACATCGCGATGGCAGCGATAGCAGGTGCCGACATTGTGGTTGTACGGCTCGACCTTGACAAGATAGCCCTGCTTCTCCAGATCGGCCACGATCTGCTTTCTGGCCTCATAGCGGTCAAGGCCCTGATATTTTCCGCCGAACTCATTGACCTTGCCGTTGTCGTCCAGCACGCGGATGACCTCGAGATTGTGCCGCAGACCGACCTCAAAGTCGTTCGGATCGTGCGCAGGCGTCATCTTGACGCAGCCCGTGCCGAAGTCCATCTCGGCATAGTCGTCCGCAACGACAGGGATTTCCTTATTGACCAGCGGCAGAATCACGTTCTTTCCGACGATATTCTTATAGCGCTCGTCGTTCGGGTTGACGCATACGCCGCTGTCGCCGAGCATGGTCTCCGGGCGTGTCGTAGCCACGATAACCTCGCCGCTGCCGTCAGCCAGCGGATAACGGATGTGCCAGAGGTTGCCGGGCTTATCGACATACTCAACCTCAGCGTCGGACAGTGCAGTCACGCAGTGCGGGCACCAGTTGATGATGCGGCTTCCCTTGTAGATCAATCCCTGCTCATACAGGTTGACAAACACCTCGCGCACGGCCTTGGAGCAGCCCTCGTCCATCGTGAAGCGCGCGCGTTCCCAGTCGCAGGAAGCGCCGAGTTTCTTCTGCTGCTCGACGATGCGGTTGCCGTACTTGTGCTTCCAGTCCCAGACGCGTTCAAGGAACTTCTCGCGCCCGAGGTCGTAGCGGGTCAGCCCCTCTTTGCGCAGCTCCTCCTCCACGCGAATCTGCGTGGCAATGCCGGCATGGTCAACGCCCGGAACCCACAGCGCTGCATAGCCCTGCATTCTTTTATAACGCGTCAGAACATCCTGCATGGCCGCGTCCATCGCATGGCCCATGTGGAGCTGGCCCGTGACGTTGGGGGGCGGCATGACGATGGTGAAGGGCTTCTTATCGGGGTCGCGCTTGGTGTGGAAGTAGCCGTTGTCCGACCAGAATTGATAAAGCCGGGCTTCCACGTCCTTCGGCTCATAGGTTTTCGGTAATTCTTTCATTTGCTTCTCCTTCATAAAAAATCGCCCTGAGCATTGGCTCAGGGCGAAAAACTCCGCGGTACCACCTGAATTCCTCACAGCGTGAGGCACTTCGCTCTCTGTAACGGGAGAACCCGTACCGACCTAAGCGACCACTTCGGTCGGTGCGCTCGGGAGCGACCTTTCCTCCGGCCTTCGCAGGGACTTGCACCGTCCGTCCCCTCTCTGCATAAAAGACCGAAATACTTCTCTCCGTCAAAGCGTTTGGCAATATAGCGCTATGATACAGGAATTATCAGGGTTTGTCAAGCATTTTGCGGCAAATACGTGCGCATGGCCTCATCGATCTTGGAAAGCAACGCCAGCGCGGCCTTCTTATCATGATCGACGGCGGTCAGATACAGCTTAATCTTCGGCTCCGTGCCGGACGGACGCAGGACAACACTGCCCTTTTCGCCCAGGGTAAGCACGATGACATTGGACTTCGGCAGCTCGACCGGCTGCTCTGTTCTGTCCGCAAGGCTGCGGTGGAAACGAAGCAGATAGTCCGTATATTCCGTGACGGTCTGGCCCGCAAGCGACGCGGGGATTTCCGCGCGGAAGTCCGCCATGAACTTCGCGGCGATCTGCATGGCCTCCGGACCGGTCAGCTCAACGCTGATGACCTTGGCCTCGTGGTAGCCCAGCTCGGCATAGAGGGCATCGAGTCTCTGGGCGAGCGTCATGCCCTCGCGCTTGAGCTTCGCAGCCAGATCGCACACCAGCATAGAGGCGACGACGGCATCCTTGTCGCGGGCATAGGTGCCCTTGAGATAGCCGCAGCTTTCCTCAAAGCCGAACACAAAGCGATGCTCCTCGCCCGCTTCCTCCAGCTTAAGGATCTCTCCGCCGATGTATTTGAAGCCGGTCAGAACCTTGCGCATCCGCACGCCGTACTTCGCGGCGATCTTATCCGCCATCGGTGTGGAAACGATGCTGCGCACCGCGACCGGGTCGCACGGCAGGGCATTTTTTTCTGCGAGCGTGCCAAGAATGTAATCGAGCAGCAGACAGCCCAGCTCATTGCCGCTGAGCTTGCGGAAAGCACCGTTTTCCGGCACGGCCACGGCGCAGCGGTCGCAGTCGGGGTCTGTGCCGAGGACGAGATCGGGCTTTACCTGTGCAGCGAGCTTGTAGCTCTCCTGCATAGCAGCCTCCGTCTCGGGGTTTGGATACTCGCAGGTGGTAAAGTCGCCGTCCGGCAGCTCCTGCACGGGAACGACTGTGACCTGCGCACCGATTCTTCCCAGCACCGTGCGCACCGGCACATTGCCCGTTCCGTGCAGCGGCGTGTAGACCACGCGCACTTCGGCCGGTTCGTCCGTCAGGCGCTCTGCAAGAACGGTCTTATAGTATTCCTGCCAGATCTCCTCGGAAATGTATTCCACACTTCCCTGTGCGATTGCTTCCTCGAAGGTCAGCTTCGGCAGGATGAAATACGGCGTTGCAGAAATGGCCTCAAACACGCGCGCGGCAGGCTCGTCCGTCATCTGGCAGCCATCCGGACCATAGCACTTGATGCCGTTATACTGGCTGGCATTGTGGCTTGCGGAGACGACGATGCCAGTGCCGCAGGCGAGACGGCGCACAGCAAAGGAAACCATTGGGGTCGGCGCAAGGACTTCGTAGACGTAGACATGCACGCCCGCTTCGGCCAGCGCAACAGCGCAGATCTCAGCAAAGCGCCGGGAATTATGGCGCGAATCATAGCCGATGGCGCAGCGAAGCGGCAGACCGGAACCGGTCAGCCATGTGGCCAGTCCCTGCGCAGTGCGGCGCACGGTAAAGGTGTTCATTCGGTTTGTGCCGATGCCCATAATGCCGCGGATGCCGCCGGTGCCAAATTGCAGCTCGTCGGCAAAACGGCTCTTGATGGCCTCCTCATCGTTGGAAAGCTCCTTGAGCTTTTTCAGGTCGCCTTCGCAGAGCGGCGCGGTTTTGCACCAGACTTGGTAACGTTCAATATAATTCATGGATTCCTCTCACTTGACCCGTTATCGGATGAAATCAGACATCTTCAATGATGGCAGAGTTGTTTCTCGCAGCCTGCGGATTGACCAGTGCGCGGAACTTGGAGCGGGAATCGCGGATCTCGGAAAGGGCTTCCGCGACGGCCTCCTCGGTGCGGCGCAGAGAGTCGTCCACATAGTCGTTCGTGACCTGCTTCAGCTCCTTGATCTTATCCTGCGCGGCGCGGACCATTTCATTGGCCTGCGTCTTGGCTTCATTGTAGATTGCTTCCTGGGAAACGAGCTGGCGCGCCTGCGCCTGCGCTGCCTTGAGAATGCTCTCTGCTTCACGCTTGGCGTTGGTAATCAGCTCGCCGCGCGAATCGACAATGGTCTTGGCCTGCTTCAGCTCGCCCGGGAGCTGATTGCTGATCTCGTCAAGCAGATCAAGTACGCGCTCGCGCTCAACGGCGCATTTATCGCTGCTGAACGGTACGCTTCTTGCGTCCTGTACCATCTCATACAGAGTACCGATCACTTCTTCAATGCTATGTTCGTTCATCGTGCTTCCTCCTTGTTGTATCTTCGTTGCTGTATTCTTTCCTGAAATTCCGGAATGATCTGCTCGGGCAGCAGCCCGTTCAGATCGGCGCCGTAATAGCCCATTTCCTTGATGACGCTGGAACTGAGGTACATATACTGATGCTCCGCCGTCAGAAACAGGGAGTCCAGCTTCGGATTGAGTTTGCGATTGATCATCGCCATCTGGAATTCTTTTTCAAAGTCCGAACCTGCGCGCAGGCCCTTGATGATCGTGCAGCAGCCATGCCGCGCGGCATACTCGGCTAGCAGGCCGTCATGCGCATCAACGCGGACATTGTCCAGTCCGGCCGTGACGCGTTCGAGCTGTGCGCGGCGTTCTGCCAAGGTGAACATCGGGCGCTTTTCGCTGTTGACCATGACACACACGATCACGCGGTCAAAGAGCTTGGATGCGCGTGTGATAATATTCAGATGCCCCATGGTCACGGGGTCAAAGCTGCCCGGATAAACGGCAATTTTCATAAAATATCCTCTCGCCGTTCCTTGCGGAGCAGCGTGATCGTTGTTTTTCCATAATCGTAGTCCCGCGAACGCGTCAGACCCGGAAAGTCCGCCTGCAATTCCTTGCCGCGCGGCCGTTCTGTGATAATTATACCACCATCCGCCAAAATGTCAATTTCCGAGATGCGTTTTATCGCGATTTCTAAAGATTTTTCTGCATAGGGCGGGTCCAAAAAGATCAAATCAAAGCGTTTTGTGCATCGGTCAAGGTAGGCAAGATAGTCCGAGCAGACGACCTCGGCGCGGTCGGTCAGATGCGTGCGGCGCAGATTCTCGCGCACGAGCGCCGCTGCGGCGGTCTGACGATCGACAAACACCGCGTGCTTTGCCCCGCGGCTGAGCGCCTCGATGCCGAGCTGACCCGTTCCGGCAAACAGATCAAGCACCTCGCCGCGAATTTCGTATTGAATCACATTGAACAGCGCCTCCTTCACGCGGTCGGCGGTCGGACGCGTGAGCATGCCGTCGGGCGTTTTGAGGTTCGTGCCGCGTGCGGTTCCGGTAATGACTCTCATATATTATGACTCCTGTGGATGAAAATACGCATACACCGCCTGTGCCGCAGGACGCGGCAGGCATTCCTCCAGCGAAGCCATGTCGGCTTCGCGGATGGCAGCGACGGATTTGAATTGCTTCAAGAGCAGATTGCGCCGCTTTTCTCCGATTCCCTCGATGGCGTCGAGCGTCGAGCCGCGCACATGGCGGCTGCGGAGCTGCCGGTGATAGGTAATGGCGAAGCGGTGCGTCTCCTCTTGAATGCGGCCGATCAGCGAAAAGACGGCGGTGTTTCCCTGAATGCCGATTTCCTCGCCCTGCGGTGTGACAAGGGCACGCGTGCGGTGACGGTTGTCCTTGACCATGCCGAAAATGGGCAGGACAATGCCCATCTGAGCCAGCGCCTCGCGCACGGTTTCGGCGTGCACCGCGCCGCCGTCGATCAAAAGAACGTCCGGCCGCTCGTCAAAGCCCTTGTCCCCGTCGAGAAAATGGCAGAAGCGGCGGCAGAGCACCTGCCGCATGGAGGCGTAGTCGTCCTGGTCGTCCATATTTTCCAGCTTGAATCGTTTATAATCGGACTTTTTCGGCTTACCGTCCACGAACACCGTCATGGACGCGACGATGTCCGTTCCGGCGGTATTGGAGATGTCATAAGCCTCCATGCGTGCAGGAACGGCAGGCAGGCCGAGCATGTTTTGCAGCAGTACGAGCGTGCCGTTCAGGCGTTCGGCGGCAGAGGTCGCTCGCTCTGCCTCCTCGCGTGCGTTCTTGACAGCCAGCTCCGACAGGCGCTTGCCGTCGCCGCGCTGCGGGACGAGAATCGCGACGTTCTTTTCAAGCTTTTCCTTCAGTAGCTGCGCAAACGGCGCAGCATCCTCCATGGGCATGGGCAGCAGAATGCGCTTGGGCGCGGCCTGCCGCTGCAAATAATACTGCTTGACGAGCGACGATAGCGCTTCCGCCGGGTCGTCCGCAACTGGCAGAAGATCATAGTCCTTGTCCATCAGGCTGCCGCGAATGAAGTGCAGCACGGCAAAGCAGGCCTTGGCCTCGGTCTGATACCAGCCGATGACGTCGGTGTCTGCCATTGTGCCCGCCGTAACCAGTTGGCGCTGCCCAAGGGACTCGATTGCCTGCATCCGGTCGCGCAGCTCGGCAGCGTGCTCAAATTCCAGCCGCTCCGCTGCGGCCTCCATCTGCGATTTCAGCTCGTCGGACAGCGTCTGGTACTTCCCTTCCAGCAGCCGCACGGCTTCCTCCATACGAGCGTGGTACTCCGCAGGCGTTTTGCATAGGCGGCACCAGCCGTCGCAGCGGTTCATCTGAAAGTTCAGGCAAGGTCGCTCTTTGCCCGCGTCGCGCGGAAATTTTTTGCTGCATCCGGGCAGACGGAAGGTCACGCGAATGGCGTCGATCACCTGCTGGGAACGCCCGCGGCTGCCGTAGGGGCCGAAATAGCGTGCACCGTCGTCCTTGACACGCGTGGCCAGCTCGATCACGGGATACTCCTGCCGCAGATCGACGCGCAGATAGGGATAGCCCTTGTCGTCCTTCAGGAGAATATTGTACTTGGGCATATAGTGCTTGATGAGTGAGCATTCGAGCACCAATGCCTCAAATTCCGACGCGGCGGCAATGGTCTCAAAGTGATCGACCTGTGAGACCATGCGGCGGGTCTTTGGCGTGTGCGAGGCCGTATCCTGAAAGTACTGGGTCACGCGGTTCTTCAGTTTTTTCGCCTTGCCGACGTAGATGACCGTGTCAGATGCATCCTTCATCAGATAGACGCCCGGCTCATACGGCAGCGACAGCGCGGCCAGCTTCAGTTCTTCCTTCGTCATGGCTTCTCTCCGGAGAAAAAAGCCGCCCCAGACGCCCGTTTCAGCGGCGTTTGGGGCAGCCTACCTCAAAAATATCCTTAAAAAATATCCTTCACGAGCATGGCCGACAGAGCCTTGACGGCAGCTTCTTCGTCAGAGCCTTCGGCGATCAGCGTGATCTCGGTTCCGGTGGTGATCCCCATGGAAAGCACACCGAGAAGGCTTTTCGCATTGATCTTGCGGTCGTCCGCCTCGATCCAGATGCTGGAACGGAACTCGTTGGCCTTCTGAATGAAATAAGTTGCCTGCTTATTGTGAAGACCGGATTCGCACTTCACGACCGATTTTTCTGTGTACATTCGCGTCACTCCTTCAAATTACGATCGGCAGATCGCATGTCTACTCTTAACTATATCAAATCCTGAAAATTTGTCAACTGTTTTCCATAAAATTTCAGCCGTTTTTGGCCATACACGCGAAAAGTCATGCGTTAACAGACCTTTTTCCGGCCAGAATTCGGGTGAAATACCTAAGCCAGCTCCGCAATCGTCACGCCATCCTCGCCCTCGCCGTAGACGCCGAGGCGGTAGCGCTTGACCGCACGGTTGTGCTTCAGCTCGTCCTGCACCGCCTTGCGCAGCACGCCCGTGCCCTTGCCGTGGATGATGCGCACGGAGGACAAATTCGCCAGCATCGCATTGTCAAGAAACACCGCAAGCGTTGCGACGGCCTCGTCCGCCGTCATGCCGCGCAGATCAAGCTCTGTGGACGCACCCGCGCTGCGGAACTCGCGTTTCGTGCGCTCGATGATCTTCTTCGCCTGCTGTTTGGTCTCCTCGATGAGATACACCTCGTCCGGGCGGGCAGTGATCTTCATAATGCCCGCCTGCAGCTCATAAGAGCCGTCCTTCTGGATGGAAAGCACCTGCGCTTTCGTGCCGAAGCGCAGCAGCTCAACCGTGTCGCCTACCTTGATCGCACGCGTCGGCTCCGGCCGCATCTGCGGCTTCTGACGGTCGGTCAGCGCATCTTCAGCCTCATTGAGTTTGCGCCGCAGCTCAGCCTGTTTGGCATTACTGCCCTGCACGTCCGCGCCGTCCTTCATTTGCTTGCGAAGCTGCCTGAGTTCCTCAGCCACCTCATTGGACGTTCTGCGCGCATCGTCAATGATGCGCTGTGCCTCGGCGCGTGCGCTGCGCACGGCCTTCTCGCGTTCGCGCTTGATCTCGTCGTAATACGCCTCGGATTTTTCCTTCATCTGTTCGGTTTCCAACCGCAGACGCTCGGCCTCGAGCTTTGCATTTTCCATCTGCTGGCGCTGCTGCTCGAGCTGGTTGAGGACATCCTCAAAATTGCGGTCGTTCTCGTTGACGAGACTGCGCGCCTTATCGATGATGATATCCGAAAGCCCCAAACGCTTAGAGATTGCAAAGGCGTTGGACTTGCCCGGAATGCCGATGAGCAGGCGGTAGGTCGGGCGAAGCGTCTCAACATCAAATTCGCAGGAGGCGTTCATAACGCCGTCCGTGCGCATGGCATAGAGCTTCAACTCCGCGTAATGCGTCGTTGCCGCAACACGGCTGCCGCATTGGCGGCAAAACTCGATCAATGCCGTAGCCAGCGCCGCACCCTCGGCCGGGTCGGTGCCCGCACCCAGCTCGTCAAAGAGCACGAGCGTGGCGCCGTCGCATTCGGAGACGATCTGCACGATGTTCTTCATGTGTGCCGAGAAGGTGGACAGCGACTGCTCGATGGATTGCTCGTCGCCGATGTCGGCCAGTACACGCTCAAAGACGGACACCGCGCTTCCGTGATCGGCAGGAATGTGCAGGCCGCACTCGGCCATCAGTGTCAGAAGTCCCAGTGTTTTCAGTGTGACGGTTTTACCGCCGGTATTCGGGCCGGTGATGATAAGTGTGTCAAAATCCGTCCCAAGGCGCACGGTCACGGGCACAACTGCCTTTTTGTCGATCAGGGGATGCCGCGCACGCACCAGCTCAATAGAAGCGTTCTCGCGGATCTCCGGCTCCATGCCGTCGATGCGCAGAGAATATTTTGCCTTGGCAAAAATCACATCCAGCGTGATGAGCATTTCATAGCTGTGGCAGATGCTCTCGCGGAAGGACGCGGCCTCGGCGGAAAGCTCAGCCAGAATGCGCTCGATCTCCTTTTTCTCACGGATAAGCAGCTCACGCAGCGCATTGTTGGCGTTGACTGCCGACATCGGCTCAATGAAAAACGTGCTGCCTGTGGAGGAAACATCGTGGATCAGGCCGGGAATTTCGGACTTGTACTCGCTTTTGACCGGCACGACATAGCGGTCGCCGCGCAGCGTGATGATGGGATCGCGCAGGTATTTGGCATACGAGGGCGAGGAAATGATTTTTTGCAGTGATTCCTTGACCTTCGCGCTCTGAATGCGCATATGGCGGCGAATGTCGGCAAGCTCGCTGCTGGCCGCGTCCGCAATCTCCTCCTCAGAGAGAATGGAATTGGTGATTTTGTCCTCGAGATAGCGATTGGGCGAAAGCTCCTGGAAATAGACATCCAAAACGCTTTGCGTACTGTCGCTGTTGAAATACGCCTTGACATTGCGGATGCAGCGCAGCACTCCCGCGATGCGCAGAAGCTCCGCCGGTGTCAGGCAGCCGCCGCGATCGGCACGTTCAAGAGAGGACGCGACCTCGCGCACATCCTGAAAGCCGGGTGCGCCCTTGAGCGTAATCATGGAGCAGGCCGCGGTGGTCTGCGCAAGCAGACGGCGAATGTCGTCCGCATCGGAAAGCGGCTGTAAGGCGCGGCAGCGCGTCTTGGCTTCCTCGCTTGTCGCACTGGCGGCCAGACGCTCGAGGACGGCATCCAGCTCCAGTTTTTTCATAGACTTTTCATACAGTTCTGTCATTTGTAAAACTCCGTTTTTAAAAAGAGGGATTTATAAAAATCCAGTGTGTAAAACCCGCGCTCGAGCTTGGTGCACAGATAGCTCTCCGTGATGCCGCTCAGCTCGGCGGCGCTGCGCTCCTCCAGCCGGAAGGAAAACAGGCGCTTGCCCGGCGCGGAAACAATGTAGCGCATAGCGGCCAGCGTTGCAGGCGAAAGCGGCATCCGCAGGCCGTCGGTGTTCTCGCCGCGGCAGCCCGCGCATTGCAGAACGCCCTGCGTCAGGTTGAAGCGGTCGGCATCCTCGCGTCCGCACACCACGCAGCCGGAAAGATCGGGCAGATAGCCCGCAAGGCACATGGCCTTCAGCTCAAAAACGGCCTTGATGAGCGTCTGCGGCGCGGCCTCGCGGTTTAAGACATACAGGCAGTTGAGCAGCAGCGACAGAAGCTCCGGATCCGGCGCATCCTCCTGCGAAATTGTCTCCGTGACCTGCGCAAAATAAGACGCCAGGGACAGCAGCTCCACATCCTCGCGCAGATGGGCAAACATCTCCTTCGGCACGGACTCCGTGACCGTGTATTTGCCCTGATAATCCAGAAGCGTGAACTCCGAAAGCGTGAGAAGCTGGCAGCCTGCGCGCAGCTTGCTCGTCCGGCTTTTGACGCCGCGTGCCTTGGCCGTGAGCTGACCGTTCTCACGCGTGAGCAGAGTCAGAAGCTTGTCGTTGTCCTTGTATTCGGTCTCCCGCAGGACGATCCCGTCGGTTTTGAGATACATAATGTCTCCTATGTACGCCGCAGGTCAGTCCCTGCGGCTTTTATAGAGAAGGTACGCCTCCGGCGCGCCGGTCTCCAAAAACAGTGTCCAGAAAAATGCTGCATCCATCCTGCTGCCTCCTGTCTGACGATAGGATTTGCAGGAAGGCACGGCGCTATCACCGGAAACTTATTCATATCCGAAATTACGGATCATGTGCTGACTGTCGCGCCAGTTCTCCTTGACCTTGACCCACGTCTGCAAAAAGACCTTCGTGCCCATGAAGCGCTCGCAGTCCTCGCGGGCGGCAGTGCTGATCTTTTTGAGCATCGCACCGTTTTTGCCGATAATAATGCCCTTGTGGCTGGGCTTTTCACAGTAGATTGTCGCATCGATGTCGATCACGCCGCTGTCGCGCTCGGAGAACTTCGTGATCTCCACCGCCGTACCGTGCGGGATCTCGCGCTCCAGATTCCACAGAAGCTTTTCGCGGATGATCTCCGCCACGACCTGACGCTCCGGCTGGTCGGAAACGGCATCCTCCGGGAAGAAGAACGGGCTTTCGACTGCGTACTTTCCGCACTCGGCCAGCAGCTCGTCAATGCCCTCCTTGAATTTTGCAGAAATGGGCAGGACGGCGTCAAAATTGAATTTTTGCGCATATGCCGCAATGACTGCGAGCAGGCTCTCCTTCTCGACGGTATCGATCTTGTTGATGACCAGAATGGCAGGTGCGCCGGAGGCAGCGATCTGCGCAATGAGCGCCTCCTCCTGCGTGCCGACATTGGCAATGGGGTCGACGAGCAGCAGCACAACGTCCACGTCCGCAACGGACTCCTTGACGACATCGACCATATAGTCGCCCAGACGCGTGCGCGGCTTGTGGAAGCCCGGCGTGTCAATGAACACAAGCTGGGTGTCGCCGTGCGTGACGATGCCGCAGATGCGGTTGCGCGTGGTCTGCGGTTTATTGGAGACGATGGCGATCTTCTCTCCCACCAGACGGTTGATGAGCGTGGATTTTCCCACGTTCGGACGTCCGGCAATGGTAATCATGGCAGTTTTCGTTTTCATGTTATTTCTCCTAAGTAAAACTCAAAATAGAGGATGTCCTCAGCCTTGTTTGCGTGGCCACCGCGGATTTCGCCCACAACGCCGCCCATTTTGCGGTAAAACGCCTGCGCCGGCGCATTGTGAAGGCTGCATCCGCAGAAGAATTTTCGAATATTTCGCGCACGGCACGCCGCTTCTAG
This sequence comes from uncultured Oscillospiraceae bacterium, assembly GCA_934667815.1. Taxonomy (GTDB): domain Bacteria; phylum Bacillota; class Clostridia; order Oscillospirales; family Oscillospiraceae; genus JAZOXB01. Next base: position 81,063 of record CAKUMO010000002.1, read on the forward strand.
CTGTGTAAATACGCGCCGCCCCAAGCCCATGCGCCGGTATTCCGGCAGAAAATAGAGAGAATTCAGGCAAAGCTCGAAATCCCGATAGCTCCCGTAGCCGCAGGGACCGTAATAAAAGTAGCCCACGCAGCACCCGCCGTCCCATGCGAGGAACACGTCGTTGCGCGCATCCGTGATGCGCAGCACGTCCCGCGCGGCGTGGCGGTCAAAGTCGTATTGGTCGATCATTTCGTCCGGATAAATGCCGCGATAGGTCGTCGCCCAGACCTTCTGCCGCGTCTCGGTCAGCGTACGCACGTCGTTCATCGTCGCGCGGCGAAATTCCACGCTCACCGCTGCAAACCCAAGCTCGCCGCGATGATTTCCTCGCGCGTGCGCATCTGCCGCTTCTGATCGCCCTCATCCATATGGTCGTAGCCGAGCAGATGCAGCACCGAGTGGATTGTCAAATACCCAACCTCGCGGCGCGTGGTATTGCCAAAGCGCGCCGCCTGATCCTTCGCCCGCTCGAGCGAGATGGCCATGTCGCCCAACGGCAGCAGCCCGGTCTGCGGGTCAAGATCCTCGCTGACATCCTGTGGGAATGCACCGGGCGTGAACTGGAACATCGGAAAAGACAGCACATCCGTCGCACGGTCAATATTGCGCATGGCGCGATTGATGGCACGGATGCCCTCGTCGTCCGTGACCAGAACGTTGATTTCGCAGGGAACGTTCACGTTCTCGGCATCCAGCGCGGCCCTGATGCAGCGCGAAAGATGCAAGGTCAGCGCGGGATTTTTGTCCCGCCGGTTGGCGTAGCGTACAATGATCTGATGCTTCATTTCTCGTACTTCCTTCTGTATACCTTTTTCTGTGCAGGCAGCGGCTTCTTTTCGCCCGTTTCGTAAGCCGCGATGATGCGCTGCACCAGCGCATGGCGCACAACGTCGCTGGCCGTCAGGCGGCAGATCGCAATATCCGGAATGTTCTCCAGAATGCGCACCGCGTCCTTCAGACCGCTGACCTTATCCGACGGCAGATCGATCTGCGTCACGTCGCCCGTAATGACGATCTTCGAGCCGAAGCCCAGACGCGTCAGGAACATTTTCATCTGCTCGCGCGTGGTGTTCTGCGCTTCGTCAAGAATAATGAAGCTGTCGTCCAGCGTGCGGCCGCGCATGTAGGCCAGCGGCGCGACCTCAATATTCCCGCGCTCGAGATATTTCTGATACGTTTCTGCCCCGAGCATATCGTAAAGCGCATCGTAAAGCGGGCGCAGATAAGGATCGACCTTGTTCTGCAGGTCGCCCGGCAGGAAGCCCAGCCGCTCGCCGGCCTCGACCGCGGGACGCGTGAGAATAATGCGGTTGACGGCCTTTTCACGGAAGGCCGCGACCGCCGCCGCAACGGCCAAATAGGTCTTGCCCGTGCCGGCCGGGCCGACGCCGATGGTGATGGTGTTTTTGGCAATGGCCTTCATGTAGCGCTGCTGGCCGAGCGTCTTGGCCTTGACCGGCCGCCCCTTGGCGGTGATGCAGACCACGTCCTTGGCCATTTCGGAAATCTTGTCCTCGTTTCCGGAGGAGACAAGGTCGATCAGATAGCGCACCTTCTGCTCGTCGATCACCTCGCCCTTGGCCGCAAGCAGCAGCAGTCCCTCAAGGGCACGGGCGGCACGGTCAACGGCCTCCTCGTCCTCGCCGGCGAGCTTCAGCTCCGTGCCGCGGTTGGTGATGCGCACGCCGTAGGTCTGCTCGACGCGCTTGATATTCTCGTCAAATGAACCGAACACATTGATGATCTGCTCGATGCGCTCGGCATTGATGCTTCTCTCGCTCATTCGTTTTCTCCTTTGTAAAGTTCCTCTGCCGGAATGACGCGGGCAATCATTTCCGTGCAGGTGCTCACGGCGTTCAGAATATAATAGCCGTCGGCGCGCAGCATAGTCGCCTCGGTCTGCTCCACGGCACCGGCAAGCAGGCTGTCCTTCGTCATGCGCATCCATGCACCGCGCAGAAGCGCACCCGCTTTCTCCGACTGCACCGCGCGCGGCGTCAGGCGGTACTCCCGGTAGGTCGCCGTTTCCAGAATTACATGAAAAGTCTCCCCGCCCGGAAGCGACAATTTTTTCTCGCTTATCATTTTATCACAATTCGGTAGTGAAATTCCACTGTTTCCCGATAAATTTATTCTTTTTCTTCCGAGGATCAGCGTGCGCTGCGTCCATTCGCGCCCGGTGTACTCCTTGACATACTCGATTTCCGGTGTTATGACCGTTCCCGAATGCCAAGTGCGGGCATAGATTTCAGCATTTGCGCACACCGCACGCACCATCAGACCGTAATCCTCATAGCCGGAGACGAGCAGTTGTCCCTCGCTCACGACCTGTCCCGGGGCACAGAGCTTCATTCCCTCAAGGACGGACACCTGCGTTAAAACGCCGTCACGCGCCGCGACGATATTCGCCACGCGGTAGGGCGGCGTCTGCGCCTGCGGCGTCATGCGCTCGGTCACAAGGACGTGCAAAATGCCGCCGCTGCGGTTGACGGCCAGCCACGAGAGCTTCGGCAGGAGCGAGAGCATCCGGTGCTTCGTAAGCTGCTGATCGATACTCGGCCCCCATGTGCCGGGGCGAATGTCGAGCGTCTCAAGCGCACGGAGAATTTCCTCGTCGTGCAGCGTTTCCGCACCCTGCACGTCCATGATCCAAACAAATTCCTGCAAAACAAACGTCGCCACAAGCGCAAGCAGCAGCCCGAGCAGCAGCACGGGACGCCGCTTCAAGCCGCCGTAGCGCTGCTTCAGGCTGTGTCGCTCGAGGACTTCGGCGCTTGCCATGCAGCGCAGTGCCTGACGGCGCAGCGCGGGCGCATCCTTTTCATAGGCATAGAACGTGTAATGCAGCGCGTCCTCGCGGCAAAGTCCCCAAAAGCGCAGCCCGCACTGCGTAAAGCGGTTGATGCAGCGCTCCGGCGCCGCGCCCGTAATGCGCAGCCGGATGGTACCGCGGAAAAATCGAATCAATCCGTACATCGCTTCACTCCAGCTCGAGTGCACAGAGGCTGCCGCGAATCTCCACATTCTGCCGCGTCATGCGCACGATGGCCAGCCCCGCGCCGCGCACCGTGACCGCCCCGCCGCGCACGGAGACCTTCACACAGGTGTCCGTATAGGCCAGAATGCCTTTGTGATTTTCGATGCTGACCGTCCGCTTGCCGCGAAGCACCGTCACGGGAAGCTCGGTCATCGTCTCCGGCGGGATGACCAGACGCTCCCCGAGCTGCTGCCTGAATTGTCCCTTCATGTTATCACCTTCCCGCAAACATTCTATGCCGCCGTGGTTCATTTTTTCCTGCAAACGCATATATTCCAGTGAGGTGATGGGCGTGAAATTCAAAAAGTGGCTTTTCCCTGCGGGCGTGCTTCTTTTGACCATGGGATTAATCATCTTTCCCGCAGAGGCAGCAGCGGGTGCGCTGCGCGGCCTTCGTGTGTGCGGATCGGCGCTGATCCCGGCGCTGCTTCCCTACTTTGTACTGTCGCGGCTTCTGATCGCCTGCACCGATCTGCACGCCTTGAATACGCGGGCAGAAAAGCCCATGCGGTTTTTCTTTGGCGTAGAGGGCGGCTGCATCACCGCGCTGCTGACGAGCTTTTTGGGCGGCTACCCGGCAGGCGCGGCGGCGGTCGTAAGCCTCTACGAGCGCGGAACGATCAGCAAGCAGAGCGCCGAGCGCGCGCTACGCTTCTGCAACAATTCCGGCCCGGGCTTTTTTCTCGGTGTTGCAGGCGGCATGGTGCTGGATTCCATTCCTGCCGGACTGGCGCTCTATGGGATTCATGTATTATCCGCGCTGTGCGCCGGCGTGCTGCTCGCCTCGCGCGATGTGCCGCGTGCTGCACTGAAAAAACTCCGGCCGCAGGAGCCGCCTGCGCTCTCCCGTGCTTTTTCCGAGGCCGTTTCCGGCTCCTGCGCGGCACTGCTGCAAATCAGCGCGCTGGTCATTTTCTTCACCGCGATGACCGCATTGCTGCAGCGGGCACTGCCCGCGCTGCCCGCACAGGGTCTGCTCACCGGCCTGTTGGAGCTGACCAGCGGCATCACACAGCTTAAGGGCGATTGGAACACGCGCTTTCTCTGCTGCGCGTTCTTACTTAGCTGGGGCGGCGTGTGCGTGCATTTTCAGGCCTCCGGCCTCTGGAGCGCTGCCGGGCTGCATCCGCGCGGGTATTGGACGGAAAAGCTCCTGCACGGGCTTTTCTCCCTGCTGTTCGCAGCCGCTTTTCTCTCCAAGCATCCTGCGGTGCTTGCTTTGGCCGGCGTAATTATCGGATTCTGCGCGATTTTCCCCTTTCTGCGGAAAAAGAGGGGTGGAAATCCGCGCTCCGTTGTAGTATAATAAAAAAAACGAAACGAACGAGGGATCTGCCATGCTGTTCCGGAAGAAAATCGAAAAAGCCTGCTCTTACTGCGCACATTCCGCAAAAATCGACGAGGAAAGCTGTCTCTGTGTCAGAAAGGGCATCGTCGAGAGCTGCGCGCACTGCCGCAAATTTAAATACGAGCCGCTCAAGCGCATCCCCGCCCGCCGCAAGGCAACGGATTTTTCCGAGTTCGACAGCGCCGATTTTTCTCTTTAATTCATACGCCGGAAGTTACAGAACTTCCGGCGTTATCTGTTTTCCTTCACATTTCGCTTTTCCCGGCATACTATGTTGTGAAAGCACAATTCTGCTTTACTCTCTCACAGGAGGTTATTTTATGGCTGAGAAAAGCACCGAACAGGCCGCCTGCGCCGCAGAATCTCCCCGTTCGGCCTGCATCCATACCAATCAGATCGTGGACTCCTGCCTTGACAAGGACTGCGTGGACGATCTGCGCGTCTATCTCACCACGGAGTCGCAGAGCGTCCTTGACCGCTCCACCGGCGCAAAAACGCGCTGCGCCGAGCTGCTGTTCGCGGACGTGGATGTCGAGGCGCTGCGTTACAAGCGCGGGCATTATTCCATTGACATTACATTTTATTACCGCGTGATCGCTGACGCAATTCTCGGCGGCACGCGGCCGACGACCATTACGGGTCTTGCCATTTTCTCCAAGCGCGTCGTGCTCTATGGCGGCTGCGGCAAGGCCAAGAGCTTCCGCAGTACCGACGGCATCCCCAGCGCCGACGCCATGCTGCACAGCGAACGCCCGACGGCCATCGTCGAAGTGCTCGACCCGATGATCTTGGCCGGCAAGGTGCGCGAGGTCTGCGACTGCCGTCGCTGCGAGACCGAAGTCACGGACATTCCCGCCGCAATCAAGGAATGCTTCGGCGAGGATCTCGTACTCTCGGGCGAAAGCAAGCGGCTTTATGTCACGATCGGGCAGTTCTCCACCGTGCGGCTCGAGCGCGACACGCAGCTGAGCCTCCCGATTCTGGAATACTGCATGCCCAAGCGCGAGTGCTGCGACGAGGAATGCTGTGAGGAGGATCCCTGCGAGCTGTTCAGCCGCATCGACTTCCCTGTCCGCGCTTTCTTCCCCGACGGCCAGAGCTGCGACTGCCAGAACACCGGCGGCTGCTCCTGCGGAAGCTGATTTTACACGCAAAAAGGCAGCGCTCACGCGCTGCCTTTGGTTTTAAATTCTTAATTCATTTTTTGCTCTTTGGACAAACTCTGCGGTGTTGGCCTCCTGTGCGGTGACACACAGGCTTTTTTTGTGACCACGGATGGCATCGAGCAGCGGCGTTTCACGGTCGCGCACGGCGGCGATCACACGGTAATCGCCATCCAGAAGTTCAAAAACACGCGATGTAAAGCGCTTTGCCGCGTCCTCCATCACGCCGATCTCGTCCATAAGGACAAGACTGCCCTGCGGAATGCCGCGCAGGAGTTCGACGCCGGTCGTGTCAAAAACCTCCGGATGCTTGCCTGCACAGCAGTTGGCGCAGGTGCCGATCTGATGATCCTCTGCAAAGCTGAGCTGCTCACAGCAGCCGTGGATGTACACAGGTGCGACACCCGTCTGTAAATCCTCTGCCAGTTTTTCCGTCCAAAAGCCGTAGATCGATTCCCGCGCCCCGGCAAGAACGCGCTTGATGGCCGTCGTTTTTCCGCTGCCTGAGCAGCCACAGATGATGATATTCATGCAAATTCCTCCGGAATGGCTTTGGTCTCTAAGGCAATAATCGCCATATTTCTGGTCTCCGGCAGATAAAGCGGAAAATCGGCGCGGCCCGTCTCTTGCAGGCGTGACGCCACCCACGACTCGCCGATCTCTTTTCCCTCATTATAAAGGCTGAAAAAACGCACGGCGTCACCCATCGAGCGGAAGGGTTGCCCAAGCTCCAGTGCCAGGTGTGAAATCTCAAATGGAATTTTCAAACTGCGCAGCAGTTCCTCCGCGCTTGCGCGCACATCCCGATGTGTCCGCGTCTGCGAAACGGAAAAACGCCGCTCACTGCAATCGCGCTTGACCATCACGGCCACGCCCGAACACTGCCGCTTCGCCGCGCACAAGATTTCCTCGGTGCGGCCAAAATAGCAAAAAGTCATTGCATCATAAAGCGGATCGGGATGCATCGCAAAGACATCATCACAATAGAACCGCAAATTGCCGGGTAGATCTCTTGCAAGCGCAGCCGCGATTGCCGCCTCGGAGCGGTCGATCGCCGTCACGCATCTGCAATGCGCGGCAAGCGCCTGCGCAAGATACCCAAGGCCGCAGCCCGCGTCGCAGACATGACCGTCGGCAGGAAGCCAGCGCATCAGATATTCCGAAAGGAGCGTGTAATGCGCACCGTATTCCGACGCATCGCGCATAAAACGCACGGCATCGGGCGTCCACCACTGCATCATTGCGCACCGGCACGGCAGGCAATCATCTCCGCCGCGATGCTGATGGCGATCTCGGCGGGAGTCTCCGCACCAATGGCAAGGCCGATGGGCGAATGCACGCTGTGGATCATTTCCTCGGAAATTCCGGCCTCGCGCAGAAGCTGCTGTGTCCGTGCGATCTTGTGTCGGCTCCCGATGCAGCCGACATAGCGCGTCTTAGAGCGAAGTACCTGCTCAAGCACCTCGTAATCAGCCTGATGGCCGGGCGTCATGATAACGACATAGTCGTCCGGCGTGAGCGTGACCTTGTCGTAGATATTGGAGAAATCCGTGAAAATGACCTTGTCAGCCTGCGGAAAGGCCTCTTTATTTGCAAGGGCTTCGCGGTTATCGAGCACTGTAACGCGAAAATCAATATTCGCAAGCACCGGCACGAGCGCCTGCCCGACGTGGCCGCCGCCAAAGAGATACACACGACCCGCGCGGACCAGCGGCTCTGTGTAGACCAGCGGCTCGCCTTTTTGATAAACGGCACGACGCGTGAACAGCTCCGGTTCGGCCGCAGCCTCCGCCGCGGAAACGATGCGAAAATCCTCCACGATCCCTGCTCGGATACGAAGATACATCCATGAATTTTCCGATGCGCAGAGCGCATCCTCCATGTGGTGCAGCACGGGTAGATCGTCCGCCGTCAGAAGCTGATAATAAATCGTAACATTACCGCCGCAGATCATGCCGATGCTCGACACCTGATCGGGCGCAAGGCAGAACGCGCGCACGCGTGTTTTACCGGTTTTCAGAACCTCGCGCGCCTCCTCGGCAGCCAGCAGCTCCACGCGGCCGCCGCCGACCGTGCCCAACGTGCTGCCGTCGGCAAAGACGGCCATTCTCGCGCCCGCGCCGCGCGGCGAGGAACCGGAGCTTGCAAGGATGGTGCACAAAACGACGTTGTTCCCGTCCTCAATGGACTTGATCATTTTATGGGTCAGTTTTCTCATAATTTCCCCCGCCTTTGCATCTTTTCTTTAGTCTACACCAGAAAACAGAAGTTTTCAACTCAGATTTACCATTGCCGAACAAAGCTCAAAGGATCAGCTCCATCTGCGTTTCCTTCGGCCTCATGCCGAGATTTTCATAAAAGCGTCGGGCGCTGTCGTTGCCCTCCCAGACGTTGAGCGTCAGCTCGTAGCATTGCAGACGCTTGGCTTCGCCGCGCAGATAATCAAAGAGCTTATGCCCGACGCCCTGCCCGCGTGCATCCTGATCGACACAGAGGTCGTCGATGAACAGGCTCTGAAACTGCACCATGTTATTGGAAAACGGCTGGCTGCGCAGGATGCAGAAGGCATAGCCGAGGATGCGTCCGTCCTCGGCGGCGACATAGATCGGCCGCGTATCGTCAAGCAGCATAGTGCAAAGCTCGTCTTCGGTGTATTTAGTCGTGCCGGACCGGAAAATATCCGGGCGGAGCTGCGCGTGCAGCTCGAGCACCTGATGAAGCAGCCGCAAAAGCTGCGGCACGTCTTGAACTTCGGCTCTGCGAATTTGCATAAACACACTTCCTTTTTGTTGATTATACTACAAACCGGCTGGAAAGACAAGGTCAATCAATAACGGTCAAAATACAAAAAGCTCCAAGTCTCAGACTTGGAGCTTTTGGAGCTACTGGCCGGACTCGAACCGGCGACCTGCTGATTACGAATCAGCTGCTCTACCAACTGAGCCACAGTAGCAAAGGATCGCTGCGCGATTCAGCGTGGTCTATTTTATTACACGCAGGCGCATTTGTCAATCCTTATTTTTGTTTTCAGATAAATTTCCTTAGATTCTCCAGCGCTTTTTTCTCGATACGCGAGATCTGCACCTGCGAAACACCGAGGATTTTGGCCGTTTTATCCTGCGTCAATCCGTGGAAAAACCGCAGCTTGATAACCATTTGCTCCCGCTCGGACAGGCTGGCGATCGCCTCGCGCAGTGCAATTCTCTCCACGATCTTTTCCTCCATTTCTCCCTCGGTAAGCACGTCCTCAAGGGCGAAGCCGTCCTCACCGGAACGCTTCTGGATGGACTCGGCCGTGCCGGTGGCCGTCTCCGCCGTGGCAATTTCTTCAGGCTGAAGGCCGGTCTCCACACTCAGCTCGGAAAGCGTCGGCTCACGGCCAAGGCGGTTTGTCAGCTTCTGCCGCGTGACGCGGATCATCATGGCGCGCTCTTTCAGGCTTCTGCTGACCTTGACCGTACCGTCGTCGCGCAGAAAGCGGCGGATTTCGCCCGCGATTTTCGGCACGGCATAGGTCGAAAACTGTGTTCCAAAATCCAGATCAAAGCCCTCGACCGCCTTGAGAAAGCCAAGGCAGCCAAGCTGGAACAGATCCTCGGGATCAACGCCGCGCCCGAAATACCGCCGCGCGATCGACCAGATCAGGCCGGAATTGCCAACCACGAGCGCCTCACCCGCGTCGCGGTCGCCCGCTTTGGCGCGGCGCAGAAGCTCCTCCTGCTGCACGCTCATTTTTTTCCACCGCGCTGGACGATTTTACGCTTCATATGTACGGTCGTCCCCTTGCCCGGCGTCGAGGTCAGCTTGAACTCCGTCATAAAGCTCTCCATAATGGTGATACCCATGCCGGAGCGTTCCTCGCCGCCGGTCGTAAACATCGGCCGGCACGCCTGCTCAACGTCGGCAATACCACATCCCTTGTCCTTCACGACAATGTCCAGCACGCGGTCGGGCAGAATGCGCGCCTTGAGCGTGACGGGGCCGATGGTGCTTGGGTAAGCGTGGACGATGCAGTTCGTCACGGCCTCGGAGACAGCGGTCTTGATGTCGCCCAACTCGTCGAGCGTCGGGTCGAGCTGCGCTGCGAAGCACGCAATGGCCGAGCGCGCAAAGGCTTCGTTGGACGAGCGGCTCGGAAATTGAAGATCCATGTAATTTTCGCCCTTCATCTGGTACATTCCTCCCGAAATTCTATGATTTTTTCCACACCTGCCGCGCGAAGGACTTTGTAGGGCTGCGGCGGAATATTTTGCAGCAGCAGCTTTCCCTGCAAGGTTTTCATTCGGCGCAGTGTGCTGATGACCACCGCGATGCCGCTGGAATCCATGAATTTTACATCCCGAAAATCGAGAATGCAGTGCAGCGGAAGATACTGGTCGATCTTTTCCGCAATGACCGACATGATCTCCCGCGCACAGTGATGGTCGATCTCCCCCGTCAACGCAATGGTGAGCTGTCTGTCTTGCACATAGCTTGTCAGATTCATGCTATCGCTCCTTTGTATCGATAAAAAAACTGAACGCACGTTTCCATGCGTTCAGTATAGGACAAATTCGGTGCGCGATGTGTCGAAGCGCGTCGGGCGGAAAATTATTCCGCGAACCACGACGCGGCGGGAACATGCGTGCTTTTCAAATCTACATTGCGAAATACCGGTTCGATTCCCTCAACCAGCAGCTCGACGGTATCGACCTCGCGGAGGGCAGAGAGCGTTGCAATAATTGAGCGTACCGCAAGACGCTCCTGCGCGGGATTGCGGCAGCCGTCAAGGAATTCGCGCGTCAGATCGACCGTGCAGGCGCCGTTTTCCAGCTTGATAGAAAGAAGCTTCGTGCCCGCGGGAACGTAACTGCGGATGCCGTTCGATTCCTCAAAGCCCAAAAGCGCCTCGAGCACGCGCTGCGCAACCGGCATCTCGTCCTCAAAGACAAGCATGCGCGCAATGGGCACAAGCAAGCCATCCAGCTCGGCCGCGGGATAGATCGTGACATCCAGAAAGCCGCTGGGATCCTGCGGTGCAATCAGGGACTCGTCGCGCCGCAGCTCCTTGGAAAGCTCCATCAGACCCAGCGTTTCCATCGGCGCGCCCGCAACCCAGAGATCGACCGATCGGATCTCCGGCAGCTCCGTCAGAGTGTTCACAATGGCATACACACCAAGACGTGCAGCCTGAAAATCATGCTCCAACCCGGTTGCAAATGCCGAAGATACATCCACCGTGCAGATGCCGTTCTCCACGGTCACGCCGAGCAAAGCGGTTGCTTGCGGGAAAGTCGAATTCTCTTGAGAAAAGAGCTGCTCGAGCACAAAACGCGGCTTTTCCGATGCATCCATGGCTTCTGTTGTGACGGTCTCGCGGCGCAGATAGCGGCCGTCTGCAAAATAGAGCGTCATTTCCTCCTGCTGCGGCTCCATGGAGGTGTCGGCAAAGAGAATATCTTTTTGGGTAAGCGTGACGGAATCCTCCTTGCCGCTGAGGGTGATACTCACCTTTTGCACCGCGTCGAGCTGCAAAAGCGTTCTGGCAATCGCCGCACGCGCCAGAGACACCTCAATGGCCGGGCGGGTGTAATAAGGATCGGAGAAGATCAAGACCGCCGTGTCCGCGTCGAGATAGGCGCTTTCGAGCGTCCATTCTGCGGGAACGACACTGCGAAGCTGCTTGTCGGTTGGGCCTCGCAGATAATCCGTCATCAACTCATACAGCGAAAGCGTGCCGGCGTCCAGCGTAACCGATTCCGGCATCAGGACTGCCGTCTCGTCCTTTGCGCTGCGATAGTAAAATTCAAAATCGCCGTTCGGCGCGGCAGCAGCGCCCGTACAGCCGGTGAGAAACACGGCAAGCAGGAGCATGGCAACAATTCGTTTCATTCCGTTTCCTCCGTGTCAAAGCTCGGGAAGCTGACCTCAAAGCGCGTTCCGCCGCCCTCGCGCGCAAAGGCACCGAGAGTACCGTAGTTGCGCTGCACCATATCGTGTACGATGGAAAGCCCGAGTCCCGCGCCGCCCTTGGCGCGGGAGCGCGCCTTATCCACCCGGTAGAAGCGTTCAAAAATATGTGCGCGCGCCTCCTCCGGAATGCCCGGGCCTGTATCCTCAACGGACAGGAGCACATCGTCCTGCACGCGGCGCAGACGTACACCGATCCAGCCCTTGTCAGAATTGTATTTTATGGCGTTTTCGACGAGATTAAATGCGATCTGATACAGATCATCCTCCACCGTCATGAGCATGCAGCGCTCGCCCAGCTCGGTCTCGATGGTAATGCCGCGCAGCTCGGCCAGCGGACGCAGCATCCGCACAACCTTTTGCACCACCGGAACTGCATCGAGAATTTCGCGTTCGTCCTCGACAGAGCTGTCGAGCTTCGTCAGGGTCAGGAGCTTCTGCGAAAGGCGGCCGAGGCGGTCGGCCTCGCGTCCGATGTCGCCAATGAATTCTCGTTCGGTCTCCTCGTCCATTTCGTTCTGTAAAATGGAATCTGAAAGCAGCTTGATCGAGGCAAGGGGCGTTTTCAGCTCATGCGAAGCGTCGGAGACGAACTGGCGGCGGCGCTCCTCGGAGCTGTTCAGCCGCTCGGCAAGGTTGTTGAATTCCCGCGCAAGCGTGTTGATCTCGTCATGGCCGCGCAGTTTGATCTTGTAGCTGTAATCGCCCTCGCGCATATAGCGGACGGATTGCAGGATGCCGCGCAGACGGCGCGAAAACGCTGCCGAGAAAAAGAACGAGAACACCACGACCGCAATCTCCAGGCCGACGGAAATGCGCAGAATGTTCGCTTGCAGCGCGGAAATGATCGCGGCACGCTCGGTGTCATACTCGACCAGATACACGCCCCCCAGAACTTTTCCGCCGGCCATGAGCGGCACTGCCGCCCGCGTCTCGATGGCTTCACCGTTGTAGCTGCCATGAAATACGTCGTTGCCCTCTAAGGCGCGTACTACCTCCGGATACATCAGGAATTTACCGTCGGCGCTGCCCGTTTTTAACGAGTCGTAGACAACCGTGCCGCCCGCATCCGTCACGACCGTACGCGCGGTGCGCAGGTCGTCCAGCGAATTGACCGCCTGCGCCGTCTTTGTCTGCGTCAGCTCGTCAAGCTGCAAAAGCGCCGTCGTCATGAGCTGCGCCTTTTCCTCAAGCGAGCGGTGCTGCGCACTGAAGATCAGGCTGCGCGTCGAGTTCGCCGCGTAAATATTCAGGAAAAACAAAATCACCGTTGTGATCGCGACATACGCTGCGGCGTAGCGAAGCTGAGAGCTTCCCGGCAACAGCGTCAGGCGTTTTTTAGGCTTTGAAATAGTACCCAACTCCCCATTTGGTCATAAAATACTTCGGTTCAGCGGGATTCGTCTCCAGCTTTTCACGGATGCGGCGGATATGAACGTCCACCGTGCGGATGTCGCTGCGGTATTCATCATATCCCCAGACAAGATCGAGCAGGTTTTCTCTGGAATAAACACGGTTCGGGTTGCGGATAAGCAGCTCTACGACGTCAAATTCCCGTGCGGTCAGCTCGGCGAGATGACCGTCCTTGTAAACGTTGCGCTCCTGCGTATCCACGGTCAATTCACCGACGGTGATGCGGTTTTTCTTATTTTCCAACGCACCGCTGCGGCGCAGCAGCGCCTTGATACGCGCTTTCAGCTCCAGAATATTGAAGGGCTTGGTCAGATAATCGTCCGCACCATGCTCAAAGCCCATGAGCTTGTCCATATCCAGCGTGCGCGCGGTGAGCATAATGACCGGCACGTCCGAAAACTCGCGGATGCGGCGGCAGGCCTCCATGCCGTCGATCTCCGGCATCATGACGTCCAGTACGATCAGCCGCACCTCCGGGTCGTGTGCCAGTTCAATGGCCTCGCGGCCGTTGCTGCCCGTGACGACCTGGTAGCCCTCGTTCTGCAAATTAAAGCGAATGCCCTTGACCAGCAATTCTTCGTCGTCAACGACAAGGATCTTCATAAATTTACCTCACTGTGATGTATTCTAGGATTGCACTCAGGCGTTTTTCGCCGATTCCGGAAATATTGCGCAGCTCCTCCACACTGGAAAACCTGCCGTTCTGCTCGCGGTAGTCCACGATTCTCTGCGCAAGCGCAGGCCCGATGCCGGGCAGCGTAGTCAAATCCTCAACGCTTGCCAGATTGATGTCGAGAAGCCCGTCCACATACGCCGCGCCCTGCGTGGATTCCGGAGGCGATTCCGGCGCCGCCGTGCTTTCAGGAACCGCGGCGGTCGGCGTCTTGGTCGTATAGATCGTCACCGAGGCTGGCTCCCGCTGTTTCCCGATAAATAGCCCGACGCAAAAGCCTGCAAAGGTCAGCGTCAACATCAGCAAGACCAGTGCAATTTTTCTCTCTTTCATCGCTTTTCCCCTCGCTCTGCGTTGACATAACCCGCAAATTTGCTATAATAGGAAAGGAAACGGAACTGCACTTTTTTATTATAGCACAAACCTATCTGCCGCGGCAATGCTTCTCCGCCGCTTTTTGGAGGAATCTTATGAAAAAAACACGGATTTTGTCTCTCGCGCTGCTTCTTGCGCTGCTTCTGAACTGCTTTTCGCTGACTGCACTGGCGGAACCGGACGACACGTCAAGCACAGTCTCCGAACCGACGGAGTCGGCGAGCCCAGCCGTGACCGGCGTCACCCCGCCGCCGGCGCTGCTGGACTACGCCGTAGACGATACCTATTACGTCCGCGCAAAAGCCTCCGCCCTCATCGATCTGGACGCGGGCGCCCTGCTCTACGGCGGCAACATCGATGCGCAGATCTATCCCGCCAGCCTGACCAAGATCATGACCTGCATGATCGCGCTTGAGCGCGGAAATCTGGACGACATTCTGACCGTCTCGGAATCCTCACAGCAGGATCTTGTCATCGGCGGCAGCACGGCCAACCTCAAGGTTGGCGAACAGATCTCGCTTCGCGAGCTGCTGTACTGCGTGATGGTCTCCTCGGCCAATGAAGCGTGCAATGTTCTGGCGGAATACATATCCGGCAGCATCAGCGGCTTCGTCGCCCTGATGAATGAATATGCCGCGGCGCTGGGCATGACCTCGACGCATTATGCCAACACGCACGGTCTGCACTCGGACGAGCATTACACGACCGTCCGCGATCTGAGCACGCTCGTGCGCTGGGCATGGCAGCACGAGCTGTTCCGCGAATTTTCCACCGTCACAAAGCATGTCGTGCCCGCAACGAACCTCTCCGAGGAGCGTGAGCTGCATACGACGAACTATCTCACCAGCGGTCTCGTTGTCGGCAAGTATTACTACGAGAAAGCAGCGGGCATCAAGACGGGCTTTACCTCCAAGGCGGGCGGCTGCCTGATCTCTACTGCGCAGGACGGCGATAAGCATCTTTTGAGCATCGTCGTCGGCTGCGACACCATTGAAAACGACGACGGCACGACCACGGATGAACGCTTCACGGAGACGAAGAAGCTGCTGGAATACGGCCTGAATCACTTTTCCCTCGTGCAGGTGCTCTCCGACACAACCATGGCCGGAATGCCTGAGGTGCTCTACGCCGAGGGACGCGGCAGCGTCGTTGTGCGTGCGAAGGACAACATCAGCGTGTTGCTGCCGGACGGCTTTGATGTATCTAAAATTGAAATGCAGGTCAGCTATACCTCCGGACCTCCACTCGAAGCGCCGCTTGAGGCCGGGCAGACCGTCGGCACCGTGACCGCCGTTTATGAGGGAAAGCCCATTGCCTCCTGTGACCTCGTCACGCTCACAGCCGTAGCCCGTTCTGTGCCGGAATATGTCGCCGACAAGGCCAATGAAGCAGTGGGCGGCTTCTTCGGCCGGATGATGCACTATTGGTATCTGACCGTTCCCCTGCTGTTGGTCGTGCTGGCCGTTGCGGTCATGTTTATTCTGCGCGCGGTCAACATCCGCAAGGCAAAAAAGCGCCGCGCCCGCCGTGATGCCCGGAGAGATCGCCATGAATGAGATGGAAGTATTACGGCAGGAATGTGAACGCTGCACCGCTTGTCCGCTGAGCAAAACGCGGCACAACGTGGTCTTTGGCGTCGGCCCCTGCCCGTCGGACATCGTTTTTGTGGGCGAAGGTCCCGGTCAGCAGGAGGATCTGCAAGGCGAACCGTTCGTTGGTGCTGCCGGAAAGCTGCTGGACGATATGCTCTCCATCATCGACCTTGGCCGCCACAACTGCTACATCTGCAACATCGTCAAATGTCGGCCGCCGCAGAATCGTGACCCGCTTCCGCAGGAGCAGGACGCGTGCATCGGTTATTTGGAGCGCCAGCTTGCGCTTTTGAAGCCGAAGATCGTCGTCTGCCTCGGAAGAATTGCCGCGATGCGGCTCATCAAGCCTGATTTCCGCATTACGCGCGAGCATGGACAGTGGTTCCAGAAGGACGGCGTGTCTTACATGGCAATCTATCATCCATCGGCGCTGCTGCGCGATGTCGCAAAGCGTCCGGAAACCTTCACGGATCTGCTCTCGCTGCGTGAGCGGGCGAAAGGAGTCAACAAATGAAATTTGTATCTTGGAATGTCAACGGCATCCGCGCCTGCCTGCAAAAGGGCTTTGAGGACGTATTCCACGCGATGAACGCGGACATTTTCTGCCTGCAGGAGACCAAGGCACAGCCGCATCAGGTCGAGCTTGATCTGCCAGGCTATGAGCAATTCTGGTACTCTGCCGAGAAAAAAGGCTATTCCGGCACGGCGATCTTCGCCAAGCGCACGCCGCTGAACGTCACCTATGGGGTTGGAGTCGAGGAACTCGATCATGAGGGGCGCGTCATCGCGCTGGAATACCCGGAATTTTACTTTCTCACCTGCTACACGCCCAACGCGCAGGACGGCCTGAAACGCATCGACCACCGCATGGTCTGGGAGGATGCGTTCCGCGAGCATCTCTGCACGCTGGACGCAACAAAGCCGGTTGTCGTCTGCGGCGATCTGAACGTTGCACACAACGAGATCGACCTGAAAAATCCCGGCCCGAACCGCGGCAACGCCGGTTTTTCCGACGAGGAACGCGGCAAGTTCAACGAGCTGCTCGCCGCCGGTTTCACGGATACGTTCCGCTACCACAACCCCGACCTTGCGGGGGCATATTCCTGGTGGAGCTACCGCAATCACGCGCGGCAGAACAACGCAGGCTGGCGCATTGACTATTTTCTGGTCTCCGACCGTCTGCGCGACCGCATCGAGTCCACGCCCATCTATTCCGAGGTTCTCGGATCCGATCACTGCCCGGTGGGGCTGGAACTGAATATCTAATAACACGCAGAGCCGCTTCAAAAGAAGCGGCTCTCAGCGTGTCGAAAAACTCTTTTCGGCACGCTGCCAGACTGCGAAAAAGTTCGGAAGACAAGCAACTCACGCCCGTCGGCGTACATAGGTACGGTAGTGCGTGAGTTGCGCAGTAAGTCAAAATTCTTGCGTAGCAAGCTGGTTTTTAGGCTGAAAAGTTTGGAATTCCAGACTTTTGTAAATGAAATCCAAAGAGAAAAAATTCATTGAATTGTGAATCGATTTTGACGATTACGGACTTTTTTGACAGTCTGAGAGCCGCTTCAAAAGAAGCGGCTCTGATATTTTATTCTTCTACGCTGTAAGGGAATACGTCCATATAGCGCACCTTGAAGCGATTGATGGCATACAGGCGGTCAATGCGCTCCTTGGTCTGCGTTTCCGGCACGATGCCGTCGCGGATGTAGGCATCAAGCGTGTCATAGGTAAAGCCCAGCTTTTCCTCATCGGTCTGTCCGCACAGGCCGTCGATGGGCACCTTGTCCACCAGTACCGCAGGAAGGCCAAGCTCACGCCCGAGCGCGCGCACCTCGCGCACGCACAGCAGTGACAACGGGCTGAAATCACCGGCATTGTCGCCATAGCGCGTGGAATAGCCCACCCAGTCCTCCGAAAGATTGCAGGTATTGGCTACGCGGCCGTTGCGGCTCTGCGCGACAGCGTAAAGCGTCGCCATGCGCAGACGCGGCGCAAGATTGATCGTCGTATCGCGGCTCACCTCGCCCAGCTCGGACTTGACGGAGGCCAGAAGTCCCTCATAGCCGTCGTGAATGTTGACGGTGTAATTCTCGATTCCCAAATGCTTGACCAGAAGCTGCGACATGTCAATGTCATGCTGACTGCCGTTGGGCATCAGCACGCCGATGACACGCTCACGACCGAGCGCCTCAACGCACAGCGCAGCCACAACCGAGCTGTCCTTGCCGCCGGAAATGCCGACGATAGCGTTGCAACCCTTGCCGTTGACCTCAAACCAGCCGCGGATCCAGCCGACGACATCCTCTTTCACTTTTTTCGCATTGAACTCCATTTTAGTTTCCTCCAAGCGGTGGATTTTTTTACAATATACCATATTTGTCCGGAGATTTCCACTGCTTTTCCCTTTACTTTTTTGAAAAAAATCGCTATAATATGATTGAATTTTTTGCCGAATCCGGCAGGATAGGTGGGATACATATGCATGAAATTAAAAAGAGCGCCGTCCGGCGCATCGGCGTGCTGACCAGCGGCGGTGACGCCCCCGGCATGAACGCGGCGGTTCGTTCCGTTGTCCGCGCGGCCATCAGCATGGATATCGACGTCGTGGGCATTCGCCGCGGCTGGAATGGCCTCATCAACGGCGACATCGTCCGTCTGGACGAAAAGAGCGTCGCACACATCATCAATCGCGGCGGCACGATGCTCTACACCGCGCGCAGCGAGGAATTTATGACCGAAGCCGGCCAGCAGAAGGCCGTCAACACCTGCAAGCTGCTCGGTCTCGACGGCATCGTTGCCATTGGCGGCGACGGCACGTTCCGCGGTGCGCTGGCGCTTTCGAAGTATGGCATTTCCGTCGTCGGCATCCCCGGCACGATCGACAACGACATTGCCTGCACCGACTACTGCATCGGCTTTGATACCGCTGCCAACACCGCCATCGAGTGCATCGACAAGCTGCGCGACACGATGCAGTCACACGAGCGCTGCTCCGTGGTCGAGGTCATGGGACGCAATGCCGGTCATCTGGCGCTGTATGTCGGCCTTGCCGTCGGCGCGACCGCGCTGTTGATCCCCGAAAACAAGGGCAATTTCGACACAGAGATCATCGAAAAGATCCGCACCGCGCGTCTGAATGGCTTTACCCATTTCATGGTCGTCGTTGCGGAGGGCGCAGGCAGCGCCTTCGACGTCGCCAAACGCATCAAGGAGGAGATCGCCATCGACCCGCGTGTAACCGTGCTCGGCCATGTGCAGCGCGGCGGCACGCCCTCCGGTCGCGATCGCGTCAATGCCACACGCATGGGCTACCGCGCCGTTGAAATTCTCGCAGACGGCCAGACGAACCGCTTGATTGGCATCCGCAACGGCAAAATCTACGACGTGGACATTGAAGAAGGCCTGGCAGAGACCAAGGGCATCGACCTTGAAGAACTGACCGTCCTTGAAGCAATGACATGTAAATAAGCAGCAATGCCAGCCGCTTACCACCAGCGGCTGGCATTATCATTTTTCGTTGCTCTCATAACGCACTCTCAAAAAATCGAGGCCGACGGCATATGCCGTCGGCCTCGCGCTTATTTATCCCAAAATTGCCTTGTGATAGACCTTCTTGCCCTTGCGAAGGCGGACGCCCTTGCGGAGCTGCTCAGCAGTGAAGCTGACGTCGATGGATGCGACCTTCTCGTCGTCGGCAAACACGCCGCCCTGCTGAACGAGACGACGTGCTTCAGACTTGCTGGGCGCAAGCTTGCAGGCCAGCAGGAGATCGAGAATTGCGATCTTGCCGTCGGTGAGCTGTGCCTCGGTCAGCGTCGTCGTGGGCATATTTGTATCATCCGCACCGCCCGCAAAGAGCGCCTTGGCAGCAGCCTGTGCCTTTTCGGCTTCTTCCTCTCCGTGGACGAGCTTCGTCAGCTCGTAGGCAAGAATCTCTTTCGCACGGTTGATCTGGCTGCCCTCCCACTTTGCCATTTCGTCGATCTGTTCGAGCGGCAGGAAAGTCAGCATGCGGATGCACTTCATGACATCGCCGTCGCCGACATTGCGCCAGTACTGATAGAAATCGTAGGGACTGGTCTTGTTCGGGTCGAGCCAGACGGCGTTGCCCGCGGTCTTGCCCATCTTATGCCCCTGCGAATCGGTCAACAGCGTGATGGTCATTGCGTGTGCGTCCTTACCGAGCTTGCGGCGGATCAGCTCCGTGCCACCGAGCATGTTGCTCCACTGGTCGTCGCCGCCAAACTGCATGTTGCAGTCATAATGCTGGAACAGGTAGTAGAAGTCGTAGCTCTGCATAATCATGTAGTTGAACTCAAGGAAGCTCAGGCCCTTCTCCATGCGCTGCTTATAGCACTCGGCGCGAAGCATATTGTTCACGGAGAAGCAGGCGCCGACCTCGCGCAGCAGATCGACATAGTTCAGGTTCAGCAGCCAGTCGGCGTTGTTGACCATGATGGCCTTGTCCGGCCCAAACTCGATAAAGCGCTCCATCTGGCGCTTGAAGCACTCGGCGTTGTGCTCAATGTCCTCGCGCGTGAGCATTTTGCGCATGTCCGTGCGGCCGGAGGGGTCGCCGATCATGGTCGTGCCGCCGCCGATGAGCGCAACAGGCTGATTGCCTGCCATTTGCAGACGCTTCATGAGCGTCAGCGCCATAAAATGACCGGCGGTCAGCGAATCGGCGGTGCAGTCAAAGCCGATGTAGAACTTGGCCTTACCGTTGTCGATCATCTCGCGGATCTCCGCTTCATTGGTCACCTGCGCGATCAGGCCGCGGGCGACGAGTTCATCATAAATTTTCATGAAATTACTCCTTTTTTGAATATAAAAAGTCCTCTGTCCATGCGGACAGAGGACGTAAAATACGCGGTACCACCTCTGGTTCGCCGCCATCTCGCGATGCGCGGCCTCGTGGAGTCAGTGACTCCGGCGCGTAACGTGCGCAGACCGTTCTCCCCTACTGCCGCCACAACGCGGGGTTCGGACAGACCGCTCCGGGAGGTATTTCGCGCACACTCGCCTATCGCCTTGCACCCACCGGCGACTCTCTGAATGGCCGAACTGCCGCTACTTTTCCCATCACAGCGTTTTATATGTCAGAGCAGGTTCAGCGGCCTGCCTTCTTGTCAGCCTTCTGCTTTGCCTTTTCTTCCTTTTTCTTCTTTGCGCGTTCCTTGGCAGCAGCCTGCGCCTCGGCACGAGCCTTCTGCGCAGCTTCCTGCGCGGTGTTATTGGTCATGACAGACCACTTTGCCAGCTCCATACGGACGCGGTCCATGCTGGTCTCGATGACGATGTTTTCTTCCTTGACGTCAACGACCTTGCCGACGATGCCGCCGATGGTGGTGATCTTATCGCCGACCTTCAGAGAGCTGCGGAGCTTTTCTTCTTCTTTTTTCTTCTTTTTCTCGGGACGGATGATCATGAAATAGAAAACCGCGACCATGACCACGAGAATGATAATCATGCTGTAATTGCCACCCATTGTTGTTTCCTCCAGTGTTATAAATCATGAATATTATACAGGCTATTCTGCTGCAATGCAAGGAGAAAATTTGTAAATTTTCTTCATATCGGAATTTAATCCTCTGCACGCTGCGCAAGCCGCACGGAATACGTCCTACGGAAGGACTCGAAGCTGCCCTCGTCCAGCGCATCGCGGATGCGTTCGGCCAGCTTGTTGTAGAAATAGAGGTTGTGCATAACGGAAAGACGCATGGCCAGCATTTCCTCGGCCTTGAACAGGTGGCGCAGATACGCGCGGGAATAGCGGCGGCAGACCGGGCAGTCGCACTCGGCATCGATCGGACGCTCGTCGCGCTCATATTTTGCATTCTTCAGGTTGATCGTGCCCGACCATGTAAAGAGCTTGGCGTGCCGCGCATTGCGGGCAGGCATAACGCAGTCGAAGAAGTCCACGCCGCGCGCAACGCCCTCGATGATGTTCGACGGCGTGCCGACACCCATGAGATAGCGCGTCTTGTCGTGCGGCATGTAGGGGTCGAGGGCCTCGATGATGTCGTACATGACCTCGGTGCTCTCACCCACAGCAAGGCCGCCGATGGCATAGCCCGGAAGATCCAGCTCCGCAATCTGCTGCATATGCCGGATACGCAGATCGGTGTAGGTGCCGCCCTGATTGATGCCCCAGAGCATCTGCTGCGGATTGACCGTATCCTCGAGCTGGTTCAGGCGGGCATTTTCGGCCTTGCAGCGCACGAGCCAGCGGTAAGTCCGGCCAATGGATTCCTCAACATATTTGTAAGGCGCGGGATTCTCAATACATTCGTCGAAGGCCATGCAGATATCCGAGCCGAGATTCGACTGGATCTGCATGCTTTCCTCCGGCCCCATGAAAATCTTATGGCCGTCGATGTGTGAAGCGAAATACACTCCCTCCTCCTTGATCTTCCGGAGGCTGGCCAGCGAAAAGACCTGGAAGCCGCCGGAATCGGTCAGAATCGGTTTATTCCACGTCATGAATTTATGCAGACCGCCCATATCGTGGACAAGGCGATCGCCGGGACGCAGATGCAAATGGTAGGTATTCGACAGTTCGACCTGACAGCCGATGTTCTCCAGATCCGCCGCACTCAGTGCGCCCTTGATCGCGCCCTGCGTGCCGACGTTCATAAAGACCGGTGTCTGCACCGTTCCGTGCGCACAGGTGAACACGCCGCGACGCGCGTGACCCTCGGTTTTCAATAATTCAAACATAGCGTTCCTCACAAACAGAAATTCGCGGCTTAGACTGAATTTGAAAAAATATCAGAAATCCACCGATGCACCTGAGCCGTCAGAGCGATGCGGATTATTTATATCATATTCTCCGACTTTCGTCAAGAAGAACGTAAAATAAGCCCTCGGCGGTCTCCCGCCGAGGGCTTGACTTCAGCGTTGACGCGATTGCGCCAGGCTTAGTTCATGTGTTTTTTGCGCGTCAGGACTGCAACCACGAAGGCAGCAGCGGCAGCGGACATGGTCAGAACTGCGATCCAGAGCGTGATATTCGCTTCGTCGCCGGTCTTAACGCTGTCGCGGACAGCGCCGCAGCGCGTGCACTTACCGTTCTTGTAGTCATGACCAAGCGCCTTGATGACCTCGCCCTTCTTAACAACTTCCTTGCAGGTCTTGCAGACCTCGTCGCCGGTGTAGCCGTCTTCGGTGCAGGTAGCTTCCTTCGCGCCGACGATCTCGGTGTCGTGGCCATTGGCCGCGATTTCCTCGGTCTTTGCATCGGTATAGGTCTTGTCATCGAACACCACGGTAGCGGTGTAGGTGCGTTCGCCCTTCTCGGTGCAAGTCGGCTTGGTGGTCACTTCGTTGGTGATTTCAGCGGTCTTGACTTCGACATGGTTCGCGTCGTTCGCGCAAGTGAAGGTCGCAGTCGCGCTCTCCAGTCCGGTCCAGCTCCAAACGGGCTCGCCATAGGCATGGCCGGTCGCGGCGATTTCCTCGGTCTTTGCATCGGTATAGGTCTTGTCGTCGAACACCACGGTAGCGGTGTAGGTGCGTTCGCCCTTCTCGGTGCAGGTCGGCTTGGTGGTCACTTCGTTGGTGATTTCAGCGGTCTTGACTTCGACATGCGTTTCGTCGTTCGCGCAAGTGAAGGTCGCAGTCGCGCTCTCCAGTCCGGTCCACCTCCAAACGGGCTCGCCATAGGCATGGCCGGTCGCGGGGATCACGGTGCTGTCCTTGACTGCGTCGCAGTTCTTGCAGTGGATGGACTTGCTGCCGTCGGTGGTGCAGGTGGGTTCCTGATCGACAGTAAAGTCATCCTCCCAAGCATGGCCGGTGGGATCCACATCCACCATCTCGGTGTGCTGGCAAACCTTGCAGGTACGAACCTTCATGCCCTTGTCCTGGCACTTCGGCGCAATGATGACCTGCCATTCGCCGTAGTCATGGCCGCTGGCGGGGATCGCCGTGACATCCTTCTTCGCATCGCACTTCTTGCAGTGGATGGACTTGCTGCCTTCAACGGTGCAGGTCGGAGCCTGATCGACAGTGAAGTCGTCGTCCCAATCGTGGCCGGTGGCGTCGATCTTGGCGATATCGGTATGCTGGCAGACCTTGCAGGTGCGGCTCTTGACGCCCTGCTCCTCACACTTCGGCTCAACGACGGTGACCCATTCGCCATAGTCATGGCCGTTGGCGGGGATCGCTGTGCCGGTGCCGACCTTCTTGCCGCAGACGGTGCAGTAGGAATCGCCGGTGTAGCCTTCGAGCGTGCAGGTCGCATCATGTGCGTTGCGGATCTCGGTGTCCTTATGGAATTCAGCGGTCAGCGTCTCGGTGAGATCAACCTGCTTGTCGTTCAGCTCTGTCTGATGGATGGTGATCACAGGAGCGGTCTCGACCTTGGTCGGGTCAACGCTGAAGGTCAGGGTCGCAATGACCGTACCGGCAGCGACGCCATCCAGATCGACATAGCCGAGGGTGACCTTGCCGGCCTCGTCCTTGTGAGAGGTGTAGTCGGCATACATGGCCACATCGGTCAGGGTGAGCAGGGTGGAGTCATATTCGACGGTAGCAAGGCCGTTGGTGGTCGCTTCGTCGCTCTTGGCGACGACGTTGACGGTAACGGTCTTTTCATCGGCGGAGACGGTCACGTTGGAGACCTTGGTCTCGTTGGCAACCGGAGCGTCGAGCGGGAGCAGCGTCTCAGACTTCGTCGACGGAGCGACGTTCAGAGAGCCGGTTGCGGGTGCATTCTTGGAAACAATCTTCACAGCCTGTGTCTTTTCAACGGAGATTGCGGAAACCTCAGCATTCTGTGTTGCAGACATTTCGTCAGCCTTCACAGAATCTCCATCCGCTGTCGTGCCGTTAACAGTGACCTGATGAATCGTCGCAGGCCAAATCTTGTCGCCGAAGTTGCCAATGTTGGAGGCGCGCCAGAAAAGGGTCGTACCACTTCTCATGAAGCTCATGCGATAAATCTGGTTGGTGTCACCGTCAAAGTAAGACAGATAGAGGTAGGAATAACCATCTTCCTCGGAATAGAGCAGTGAGCAGTTCATGTCGTCCTCATAGCCGGGGAAGCTCAGAGAGGACGGAAGAGTGGTCTGGAAATAATTCCACGGAACAAATTCGAGTTCGCCGTTCACGTAGCCCATTGCCAGCATCCAAACATAACCGGCGTTGTCAAGTGCCAGGAACATTTCAGCCTGTTCCTTGACGCCGTCATCGTCGAGATCCAACTGCGATTCGCCCATCGTCGTAACGGCAACAAAGGCGCTGGCGCCGGTAAATCTTGCCAGTAAGGTGGAAGTGTTAAAGCCGTATGCGCTGAATTCATCTGCACCGTAGAGGCCGAAGATATACGAGCCATAGGTATACAGGAACACAGGCTTCTCAGCGGTGGAGAACGCCTCGCTGTAGGTAATGTCCCAGATGGGCAGATTCTCGGAGCCAAGGGAAATTCCGGGATAGGAGGCAATGTCCTCGCCGGTAACCGGGTCAATCTTATGGATATTATAGTTCGCAGCATCGATTGAGAAAACAACATTCTCGCGGGAATCCAGCGTAGTGGCAACAACAGACTTGCTGGCAAGCGCAACGCCGCCCTTCCACGTTGCATCCGTATCGAGATTCCAGTCATAGAACATCGCTTTCCCGTCAGTATCCTGAAGCGCACCACGGAGCGTTGCTTCAATCGTAATAACATTCACGGTGCAGCTTGCGCTCTTGGTATCGTCCTTGACAGAGGTCGCGGTGATGACGGCCTCGCCCTTGCCGACAGCGGTAACGATACCGTTCTTGTTGACGGTCGCAACCTGCTCGTTGGAGGAGGACCACGTCACAGTGTCGGGCTGCACGCCGAACGGGCTGACCTCAGCCTGAAGCGTAGCGGTCTGACCCTTGTAGAGCGTCAAAGCCTCGTCGCTGATCGTGACAGACACGTCTTCCTTCAGCTCATCCTTGTTCAGGTTGATCTTGAAAGTGCTGTAGTTGTCAGCGTAGTCATAGACACGGAGCATCAGATGCGTAACATCGTCGATGCCGTCTGCGTTCAGTGCAAGTGCAACCTTGTCGCCAAGCTTTGCATTCTCGGGAGAACCGGCAATCTTGTCGATAATGTCACCGGTGTCATAGTCAAACAGAATGGCTGCCGCAACATAGCGGTTATCAATTGCTTCTGCGATGAGCTGCTTGGTGCCGTTCTTCAGGTCTTCCTTGAAGTAGACCTCGGAAAGCTCCGGAGCAGTCTTATCAACATAGGTCACATAGGACTGCGTTGCACCGTCGGCAAGCGCACCCCAGTCGGTCACGGCGGAGGAACCGCTGTAGTCCACATAGTACTCCGGCGCCATGGTCAGGCTGATGGTGAGCTTCGTGCCTTCGGGAGCCTTGGGCGCGGCGTTTGTATTCAGGCTTGCATAGGTACCGGCCCAGCGCCCACCATTGCTATAGTAGTATGCGGAATCGACCGACTGATCAAGGACAAGATTCGTATATTCCTTGCCGTCGTCGCCAACAATGGTGAAGCGGCCGTTAGCGGCATTACGGATCAGTGTGAATCTCATCTTCGAGATCGTGGTGGTATCCGGGTTGATTGCGTTGCGGTCCTCGTCATAGAAATCTTCTTCGATGTAGGGGTTGCCGCCAAAGTAGTAGCTGGAGGAATCGCCTTCGTACTGAATGATCAGCGTCTGGTAATTCAGGGCGTTGTTGCCCGCAGCATTATACATGTAGGGAGGACGATCCTCAAGGCCGTTGGAATACTCGAGATAGCTGCCGATGTCGTACATGGACGGCTCGGACCAGCTGCCGTAGTAGCCGAGCACGGGAATGGAGTGCTGCGTGCCCTCGACGCCCTCATCGCTGGAAAGCTCGGTCGCGTAGACATAGCCCTCGACATAGGTGCCGGTGCCGTCGCTGGCCGCGTCGTAAAGTGCCAGCGTTTCCTTGCTGAGCTGCGCGGTCACGGTGACATGGACTGAGCCATTTGCCGGAACCAAAACGGCGCTCTTGCCAAGGCGCTTAAAGAACAGATACGCATCATAGGTGTCGATGTTGCCATCGGCATCAAAGTCGGCATGGTCCTTTTCGTTGATCTCGGTTCGCACGCCGGTCACATAGTCCAGCAGCGCCTGACCATCTTCGTTGTTGATCTTGCCGTCGCCGTTGAAGTCGCAATGCTCCAGACCGGAGGGATCCTCGGTTTCGACGGTCTGACCATCGATGCTCCAAGTGACATTCGCAGGGATCAGCGCTGTCCGCGAATCTTCAAAGTAGATGACGGAGCCGTCAGAGAAGCGGTTACCGAAAATATCCTGCGTGAAGAAATCCGAATCAAGGGTGAACGCCGTATCGGAGTTCTCCATATTATAAATGGTAAAGCCAAAGGAATACAGGCCGTCGCGGTCGGGATCGTCACCAAGCTCCGCCTTGATCTTGCCGTCCTTGTAGGAATCGGTCGCGTTGGCATCCATCAACAGGTAGCTGCCGCTGGAAACCGCAGCGCCAACGTTGGCAAGTCCGGCGCCCTGACGAAGCACGGGATAGTAACCGACGCCGTCTTTGCCATAATCCTCGATCATCGGCTCAGCAGTGGACATGAGCAGGCTCTGTGCCAGCGCACGCACCGACAGGCCGGCCTTTTCAGACAGACCGTTTTCCTTGATGTACTGCGCGACGACTGCCGCCATGCCCGCGATCTGCGGAGAAGCCATGGAGGTACCGGACATATTCTGGTACGCGCCGCCGTTCTTCAGGGAGTAGATGTTGCCGCCGGGGGCGGAAATTTCAGGCTTCAGCTCCAGAGAACCGGGAACGCCCCAGGAGGAGAAGTCGCTCATGGTATAGTAGTCATTCGGTGTGATGGCGGCTGCAACACCTTCAGCGATATTGAGCTTGCCGGTGTAGTACAGGATCTTTCCGCTCCCGTTCCTGACTGCGGTCGCCTTTTCCTTGATCGCGAGCGCGTCGGCCAGCGAGATGCTGACAGCAGGCTCCGTCTTGGTGTAGTCGGAGAAGTCCATGTTGATGCTGCCAGCCTGGTTGTTCGCAACGATGGTCGCGATTGCGCCGTTACTGACAGCGTTCTCCGCCTTTACATAGAAGGAGATCTCACCGCGGTTGCAGATGGCGATCTTACCGTTCAGAACGTCCTTGACGGCCTCGAATTCTTCGGCAGTGCCGAGAGAATCGATGTAGACGAACTCGTGCTCACCAGCGAGGGTGAGGATGCTGACGTTCGAATACTTGTTGCCATCGCTGTCCTCGAGGGACTCGTTGTAGAAGATCTTCGTGCCGTCCATCTCAATGTAGTTGCCGGTCTTGCCGATATTATCGACAGAGGCAACGGCAAGGGAGTTCGTGAAAGAGCCGGGCTGACCGTCGGTCTGCCAGCTCACGGACTCGGAGTACGGATAGCCAAACTTCGTATTCTCAAACCAGTTGCCGGAGTTACCCGCGGACATCGCAACGACCATGCCGCTGTCGGTGACCCGCTGGAGAATGGCTTCATAAGCAGCGTCGGCATTGTGCGAGTAGCCGGGGTTTCCGCCGCCGAGGGACAGGTTTGCCGCATCCGCGCCGAGCACCATGGCGTCCTCAATAGCTGCCATATAGTCGGAGTCGTAAGCGCCGCCGCCCTTGCCGAACACCTTCATGACCAGAAGCTGCGCATCCGGCGCAACACCCTGTGTCAGGACGCTATCCAGAGCATTGGAATAGGTTCCGTCGCCGTTGGCCGTGTAGCGGTTTCCCGCCGCGATACCGGCGACATGGGAACCGTGATCGCCCTGGGTGTCATTGTCGTGCGTAACATCCAGATCTTCATCAATATAGTTGAAGCCGTAAGGAATCTTGGCATTGACATAAAGCTCCTCGGCAGTCGTGCCCTTGCGGCTCTTGACCGCGTTGAGCTGCCCGAGAACCTTGGCCGTATCGACAGCAGTCATCGGAACAGTATCGGTGCCCTTTACCGCATAGCTGTATGCAGACGGATTGAGGGACGGATGATCTGTGTCCGCGCCGGTGTCGATGATGGCAATCTTGCTGCCTGCGCCGGTGTAGCCGGAAGCCCATGCAGTGATGGAGCCGATCATTTCATCGGAGGTAGACATGTTCGGGTCGGTCGTCTCGTTGTCCTTGATGACGCACGGCTCATAGCGCGTCTCAATAAGAACCTTTTCAACGCCGGAAACCTTCTCGATCGCTTCGATCTGACCATACTCCACGTTTGCGGAAATGATGTTCGCAGCGAGAGTCAGATTCCACACGACGTCGAGTTTTTCGCCGTCCAGAGCTTTCTTGGAGATGGTCTTTTCCATCTTCTCCTGCTTGCTTTCCAGCCCCATACGGTACTTCACGGCGCGGGCATTCGCATCAGCGATCTGCTCGGCGGTAAAGCCCTTTTCCAGGGTGGAATCATCGGACAGCACGATGGAAACACGGACGACGTCCGTATCCGCGTACTGCGGTTCTTCCTCATCGGTTGCGACATGATCCTTCACAGGAAGGTCAATGTCCACCGAATCGTTGTCGACCTGCTCGAAAGAAACCTCGTGCTTTGTCGCTGCGTCCGCATCCACCGCGATGGACGGTGTGATGAGGCTCACCGACAGAACGAGCACAAGCAGCACGGCAACGATCTGTTTCCAGAGGTTCGTGTGTTTCATATGCATTCTCTCACTTTCCCCGGCAATGCCGGAATTGTTGCAGCGGATGACTTGAAATCATCTACCTATAATGGTATTTACTATACAGTTTTGTTCACAAAAATTCAATAATTATTCACAATTTTTCCAAGTGGAAGTATGTAGAAAATTTCAATTTAAATCGCTAAATTATTTGTGCAATCCGTCCAGTTTTTTCATTTCTCTTTCATTTCAGGTAATATAACGAAATATATGCTAAAAGTTTTTTAGGAAAATTGCAAAAGTTTTTGTGTCAGCCTTCATAACACGATCGCTGAGAATTTTCCCGCTAATTTTAACATGCTAAAAAAGTTCCCGACCATCTTGGTCGGGAACGCTGATAAATATTCGGTCAGTTCATCCTGCGTCGAATGAACATTGCATCACCAAAGCTGAAAAAGCGGTATCTCTCCTCCACGGCTTCGCGGTAGGCACGCATAATAAAATCGTAGCCCGCAAAGGCCGACACCAGCATGATGAGCGTGCTTTCAGGCAGATGGAAATTGGTCACGAGCGCATCCATCGCGCGGAATTTATAGCCGGGATAAATAAAAATGTCCGTCCACGCCGAGCGTTCGGTAAACACGCCGTTTTCATCCGCCAGCGACTCGAGTGTCCGGCAGGATGTCGTTCCGACGCAGACAATGCGCTTACCCGCCTTACGCGTCTTGTTGAGAAGCTCTGCCGTTTCCGCAGAGATCATGCAGAATTCCGAGTGCATATGGTGCTGTGTCACGTCGTCAACCTTGACGGGACGGAAGGTGCCAAGGCCGACGTGAAGCGTGATATACGCAAGATTCACACCCTTGGCTGCGATGCGCTCAAGCAGCTCTTTGGTGAAATGCAGTCCGGCTGTCGGCGCGGCGGCCGAGCCTGTCACGCGGGAATAGACCGTCTGATAACGCTCGCCATCCTCAAGCTCCTCTTTAATATAAGGAGGCAGCGGCATTTTGCCGAGCTGCTCGAGCAGCTCCAGAAAAATGCCCTCATATTCAAAGCGCACAAGGCGGTTGCCACTCTCAAGGACCTCCGAGACCTCGGCGATGAGCATTCCGTCGCCGAAGCTGATGCGCGCGCCCTCGTGCAGCTTGCGGCCGGGCTTGACGAGGCATTCCCATGTTTTGTCCCCCTTGTCCGTCAGCAGCAGCACCTCAACGGCCCCGCCCGTGGGGATGCGCTTGCCCAGAAGGCGTGCCGGCAGCACGCGGGAATCGTTCATCACAAGGCAGTCGCCCGGCTCCAGATAATCGATGAGATCAAAGAAATGCCGATGCTCTATCTCCTGCGTCTGCGGATCGAGCACCATCAGGCGTGAGGTATCGCGGCGCTCGAGCGGCGTCTGCGCGATCAGTTCCTGCGGAAGATCATAGTAAAAGTCACTTGTTTTCAAGACTTTCTCTCGCTTTCCATTGTTTTTCTGCGCGTATTATACCGCATCCGCCCGAATAATTCAACCGCCCGCACAGCTTTGCGTGTAAAATCATAGAATACCTACAGAGGTGATTTTATGAAAGAACCGGTATTCACCGGCGCGGCGACTGCCATCGTCACGCCGTTCCGAAATGGGGAAATCGATTTTCCCGCCTTCGAACACATTCTCGAGCAGCAGCTCGAAGCCGGCATTCGGGCTATCGTCGTCTGCGGAACGACAGGCGAAGCGTCTACGCTCACACCGGAGGAGCGGACACTTCTGATCTCCCATGCAGTCGCCTACTGCGCCGGACGCTGCAAGATCATTGCAGGGGTTGGCACAAACAACACTGCGCAGTCCGTACGCTACGCCAAGCAGGCTGCGGAGGCGGGCGCAGACGCACTTCTTGCGGTCACGCCATATTATAATAAGGCATCGCAGGAGGGTCTGGCTGTCCACTATTTCACAATCGCAAACGCGACTTCCCTGCCCCTCATTGCCTACAACGTTCCCTCGCGCACGGGCGTAAATCTGACCGCCGAGACCTGCGCACGCCTGAGCCGTCACCCCCGCATCAACGGCGTGAAGGAGGCAAGCGGGAATCTCTCGCAGGTCGCGCACATTCGAGCACTTTGCGGAGAAGATTTTTACATTTGGTCTGGCAATGACGATCAGATCACCGCGACGATGTCCCTCGGCGGAAAGGGCGTGATCTCCGTGCTGTCCAACGTCCGGCCGCGCACCGCCGTGCACATTGCGGAATGCTGTCTGCGCGGCGATTTTGCGGAATCCGGCAGGCTGCAATGCGCCTGTCTGCCGCTGATCGACGCGCTGTTTTCCGACGTCAATCCCATCCCCGTCAAGGCGGCGCTCGAGGAGGTGGGCCTGTGCACGCAGGAGCTGCGGCTTCCGCTCACGCCGCTGTCGGAGGAAAAGCGCACCGCACTCCGCGCCGCCCTGCATCGCTGCCCGGAATGAACGCTGATCGCCCTTCGGCTTCTGCCGAAGGGCGATCTGGATTATAATACCTGATTGACAAATTCTTCCAGCGCGGATTTCGGGCGCGTGCCGACCATGGTCGCGGCAACCTCGCCGTTTTTCATCAGCACCAGCGTCGGGATGCTGCGCACGCCGAAGGAGAGTGCCAACTCACGCGCTTCGTCCACGTTCACCTTGCAGACCTTCACGCGACCTGTATATTCCTCGGCCAGTTCCGCGACCATCGGCGCAAGCTCCTGACAGGGCTGACACCAATCGGCATAAAAGTCCAGCAGCACGGGCAGCGCAGACTGTTTGACCTCGGACTCGAAATTCTCATTTGTAATAATCACAAGAATCACTCCTTTTCTTTTTTGCTTATTATACCGCAATTTGAAAAAGAATCTGGGAACAAACTGTAAATTCTATTTCTCAAGCGCCGAGGTATCCGGGCAGCAACCCGTGCGCTCGGTCAGGAGCGACTTGACCTGCGCGAGCTTCGGCAGCGAGGGCATCGCACCCATGCCGGAAACCGTAATGGCCGCAGTGTGGTTGGCAAAGCGCAGAAGCGTCTCCCAGTCCCAGCCGCAGCAATACCCCGCGCAGAACGCGCCGAGGAAGGAATCGCCTGCCGCCGTCGGATCGACCGCCGTGATACCCTCGGCGCACGGGCTGTGGAAGATGCCGTTTTCGTTGCACAGTGCCGCACCCGCAGAGCCGAGCGTGATGAGTACGTTCTTCACGCCACGGTCGCGCAAGGACTTGGCCGCCAGCTCAACATCCTGCCAGTTGATGTTCTTGCCTTCGTGACGGATGTGAATGCCCGTCAGATCCTCGGCTTCGTGTTCATTGGGCGAAATGAAGGTCAGGCAGCGCAGCAGCTCGTCCGAAAGCGGTGCGGACGGCGCGGGGTTGAGCATCACAGGCACACCCTTGGCGTGCGCAAAGCCCGCGACCAACTCGTTGATCTGCATGGGAATCTCAAGCTGGAGCATGACGAGGTCGTAATTTGCGACCTCCTCGCGCAGGAACTCGACATCCTGCGGCGTGATGGCCATGTTCGCGCCCGGAATCACAAGAATGCGGTTCTGGGTAGAGCCGTCGGGCTGGACTTCAAGTATGATGACGCAGCAGCCGCTCGCGGTCTTGTCGTCTAACATAATGTACTCGGTGTGAACGCCAGAAGCACGGCTGGCGTTGAGCATTTCCTCGCCGTTCGCGTCTCGACCGAGCTTGCCGACCATCGTAACCTCTGCACCGAGACGCGCCGCCTGCACGGCCTGATTGGAGCCTTTGCCGCCGGGCGCTTTGTCGAAGCGCTCACCGAGAACGGTCTGTCCCTGACGCGGGAACACGCGCGTCGTTGCAATCTGATCCATCACCAGACTGCCGACCACAAGAATTTTCGGTTTTCTCATATGTTTCCTCTTTCCCGGCATGCGCCGAAGGTTCTTGAGAACCATTATACACATTCCACCGGCATTTGTCACCCGTTATTTACGGTGTTCGCAGCAATTCGGAAGGATTTGACATCGCTCGCTTTCGCTGCATCGGGCCAATGCAGGGCATGCGGCGGGTACGAACCAAGCCCTGCCCTCAGGTGGAGTAGCCGCCGCCGACGTCGTAGCCAAGGTCGCAGGTATAGTGCCATTCAACAACGTCGCCGTCTTTCAGCTCATAGCGCGAGCAGCCGTAATTCGGGAACCACCCGTTGACGCTGTACATCCAGCCGGACAGCGAACCGACATCGAATTCGTAGAGGTTGTTGATGCCCTCGATATAGGCGGTGTTATAGAGACCGGACCAAGTAAATTCCAAATGGAGCTTGTTCTCGCGGCAGATACGCTGCAGTACATCAAAGACGCTTTCCCCCTCCGTGAAGGTCACGGTGCTGCGTGGGAAGATCACGCCGTCGGACGGAACAAGCGGCTTTTTCTCCTCGTCGCACTGATCCCAGTTATTCAGGATCGTGGCACAGGAGATGGAGAACGTGCAGGTGGCAGTGCTGCCCTCAGTCGCAGTGCCCGGCTCCACGGGCGCAGGCCGTCCCTCCGGAACAGGGTCGGTCTGATAGCGATCCTTGCCTGTGGCAGGATCAATCTCCTGCGTAGGAGCCTCGCTCTCTCTCGGTGCTTCCGTCTGCGCAGGTTTCTCGGTCGTAGGCGGCGCTTCCGTCTCTGTTGGCTCGGCCTCCGAGGAGGCTGACAGCTCCTGCGTGGGAACAGCCGAAGCCTGCGGAACGGTCTTTCCCGCGCAGGCGGTGCAAAGCAGGAGCACTGCCAGCAGCAGCGCCGCCAGCCGGAGCGTTCGATTCTTCATACGTTGCTTCCTCCTGAAAGAGCCGTGCGCAGAGGTGCGGAAAGCACCCCTGCGCCGGCTTTAATTTCTTATTCCGCCTTGCGTTTTTTCCGGGTGAGCACAAACGCCGCAGCCAGAGCAGAGACGGACAGCGCAAGGAACCATACCGTCACGCCGGAGTCACCGGTCGTGGGCGTGGTGGGCTTCGCCGGTTCGAGCGTGATGGTCACGTCGCGCATGTCGTACAGGCTCGACTGCTTGTTCATGAAGCGGTAGTACGCAGCCAGCGCATAGTAGCCCTGCTCGGTCGCCATGCCGTCCAGCTTGCCGTTGGCAAGATGGCGGAAGCCGCCGCCCTCGACATAGTAGCCTGCCAGCGCATCCAGCACAGTCTTGCCGTTCTTCACGAAGCGGCTGTCGGCAGTCGGGTCGATCCCCAGCGCCGTCAGAGCCACGAGCACCTGTGCATTGGACTCACAGGTTGCCTCGCCCCAGCTTGCAAAGCCGCCGTCCGTGAGCTGCAGGACGGAGAGCACAGTCAGAGCCTTGTCTACGGCTGCCTTGACGGTTTCATTGCCTGCATAGTACGGCGCAAGCGCCTGAATTGCCATTGCGGTCATGTCGGTGTCCGCGGTGTCGCCATCCAGCGCCCAGCCACCGTTGGCCAGCGCAGCGTCCAGAATGGCCTGCACAAGCTTCTCTCTCGTCACGTCGCCGCTGACGGGGTAGACATGGCTGTCCAGCGCAATCAGTGCAAAGACGGAGCCGTTGATGCCCTGCTTCTGAATATAGGCCATGCTGTCCAGGCCCTTGAGTAGATTGTGACCGCCGACGTTCGTAACATCCTTACCGATGGCCGTCAATGCCAGAATGATGCGGGAATTGTCGGTCGATCTGGAGCGGTGGAGCCGCTCGTTCTGGTCGGCGTGCGCCTTGACGTACTCGACAACCGCCTCATAGTAGCCATCCGGGACGGTACGGCCGGAACGTGCCAGACCAAGCGCCATCCAGTCGCCGCCGACGGAGCCGACAGACGGCGTACCGAGCGCGGTAAGGTAGTCGCCGGTGGTGGTGTAGATATGCTTCAGGAGTGCGGCACGCTTCAGCTCAGTCAGCTTCTGCTCGGCAGCGGTCAGGGTGGCATAGTTTTTCACGCGTGCCTTCTGTGCGTCGGACAGTGCGTCATAGGCTTCTCGGGCAGCAGTGATGGTCTTCTCGGAATCGAGGGTCACATCGCCGATGGCATCGATCTTGGCCTCAACGGCGTCGATCTCAGCCTGCTCGGCCTTTTTCAGCGCGGCCAGAGTGGCCTCCGCAGCGGTGAGCACCTTATAATTATTGACCAGCTTCTGCTGCTCCTCGGTCAGCGCATCATAGGCTGCACGGGCAGCGGCAATAGCCTCCTCGCTTTCGAGGGTCACATCACCGATCGCGTCGATCAGGCGCTCTGTTTCCGCAACGGCGTAGCCCTCCAGCTTGATGACCAGCTCCGGAAGCTGCGACATCACACCGGCCGTGGCCGTGCCAAACTGACGGTCGATGCCCTTGGTGTAAGACACGCCGCGATGGGTTGGCAGGCCGCCGAAGCCGCCAATCTTGATCGAACCGTTGAGCACATAGGCCGTGCCCGTCGTATCCTCGGGGATAGTGAGCGTGAACTTCTGACGCTCGGGGTTTCCATTGAAGTCATAGAGGCCGAAGGGGCCGGGCAGAACGCCCTGATAGCTGTGGCCATTGTCGTCGTGATAATACACCAGGAAGTTCTGGTTGAACACGCCGGCCAGCTTCTCCTTCGGAGAAAGCAGGTTGTGGAACTGGACGGTCACGGTATCGCCGGGCTTGAACTCGGTGTTCTCGGGCAGGACGTTGCCTTCCGCGTCGAGCAGGTCGTAGCGCGCCTGACGTGCGGTGATGACCTGATACGTTGCCACACCGTCCTTTTCAATCCGGACGATATGACGGCCCGTGGTCAGGCCAGTGAGGGTGACGGCGCCGGTCTCGGCATCGACGCTCACACCTTCGCTTGTAAAGCCGGAGAAGGTCATGGTCTTACCGACCGTGGAACGGGCAACCGTCACGGTGCAGCCGGATTCCGGTGTGAAGGTGTAGCTCGCGCCTGCGGTGCCGAGATAGAACAGAATGTCATGCTCAGCGTCCAGTGCAAGCTTTTCGTCGGTAAGCGTTCCGGCCGAGCCGGTGCGGTCGATCTGCATGTTGGTCGCAATCGCGGAGCCGTCTGCACCGACACTGACAACAAACACGCCCGTGCTCTCCGGCCAGATGGCGGAAAGCACCTTACTGTCGGTGGTGCTCTGCGCCTGCTTGTGGGTCATGGCATCATAGGTCACAAGGACGATGGCCGTACCCTCACGGTTGGCGGTCACGGTGGCCAACGAGGAATTGCCGGCATCGGGCGTGACGGTCAGCAGATCGCTGGGCTGGCCATTCAGGTCGAGCACCTGATAGTGCACATCCGGCAGTGCGATCTTGGCATTCATAAAGCTCTCGATAGCCTGCCAGTTGCGGAACACATTCAGCTCGAAGTGTTCTCCGACGGACAGATTCTTGTAGCCCTGACGATTGATGTTCAGATACACGTCCGCGCGGTCGTAAACGTTGTTTTCATAGCGGTACACTGTGGACGCGGAGATATCGTCGTCCATGTGCAGATCTTCGCGGGTAACGGTGATGTCCTGCGCAGCAGTCCACTTATCAAAGCTCCAATAGGTCACCCCTGCAGGATTCTGCACCCGCAGGAAGTGGTTCAGGTTGGTCGTGGGCACACGGAAGGAGGCGGTCAGGGTGCCGTCGCCGTTGTCGGTCGTCTGCACGGGATCGATAAATGTATAGGAATAGTAGTTGCCGAAGGTGCCGGTCACGACGGTAGAGCCGGTTGGCGCGGTGATCTTCACGTCCAATCCCTGCGGGATGGAGGCGCTGATGCTCAGGGCGCCTTTGTCCACGGTCTCCGAACCGGTCTTGGTAACGGTGATGGGCAAATAGTCCTCCGTCTTGTCGCCGATAGGCTTCAGAGTGACTTTCAGGGTGTCGCCCTCAAGGAAAATTGCGGAGGTGTAGACCGTGCCGTAGTTGTTGGCGCTGCCGAGGGCGGTTTCGCGCAGAGTGCCGTCGGACGCGGTCTCGACATACTCGATAGTGTAGTCCGTGCCGACCTTCCAGCCGCTGTTGCTGGCATAGATCTGATTCGCACGCTGGAGCACGAAGGTGCAATCCTCTGCCCCGACCGTCACGACGATGCTGCCGTTGAAGTCGCCGTTTTCATCATAGCCCTCGACGAGGTAGTCGCCGGGCAGCATGGTGATGGCATACTTGAGCTTATAGCCGTCAGGCTCTGCGGTGAGGTCAGCCAACAGATCGGCAGTGCCCTTCCCGCCATTCTGGTAGGTATAGACCTTCAGGTCGGCAAGCTGGGCAGTGTGCAGCCCCTTGAATTCCACATTGACCTTGGAGAGCACGGCAATTCTTTCGCTGGGGTTCATAATGGCATAGACCTCGTCGTCGCTGTTGGACAGAGCCACGAGATAACCGCTTGCAGTCTTGTCAGCGGCAAAGGAAGCCGTACCGTTTTCATCTGTAACCGCGTTCTGAATGGCAGTCACTGCGCCGGTGGCAGGCTCCAGCCAGCCGAGCTGCACGCCCTCGAGCGTCTTTGCTGCGGCCTTCAGCGCAGCCCCGTCCTTATAGAGATACGCGCTGGCTGCGTAGAAGCCCTTAACGGTCACATTTACCTTCTCCCCCTCTGCGACGGCAGTGGGCGCATCGATCCAAGTGTAATAATCGGACCAGGCGTCTCCGTCCTGATAGAGGAAGAAGTCCACGGTGTCTCCGTCCTGTACGGCAGTGTTCGTAATGAAGGTGCCGTTATAGCCGCCGGTGGCAGAAGCCGTGCCGTCATTGGGGCAGCCCTCGTTAACGAAGAAGCCGAAGCTGTCGGTCAAGCCGAACGCAACCGAAACCCAGCCCGTGCTGCCCACACTCAGATAGGTCGAAGCGGTCTGCGGCGTAAAGTCCTCGCCAAAAACCAGTTCGTGTGCCTTGACCAATACGTCCAGCGCAGAAACGCCCTCGACGCTGTCGGTAAAACCGTAGCTTTCAGCCAGATTTCCGGCGACCTGCAAGGTTTCAATGCCATGCAGATAAGCGCCAGCCGCCTGCGAACGCACGGTCACATTGGCCTTTGGGATACGCGGACCGGCCTTCACAGTGACAATATAGGTCGTAGGAACGACCGCATCGTTGTATTCGGTCGCTTCCGCCGCATCGCCGCAGCGGAGCGTCAGCACCGTGCCATCCTCCATGGGGATAGCCGCCGAGCGGCGATAACTCGTCTCGCCCACACTCAGATAAACCTGATTGCACTTGTTGGCTGCCGTGACTGCAACGCACACGTCGCCCGGCTCGGCCAGAGTCAGAGTGTATTCCAGAGTATCCTTATTAAAAGCGGGAGACAGCGTGCCGCTGCTGAAGGACAGCGCCGCCAACGCGGTATTGCTCTGCGTGCTCCAGTCGCCGCCGATGTCCGCGCCATAGCCGGTCTTGGTGTATAGAACGCGAATCTCGTCTCCGGCGGCCAGCGTGCCGTCCTTCGTGTTGAAGGCGGAGAAGGAGGCATTCGT
The DNA here is from genome assembly GCA_934667815.1 of uncultured Oscillospiraceae bacterium. Classification (GTDB taxonomy): domain Bacteria; phylum Bacillota; class Clostridia; order Oscillospirales; family Oscillospiraceae; genus JAZOXB01. The sequence goes on from CAKUMO010000002.1 coordinate 119,625, forward strand.
GAACCAGTCGTTCAGCGTGCCCATCCAACCGGATTGTGCGCCGCCGTCCATTTCGGCAAGACCGTTCACCTCACCGAGGTATTCACCGCCATAGGTGCTGCTGGCCGTCTCGTAGGAATAGTGGTTCTTTTCCAACGCGTCCTTTACGCAGCTCATCATGGTGGAGTCATCCTTCAGGGTGACCCATTCGTCTACCAGCGTTCCTTCCCAAGGAGCGCCGTCGGCCTTGGCCCATGTGGTGTTTTCCACACGAACACGAACCTGGCCGTCGTGGCCGCCCACTGCAAGCGCGGTGACGGGCAGCAAAGACAGCACCATGACCAGCGCAAGCAGCAGCGATAACACTCGTTTTTTCATGCTTGTGATCTTCCTCTCATTTGATGGTATTTGGCAACGCCTTGCGGCGGAGTTGCAGAAACGAAAACGCCCGTCTGCCATTGGCAAACGGGCGCACGGAACTGCAACGCAGATACCTCAAATATCGCATTGCTGAGCGTTCGACCCCGGTAATGGCAGCGGTCAGGGAACGGTGCCTTGCGTATCTGACTTATCCGGCACAAGCCGGCATCACAGTGACCCACTCGCGGGGCATCTCACCCCATTCCGCCGTCGGAGCTGCCTCCGACCGCACCGTCCCAATATTTTTTTGTTATTATATCACCATGCGGAACTATTTTCAAGCGAACTTGCGTATTTTTGCAAAAATACATGTGTAGAACTATAATACATCTTGGACAAACGAAAAAAAGGTATGAGGAATAGGGTCTCATGTGTTAAAGTTGAGTTAC
>CAKUMO010000003.1 GCA_934667815.1 uncultured Oscillospiraceae bacterium
ACGTTGCGGGCTGAACGCTACAAGTTCTTCCTGCACGGACTCTCCCGCGGGCTAGCCAACAGTCCACCGGACTGTTGGCTGCGCTCTGCGGAGCGCCGCCCTGTTCGAGTCCCACGGGGCAAAGCAAAAACTGCCCGCACCAAACGGTGCGGGCATTACGCTACTAACGTTGCGGGCTGAACGCTACAAGTTCTTCCTGCACGGACTCTCCCGCGGGCTAGCCAACAGTCCACCGGACTGTTGTCTGCGCTCTGCGGAGCGCCGCCCTGTTCGAGTCCCACGGGACAAAGCAAAAACTGCCCGCACCAATCGGTGCGGGCAGTTTTTGGTGACCCGTACGGGACTCGAACCCATGTTACCGCCGTGAAAGGGCGGTGTCTTAACCACTTGACCAACGGGCCTGGTAGCGGCAATCTGACTCGAACAGATGACAACACGGGTATGAACCGGGTGCTCTACCAACTGAGCTATGCCGCCATATTGACTTTTGCCGCCGAAACAGCAATAGTGATTATATAGAAGTTTCCTCGCTTTGTCAAGAGGTTTCTGCAATTTCTTCGCACTTTTTTCCGCAAAAAACAAACAGCGTTTGAACTCTCGGATTTTCGGGCATTCTCTACACAGATTTTTTCACAAAGGAGCTGCGATTATGCGAAAAAAACTGTATGTTCTCTGGCAGGAGACCGTGATTTTCTATCTCGGCGGGATGTTCTACTGCGGCGTGGAGCTGCTCTGGCGCGGCTGGACGCACGGCAGCATGTTCCTGCTGGGCGCGGTGTGCTTCTATCTTGTCGGCAGTCTCGACCGGCACTGGCACCTGCCCGTGCTGTGGCAGATGGTGCTCGGCGCACTTATCGTCACATTCTGCGAATTCTGGACGGGTGTGCTGGTCAACGAGGTCATGCACCTGAGCGTCTGGGATTATTCCGACGCGCCCCTGAACTTCCGCGGGCAGATCTGCCTGCCGTTCACGCTGTTCTGGTTCGCGCTGTCGGGCATCGCGATCTTTCTGGAGGACGGGATGCGGCGGCTGCTTTTTAATCAGCCGTTTCCGAAAATTCGCTGGGCGGCGTAGGCGCGGGAGCAGGGTCGGAAACGGCGGGGCGGCGCGTGCGGCGGCCGCGGGCATAAAGCACCTGAATGGCGTTGACAAACATGAAAAGGCACAGGCTGAGGCTCACGAGCGCTTCGCCCGCATCGCCCTGATACACGGAATCGACAAAGCCGACCGCCGAGAAAACCGTCCCGCAGAGCGTCCAGAAGGCGGTCATGCGCCGCCGGCCGACGTCGAGGCAGAAGCCCGCGAGCTGGTAGGTGCCGAGCATGCAGCAGATGGATGCGAGCAGACGCAGCGCGTAATCATGAATGGACGGGTCGGTGTTCCACGACTGGAAGCTGAGGATAAGGCGCACGACGAGGTACACGCTCACGGCGATATACAAAACGGCCGTGGGCTTCTGCCGGCTCATGCGCATCCCGGCGAAGGCCGCCATGCAAAGCGCCGCGGCAAAGCCCATCCACGGGCGGATGCGCGTCAGAACGACGGAAAAGGCGGAGACGAGCTGCTGGGCGCTGCCTGCGGGCCTGGTCAGCGTGAAGATGTTGCCGACGAACAGCAGCAGCGCGCAGAAAATCTGAACGCCGTTCAGAACGGGCATGGGCGGAAAGACCTCCTGCCAGCTCCGTTTTTTGCGCAGCGGACGCAGCAGCACGATGACCGCCGCTGCATACAGGACAAGCAGGATCGGCAGAATGACCTGCATCTTGCTGCCGGGCAGCAGCGTTCCGTCATTTAACAGTTCTTTTCCGAGTTGGTAGCGGCGCAGCAGCGCGGCCAGCGCGGCCATCAGGACGGTAAACACAAGCAGCACGCCCTGCGAATTCATGAGCTTTTTCAATTTGTGTACCTCCCGACCCGATCTTGGAAATTATTATAGCACAGTTTATCCGGAAATCCTATAGGACACGCAAAAAAATCTTTTGGGGTGGTTTTTCAGAGAAATTTCCGCCGTGGGACGCAAAAAATTCAACAAAACTCTTGCATTTCGTGAATATGCGTGCTATAATAGCGGTAATCTTATAGTATGATGTACTAAAGAGAGGGGTTTGCCCCTCTCTTTTTTAGCGGAAAGCGGAGGAAGTAGCATGAAAATTACCGAAAAGGTATGGCAGTTTGCCGAGCCGCTGGTGCAGGCGCAGGGATGCAGCCTCTGGGACGTGGAATACGTCCGCGAGGGCGGCGAGTGGTTCCTGCGGCTCTACATCGACAAGGACGGCGGCGTGGACATCGACGACTGCGAGGCCGTGTCCCGCGCGGTCGATCCCGTGCTCGACGAAAAGGACCCCATCCCGGAGAGCTACCGCTTCGAGGTCTGCTCGGCGGGGCTGGAGCGCGTGCTGAAGCGGCCGTCGGATTTCGAGCGTTTTCTGGGTGAGCCGGTGCTCGTCAAGCTCTACCGCCCGAAAAACGGCCAGAAGGAATTTCCCGGCGTGCTCAAGGGCTATGCCGGCGGCGCCGTGACAATCGATATGAACGGCACCGAACTGACATTTGAAAAACCGGAGGTCGCGCTCGTGCGGCTTCGCGTGGAATTTTAAGGAGGACAACATGAACTCGAACGCTGAGATTTTTGCGGCTCTGCGCCAGCTTGAAAAAGAGCGCGGCATTCCCGTAGATTACATGGTCGAGCGCATCACGCAGGCGCTGGTCGCCGCCTACAAAAAGGACAAGGTCGGCTACACCGATAACGTCTATGTCGAGCTGACCGAGCAGAAAATGCAGATGTACGCGCAGAAGGAGGTCGTTGACGAGGTCATCACGCCCGCCACCGAGATCACCCTCGATGCCGCGCGCAAGATCGACCCCAACGCGAAGGAGGGCGACCTCGTGAACGTGGAGATCCAGACGCAGGCCTTCGGCCGCATCGCCGCCCAGACCGCCAAGCAGGTCATCATTCAGGGCATCCGCGAGGCCGAGCGCGGCATGGTCTTTGAGAGCTTCTCGTCCAAGGAGCACGAGATTCTCACTGGCACCGTGCTTCGCATCGAGCCGGGCAGCGGCGACATGACCATCCGCATCGGGCAGGGCAGCGACCGCACCGACGCGCTGCTGGCTGCAGGCGAGCAGGTCAAGACCGAGCACTTTACCGAAGGCGACATGATCCGCGTGTACGTCATCGAGGTCCGCCGCAGCAACCGCGGCCCGCAGGTGCTCGTTTCCAGAACGCATCCGGCGCTGGTCAAGCGCCTGTTTGAGCTGGAGGTTCCGGAAATCGCCTCCGGTGCGGTGGAGATCCGCTCCATCGCCAGAGAACCCGGCTCCCGCACCAAGATCGCCGTCCATGCCGCCGAGGAAAACATCGATCCCGTCGGCGCGTGCGTGGGTGCGCGCGGCGCGCGTGTCGCGGCCGTGGTGGACGAATTGCAGGGAGAGAAAATGGACATCGTCGTCTGGTCGGAGGACATGGCCAAATTCGTCGCCTCGGCGCTGTCCCCGGCGGACGTGATCTCCGTCACGCCGCTGCCCGGCGCAAAGGCCTGCCGCGTCATCGTTCCGGACGATCAGCTCTCGCTTGCCATCGGCAAGGAGGGGCAGAACGCCCGTCTGGCCGCGCGTCTGACCGGCTGCAAGATCGACATCAAGCCCGCCTCGCAGGCCGAGCTGTTCGAGAACGCCGAAGAATAACTATTATATAATGTAGAAGCATTCGCCCCGGCGCTGTACCCGGCGCCCCGGCGGAGGAAGAAAGGAGAGGGCGTCATGCAAAAGAAAATCCCCATGCGTCAGTGCCTCGGCTGCCGCGAAATGAAGCCGAAGCGTGAGCTGACGCGCGTCGTGCGCACCCCGGAGGGGACGGTCTGTATCGACCGGAAGGGCAAGGCCAACGGCCGCGGCGCCTATCTCTGCGCGAATACGGAGTGCCTGAAAAAGGCCATCCGTTCCAAAGCGCTGGCGCGCGCGCTGGAGGTCGAGATCCCGCAGGAGATCTACGACGAACTGCTGAAACAAATGGAGGCGGAAGCAAATGGAACAGAATAGAACCTTGGGACTGCTCTCCATCTCTCGCAAGGGCGGCAATCTGACCGTCGGTGAGGAGCAGGTCGGCGCGGTGGCCAGAGCCGGACGGGCAAGGCTGCTGCTTGTGGCCTCGGATGCGTCGGATCACACCGTGCGGCGGGCGCGCAGCTTCGTTGCCGGAACGGCGCAGCCCATGCTTATCGTCTCGTTTACCAAGGACGAGCTGGGGCAGGCGCTGGGCGTATCGAGCTGTGCCATCGCCGCGATCACGGACGTGCGGCTGGCGCAGGCGTTTGTGAAAACGCTGGGGGAGCCGGAGAAGTACACGCAGCTTTTGAAGGATCTGGATGTGCGCGTGCAGCGCGTGGAAAAGCGCCGCGAGGAAGAAAAGGCGCACAGGTACAACGTCCGGCATGGTAAGAAGTAACATGGAGGTGGCTTTATGAGTTTAGTGAAGTATCGAGTGAAGGAAGTCGCGGCCGATTTCGGCAAGACGCCGAAGGAGATCGCGGAGATCGTCGGAAAATATTTTGAGAAGCCGCGCAGCAACACGCAGGTGCTGACGGATGAGCAGCTCAACGTGGTGTTCGACTATATGACACAGAAGCATCAGATCAGCTCGCTGGAGCAGGTCTTTGCCGTGACCGCGCCCAAGGCGGAGGAGTCCAAGCCCGCTGCGGAAAAGGCGTCCGCCGAGGCAAAGCCCGCTGCGGAGAAGAAGGACGCCGCCGCGCCCGAAAAGCCCAAGGAGGAGCAGCGCAAGCGCGAGCGCCGCGTCGTGGACACCAAGGCCGTCACGGTCAATGCCGACCGCTTCGACGACCGCGTAGACGAGCTGATCTCCGAGCGTGCGCAGAATTTCTCCGGCGGCAAGCAGAAAATCGCCAACAAGAATAAAAATAAGAATAAAAACGGCAAAAAGCCTCCCTTCGGTGCCAAGCAGCGCAACGAGGAGCAGGAAAAGATGCGCCGTCTGCGTCTCGAGGTCATCAAAAAGACCCCGCTGACCGTCAAGATCCCCGACGAGATCACCGTGGGCGAGCTGGCCTCGCGCATGAAGAAAACCGCCACCGAGGTCATCAAGACCCTCATCAAGAACGGCGTCATGGCCTCGATCAACCAGACCATCGACTTTGACACCGCCGAGTTCGTCGCAACCGAGCTTGGCTGCCGCGTCGAGCGCGAGGTCGTCGTGACCATCGAGGAGCGCCTGATCGACGACCATGTGGACACCGAGGACGAGCTTGTCCCGCGCAGCCCGGTCGTGGTCGTCATGGGTCACGTTGACCACGGCAAGACCAGCCTGCTCGACGCCGTGCGTAAGACGAACGTCGTCTCCGGCGAGGCCGGCGGCATCACGCAGCACATCGGCGCGTACACCGTGCAGATCAACGGCAACCCCATCACCTTCCTGGATACGCCGGGTCACGCCGCCTTTACCTCCATGCGTGCCCGCGGCGCCATGTGCACCGACATTGCGATTCTGGTCGTCGCGGCGGACGACGGCATCATGCCGCAGACCGTCGAGGCCATCAACCATGCCAAGGCCGCAAAGATTCCCATCATCGTCGCCGTCAACAAGATGGATAAGCACGGCGCGAACCCCGACCGCATCAAGCAGCAGCTCACCGAGTACGACCTCATTCCCGAGGAATGGGGCGGCGACACCATCGTCTGCCCGATCTCCGCAAAGACCGGTCAGGGCATCGACCAGCTTCTGGAAATGGTCATCCTGACCGCCGAAATGCAGGAGCTGCGCGCCAACCCGAACCGCGCCGCCAAGGGCACGGTTATCGAAGCCCGTCTGGACAAGACGCGCGGCCCCATCGCCACGCTGCTCGTGCAGAACGGCACGCTCCACAAGGGCGACCTCATCATCGCCGGCACCGCCGTCGGCCGTGTCCGCGTGATGACGGACGACAAGGGCCGCGCCATCAGCGACGCAGGCCCGTCCATCCCGGTCGAGATCACCGGTCTTGCCGAAACGCCCGCCCCCGGCGACGAATTTGACGCCGTGGCCGACGAGCGCATGGCGCGCCAGCTCGTCGAGCAGCGCAAGCAGGCCGAAAAGGACGCCGCCGCCAAGCTCATGAGCAAGGTCACGCTCGACAACCTCTTTGCCAAGATGCAGGAGGGCGAGATGAAGGAGCTGAACCTGATCGTCAAGGCCGACGTGCAGGGCTCTGCCGAGGCCGTCAAGGCCAGCCTCGAGAAGCTCTCGAACGACGAGGTTCGCGTGCGCGTCATCCATGCGGGTGTCGGCGCAATCAACGAGTCGGATATTCTGCTGGCCTCCACCGCCAACGCCATCGTCGTCGGCTTCAACGTCCGCCCGGACGCGGCCGCCGCTGCCTCCGCGCAGCGCGCAAACGTCGATCTGCGCATGTACCGCGTCATCTATGACGCCATCGACGAGATCGAAGCGGCCATGAAGGGCATGCTCGCGCCGAAGTACCGCGAGGCCGTCATCGGCCACGCCGTCGTGCGCCAGACCTACAAGGTCTCGGCCATCGGCACCATCGCGGGCTGCTACGTCAAGGACGGCAAGGTCACGCGCGACGCGCAGGTGCGTGTGCTGCGCGACAACATCGTCATCTATGACGGCGTGGTCGGCTCCCTGCAGCGCTTCAAGGACTCGGTCAAGGAGGTCGCGCAGAATTACGAGTGCGGCATGTCCATTGAGAAGTTCAACGACATCAAGGAAGGCGACGTCTTCGAGTGCTACGTCATGGAGGAGATCCCCCGCTGACACGAAACAAAGGGGTTGTTGCCAGAGCAGCAACCCCTCAGCTTGTCAAAAAGTCCTTTTGGACTTTTTTGACAAGCTGCCTGCAAAATTGCAAAATATAAATTTATAGTTTTATTTTGCAACTTTGGCCGCTGCGGCGGGTTATTGAACGCGAAAGGGAACCCTGACGGTTCCCTTTCATACTAGAATTTCATGAAAAGCCTACGGCTTTTCATAGCGCCGCAGGCGCGTCAAATTCTGCACAAGACGTGGAGCACGCCGAAGCGTGCTCCGCAGTGCGCAACGCGCACTGGCTTCTTGATGCAATCAAGAAGTGTAGTATTACACTATCCCTCCCTCCGAAGCTTTCGGCCGGATAGGTTTTTGACAGTCTGCCCCTTATCTTTTTCACTTTCTTTTCACTTTCTTTTACCGACAAACTTCCCGATCAAGGAGGAATTTACTATGGCATCCAACCGCATTGGACGCATCAACGAAGAAATTCAGCGCGAGCTGGCTGACCTTCTGCGTGAGCTGAAGGACCCGCGCGTGCACAAAACCATGGTCTCCATCACGCATGTCGAGACCACGCCCGACCTGCGCTATGCGAAGGTTTTCGTCTCCATGCTCGACAAGGACTGCGTCAAGGAGACCCTCGCGGGCCTGAAATCCTCGTCCGGCTACCTGCGCCGCGAGCTGGGCAAGAGCCTCCAGCTTCGCTACACGCCGGAGCTGCAATGGCAGGCCGACGACTCCATCACCCACGGCGCACACATTCTGGACATTCTCTCCAAGCTGGACATTCCGGAGGACGACGAGCATGAAGAATCTGACGGTCAGTGAGACGGCCGCCTTCCTGCGTGCGCACGACAATTTTCTCATCCTGACCCACCGTCGCCCTGACGGCGACGCGGTCGGCTGCGCCGCCGCACTGTGCGAGGGTCTGCGTTCGTTGGGAAAAACGGCCGCAGTGCTGGAAAATCCGCAGTTTACGCCGAAATTCCGTCCCTATCTCGAGGGACTGACCCGCGCGGACGTGCCGCAGGACGCGTGCATCGTCTCCGTAGACATCGCCTCCGAGCGCATTTTTGCCTATAATGCGGCAGAGCTGACCACACGCGTCGCGCTCTGCCTCGACCACCACGGCCGCAACACGGCCTACGCCGCGGCGGGCATCGTCGAACCGCAGACCGCCGCCTGCGGCGAGCTGATCCTGCGCTTGCTGCAAGCGCTTGACGTAAGCCTGACGCCGCGCATGGCCGAGGCGCTTTACGTCGCCATTTCCACGGACACCGGCTGCTTCCGTTACAGCAACACCACCGCCGAGACGCTGCGCGCCGCCGCTGTCTGCAAGGACGCGGGCGCGGACACCTTTGCCGTCAACCGCGTGATGTTCCTGACGCACCGTCTCGCGCGGCTGAAGCTCGACGCATTTCTGACGGAAACGACGGAGTTTTATGCGGACGGTCTCGTCGCCGTCAGCGCGATCCCGAACGAAAAAATCGCCGAGCTGGGTCTGACCGAGGACGACATCGACGACATTTCCGGCTTCGGCCGCGACATCGAGGGCGTGGAGATCGGCATCATGATCCGGCAGGCGCCCGAGGGCGGCAAGCTCTCCGTGCGCACGTCGCCTGCATATAACGCAGCAGAATACTGCGCAAAGCTGGGCGGCGGCGGACACGCGGCAGCGGCCGGCGCGACCGTGCCGGGCGGCATCGCAGAGGCGAAGGCCGCGATCCTGCGCGTGCTTTCGGAATCGGGGGTCAAGCTCTGATGGCCAACGGCATTCTGATCGTGGACAAGCCTGCGGGCTGGACGTCGCAGGACGTAGTGGCCAAGCTGCGCGGCGTGTTTCATGAAAAGCGCGTCGGCCACGGCGGGACGCTCGACCCCATGGCCACGGGCGTGCTGCCCGTATTCTTCGGCCGCGCGACGCGCGGCGTGGAATTTTTCGAGCACGCGGACAAGACCTATCTGGCCGCGCTGCGTCTCGGCGTCGTGACGGACACGCATGACATGACCGGCACTGTGTTACAGGAAAATCCGGTCAGCGTCACGCAGCAGGACATTCTGGACGTGCTGCCGCGCTTTCTCGGCGTGCAGGCACAGCTCCCGCCCATGTACTCGGCGATCAAGGTCGGCGGCAAAAAGCTCTACGATCTGGCGCGCGCGGGGAAGGAGATCGAGCGCAAGCCCCGCAGCATTGAGATTTTCTCCCTCGAGCCGTGCGGCCGCGAGGGAAACGACGTTCTCCTGCGCGTCCACTGCTCCAAGGGCACCTATGTCCGCACGCTCTGCCACGACCTCGGCGCAGCACTGGGCTGCGGCGGCTGCATGGCCTCCCTGCGCCGCGAACAGGCGGGAAGCTACACGTTAAAGGACGCGGTTCCGCTGGATGCACTGCTCTCTCACGCATCGCCGGAGACGCTTCTGCGGCCCGTGGACACGCTTTTTGCCAAGCTGCCCAAGGCGCAGCTTTCCGTGTGGCAGGAGAAAAAGTGCCGCAACGGCGCGGCCTTCTCCGCCGGTCTTGCCGACGGAAAATGGCGCCTTTACGGCCAAAACGGCGAATTTCTCGCCCTCGCCGCCGCCGAAAACGGCACGGTGCGGACGATCAAGAGCTTTTTCGAGGTTTGACAATGAACGGAACCTGTGTTCTCGCGCTGGGCTTTTTCGACGGCGTGCATCTCGGCCACGGCGGGCTGCTCTCGCGCACGCGTGCGCTGGCCGATTCCCTTGGCCTGACGGCCGCCGCGCTGACCTTTGACACACATCCGGACACGCTCGTGTTCGGCACGGATGTCCCGCTGCTCAACACCCCCGCCGACCGCGCATGGCTGATGCGGGAAAACTACGGCATCGAGCAGATTTTTACCCTGCATTTTGACGCGGAGACCATGCGCCAGCCATGGCAGGACTTCGTCTTGCAGACGGTGCTCGGGTGCTATCATGCGGCGCACGTCGTCTGCGGCCACGACTTCCGCTTCGGAGACCACGGCGCGGGCGACCCGCAAAAGCTCGCCGCGCTTTGCCGCGCACAGGGCGTGGGCTGCGACTGCATCCCGGAAATTTGCGTGGACGGGCAGACCGTGTCCTCCACGCGCATCCGTGCGCTTCTGGCGCAGGGCGACATGGCGCAGGCCGTTCGTCTGCTCGGCCACCCGCACATTCTCAGCGGCACGGTCGTGAGCGGGCGGCACCTCGGCCGCACCATCGGCATCCCGACGGCCAACCTCGCGCTGCCGGAGGGTCTGCTCGTGCCGCGCTTCGGCGTGTACGCGGCAAAAGCCTGCTTCGACGGGCGGGCGCTGCCCGCCGTGGTGAACATCGGCACGCGCCCGACGGTCGGCGGCAGCGGCGTGACGGTCGAGCCGTGGATTCTGGACTACGACGGCGACCTTTACGGCAAGCCGCTGCGGCTGGAATTTTACGAATTTCTGCGTCCGGAGCAGAAGTTCCCCTCCCTCAACGCGCTGCGCGAGGCGATTTTGCACAATGCCGGCCAGACACGCGCGTTTTTTTGCGAGCGCTGAGCGCACAAGAATAACCGGATGCCCGCGGGGACAATCCCTGCGGGCATCCGCCGCGCTACCCCGCATGTTTTTTGATTTTGACCCCGTTTTTTCGCTGTCCGGCCCAAAAAGCGGGCGCGTTCGGGAACGTTTTTGTTTTATCTGCAAAAAGTGCGGTTTTTCTTGAAAAATTCATTGACAACGGGGGATTTTCCCGATATATTTTAGGATAGCGCTTTGCATATCCGCGGGGCGCAAAATTTTATGAAATGGGGGAGGATAAATGTCCCAAGAGCTGATCCGTTTGACCAACCTCGTGATGGAGTTTGACGGCGAGCGAATCCTCGACTCGATCAACCTTTACATCAACGACCGGGAATTTCTCACCTTGCTCGGCCCGAGCGGCTGCGGCAAGACCACCACGCTTCGTGTCATCGGAGGCTTTCTGACGCCGACATCCGGCGATGTTCTGTTCGACGGCAAACGCATCAATGAGGTGCCTGCCTACCAACGCAAGATCAACACGGTCTTCCAGCGCTATGCCCTGTTCCCGCATCTCGACGTATACGACAATATCGCCTTCGGCCTGCGCATTGCCAAGCTGCCGGAGGAGGAGATCGACGAGCGCGTGACGGAAATGCTGGAGATCGTTTCGCTGAAGGGATTTGAGAACCGCAAGGTCACATCCCTTTCCGGCGGCCAGCAGCAGCGCGTGGCCATCGCCCGCGCACTGGTCAACCGTCCGAAGGTGCTGCTTCTGGACGAACCGCTGGGCGCGCTCGATCTTCGTCTGCGGAAGGATATGCAGAACGAACTCAAGCGAATCCAGCAGGCCATGGGCATCACATTTATTTATGTGACGCACGATCAGGAGGAGGCCCTGACCATGTCCGACACCATCGTCGTCATGGACAAGGGCAAGATCCAGCAGATCGGCCGGCCGGAGGATATATACAACGAGCCGAAAAACGCATTCGTTGCGGACTTCATCGGAGAATCCAACATTCTCGACGGCGTGATGGTCGAGGATTATCTGGTCAAATTCTTCGGCCGCAGCTTCCAGTGCGTGGATAAGGGCTTTGAAAAGAACGAGCCTGTGGACGTGGTCATCCGTCCGGAGGACATCGACATCGTTCCCGCCGACGAGGGGCACCTCTGCGGCACTGTCACGTCCGTGACCTTCAAGGGCGTGCACTATGACACCATCGTCGATTTCAAGGGCTTCAAGTGGCTCATTCAGACGACGGATTTCTGCCCGGAAGGCTCCTACATCGGCATCCGCCTGAACCCCGAGGACATTCACATCATGCACAAGAGCGAGTATTCCGGCATGTTCGGTGATTACAGCTCCTATTCCGCGGAATATGACGAGATCGCGGACGCGGAGGGCTCGGAAGATGAAGAGTAGATTCCTCTCCGGACCTTACATCGTCTGGATGCTCCTGTTCACGCTCATTCCGCTGGGCGTGGTAGTATACTATGCCTTCACGGATTCCGTGACGGGGCAGTTCACGCTGACCAACCTCTCCGGGATGGTGGACTATCTGCCCATCTTCCTGCGGTCGATCTGGCTGAGCGTGTTCGCCACGCTGATCTGCCTGGTCATCGGCTATCCCGTGGCCTATTTCATCGCAAGCTGCAAGCCCAGCACGCAGCACTTTTTGCAGATGCTCATCATGCTGCCCATGTGCATGAGCTTCCTGCTGCGCACGCTCGCGTGGGTCGCGCTTCTGGAGGACACCGGCATCATCAACAACTTCATCACCTCGCTGGGGCTGTCCCCGCTGCCGCTGATTCGCAACAACGGCGCGGTCATCCTCGGCATGGTGTATAACTACCTGCCGTACATGATCCTGCCGCTTTACACCGTCATCATGAAGATCGACCATCGTCTGGTCGAGGCGGCGCAGGACCTCGGCTGCAACAGCCGTCAGGTATTCGGGCGCGTGATTTTGCCGCTGTCGCTGCCGGGCATCGTCTCGGGTATTACGATGGTGTTCGTTCCGGCGGTCTCGACCTTCTACATTTCCCAGAAGCTCGGCTCCCCCGGCACCATTCTGATCGGCGACGTCATCGAGTCGCAGTTCAAGGGCGCTTATAACCCGAACCTTGGCGCGGCCATGTCGCTTGTGCTGATGATCCTCATTTTCGTGTGCGTGGGCATCATGAACCGCTTCACGAGCGAGGACGACGAAGAAAGCATGGTGACACTATGAAAAAATTCAATCGTATTTTCACCATTCTCGTCTTTATTTTCCTCTATATCCCCATGATCGTGCTGGCCGTCGCCTCGTTCAACACGGGCACGGACGTCGCGGTGTTCAAGGGCTTCACCCTCCGGCAGTATGCCGAGCTGTTCCGCGACGGCACGCTGCTGACGCTCCTGCGCAATTCGCTGATTATCGCGGTGCTCTCGAGCCTGATCGCCACGGTGCTGGGCACGGTCGCCGCACTCGGCATCCACAAGATGCGCGGCAGGATGCGCTCGGCCGTCATGACGCTGACGAACATCCCCATGACCAACCCCGAGATCGTCACGGGCGTTTCTCTGGCGCTGCTGTTCGCCTTTGCCGGCGTGATGATGCGCATTCACTCCATTCTCGGCTTCTGGACGCTGCTCATTGCGCACATCACGTTCAATCTGCCCTATATCATCCTGAACGTGATGCCCAAGCTCTCGCAGATGGATCCTGACCTCACCGAAGCCGCGCTCGACCTCGGCTGCACGCCGGTGCAGGCGTTCTTCAAGGTCGTGCTGCACGAGATCATGCCCGGCATCGTCTCCGGTGCGCTGATGGCCTTCACCATGTCGCTCGACGACTTCGTGATCTCCTATTTCGTCACCGGTTCGAGCTTCATCACCCTGCCCGTCGAGATCTACAACTACACCAAAAAGCCCATCCAGCCGAAGATCTACGCCCTGTTTACGCTGATGTTCGTCGTCATTTTGCTGATGATGTCCATTATGAATCTCCTGCAGGCGCGTGATAAGAAGCTCAAGGCGCACACGGTCAGGAGGCAGGCACGATGAAACGAGTTTTATCCGCCGCACTCGCGGCCCTGCTGCTTCTGGCGGTGCTGCCCGTCTGTGCGCATGCCGCGCCCGTCACGATCAACGTCTACAACTGGGGGCAGTACATCGCGGACGGCACGGACGATAGCATCGACGTCATTGCCGAGTTTGAAAAGACCTATCCCGACATCAAGGTCAATTACATGACCTTCGACAGCAACGAGAGCATGTACACCAAGCTCAAGACCGGCGGCTCGTCCTATGACATCATCATCCCCTCGGATTATATGATCGAAAAGCTCATTTCCGAGGATATGCTTGAACCGCTGGATTTCGAGAATATCCCGAATTTCCAGTACATAGACGAGTCCTTCCGCAACCTGTCCTATGACCCGGAAAACCGCTATTCCGTCCCGTATACCTGGGGCTGCGTGGGCATCATCTACAACTCGCGCTATGTCAGGGCCGAGGACGTGACCGGCTGGGAAATATTCTGGAACAGCACCTATGCGGGCAAGATTCTGATGTTCGACAACCCGCGCGACGCTTTCGCCATCTCCGAGCTGGAGCTGGGCTACCAGGTCAACACTGAGGACTCCGCCGAGCTGGCCGCCGCCGCGCAGAAGCTCAAGGAGGAGAAAAACCTCGTGCAGAGCTATGTCATGGACCAGATCTTCAGCAAGATGGAGCGTGCCGAGGCGTGGATTGCGCCCTATTACGCGGGTGACTACCTGACCATGGCGGACGAGAACCCCGATCTGGAGTTCGTGTTCCCCGAGGAGGGCTTCAACTTCTTCGTCGATGCGATCTGCATCCCCAAGGGCGCAGAGCACAAGAAGGAGGCCGAGACCTTCATCAATTTCCTGCTGGAGCCGGAGATCTGCGCACAGAATCTGGAGTATCTGGGGTATTCCGCCCCCATGGAAGCCGCAAAGGAATACATGGATCCGGAAATGTCCGAAAACCCCATTGCCTATCCGGATGCCGAGACCCTCGCGCGCGGACAGGTGTTCAGCGCGCTGAGCGTTGAGGGCACGCAGGAGATGAACGAACTCTGGCTGACGGTCAAAACCGACGACAACGCCACGGTGCGGTATCTGATCCTCACCGGCGCGGCGATTGTGCTCGTCGTGCTGCTGTGGGGCTTCTTCAAGGTGCGCAAGCGCCGCGAAAAGGCCCGCCGCTGCCGCAAATGGAAGCAGGCCGAGTAATTGCTTTATAAACAGCCCCCGGCATGGGATCACAAACGATCCCATGCCGGGGGGTTATTATATCTCGTCTCGGAAATTCCGTGCCGGGGCGGTGTTCCCCGGCCTCACAGGTGCAGCTTCGGCCGCAGCTTGACGCAATAAAAGATTTCCAGCCGGACGATCAGCAGATCGTAGACCACGAAGGTCAGATTCGCCAGCGCGGCCAGCGCCGCCAGCATCCATCCGCCGTAGCCGGCAAACTCCGCAGAGACGGCCTCCATGCGGAACACGAAGATCATCAGGCCGTAGGCCGCGCAGATCACCGCATTGACGTAAACGAGCTTCACGACCCATTTGACCACGCGGCCGTGCAGATGGCCGATGAGCTTGCGCAGCATGGGGTAGTAGCCGAAGGCGACAAATAAAATCGCACTTTCCTTGTCCGGCGCAAGCAGCAGCGCCAGCGCGGCCACCGCAGCGTACCACACAAGACCCCATTTCCAGCCGCACTCGGTGTAGACCGGGATAAGCACCAGCGAGGCCATTACCGGGCAGGCAATGGCCGCAAAGGCGACCGTCCCGCCGAGGAACATCAGCGCCACGGCCAGCGCCGCCAGCACGCCGCACAGAGCGATGCGCGCGGTCTTATTGCTTCTTCTCATGACGTTCGCCGCCCGAGTTGTGCTTCAGAAGGTCATATTTGATGTCCCAGAGCCGCTGCGAAAGATCGACATAATAGGTGTGCGGATTGTCAAAGCGCTTGACCTCGTCCCAGAGCGTGTCCACCTGCGCACGGCAGTAGTCACGGATTTCGTCGAGCGTGGGCAGCGTGTAGACCAGCTCGCCGTTTTTGAAGATCGGCACCTGAAGCTCCCGCGCCGTGAAATTGTAGACCTCTTTTTCCTTCCACGTCGCCTCGGGGTCGAAAATACGGATGTTTTTGCTGTCGTCCACCGTCTCGTCCCACACGCACAGATAGTCCGCGATGGCCTTGCCGGTGTCGTTGCCGTAGAAGCGGTAGAGCTTCTTGAAATGCGGGTTGGTGATCTTGCCGGTGTTCTCGGAAATTTTGATCTTCGGCTCGATCACGCCGTTTTCGTGCTCCACGGCCACGAGCTTATACACGCCGCCGAACACCGGCTCGCTGCGTGCGGTGATAAGCCGCTCGCCCACGCCGAACATGTCGATCTGCGCGCCCTGACGCAGCAGGTCCTGGATCAGATACTCGTCCAGCGAGTTGGAAACCGAGATCGCGCACTCCGTCCAGCCCGCCTCGTCGAGCATCTTGCGCGCCTTCTTGGTCAGATAGGTCATGTCGCCGGAGTCCAGACGGATGCCGCATTTGGTGATGCCCTTGGGCTTCAGAACCTCGTTGAACGCGCGGATGGCGTTGGGAATGCCGCTTTTGAGCGTGTTATAGGTGTCCACGAGCAGCGTCGCGTTCGTCGGATACAGCTCGCAGTAGGTGCGGAAGGCCTCGTATTCGCTGTCGAACATCTGCACCCACGAATGCGCCATGGTGCCGCCTGCATAAACGCCGTAGAGCTGGTCGGAGATGGTGCAGGCCGTGCCGTTGCAGCCGCCGATGTAGGCCGCGCGCGCACCGAGGATGGCGCCCTGTGCGCCCTGCGCACGCCGCGAGCCGAATTCCAGCACCGTGCGTCCCTGCGCAGCACGCACAACGCGGTTGGCCTTGGTCGCAATCAGGCTCTGATGGTTCAAAATCAGCAGAATATAGGTCTCGATAAGCTGCGCCTCGATGGCGGGCGCACGCACCGTCAGGATCGGCTCCTTCGGGAAGATGGGCGTACCCTCCGGCACGGCGTAGATGTCACCCGTGAAGCGGAAGCTCTCCAGATACCGCAAAAAGCCCTCGTCGAACAGCTTGCGTCCGCGCAGATATTCGATGTCCTCGGCGGAGAAGTGCAGATCCTGGATATACTCGACGACCTGCTCCAGACCGGCCGCGATGGCGAAGCCGCCGTTGTCCGGCACGTTGCGGTAAAAGACGTCAAAATAGCAGATCTGATCCTTCATCCCGCTGACGAAGTAGCCGTTGCCCATGGTCAGCTCGTAAAAATCGCAGAGCATGGTCATATTCAGCGTTTTGTTGACTTTCATATTGCACCTCGCATTTTTGCGGAATATCTTCATGGATTCCGCGCTGATAGCTTGATTATAGCCGTTTTTTCTGGAAATGGCAATCTTTTTTTCTCATTGACTTTCCGGTGCCGTTCATTATAATTAAGAATAGAAGAAACGGAGGTTTTTACTATGGCAATCGAGATCGGACTTCAGGGTCACGCCGAGACCCTTGTGGAAAAAGAGGACACCGCGCAGGCCGTCGGTTCGGGCGGGCTGCTGGTCTATGCCACGCCCTGCCTTGCGGCGCTGATGGAGGGCGCGGCCTATGAGAGCATCGCGCCGGAGCTTGCCGAGGGCGAAAGCTCGGTCGGCACGCGCATGGAGCTGACGCACAGCTCCGCCACGCCCGTGGGGATGCAGGTGCGGGCGGAATCCGCCGTCACGGCGGTGGACGGCCGGAAGATCACCTTCGATATCGTCGCCTACGACGAGGCGGGCGAGATCGGCCGCGCGGCGCACGAGCGCGTAATCATCAAAACCGAGCGCTTTCTGGAAAAGTGCTACGACAAGCTGTGAATGGAGAATACGCCTTGGAAAAACAGCTTTTGCAGGCGGGCCAGCTCGTCAGCACGCACGGCGTGCAGGGCGAGGTAAAGATTCTGCCGTGGGCGGACGGCCCGGAATTTCTGCTGGATTTTGACACGTTTTATCTCAACGGCAAGCCCTACGAGGTCGTCTCCTCGCGCGTGCACAAAACCTGCGTGCTGGCCAAGTTGCGCGGCGTGGACACGCCCGAGCAGGCGCAGCTCCTGCGCGGGCAGACCGTTTCCATCGACCGGAGCGGCGTAAAGCTGCCCGAGGGCACGGTGTTCATCGCCGATCTGCTCGGCTGCCGCGTGCTGGACGACGAGGGCGCGGAGATCGGCACGATCAAGGATGTGCTGACCATGCCCTCAAGCGACGTATATGTCATCGAGGGCGCGCGCAGCTATATGATCCCGGCGGTCAAGGAGTTTGTCCGCGAGATCAACGTGCGGGAGGGCTTCGTGCGCGTCCGTCTGATCGAGGGAATGGCGACCGATGAGAATTGACATTTTAACGCTCTTTCCCGACACCGTCGGGGACATGATGAACGAATCCATTCTCGGCCGCGCACAGGAGCGCGGCTACATCCGCATCGAGACGCACCAGATCCGCGACTACACCGCCAACAAGCAGAATCAGGTGGACGACTACCCCTACGGCGGCGGACGCGGCGCGGTGATGCAGGCCGACCCACTCTACCGGACGTGGTGCCACGTCTGCGACGAGGCCGGCGCACCGGTGCACACGATCTTTCTTTCGCCCTGCGGCCATGTGTTCCGGCAGGAGGACGCCAAGCGGCTTTCGCAGATGGACAATCTCGTGCTCGTCTGCGGGCATTACGAGGGCATCGACCAGCGCTTCATCGACGAGTGCGTGGACGAAGAAATCTCCATCGGGGATTTCGTTCTGACGGGCGGCGAGATTCCGGCCATGGCCGTGGCGGACGCCGTGTGCCGTCTGGTGCCGGGCGTCCTGCCGGACGAGGAGTGCTTTGAGGACGAGAGCCACTGGGACGGTCTTCTGGAATACCCGCAGTACAGCCGGCCGGCCGTCTGGCACGGCCGCGCGGTGCCGCCGATTCTGCTTTCCGGCGACCACGCCAAGGTCGCGCGCTGGCGGCGCAAGCAGTCCTTCCTGCGCACGCGGGCACGCCGCCCGGATATGTACGCCAAGCTCCGCTTTGACACCAAGGAGGACAAAAAAATTCTCAGGGAGATCGCAGACGATGACGAACTTGCAAACGCTGAAGCAGTGGATTGAGGAAAGCAGCCGGATCGTCTTTTTCGGCGGCGCGGGCGTCAGCACGGAGAGCGGCATTCCCGATTTCCGCAGCGTGGACGGCCTGTATCACCAGAAATTCGACTATCCGCCCGAGACCATCATCAGCCACAGCTTTTATGAACGCGACCCGGACTATTTTTTCAAATTCTACCGCGAGAAAATGCTGCCGCTCGGCTTCGAGCCGAACGTCACGCACCGTGTGCTCGCCCGCTGGGAGCAGGAGGGCAAGCTCCTTGCCGTCGTGACGCAGAACATCGACGGTCTGCACCAGAAGGCCGGAAGCAGGCGCGTCTATGAGCTGCACGGCAGCGTCCTGCGCAATCACTGCACCCGGTGCGGCAAGTTCTATCCCGCCGAGTTCATCCGCGACGCGCAGGGTGTGCCGCGCTGCACCTGCGGCGGCATCGTCAAGCCGGATGTCGTGCTCTACGAGGAAAGTCTGGATGAAAACACGCTGGCCGGTGCGATCTCCGTACTGCGGCAGGCCGACCTTCTGATCGTCGGCGGCACAAGTCTGACGGTCTATCCCGCCGCCGGTCTGCTGCATTACTACCGCGGCGACCGCCTCGTGCTTATCAACCGCGACGAAACGCCCTACGACGGCTATGCGAACCTCGTGCTGCACGAGAAGCTGGGCGACGTGTTCGGGAAGCTCTGATGGAGCACGCCATGAAGATCATCGCACGCATCCGCAGCGAATTTCCGACGAAATTCGGCATCCCGCGCCAGAGCGGTCTGGTGCCGGAGACGCGTGCGACCGTCGTTTTTGAACCCGAATACCGCAACCCCGACGCCCTGCGCGGCATCGAGGGCTTTTCGCATCTCTGGCTGATCTGGGAATTTTCCGAGGCCGTGCGCACGGACTGGTCGCCCACGGTGCGCCCGCCGCGTCTGGGCGGGAACACGCGCCTTGGCGTGTTTGCCACGCGTTCACCCTTCCGCCCGAACCCCATCGGCCTGTCCTGTGTCTGTCTGGAGTCCGTGGAAAAGACCGAGCGCGACGGTACGGTACTGGTCGTCTCCGGTGCGGACTTGATGGACGGCACGCCGATCTTCGACATCAAGCCCTATCTGCCCTACGCCGACGCGCAGCCCGGGGCCAGCGGCGGCTTCACCGCAGACGCGGGCGACTTTTTGCTGCAGGTTGAGCTTCCCGACGCGTTGGAGGCCAAAATCCCCGCCGCGCACCGCGCCGCACTGCGCGGCGTGCTGTCGCATGACCCGCGGCCGTCGTATCAGGCTGACAGTGGGCGCGTGTACGCCATGCGCTTTCTGGAGTTTGACGTGCGCTTTACGGTCGAGGGCGGCGTTTTGACCGTATGCGGGGTCGAACGCGTCTGAATCATGTCGTTTTTTCCGAAATTCTGCACGAAAGGTTACAATCTGATTTTGCTTTTTCCGGAAGGGTATAGTATAATGACTTCAAAGATCAAGTGATCGGGAGGTAAGAAAATGAACTACCTGAGGACCGTTTTGAAACGGGGCGCGGCGCTGTTGCTGCTGCTGGCGCTGCTCGTTTCCGTATTCGGCTGCACAAAGTCAGAGCCGCAGCCGTCCGAGCCTACGCCGGCGACCGGCACGTTTCTGGCCGGTACGAAGCTCAACGGCATCGACCTGTCCGGTAAAACGCCCGAGCAGGCCGCCGCGCTCCTGAAGCAGACCGCCGAGGATTATACGCTGCAGGTCACGCTCGACGGCGTTCTGTTCCGTCTTGATGCCGCGCGGCTGGGCCTTGCATATAACGAAAAAACCGATCTTGCCGCGCTCCTGACCGCGCAGAAGGCAGACGCGTCCAAGCTGACCTTCGAGGACGACGCGCTCTTTACCTTCGCCGACGAGGACGCGCTGCGCACCGCGCTCCTGACCGGCCGCACCGAGGCGCTTGCCCAGCAGCCGCCCGAGTCAACGGACGAGGCAGAGCCGACCGAGCCGGAGGAAGAAGTCCTTCAGCTCGACGATCCCACGCGCGCACACCTGCTGTTCGACACGGAAAAGGGCGAGTTCGTCGGCGTGGACGGTGCGCCCGGCCTCAGCACGGACTACACCGAGGCCGTCGCCAAGGTGCAGAAGGCGCTTCGCACACTGACGCGCTGGACCGTCGTCCGCTCGCAGCAGAAGCAGGTCTCCGAGGGCGAAAAGGCTGAGGGCAACGCCCGTCTGGCCAAGGCCGTCGAGGACGCCAATTCCTATCTGAATATCTCCCTGTCCTACAGCTTTACCCCCGATGGCAAGGACACGAGCTATGAGTACATCGACCGCGACCGCATCGCCCAGTGGCTGCTCATCCAGTCCGACGGCCTGACCATCGAGCTGAACCGCGAGGCCATCAGCACCTATGTCAGCGGCGTCGTGCAGCGGCACTCCGTCGGCGGCTCACCTGTGCAGTTCAAGACGACCTACGGCAGCTACATCAGCCTCAACAGCTATCGCGGCGGTCAGTCCGTCAACGGCGACGCGCTCTATGACGACATCATCGACTGCCTCTCCAGCCGCACCGGCGGCAGCCGCGTGGCAAAGTTCAATGCCGCGCAGGCAAGCGGCGGCGTCGAGGACTACGGCGGCAGCTATGTCGAGCTGGATCTGACGAACCAGATGGCATATTGCTATCGCAACTACAAGCTTGTCATTTCCTCCCCTATGATCTCAGGCAGTCCTTATTATGACTGCGCAACACCCGGAGGCGTATATACAATTAAGAGCAAGGATTCCAACCGCTATCTCACCGGCCCCGGCTACAAGGTCTGGGTGCAGACCTTCATGCCCTTCAACGGCGGCATCGGTCTGCACGACTGTAACTGGCATTCAGTTTTCGGCGGTACGAGGTATTTCTACAAGGGCAGCCACGGCTGCATTAATCTGCCGCCGGAGGTCGCACTTACCATCCGGGATAACGTCAGTGTTGGCACTCATGTGATTGTTTATGGCGGCATTTACAATGTTCAGGGCAAAGATCAGATCTGGATTGGCACAGAGCATTACAACGTTACACCCGATGCTACGCCTTTCAAGCTGGACATGAAGGCCGATGACAACGCTGTCCTGAGCAGCTACACCTCCAGCGATCCCTCGGTTTGCACCGTCACCTCCGACGGTGTTGTGACTGTCGTGGGCGAGGGTACCTGCACCATCACGATTGAGTCTGAGGGAACAGTCATTTACTATAATGATGAAAAGACCGTCACCATCACCGTCGCCAAGCTCGAGCAGACCATCACCGCCAAGGACAGTCTCACGCTCCGGCCCGGCGACAAGGCCTCCGCAGAGGCCGGCGTCTCCACCGGCAGCGCACTGAGCTACACCTCCTCTGATCCGAAGGTCGCCATCGTCGGCGCGGACGGCACCGTCACGGCAGTCGGCTACGGCACCTGCACCATCACGGTCAGCGCAGCCGAAACGCCCAAGTACAAGGCGGCCGAAAAGAAGATCACCGTCACAGTCGAAAAGAAGGCGCAGCAGCTCACCGGCACGGCCGCCTACAACTGCAAAACGGGCGACGCGGCCTTCCGCCTCGACGTAACCGCGCTGGACGGCGCAGCCTTGCGCTATGTGTCGGACAATCCCGCGGTCTGCGCCGTGGACGCGGCGGGCAATGTGACCGTCGTGGGCGAGGGCACCTGCACCATCACCGTGACCGCAGCGGAAACGGCGGACTACCAGAAGGGGACCTTCACCGTGACCGTCACGGTCGCGCCGGCCGCCACCGAGCCGACCGTCCCCTCCGAGAGCGAAAATCCGTAAAGATCAAAGACAGCGCGGACAGAACCCTGCCCGCGCTGTCTTCCCCAAACCTAAATCAGGAGGATGCCTATGAGACGATGCAGATTTCTCGCGCTGCTTGCGCTGTTCGCGCTGCTGCTGACCGCATGCTCGGCAGCGCTTTCCGACCCGTCCGCGCTCCCCGAGGGCACGGCGCGTCTGGAGCTGACCGGCGTGAAGTCCGGGACCGTGACCGTCCGCGCCTGCGACGAAGCGGGTGAGCCGCTCAGCCAAACGGAGTTCACCTTCGCCCTGAGCAAGGACTTCTCCGGCTACTTCTGTCCGCAGAACGTGGCCGGTGCGCCCGCCGCCTCGACCTACACCGCCGCAGAGCTGCCCGATTATTACGCCGAGGCCGAAAAAACCGGCGGCTTTTCGCCCGTCTGCTGCAAATATTCCTTCAACGGCGCGGGCGAGCTGAACTATCTGGACGACGACTATCATCCTGCCCTGCCGCCGGAGACGGTGCAGGGCAGGCTCGAGGTCAATCAGGCCCTGAGCTTTTCCGCAGACTACGCGCAGGGCACGTTTGACGCCCCCATCACCGAGCTTGCAGCAGGCAAGACCACGGCGATCCTCTGCCGCCTTTTGGAACCGGCCGGGGATGCCGTTCTGACCGTGCAGACGGCGCAGGACACCCTGACCTGCACGCCGGACAAAGCGCTTTCGGATGCGGAAACGCTTTATTTTTTTCTGGACGGCGCGTCGCTCCCGGCAGGCCATGCAGAGTTTTGCGTCAGCACCGGCAGCTATGACTATGTGGCCGAGACGGACTTTACGCAGATGCGCACGCTGACCATGCTGCTCGTGCCCATCCGCATTTCGCTCTGGGAGGGGAACGTGCAGGAACCTGCCGAGGGCTGGCAGTCCGTGGACTGGCTGCTGCGCGCGTGCTACCCGCTGGCCGACGACGCTCTGACCGTCGAGCGCGGCAGCCTGCTCGACCTGACGGAATACGCCCTGGAGGACGCGCAGGTTTCCGACCGCATTTTCGAGCGGCTTGAGCAGCTCGCCGTCGAAAACGGCTATGACATCGCGGTCGGCCTTGTGCCCGACTACTTTGAAAACGGCCTGACCGGGAAGTCCAACGGCTTCCACGCCTGTATCGTCAACGCCTCGGCAATCGACGCCGCCGCGACGCTTGCGCACGAGGTCGGCCATATCTATGCGCTGGGCGACGAATACGAGGGCGGCGCGTTCAACATGGAATGCAATCCCACGGCCTACGGCCTGACGGGCGTGGACTGGTTCGACCGTGAGCGCGAGATCGTCGCGGATGTTCCCGGGATCCAAAGCGCGTCCGAGGCCGGGCTGATTTGCAGCGGGAGCCTCGTTCCGGCGCAGTGCGTGCCCTTTGACGCGCAGGCGCGGCGTGCGGTCGAGCCTGCGGCCAGCATCCTGTGCAACGGCGGCGAAAGCTCGGAGAACTATTGGGTCTCGCCGGACATCTGGCACCGGCTGTTCACGGCGCTGCGCGTGCGGGAATTTGACGTTTCCGTCAACGGCGAAAGCGGCTTTGTGTTCAACGGCGACGGAACAATGACTATTTACTGTGCAAATTGCTTCCACGAATCCCCTGTCGACGAGGCCGAAATTCTGGCCTACTGCCCGTCCTGCGCCGGGCTGAATCCCGTCGAATCGGCTGCACAGGCCGAACATTCTCTCTGCCCTGCCTGCGGCGCGGAGACCGAAAACGCCGCAGTGTTCTACCGCTGCCCGTTTGCCCATTGCGGCATACCGATCCAGTTCACGCCCGGCGAACCGATCGCCATGGGCTGAGCCGCCTCTTCACGGGCAAAAGCATAGGAAACACCGCGCAATTGCGTCGAAGCTACTTGCCGAATTGTGCGGTGCTGCCTAAATTTCTATTGACAAAAGCTAGTCCATCAGTTAAAATAAAATTATCCAAAAAATGAAAAGGAGAGTAATAAAAAATGGGCGTTATTTCTTTGGTTCTCGGCATTCTCGCAACCATCTTCGGTATCTTCTGCTGCGTCCCCGGCATCTCCGCTTACGGTTGGATCGGCATCATCCTCGGTGTCATCGGTATCGTTCTTGCGGCCATTGCCAACAAGAAGGAAAAGAAGGGCATCAACACCGCCGGTCTCGTCCTTTCCATCATCGGCACGGCTCTGTGCGCAATTCTGTTCATCGCCTGCGTCGCCTGCGCCGCTGCTCTCAGCTAAGTCCCGATTCCATGCCAACATCGGCGCAACCCGGTCGGGTTGCGCCGTTTGTATAAGGGAAGATTTGAACAAATCGCCGGCTGTCACCTCTTGCCGATGGATTCAGCGCTTCCTAAGAACAAAATTTGGAGGGAGCCGTTATGCTGCCCTATTTTCATATTTTCGGTCTGACCTTTCCGGCCTACGGTGTCATGCTCGTGCTCGGCTTCCTGACGGCGGCGTTTTTCGGCGCACGCCGCGTAAAAAAGGCCGGTCTCTGCGTCGAGGACTTCATTCTCATCGCCGCATTCGGCTCCGGTCTCGGCCTGCTCGGCGGCGTCTTGCTGTTCGCGGTTGTGACCTACACGCCCGCCGAGGCGCTGGCGCTGCTGCGCGCGGGTGAATTTCGCAGGCTGTTCGGCGGCATCGTCTTTTACGGCGGACTGCTGGCCGGCCTGCTCGGCGGACTGCTCGGCAGCCGCGTCGCCAAAGCCGATCTGCGCGACTTCATCAATCCGGTCGCACCTGCACTCCCGCTCGGCCACGCGCTGGGCAGAGTCGGCTGCTTTCTGACCGGCTGCTGCTACGGCCGCCCGACGCAGAGCTTCCTCGGCGTCGCCTTCTCCCATCCTGCGGGCGGCGCACCCGCAGGCGTGAAGCTGCTGCCCGTGCAGCTCTTTGAGGCCGGTGCGGACGTGCTCCTCTTCGCGCTGCTGCTCCCGCTCACGCGGCGTGCGCGCAGCCGTTACGACGGTCTTGCGTGGTACTGCCTGCTCTACGGCGCGGCGCGCTTCGTTCTTGAATTTTTCCGCTACGATGCCATCCGCGGCAGCGCGCTGTTCCTGTCCACCTCGCAGTGGATCAGTCTCGGGCTGTGGGCGCTGGCGGGCGTGCTGTTTGCCCTCGGCAAAAAAGAACGCAAAGGAGCTGCCCATGCGGTATAAATGTCTCGTTCTCGACCATGACGACACCGTGGTCAACAGCACCGCGACCATCCATTTTCCGTCCTTCCTTGCCTATCTTACGCGCGTGCGCCCGGGCGCGCAGTACACGCTCGAGGAATATTTCCGCAAAAACTTCGACCCCGGCGTGGTCAGCCTGTTTACCGACGAGCTGGGCTTTTCCCCGGAGGAAATGGCCGAAGAATTTGCATTCTGGCAGAAATTTGTCAAAACACGCGTGCCGGAGGCCTATCCCGGCATCCGCGAAATTCTCGAGCGGCACCGCGCGGCGGGCGGCCTGATCGCCGTGATCTCGCACTCGGTCAGCGCGAACATCCTGCGCGACTACCGCGAAAACAACCTGCCCGCGCCGGACGCGGTCTACGGCTGGGAGCTTCCGTCCGAGCAGCGCAAGCCGAACGCATGGCCGATGCTCGACCTTCTGCGCCGCTTCGACCTGCGGCCGGAGGAGGTTCTGATGATAGACGATCTGAAGCCGGGCTATGATATGTGCCGGGCCG
Source organism: uncultured Oscillospiraceae bacterium (assembly GCA_934667815.1). GTDB lineage: Bacteria > Bacillota > Clostridia > Oscillospirales > Oscillospiraceae > JAZOXB01. The sequence continues at coordinate 25,799 of CAKUMO010000003.1, forward strand.
CCGGTGTGCCCTTTGCCGCCGCCGGTTGGGCAAACGATGTGGAAGAAATCGAAGATTTCATGCGAAAAAACTGCGATTTTTATTTCAAAACCGTAAAAGAGCTGGATGAATTCCTGCGGGAAGTCAACGGATAAGCGTTTAACAGCGTCCTCTGCGCGAACGATGTCGATCGTTTGCCGCGCGGGGGATGCCGTTTTTTTGCAGTTTCGGTTGCAAAAATACCGAAAAAGTGCTATGATGGTTCTGGTTTTTGCAGTCTTACCGTATTCTTTTCAAGGAGGATGCGTATGAACATCGTCATCATCGGCGCGGGCAAGATCGGCGTGACGCTCACCGAGCAGCTCGCCCGCGAAGGGCACAACATCACGGTCATCGACAGCCGCCCCGAGGCGCTCACCGACATCGGCAACCGGCTGGACATCATGACCGTCGAGGGCAACGGCATCAGCATCGAAACGCAGACCGAGGCCGGCGTTCCGCAGGCCGATCTGGTCATCGCCGTCATGTCCACGGACGAGCAGAATCTGCTCTCCTGCCTGATCGCCAAAAAGCTCGGCGTGAACAACACCATTGCGCGCGTGCGCAATCCGGAATATAATTCCGCGCTCCAGCTCGTGAAGGAGGATCTCGGCCTGAGCATGGCCCTCAACCCCGAGCTTGCCAGCGCATCGGAAATCGCGCGCATTCTGCGCACGCCGTCGGCCATCAAAATCGACACCTTCTCCGGCGGCCGCGTGGAGCTTTACAAGGTCGCAATTCCCAAAAGCTCGCCGCTCGACGGGCTGCGTCTTGCCGACCTTGGCCGCGTGTACGCAGGCGTGCTGATCTGCGTGGTCGAGCGCGGGCCGCACGAGGTACATATCCCCGACGGCAGCTTCGTGCTGCAAAGCGGCGACCATATCAGCTTCATCGCCCGCCCGAAGGTCGCGGCGAAATTTTTCCATAAAATCGGCATTCCCTCCGACCCGGTCAAGCGTGTCATGCTCATCGGCGGCGGCAGAATTACCTATTACCTTGCAAAGCAGATGCTCGATCTCGGCGCAAGCGTGAAGATCGTCGAGGCCAAACGCGCCGTCTGCGAGGATCTGGCCGACCGTCTGCCCGACGCCACGGTCATCCACGGCGACGGCACGAACGAGCAGCTCCTGCGCGAGGAGGGCATCGCAAGCATGGACGCCATCGCCACCCTCACGGGCATTGACGAGGAAAACGTCCTCATGAGCCTCTATGCCCGCAGCGTTTCAAAGGCGAAGATCGTCACAAAGATCAACCGCCCGACCTTCTCGCAGATCGTCAAATCCATGGATCTGGGCAGCGTATTCCATCCGCGCTTCATCGCCTCGGACAACATCGTGCGCTACGTCCGCGCGATGCAGAACTCCCTCGGCTCGAACGTGGAGACGCTTTATAAAATCGTCGGCAATAAGGCCGAGGCGCTGGAATTCCGCGCGACGGAGAAATCCGCAGTCTGCGGCGTACCGCTGGCCGAGCTGTCCACCCGCGCGGGGCTGCTGATCGGCGCGATCAACCGCGGTGGCCGCATCCTCACCCCCGGCGGCCGCGACACCATCGAGCCGGGCGACACCGTGGTCGTAGTCACGACCGCCTCCGGTCTGGATGATCTGGACGACATTCTGGATAAACGGAGCGTGAAGGCATGAACCGGCGAATGGTCATGTCGCTTTTAGGCGACGTTCTGCTCATCATCGGCGCGGTGCTGGTGCTGCCGCTGCTCGTGGGCATCGTGCGCGGCGAACGCGCGGCGTGGAGCATTCTGGCCACCATGGGCATCTGCGCGGCGCTGGGTCTGGCGCTGCATTTCCTGCGACCGAAGCACAACCGCACGATGCACGTCAAGGACGGCTTCGTCATGGTCGCCCTGTCGTGGATCGTCATTTCCCTCGTCGGTGCGCTGCCCTTCTTCCTCAGCGGAGAGATCCCGTCCTATCTCGACGCGGTGTTCGAGGCCGTCTCTGGCTTCACCACCACCGGCTCGAGCATTCTCGGCATCCCCGGCCACATGGTCGAGGATCTGTCCGGCTGCCTGCTGTTCTGGCGCAGCTTTACCCACTGGCTGGGCGGCATGGGCGTGCTGGTGTTCATGCTGGCCATCGTGCCCATGTCCGGCGAGAGCATTTATCTGCTCCGCGCGGAGTCTCCCGGCCCGTCGGTCTCGAAAATGGTGCCGAAAATGCGCACCTCGTCGCTGATTTTATACGCGATCTACTTCGGCATGACCGTGCTGCAAATCCTCCTGTTCCGGCTGGGCGACCTGTGCGGCTGGGGGGAAATGCCGTGGCTGGACACTTTATGCATCACCTTCGGCTCGGCAGGCACGGGCGGCTTCGCGGTGCTGAATGACGGCTGCGCAAGCTATTCGCCCTATATCCAGACCGTCACAACGGTGTTCATGACGCTGTTCGGCGTGAATTTCTCGGTGTATTTCTTCCTGCTTTGCCGAAAATTTAAGCTGGCGTGGAACAATTCCGAGGTGCGCTGGTACTTTATCATCATTTTCTCCGCCGTCGCGCTCATCACGCTGAACCTCATGCACGTCGGCGGCTTCTTCCCCACCGTCGGGCAGGCGATCCATCATGTGTTTTTCTCGGTCAGCTCGGTCATCACGACCACGGGCTACGGCACGGTGGACTTTGCCCGCTGGCCGGACTTTTCCAAGGTCATTCTCGGCATGCTGATGATTATCGGCGCATGCGCCGGCTCGACCGGCGGCGGCATCAAGGTCAGCCGGCTTCTGATTCTCTGCAAGAGCGCGCGCAGCGAGGTGCGCCATCTCGTGCAGCCGCACGCGGTCGAGACGCTCCGCATGGACGGCAAGCGCGTAAGCTCCGAGGTCGTGCGCGGCACGCTGGGATATCTGATCGTGTATGTCGTGATCGCGGTCGTTTCGACGCTGCTCATTTCCCTCGACGGCCACGGCATCGAGACCAGCCTCAGCGCCATGCTTGCGACGCTGAACAACATCGGCCCCGGCCTGAGCGAGCTGATCGGCCCTGCGGGCAGCTTCGGAACGCTCTCGCCGCTGAGCAAGCTCGTGATGATCTTCGATATGCTCTGCGGCAGACTGGAGCTGTTCCCAGTGCTGGTGCTGTTCCGCTCCCTCATCCCGCACAGGAAGGGGTAAAACCCGAATTTCAAACCTTAAACAGCAAAAAACCGGCTCAACGAGCCGGTTTTTTGTTATTCCTCCGAAGATTCTTTATGCTTTTTGCGGTGGTGCTCCAAGCGGTTGGAAAAGACGTAATAGCGCTGGCCGAAGTAGTTCAGCAGCGCATAGGAAATCGCACCGGCGGTCATTTCACAGTTGCCCTGAATGTTGTGCGCACCGCCGAAGGAGAAAAACGCCCTGATGCGCGTGGACTTTAACGCAAGCCGTGTGACGAGCGGCGCAACAACGTAATAGGACAAAAGATAACACACCACAATGTCGAGCACGAAGCGCAGGAGCTGGCGCGGCGTGGTTTTGGCTTTCGGAAAGAGGACAAAGCGGCAGGCCAGATACCAGATCAGGCTGCCGAGGCCGTAGTTGACGATGGGCGCTGTGTGGCGGCTGAAGCCCGCAACGTTATAGAGCAGAAACATGATGCCCGTGCAGAGCAGGAAATTCAGAAAGCCGATGACGAGATAGAGCACCAGCGTGCGATCGAGCATTTTTTTCAGTTTTTTCACGCGGTTTCACCTCGCTTTTTGGTGTGGAGTGTGTATTATACAACATTCCGGGCGAAAAAGCAAGAGGGAAACCACGCTGAAGGGCGCGGCAGAGTGGCCGCGCCCTTCAGCGTGTCGAAAAACTCTTTTCGGCACGCTGCCAGACTGCGAAAAAGTTCGGAAGACAAGCAACTCACGCCCGTCGGCGTACATAGGGTACGGTAGGGCGCGAGTTGCGCAGTAAGTCAAAATCCTTGCGTAGCAAGCTGGTTTTCAGACTGAAAAGTCTGGAATTCCCGACTTTTGTAAATGAAATCCAAAGAGCAAAAATTCATTGAATTGTGAATCGATTTTGACGATTACGGACTTTTTTGACAGTCTGAAGGGCGCGGCTGCTGCCGCGCCCTTGCTGTAGTTCGGAACGATTTTGAGATTTTATCCCTCCACCGTTACGAGGCCGTTGGCCTCCACGGTGATCTGCATTCCGTCCCTGACGCAGGCCAAGAATTCCTCGCCCAGCGAATCGACGACGGGCATGGACGCACCCTCGAGCCACACGTCCGAGAGAATCGCACCGGCGGCCGCCAGCGAATCGATCGGCTCGGAGAACAGCATGCAGGCCGGATTGCGCCCCATGGAGCAGGCGCAGTAGAGCACCAGACCGCCCGTGGTCGAGCCGATGGTGCGCGGCAGGCACAGCGCCTTGCCGAGCATTTGCTTGCCGTAGAGATCGGGGTTGTTCTGGTCGCCGCAGGTGGCTTTTTTGTCGCCGAATTGCAGCGCCTTCTGGAATGACGCGAGGGTGTTCAGCCCGCCGTGGGAAACCAGCGCGGGCGCCGTCACCTGTCCCTGCGCGACAACTCTGCCCTGAAAGGTCTTTTTCATGCCTTGCTTCCTCCTCTCGTGATCTGCTCAAGAATCTCGTCGTCCGTGTAATAGCGTGCGCTGGTGTAAGTGCGCAGCTTGTTGCTGGAGGTGATGACGGGCATTTTGGTGCTCAGCGGGTTGTTCATGTACATCAGGGGGCAGATATAGCTCGTGATGACGCCAGTCTTTTCCAGACGTGCGGCGTAGGGCGTGGAACGGAATTTTTCCAGCACGGCCGGGGCGGCGGTGAACACCGTGGGGATGACCACGCGGGCGTTGCCCGCTGCGGCCAGACCCTGCTCCACGCGCTCCGTCCACGAGATGAGCTGCTCAAGGCTCATGTGCGGGCAGCCCATGAAGCAGAGCTTCGGCTTGGCGTCCTTGTTCTTCCAGATGACGGGATAGCTGTCATACACGCGCTGAAGCTCGGCGTCGTCAATGACATAGACCTGCGCGTCCTCGCGCACGAGCGACCGGCCGTATTTCACGGCCTCGGGCGTGATGTTTTCCACATGGTACAGGCCGACCGCGCCGTTGGAGGCCGTGGCCGCGCCGAAGTCCTTCAGATAGGTCTTGGCGGCATCGTCCAGCGTGCCGAGCCACTTGTCAAGCCCGCAGATGAAGGGCACGTCCTCCATGACCTTCATGCCGATGGCCGAGCCGAGAAGCTGCGCCTCCGGCTTTTTGGTCGTGCGCACCTCGACGATCCAGCTCGCACGGCGCCCCTCGTCCTTCAGAAGGCCGAAGGAGGGCACAAAGCCCACGATGGAGCCCATCAGGTCGATGATGCCGGAATTCCGGTTGCAGCGTGCGCCGAGAACGGAGTTCGCATAGACCACCGCGGAGGACTCCGACCACGACAGCACCTCGCCGAAGCCGGGCGTGTTGCCGACCTCGTCCATGTAGCAGGTGCAGGTGAAGGCGTTCGGATCCATCAGGCCCAGCTTTTGGAGCTGCTGCTCATAGTAATCCTGACGGGTATACATAAAGTGGTTGAACACGAAGTTCTGCAGGAAGCTGCTCGGGACGTTTTTGTCCAGCGGGCGCGGGTCGGCGGAGAACTTCTGCGCGGAGACCGCACCGGCCTCGAGGAGCTGCTCCATCAGGTGATACACCGGGCCGAGCGCCTTGAGGCCGAAGGAGGTGACGAGGTGGTTGTACCTGCTCGTCACGGGCACCATCTCGTCCGCGCCGAACAGCTCGCCGTAGCGCACGAGCGTCTGCATGACCTTGGCCATGGTCTCGCCGCGCGCACCGTTCAGGATTTCCTGCTGCTCAGGGGTGAGCTTCATTTGAGATTCCATATTGCACGCACCTTTCTTAAATCTTCATGGCCGCTTCATAAGCGCCCCAGACGACGCTGCGCAGGTTGCCGACCTGACGGCAGTCGCCGACGAGCTGCGCCTTGCCCGCCTCGGGCAGCGGCGCGGAGATGTAGCCAGCGCAGGAGATCACGCTGTCGCAGGGAATCTCGATCTCGCTGCCGTCCTTTGCGGTGCAGAGGATGGAGCCGTCGCGAACCTCCTTGAGCGTGGTTTCCAGATACACGGGAACCTTGTGCAGCGCGAACCACTCGCGCAGGTAGGACGAATTGGCAAGGCACACGCCCTTCTGGCTGACCAGATCGTCCTTCATCTCGACAATCACAGGCTTTTTGCCCTGCAAGGCCAGCTCATAGGCGATCTCCGAGCCGGTCAGACCGCCGCCGATGACGGCCACGGTCTCGCCGGTCGCCGTGCCGCGCAGATACTGGCAGGCTTCGATCATTTTTTCATAGCCCGGCACGCGGCGCAGCAGGCGCGGCGTTGCGCCGGTGGCGACGATGACGGGCGCATCCTTGAAGGCCGCGAGATCCTTGACCTCGTCGTTCAGGTGAACCTCAATGCCCAGCTGCGTCATCTGGCGGCGATACCACGCCAGCAGGTCGCGCAGCTTGCCCTTGTAGGACTCGGCGCTGGCCGCGATGAACGCGCCACCCAGCTCACCGGTCTTTTCGTGAAGGACGGGTTTGTGGCCGCGCAGCTTCAGCACGCGTGCGGCCTCCATGCCGCCGATGCCGCCGCCGATGATATGCACGGTCTTGGGCTTGTCCGTCTTGCGGATGTAGTGCTTGTTCCACTGCATGGTCTCGGCGTTCACGGCGCAGCGCGCCAGATGCAGGCTGTCGGACAGCTCCTGATCGTTCGGCACGCCCTTGTAGTGGCACATGTTGAAGCAGCCGTTGTGGCACAGGATGCACGGACGGATGTCATCCTCGCGGTCCTCCTGCAATTTCACGATCCATTGCTGATCCGCGAGGAACGCCCGGGCGAAGCCCGCGCCGTCCAGACGGCCCGCCGCGACGGAATCGGCCGCGGTGCGCGGGTCGAGGCGGCCTGCGCAGATCACGGGGATGTCCACGAACTGCTTGATGTGCTCCACGTCCGCGAGGTTGCAGTTTTCCGGCATATAGATCGGCGGATGCGCCCAGTACCATGCGTCATAGGTGCCGTTGTCGCAGTTGAGGCAGTCGTAGCCCGCGTCCTGCAGATATTTCGCGGCACGCTCGGACTCGGCCATGTCGCGCCCGACCTCCACATAGTCCTCACCGGGCAGCGCGCCCTGGCGGAAGCCCTTGGTCTTGGAAATCACGCTGTAACGCAGCGAGACGGGGAAGTCCTTGCCGCAGGCCTTCTTGATTGCCTGCACGATCTCGACGGCAAAGCGGTAGCGATTTTCAAACGAGCCGCCGTATTCGTCCGTGCGCTTGTTGACATACAGCAGCGTGAACTGGTCGAGCAAATAGCCCTCGTGCACCGCGTGAACCTCGACGCCGTCCACGCCGGCGTCCTTCAGGAGCTTGGCGCTCTGGGCAAAGGCGTCGATGAGCTGATGAATTTCCTCGACGGTCATCTCGCGCGAGGGCACCTTGTCCGACCAGCGGTTGGGCGAGGGGCTGGCCGTGGCGGTGATCTTATCGAGGTTCATAAAGGGCTTGCTGACCACACGCAGGAATTTGTTGGTGTAGAGCGTTTCCATCATCTGGCTGATGGTGAACGAGCGGCCGAAGCCCGCCGTGAGCTGCACAAAGAGCTTTGCGCCGGTCTTGTGGAACTCCGGCATCCACTTTTTGAGGTCGGCGAACATCTTCTTGTTCTTGTGGAGCCATTGGCCGAACATGGGGTTGTAGACGGGCTGGCAGCCGGGCATGACCAGACCCGCGCCGTTTTTGGCGACCTCGAGGATGAAGTGTGCGCCGTCCTTGTCAAAGTGGTTCTTCTCCATCCAGCCGAACAGATCCGTTCCGCCCATACTGGTCAGAACAAAGCGGTTCTTGATCTCACAGTTTCCGATTTTCCACGGGGTGAACAACGGGTTGAGCCTCTGATCCATTGCGAGTTGACCTCCTTATTTTTGCGGAAGCGCCGGGGCTTCCTTTGCTGATGAAACAATGCACTGCGCCTGCTTCATATTCCTACCAATAGTTTAGCACGGCCGGGCGAAAAAGACAATCGGAAGTTTCCAATCACAAACTTTTCAGCACATCCTCGACGCGGCGGCACTGCTGCGGAAAGCGCGCGCGCAGCTCCGGCACAGCCGAGGCCATTAAATACGGCGTTCCGGCGTATTGCAGCATGCCGACGTCGTTGTAGTTATCGCCGATGGCGAGGATCTCCTCGCGCGAAATGTTCAGAAGCTCGCCCAGACGGCGCAGGCCGGTGGCCTTGTCGGCCCTGGTGAAGTCCACCCACCACGCCCCCGCGATCTGCGGCGGCAGCGGCCAGCCGGTCAGCTTGGGCGCGACCTCGGCGGAGTTTTTGCAGAAAATGGAGATCTTCACGATTTCCTCGGGAATGTCCTCGGGCGTGGGAACATAGACGATATGGTTGCCCACGGCCTCTACCGCACGCACGACCTCCCCGCCCTTGGGGAACAGGTAGCAGCCGCGCACGCCGGAGACCATGACCTCGCAGCCGTCGAGCGCGAGGATCGCGTGCGCCAGCCACATGGCCGTTTCATGGTCGATGGGCACGGCGTCGAGCAGCGTCCCGTCGGGGGCAAAGATCGAGCCGCCGTTTTCGCAGATATAATACAGCTCGTCCGCGATGGGCGCAAAAAGCCTGCGCATGCTCTCGAGCCTGCGGCCGCTCGTCGGGCAGAAGCGGATGCCCTTTTGCTTGAGCCGCTCAATCTCGTCGAAGATGACCGGCGCGACGGAATCCAGACGGTCAAAGAGCAAGGTGCCGTCAATATCGCTTGCAATCAGTTTAATCATAAAAGCCTCACTTTCCGCTGTCCTGATACTCCGAGGGGCTGACGCCCGTCAGCCGCTTGAAGGTGGCAGAAAAATACGCAATGTCGCGGTAGCCGACGCTCTCGGCGACCTCATAGACCTTCCGGCGGCAGTCGCGCAGCAGCTCCATGGATTTATGGATGCGGTAGCGCGTGAGATAGCTCAGGAGCGTCTGTTCGGTCTCTTTCTTGAACAAATGGCTCAGATGGCCCTCGCTCAGCCCGAGCGCCTGCGCGACCATGCCGACCGTCAGACTCGGATTGGCGTAGTTTTCCGCAATGTAGTCCATGGCCGAGAGCACATAGCGGCTCTGGCCGCCCTTTTTCGGCAGGACGATCTCGTGCGCGGACTGCGCCTGTAAATTTTTTTGCAGCGTCAGCACGGCCTGCTCCAGCTCGCCGTCGTGGAAGGGCTTGAGCAGGAAGTCCACCGCGCCGAGGCGCATGGCGCTGCGTGCGTACTCAAAGCTGTCGTAGGCCGTCAGGATGATGGCCGGGGCGGTGCAGCCCTGCTCGCGCAGCTTTTGCAGCATTTCGATGCCGTCCATCTTCGGCATTTTCAGATCCGTGATGATGAGCGTCGGCTCATAGCGCCGCGCAGCCTGAAGCGCTTCCTCGCCGTTGGCAGCCTCGCCCACGACCACGCAATCCAGCGCCGCCCAGTCCACCGTCAGTACGATGCCCTTGCGGATCATTTCCTCATCTTCAACGACCAAGACCTTCAGCATGGCCGGAATCCTCCCTTCGGGTAACGGGCAGCGTGGCGGTGATGACCGCGCCGGTGCCGTCCGTGCGATTTTCAAGGTACAGGCCGAAGCCCGCGCCGTAGTGCTTTTGCAGAATGGTGTCCACATTGAATAAGCCCAGATGTCCCGCAGTGGACGCGTCGGGACGGTACTTGCCCAGAAGCTCGGGCGGCAGACCCGCGCCGTTGTCCGCAATGCGGATGCAGAGCACGCCGTCCTTCTCCGTGGCCGTGACCTCAAGGCGGCCGTTCTCCACGCCCGTCAGGCCGTGCAGGATCGCGTTCTCGGCCAGCGGCTGGAGCATCATCTTCGGCACCATGCAGGACTCCAGCTCCTCCGGGATATGGACGGAGAAGGTGAAGCTGTCGGCCAGGCGGATGCGCTGGATCTCCATATAGCGCATCAGAACCGCGACCTCCTGCCGCAGCTCGACAAATTCCTCCGGCGTGATGCAGAAGCGCAGAATGTCGGCAAGGTCCGTGGACATGAGCGCGACCTGCGGCACCTGATTGATCTTGCTGATCCACTTCATGGTGTCGAGCGTGTTGCAGAGGAAATGCGGATTGAGCTGCGCCTGCAGCATGCGAATCTGCGCCTCGTTGAGCGCCCTCTGGTTCTCGACGAGCATCTGCTGGTTGCGCTTGAGGTCGATGACCATGCGGTTGAACTGCTGGGCAAGCTCGCCCAGCTCGTTGGACTGCACGACAGGGACATGGACGTCCAGCTCGTTGCGGCCGACCTGCCGGAGCGCGTCGTGCAGCTGCCCGATGGGGCGGAAGAGCTGGCGGCTCATCTGAAAGCTTATGAGCACGCACACGCCGATGCACACCAGCGCGCACGCCGCGCTGACGGTGTAGAGCAGCCGCATGGTGTCGCGCGTAAAGACCTCCGGCTGCTGCAAAACGACGTAAAGTCCCGTAGCCGGATGGCGGCAGATGGAATAGACATAGTCCTCGGACAGACCGGTCAGCGCCTCACCGGCCAGAAGCTGCGCGCGCAGCTTGCCCGCCATGGTCTCCAGAATCGCCGGGCGCGTGCAGTAGACCGGGCGGAAGAAGCGGCTCAGCAGCGCCAGCTCGTTCTTTGCCCCCGCCGCGCCGCCCAGCAGCGAACGGAAGCCCGCTGCCGAAACGCTCACGACCAGATAGCCCGTGGGCGCACCGTAGCGGTCGGAGAGCAGAGCAGCACCGCGCAGCACCTGATCGGAGGACGATTCCTCGCCCGCGATGTAGACGAGCCTGCCGTTCTTGGCCTGCGCGGCCTCGTGCAGAATGCCCCAGTCCGTGGGCAGGAAGCGGTCGTCCGGTGCGGTCTGCGTGGAATAGCGCCAGCGGCCGCTGATGTCGTAGAGATCGAAGCGTGCGTAGCTTCTCGCGTCGCCCGCCGCATGGAACAGCAGATTGTTGACAACGGTGTCGTCGGCCTGATCGTCAAACAGCGCACGGCTGACGGAAAAATTCTGCTGCAAGGTGGCCGCCGCGCCGCGCACGCCCTCGTCGAGCGAGTCGAGCGCAAGCAGGCTGGTTTCCAGCGCCTGCGCCGCCTGCGTCTCGGCATCGCCGGTCATGCGCAGACGGAAAATTTGCAGCAGCATCGCAGAGCAGATCAGAAGCGGGATGAGCGACACGAGCAGAAAGCCGCTGAATAGCTGCCGCCGGAAGGATCGGGATTTTTTCATGTGCCCTCCTTCGGCAGGAAGCTCTGCCAGCGTTCCAGAATGGCCTCGTGTTCGCTGCTTGCCCACGCGACGTCGTAGTCCAGAAGGGTCAGCTTGTCCAGCCGCACGAGCTGCGCCGACGGCTCAATGTCCGTGCGCACGCAGCGGCGGGAGAATTCCTCCTCCTGCAGGAGCGACTGCACATCGCGGCTGACGGCAAAATCGATGAATTTCTGTGCGTTTTTCTCGTGCATTGCGCCGCGGATGACCGCGCAGCCGTCCGGCACGGCGCTCGTGCCCTCAACAGGATAGATCATGCGCAGGTTTTCGCCCGCTGCGATGCGCTTGCGTGCGGTCTCCTCCAGCGTGATGCCCACGCGGTCGGTGCCGTCGGCCACGGAGTCGAGAATGGCGCCCGAGCCGGAGAGCAGACGGCCGTCCAGATTCTCGGCAAAGCGGCGGAGCGTTTCCTCCTGCGGCGCGTCCAGCGCGCACAGCATGGTCACAAGCGCGGTGTAGCACGAGCCGGACACGGCCGGGTCCGCAAAGGCGATTCTCCCTCGAAATTCCTCGGAAAGCAGGCTTTCCCAGCCGGTCAGCTCCCCGGGCGCGACGAGCTTGGGATTATAAATGAGTACCACGGGCAGCGCGGAAAAGGGCGTCCAGCGGTTGTCCTCGCCGCAGTAGGTTTGCGCGAGCTTGTCGTGCTCGGCGCAGACGTAGGGCGAGAAGTATTCGGCATAGGATTCCAGACTTTCCACGCCGCCGCCGAACATCACGTCCGCGCCGGGCGCGTCGGCCTCCCATTTGATGCGCTCGAGAAGCTCGTTCGAGCCGCCCGTGACCACGTCCACCCAGATGCCCGTGCGTTCCTCGAACTCGCGGACGATGGGACGCCAGACCTCCTCTTTATGGGAGGTGTAGATCACAAGGCGCTCATCTTCGGCGGGCGCGGCGACCGGCGGAACGCCGGCGGTTTTCCCGGCGCAGCCGGACAGCACGCAGACCGCGGCCAAAAGCAGCGCGGCAAATTGTTTCTTCATCGCAGACTCCTTAGAATATATTCGTATACGTTTTATCCAATTATAGCACAGCGGCGCAGCCGTTTTCATTAAAATCGCACAAGAATCGCAGGATTTCACAAAATAACGCAGATTTGTCTACTGTTCAAGCGCGGGGGAAAATTGTAAAATGGATTCACAGGGTAAGGGACTCTGTCCCCAAGCCCGCACTTTCATAGGAGGAAAACGTAATGAAAAGAATTCTCGCACTGCTTCTGGCTGTCTGCATGATTCTGGCACTCGGCGCCTGCGCCTCGCAGGGCAATGAGCCGTCTGCTCCGTCTCAGGACGCACAGCCCTCTACGGACAACACCCCGTCCGAATCTCAGAACACCGAGCCGGAGGAAAACCTCACCGCTGTTCAGAAGATCATCAAGGAAGCCGAAGGCATGACCCTCGAAGAACTGGCCAAGAAGGCCATCGAGGAATCCAACGGCAAGATGTTCTACGGCGTCGGCAACTCCAGCCGCGGCAAGAGCGCTCTGCCTCTGTTCATCGAGTACCTGCAGACCATCGATCCTAATTATACCATGGAATTCGAGTGGCAGCAGCCCAAAAACAACAAAATTTTCGATCAGCTCACCGCTGACTCCCTCAAGGAGACCGGCACCTTTGCCATGACCCTGATTCAGGACGGCAACCAGATCGAAAGCAAGATGTACCAGACCGGCATTCTCGACACCTTCATCCCGAAGGATTGGGCGGACGCCAACAACACCACCGCAGACGCCTACACCGGCTTCCTGCCGCTGCAGACCCTGAACAAGGTCTTTATGTACAACTCCACCGGCAGCAAGACCTATGACAACTGCTGGGACTACGTCGCCGAAGGCGAGCATGGCCTGTTCATGGACATCGACTCCGAGATCGTCGGCAAGAACTTCCTGTACATGCTCACCCGTGACGACTATGCCGCATGGCTGAAGGAAGCCTATGAGGCTCTGCCCGCTGACGAGCAGACCTACTTCCAGCCCACCATCAAGGCCATGGAGTCCGAAGCGGAAGACCTCGGCCTCGGCGCTGACGGCGCTTACGCTCTGGCATGGATCAAGCTGTGGGTCGAGAGCTACAACGCCCAGACCGACGACGGCCCGATCTGCAACACCCTCGTCGATGCCTCCGCGACCGATCAGTTCGGCCTGCTGGTTTATTCCAAGCTCCGCTCCGTCGAGGAGTCCAGCTCCGTCTCCGTCAACAACATCAAGGTCGCCGCTTATGAGGACGGCTACAAGGGCATCGGCGGCTACGGCTACTGCCATTACCTGTTCGTCACCGACAACAGCCCGCTGCCCTGGACGGCATGCGCCTTCATCGCTTACATGACCTGCACCGCCGACGGCTTCTCCGCATGGGGCAAGGACATGGGCGGCTACTCCTCCAACCCGACCGTCGCTGCCGACACCGAGGCGAAGTTCCATCACTCCATCGGCGGCATGGCTGAGGACGGCACCACTGTCGAATTCGCTGCGAAGAACGACCGCGGCTACGACTGGTGGACCACCAACGGCGAGCTGGTTCTGGAAGATCCGGAATACTGCGCATCCGTCGCCTTCACCGTCGGCAGCTGGATCGAGATGCTGACGAAGTACAGCGCAGGCTAAGTTTTTTGACAGGAATCCGCAAATTCTGCGGCCTCCGGAGAAACCAACCGGGCGTTAAGTAAAAAAATCGTGGCGCCCTTGGACTGCAGCACTCCCGCCGCGTCCAAGGGCGCCCTCTTTCCCACTCTTGCCGCGGAAGCCTGCGCAAAGCCCGGCGCGATGATCGATCGGCTCAGAGCCTGATCCGGCATTCACCGGCCTGTGCGCAGCTTTCCACGGCGCACCATCCAACCAAAAAAGGAGCGTGCCATGAACCAAACCTCTCCCCTGCGGGCCAGAAGCGGGTCGATCTTTCTGAACAAGATCAAGACCTATTTCTCCAAGCCCTATAACGTCATTCTCCTGCTGCTCGGCATCGTGCTGACCTTTACGACGATCGCGCCCATCGTGGCCATCGTGCAGGACACCTTCAAAATCCATCCCGGCACCATCGACGCCCACCTCACGGGCAAGGCCGAGGGCTATACCCTTGTCAACTACGTCGATCTTTTCACCAGCAAAATGGCGAAGAAAAACCTCTGGACGCCGCTTCTGAACACCGTGCTGCTGGCCATCGGCACCTGCGTGGTGTCCATCCTGTTCGGCGGCATCTTCGCTTTTTTAATCACGCGCACAAATCTCGCATGGAGAAAATATTTAAGCTCCATTTTCATCTTCCCCTACATCATGCCGCAGTGGACGCTGGCCGTCGTGTGGCAGAACCTCTTTAACTCCAACGCCGTCACCGGCACGTCCGACGGCCTGATCGCCTCGCTGTTCGGTGTGAACATGCCGAAGTGGTGGTGTCAGGGACTGTTCCCGAGCCTGGTCGTGCTGGGCCTGCACTATGCGCCATTTGCCTATATCCTCATCGGCGGCATTTTCCGCAACATGGACGCCAATCTGGAGGAGGCTGCGACCATTCTCGACACGCCGCGCAGAAAGACCATGTTCCGCATCACCCTGCCCATGGTCAAGCCCGCGATTCTGTCCACGGTGCTGCTGGTGTTCGGCAGCGCGATGGGCTCCTATCCCGTGCCGCATTACCTGAAGCTCACCACCCTTTCGACCAAGTACGTCTCCATGAACGACAAGTACACCGGCGAAACGGGCATTCTGGCCATCATCATGATGATCTTCGGCGTGGCGATCATGCTGCTCAACCAGCTCTCGCTGCACAGCCGCAAGAACTACACCACCGTCTCCGGCAAATCCGGTCAGATCTCCAAGATCAACCTCGGCAAGATCGGCAAGTACGTCATCGCGCTCATTCTCGTGGTCGTGACGTTCTTCACGAGTATTTTCCCCATCGTCTCCTTTGCCTTTGAGACCTTCCTGCCGAACCCCGGCGACTATTCCTTCCTGTACACGGGCGATGCCTCGAACCTGACCACCAAGTGGTGGATCACCGCCGAGAACGTCTCCGAAAACGGCATGTACGGCCAGAAGGGTATCCTCTACAACGAGACGATCTGGAAGGCCTTCGGCGGCACGATGCTCGTAAGTGTCTGCTGCGCCCTCATCGCCGGTACCATCGGCACGATGATCGGCTACGCCGTGTCGAAAAACCGCCGGAGCAAATGGGCAAACTACGTCAACTCCATGGCCTTTTTGCCCTACCTGATGCCGTCCATCGCGGTCGGCGCAGCCTTCTTCGTCCTGTTCTCCACGGAGAAATTCAATCTCTTTAACACCTACACGCTCCTGATTATCGCAGGCACGATCAAATATATCCCCTTCGCCAGCCGCAGCTCACTGAACTCCATGCTTCAGCTCTCCGGCGAGATCGAGGAGGCCGCGATCATTCAGGACATCCCGTGGTACAAGCGGATGCTACGCATCATCATCCCGATCCAGAAGTCGTCCATCATCAGCGGCTACCTGCTGCCCTTCATGACCTGCCTGCGTGAGCTGTCGCTGTTCATGCTGCTGTGTACGCAGGGCTTCATCCTCTCGACCACGCTGGACTACTTCGACGAAATGGGTCTGGCCGCGTTCTCCAGCGGCATCAACCTGATCCTGATCGTCACCATTCTCGTCTGCAACACCATCGTCAACAAAGTCACGGGCGCCAGCCTCGACAAAGGAATAGGAGGATAAACCATGCCTGAAATCAGATTAGAGCATATTACCAAGCGGTGGGGCAAGTTCTACGCCGTTGAGGATCTGAACCTCGTCATCGAGGATAACGCGTTTGTGACCCTGCTCGGCCCGTCCGGCTGCGGCAAAACCACCACCCTGCGCATGATCGCCGGACTGGAAACGCCGACCTCCGGCCGCATCACCATCGGCGACAAGGTCGTTTTCGACTCCGCCATGGGCATCAACGTCCCGGCCAACAAGCGCAAGGTCGGCTTCCTGTTCCAGAACTACGCCCTGTGGCCGAACATGACCGTTTATGACAACATCGCCTTCGGCCTGTCCAACATCAAAGAGCCGATGGAGCGCATCGACTTTGACAGCAAGAACGCCGCACGCCTCGCGCAGCTGCTCTCCGCGCCCGCCGAGGTCGCCAAGGTCATCGAGGAATGCCGCGACCGCAACGGCAAGCTCGACGAGAAGAAGGCCGTTCTGAAGCTCATCGACGCCTTCACCCTCTCGCAGTTCACGGCCAAGCGCCTGCTGTCCTACCATCCGGAAAACGGCGGCAATTTTGATTCTCAGGTCGCCGCGCTCAAGGCCAAGGCCGATGCCGGCGCCGCCTCCGCCAAGTCCGCGGGCTACACGCTCGACGCAGAATACCGCTTCTGCAAGGACGGCAAGCCCGTGATGACCACGCGCAAGCTGACCAAGGAGGAGATCGACCTCACCGTCCGCCGCGTCAGCCGCATCGTCAAGATCGGCATGTTCATGGATCGCTACCCGGCAGAGCTTTCCGGCGGTCAGCAGCAGCGCGTCGCCATTGCCAGAACCCTTGCGCCGGAGCCGACGGTGCTGTTCATGGACGAACCGCTCTCCAACCTCGACGCAAAGCTGCGTCTGGAGATGCGCTATGAGCTGCAGCGTCTGCACGTCGAGACCGGCTCGACCTTCGTCTACGTCACGCATGACCAGATGGAGGCCATGACGCTCGCCACGCGCATCTGCCTTATCAACAACGGCGTTTTGCAGCAGTATGCCGCGCCGCTGGAGGTCTACCACAAGCCCGCCAACCTCTTTGTTGCAGACTTCGTCGGCAATCCCTCGATCAACTTCATCGAGGCCAAGGGCGAACAGCTCTCCGACGGCTGCATCTCCCTGTCGCTGCTCGGCGGACATAAGGCCGTGTTCTCCCCGAAGGGCGGCATAACGCTGGGCGACTGGTACGCACAGCGCGACGCGGACGAGGCCGCGCTTGCCGCAGCGAAAAAGGCCAAGGCCAGCGAAAAGGGCAGCGTGGAAAAGGGCAACAAGGACGAGGTGTTCCGCTATCACATCGCACGCGTCACCGAGGAGGACGATTCTCTGGCCGAGGAGCCGGTGATCGCCAACGGCGACTTTGTGCTGGGCGTGCGTCCGGAGTTTTTGGACATCACCGACCGCAACGCGCTCAAGGGCGAGATCTACGGCGCCATGCCCACCGGCATGGAATCGACCATCAAGGTTCGCGTGGGCGATTATCTGCTGACGGGCGTGATTTTCGGCAGCTCGCTGTTCACCATCGGCGCAGAGGTTCCCTTGAGCGTCTCCGGCGAGGACATCATGCTCTTTGACCGCAAGAGCGGCAAGTGCATCTGCCTCGGCAGCCTGAAGTTCTGAGAAATCAGCTTCTGAATTGCATAACTTAAAGGGCCATCCCCCACGGGATGGCCCTCAGACTGTCAAAAAAGTCCGTAATCGTCAAAATCGATTCACAATTCAACGGGTTTTTACTCTCTGGATTTCATTTTCAAAAGTGGGGGATTCCAAACTTTATCGTCTGAAAACCAGCTTGCTGCGCAAGGATTTTGACTTACTGCGCAACTCACGCCCTACCGTACCGATGTACGCCGACGAGCGTGAGTTGCTTGTCTTCCGAACTTTTTCGCAGTCTGTCAGCGTGCCGAAAAGAGTTTTTCGACACGCTGAGGGCCATCCCCGACGGGGATGGCCCTTTTTGATGATTTGCACTTCTGATTCTTACTTTCTGGCGATGGTTTCCTTGACGGCGCGGACGATGTGCTCGTCGGTCAGGTCGTAGCGCTGGCGCAGATAGCTCTGCGGGCCGACCTCGCCGAATTCATCCTCGACGGCGACGTAACCGACCTTCGCCTCGCCCTCCAGCGCTTCCTTGACCGCGCTGTAAAGGCCGCCGATCTTGTTGTGGTTCTCGGCCGTGACGACCGCGCCGGTCTTGGCCGCCCATGCGCGGATCAGCTCGACGTCCAGCGGCTTGACGGTATAGGGGTCGATGACCGCGGCCTCGACGCCCTCGGCGGCAAGCTTCTTCGCAGCCTCCATGGCCTCGTGCACCATGATGCCCGTGGCGATGATGACCGCGTCCGTGCCCTCGCGCAGAACGTTGCCCTTGCCGATCGTCAGCTCCGTGCCGGGCGCGTAGACGGGGTAGGATTCCTTGCGGCCGACGCGCAGATATTTCACGCCGGGCAGATCCTTCGCCGTGCGCAGGAAGCTCTCGAGCATGGTGATGTCCGTCACGTCACAGATCACCGCACCGGGGATGGCGCGGTAGAGCGCCACGTCCTCAAAGGGCATATGCGTGCCGCCGTTAAACGCGGCCGTGATGCCGGGGTCGGTGCCGATGACCGTGATGGGGTTTTGGGCATAGCCGCCGGAGAGGAAAATCTGGTCGTACACGCGGCGCGAGGCGAACGGCCCGAAGGTATGCACGATGGGCTTGAAGCCGACGGCTGCCGTGCCGCAGGCGATGCCAATCATGTTCGCTTCCGCGATGCCACAGTTGATCGCGCGGTCGTATTCCTGAATCAGGCGCGCCGTGCCGATGCAGTTGGAGAGGTCTGCGTCAAAATAGATGACGTTTTCGTCCTCCTTGAGCAGGCTCTCAATGATGCCGCCGAGGACTTTCTTGTAAAGCCGGGCGTCCTGTTCGCCATTATAGATGATCTTCATGCTCAGCTCCTCCGTTCTTCCAGCTCGGCCAGATGTGCGCGCAGCACGGCCAGCCATTTGTCATAGGTTTCGGCGTCGGTCGTGACGGAATGATTCGAGGCCATCTGCTCGACCTCCGGAATGCCGCGTCCCTTCACGGTGTCGAGCACGATGGCACGCGGGCGATCGCCCACGGGCGCAGTCAGGGCGTTATAGACCGCCTCGACATCGTTGCCGTCCACGCGCAGCGCCTCGAAGCCGAAGGCCTCGAACTTCTCGCGCAGGTCAAACAGCGGCAGGACGGAATCGGTCGTGCCGTCGAGCTGCTTTTTGTTCTCGTCGATGAGCCAGAACAGGTTCTTGACCTTCTTGCCCGCGGCAAACATCGCAGCCTCCCAGACCTGACCCTCGTTGCTCTCGCCGTCGCCGACGATAAGATAGGTGCGGCTGGGGCGGCCCTTGATGCCGTCGCCCACGGCCATACCCACGGCCAGCGACGTGCCCTGCCCGAGGGAGCCGGTCGTCATGTCCACGCCGGGGGTCTTGTTCTTGTCGCAGTGGCTGGGGAAGGACGTGCCGGGCTGATTCAGCGTGAGAATATCCTCATAGGGGAAGAAGCCCTTGAGCGCCAGCGCGGCATAGACCGCCGGGCCGGCGTGGCCCTTGGAGGAGACCAGCTTGTCGCGGTCGGGCCAGTGCGGGTTCTTGGGATCGTAGTGCATGACGGCGCCGTAGAGCACGGCCAGCGCGTCGCAGATGCTGAGGCTTCCGCCCAGATGGCCGAAGCCGCGTGCCTTCATCTCCTCGACCACGCCGATGCGGATCTGCGCGGCGAAGATCTCAAGCTCGAGTTTTTGTTTGTTGTCCATATTGCTCCTCCTTCAGATTCTTGCAACGCCGGAATCGCGGGCGGCCTGTGCAACGGCGGCGGCCACGGCCTTGCCGACGCGCGGGTCGAACGCCTTGGGGATGATATATTCCGCGCTCAGCTCCTCGTCGGAGACCAGCTCGGCCAGTGCGCGTGCGGCAGCCATCTTCATTTCCTCGTTGATGTCGGAGGCGCGGACGTCGAAGGTGCCGCGGAAGATGCCGGGGAAGGCCAGCACGTTATTGATCTGGTTCGGGAAGTCCGAGCGGCCCGTGGCGATGACGGCTGCGCCGCCGGCCTTGGCCTCGTCAGGCATGATTTCGGGCGTGGGGTTGGCACAGGCGAAGAGGATCGGATCCTTGGCCATGGTCCTGACCATCTCGGCCGTGACCGTGCCGGGAGCGGAAACGCCGATGAACACGTCCGCATTTTTGATTACGTCCGCGAGCTTGCCGGTCTCCTTCTGACGGTTGGTGACGAGCGCCATCTCCTGCTTGATCCAGTTGAGGTTCTCGCGGCCCTCGTAGATCGCGCCGGTGCGGTCGGTCATGACGATGTTCCGGAAGCCCGCCGACAGCAGCAGCTTGACGATGGAGATCGCCGCAGCGCCTGCGCCGGAGGTGACGATCTTCACGTCCTCCTTCTTTTTGCCGACGACCTTCAGGGCATTGGTCAGGCCGGCGAGGGTGATGACGGCGGTCCCGTGCTGGTCGTCGTGGAAAATGGGAATGTCGCAGCGCTCCTTGAGCTTGCGCTCGATTTCGAAGCAGCGCGGCGCGGCAATATCCTCAAGATTGATGCCGCCGAAGGAGCCGGAGATCAGCGCCACGGCGTTGACAAATTCGTCCACATCCTTGGTCTTGACGCAGAGCGGGAAGGCATCCACGCCGCCGAAGGCCTTGAACAGCACGCATTTGCCCTCCATGACGGGCATGCCGGCCTCCGGGCCGATGTCGCCCAGACCGAGAACAGCCGAGCCGTCGGTGATGACGGCGCAGAGGTTGTGACGGCGGGTCAGGTCATAGGAGCGGTTGACGTCCTTCTGGATCTCGAGGCAGGGCTGCGCGACGCCGGGCGTGTAGGCAAGGGAGAGGTCGTCCTTGGTCGCAACGGGAACGGTGGCGATGACTTCGATTTTTCCCTTCCACTTCTCGTGGAGCTTGAGGGATTCTTCTGCGTAGTTCATAAAAATTCTCCTTTACGGTTGTACTACCGGCAGCGTGGAGCCGCCGTAAGGCATGGCAAGAACGGTTGCGTCGGGGCCGAGCTTTGCATAGGCAGCGTCCAGCGCGGCCTGCGCCGAGGCAAAGGGGGTCAGGAAGCACTTGCGCACCAGCGCGTCCGGCATTTCCGAGACGAGATAGACCTCCGCATGCTCGAGCACCATGGCGATGGCCGCGGCCTTGTGCCCGCCGAGCTGGAAATGCTTCTGCACGCGCTCGGTCAGGTCGGAGGGCTTCGCCGCCTCCTGAATCCAGCGCTCAAAGACGCCCTCGCCCAGTCCCTCGCGGCAGGAGCCGATGACGATGATCACGCCGCCGTCGCGCACGGCATGCTTGGCGTTGTCCAGCGCCTTCTGCGTCTGGTAGAGATTCAAGTCCTTCGGTGCGCCGCCCTGACTGACCAGCACGATGTCCGCGCGCCTGGCAATGGGCTTCTGGTACAGCGTGTCGAGGAAGGCGCAGCCCGCGCGGTGTGCCTTGACCGCGTCGCCCGCGACGGCGTGGACGATGTTCTTGTGCTCGTCGAGCACGACGTTGACGATATAGTCGATGCCGAGGATGCGCCCGGCCTGCTCGATGTCCTCGCGGATGGGATTGCCGTCGAGCTTGCCCGCGTGCGCCTCCGGACGGATCATCATGCGGTGGTTGCACTGGATGGCATCGCGGGTGGAAACGCCGGGCATGATGCTCTTTGCGCCGCCGGAATACCCGGCAAAGTAGTGATACTCAATGTTGGCAAGGCAGATCACGCGGTCGGCCTCGGCCACGGGACGGAAAATATCCACGGGCGTTCCGGCGTCCGTCGTACCCAGATGCACGCAGTCGTCCGGATCGGAATCGACACAGCGCAGCTCCTGCCACCCGCGCTCACCGGCCAGATGCCGCTGCTCGTCGGGCGTGTGGCGCCGGTGGCTGCCCAGCGCAAAGACGAGAGTGATGTCCTTTTTATCCACGCCTGCGGCATAGAGACGGTCGAGCAGCGGCGGCAGGATCTTCCACGTCGGGCAGGGGCGGGTGATGTCCGAGGTGACGATGGCGATCTTCTCGCCGGGGTGCACAACCTGCTCGATGGCGGGCGCGCCGATGGGCGCATCCAGCGCGGCGCGGACGGCGTCCTCGCCGGTCAGGCCGGGTGCGAGGCGGTTTGCATGCAGAACGCCGAGCAGGCGGTCGTCGCGCACCTCAACGCTCTGCGTGCCGGTGCCAAAGCCGAATTCCAGCTTCATTTCTTTTCCTCCAGCGCCGCGCCGTGGCGCAGCGCCTTGACGACCGGCAGCTCCTCGCCCGTCAGGAAGCGGATGAGCGCACCGCCGCCGGTGCAGATATAGTCGATGTTGTCGGTCTGGCCGTACTTGCTCGTCGCGGTAATGCTGTCGCCGCCGCCGACGACGGTGTAGGCCTTCGTTGCGCCGAGGGCAAGCCAGACGGTCCTGGTGCCCAGCTCCGTCGTCTCCTGCTCAAAGACGCCCATGGGGCCGTTGACGAACACGGTTGCGGAGCTTTCGATCAGGCGGCGGTAATTTTCGGCGGTTTTCGAGCCGATGTCCAGAGAGCCGATGTCCGCAGGAATGCTGCCGACGGCCGCCTCGCGGCGTTCGCCGTTCTCCAGCCACGCCAGATCCTCCGGCAGGACGATGCGGTCGGCGTACTTCTCGAGCAGGCCCTTGGCCACGTCGATGTATTCGCCGTAATTGGACTTGTAGATGAAATCGAGGCTTCCCTTGCCGATCTCCTCACCCTTGGCGGCCAGCAGGATGTTGCCGACCAGACCGCCGGTCAGGACGCGATCGGCCGCGCCGCCCCGGAGGACGGTCTCGAGCATCAGGAAGGCATCGGAAATTTTCGCGCCGCCGAGGACGAACGTGCACGGGCGTGCCGGGGACTCCATCAGCTCGGAGATGACGCAGTATTCCTTTTCAAACAGGCGACCCATGGCCGACGGCAGCACCTGCTCAAAGCCGCACAGGCTCGGCTGGTCGCGGTGCGCGGCAGCAAAGGCGTCGCAGACATAGAGATCGGCCAGCGGCGCGAGCTTGCGCACGACCACGGTCTGCGCCTGCTGCTCGTGCGTGAGCTTGAGCTTCAGCTCAAAGAGCGTCTGCTCCTCGGCCATATAGCGCACGTTCTCCAGCAGCAGGATCTCGCCGTCGTTCAGACTGCGCACGGCCTCCTGCGCGGCAGGGCCGCAGACGTCCTCGACAAACTGCACGGGTCTGCCGAGCAGCTCCTCGAGCACCGCGCGGTGCGGACGCAGGGTGTAGTAGTTTTTATATTCGATGTCGCTTCCCTGATGGGCGAGCAGCACGACGCGTGCGCCCTTGTCCGAAAGCTCGCGGATGGTGGGGACGCAGGCGCGGATGCGGGTTGTCGAGCGCAGCGTTCCGGTCGCCCGATCCACGGGCTGGTTGATGTCCACGCGGCAGAGCACGGTCTTGCCGCGATAGTCGAACTCATCGAGCGTTTTGATTCCAAATCGCATGGCGTAGCCTCCAAAAAAGGACGGCGGCACAGCGCGGCAATGCCAGGCTGTACCGCCGCATATTACGGTTATGAAGTTCTGAAAGGGTGCTTACTGCTTCTTAAATTTTCCGATGTGCAGATACTTGTTGGTCTCGGCGGTGCCCTCCTCGCGGGTAAGCTGCATCTTCATGCAGGCGCGGATGGCATCCATGGTCTCGGGGATGGTGACGGATTCCTGCGGGATGTTGATGGCATACATGATGTCGTTGCCGGTCTCGACGATGGAATCTGCCCACAGGCCGATCTCGTACATGTCGCCGCGGCGGTTGCCGAGGTCACGGGCATACTTGAACAGGCTGGCGTTGCCCTTGAAGCCCTCGTCGATCGTGACCACGCGGATGCGCGGATGCTTCTCGAACGCGGCAAGCGCGGCCTCCTTGGTGATCTTCTTGCCGTCCTTGGCCGAAGCGACCACGGTGATGATATGGCCGTGGGTCACGGGCGTGTGGACGAGAATGCCGGTGGCGTTGACATGCGGCATGATGGTCATGAGGTCAACTGCCTGATGCGACGGTGCCTTGTCGATCTGCAATGCGTTCGTCAGGCCGCGATGATAATCGCCGGGGTCGGCCACGCGGCGGATGATGGTGATGGCCACGCGCTCAATGCCGAATTCACGGTCGAGGCAATCGACGGTACGGATCAGGCCCGTGGTGTTGCAGGAGGTGAGCTTGAGGTAGTCCACGCCCAGACCCTTTTCATAGTTGGCATAGCCGT
This sequence comes from uncultured Oscillospiraceae bacterium, assembly GCA_934667815.1. Classification (GTDB taxonomy): domain Bacteria; phylum Bacillota; class Clostridia; order Oscillospirales; family Oscillospiraceae; genus JAZOXB01. The sequence goes on from CAKUMO010000003.1 coordinate 50,004, forward strand.
GGAAGAACACGTCCGCGACGGAGTTCTTCTCGCCGCCCTGGAAGATGGCCTTGACGCCGTACTTGACATACAGCTCCTTGTTCTTCGCGCCGACGCCGCCGGGGGAGGAGTCGAGCATCACGTCAACGCTCTTGCAAAGCTCCTCAAAGGTGCCCGCAACGGGGATGTCCTTGGCCTCGAAGGCGGCCTTGTCCGCGCCGTCAACGAGATAGAGGTTGTACTTGACGCCGTTCGCGCCGATCATGTCGTTTTCGCGCAGCGCCTGAATGGAAAGCGTCGGGGCGAGATCCGCAATACCGACCAGCTCCATGTCGCCCTGCATGGCAACGCCGTCGGCCAGACGCTGGCCGATGGTGCCGTAACCGGCGACGCCTACTCTGATTTTCTTCATAGTCTTTTCCTCCTGTAATTTTCGGGGAAAGCTCTGAAGCCATCATCTGTCCTTGCAGATTATAGCAGAGCTTTCATCAATTTTCAAGCAGCTTTCGCACCGCCGCGAGCCAGCCTGCCGCGGCCTCCTGCTTCGTCGGCAGGGGCAGGCATTCCGCGCTCAGAACGCCGTCGTAGCCGATCTGGCGCAGCGTGCCGAGCACGCCCGCAAGGTCGAGGTGTCCCTGACCGGGGTAGCGGCGGTTGGAATCTGCCAGATGCACATATTTGATCTCCGGCGCGCAGGCGAGGATGGAAGCGGACAGGTCGGCCTCCTCGATGTTCATGTGGAAGGTATCAATCAGAAGCCCGGTGTGCTTCAGGCCGTGCGTGCGCACAAAGCCGGAAATGTCTGCCATGGTGCACAAAAAGTTGTTTTCATAGCGGTTGATCGGCTCAAAGACGATCTCAACGCCCTCTCTGCCCGCAGCCTCGTCCAGATGCGCCATGGACCTGCCAAGACGCTCCAGCGCGGCAGGAAGCTCCTCGGGCTTGGACAGATTCCCGCGCATGCAGCCGATGATGACCTTTGCGCCGAACTGCCCTGCCAAAGCAATAAACTGCTCGAGCCTGCGGACGGCGGCGAGGCGGCCTGCCTCGTCCGCGTCCGTGATGGAGAGCCGGTCGTTGACGTAGGCTCTGCCCGTCCCGAGGGCGGTGACGCCGAGGCCGGTGCGGCGCAGTGCCGTCCGGATCTCCTCGGCGTTCGCCGCCAGAGGGTCAGTGAAATGCAATTCAACACCGTCGTAGCCCAGACGCGCAGCGGCTTCGATGCCGCTGACCGGGTCCCCCTCGCAGACGAAGGGCGCGCTGCCGATCAGCTTGTCTACGACGGTCATGGAGGTTTTCATCGCTTAGGACTCTACGAACAGGCCGCGGCGCGGAAGCTCGTGGACGGACTTCCAGCCCTCGGAGAGCGGCTCGCGCAGACACGGCTCGATCTCCTCGTAGGGGCGCAGGCTGAACTTTCTGGGATCGGGCACCTGACCGGCCGGATAGGCCGCCAGAATGTCCTCGACCATGGCGTTGAGGTACTCGCAGATGGCTGCGATGGCACGCTTGACGCGGCGCGGTTCACCGCGGGAGGGATAGCCCACGACGCCCTCGGGGGTGCCGAAGCGCTCGATGACACGGTGGCCCTCGGCCTCGGACCACTTGTTCGGGCGGTGGAAGGAGTCCACGCTGCCGTCATAGAAGCCCTCGTCGAGCATGCCGAAGCTCTTGGCCTGCGCATCGACGACGCAGCTCATGTCCACCATGCCGGGGAACATCAGCAGAGCCGCGGAGGTCTCGGCCTCGTCGGCGTGGACAAAGGGCGTGCTGATGAAGTCGGGACGCTCGTCGCCCAGCGGATAGAAGAACTCGCGTACGGCGCGGTGCCACTCGACGACGGTGGCAAAGGCCGGGAGCTGGAAGCGCTTGAAGAATTCCTGAATGGCGGATTCCATCATCCAGTCCATGCCGTGGTTATTGACAAGGATGATCTTGCGGAAGCCGTCGTCCCACAGGCCGACCATAACATTGATGAGCGTATCGACGATGGAGCGCTCGGTGGTCATGACCGTGCCGGGCATGCCGCAGTGGTGATAGGGGTGGCCGCCGTAGTTGATGGGCGGCAGGGCAAGGGCGACCTCATGGCCGGCCTTCGCGGTCTTGCGGCGCACGGCTTCGCAGATGGACGAGCACATGAAGGTGTCAAGGCCGGAGTTGTTGTGGATGCCATGGTTCTCGGTGCAGCCGATGGGAACGAGCACGATGTCGTTCTTGTGGCGCTTGTTGATGACCATTCTGCGCGGGGAGGTCTGGATGTAGCAGCCGGGCTTGCCCATCTCGGATTCGGAGGGGATGCCGTAGTCGTCGAGGATGGCCTGAATTTCTTCCTCGGATGCGTCCCAGAGGCGCTTTTTGAGCTGGCCGATCTTGTTGTCCTCAAAGAAAATGTTCGGGTACTCGGTGGTCAGATACTTTTGGTACATGGTAAAATGTCCTCCTTGTAATGATATAATCTATGATTACGTTCAGACGTTGCCATCAGGAAAAGTGTGCACGCCCTTTCCTCATGGTAGCTTCCAAACGCGCTCAACGGGTTGATCCCGCCCGGTGCGGCGGCGAACCGCCGCACCGGGTCTGCGTGGGGAAGAAGAAAGTATGTTCGCCTGCGGTCAGCGAAACGGAAACGGTGAGATCAGGCGTTCTTGAAGGTGTCGACGTTCTCCTTGGTGACGACGACGGTCTCAACCTCATAGAACGCGTCAACTTTCTTGCCCTCGAGGACGTCCACGGCAGCCTTGACGGCGGTGTAGCCCTGCATGTAGGGGTTGCCAAAGGAGGTGACGGTGATCTTGCCTTCCTTCAGAGCGGCGACGGCGTCGTCGTTGGCGTCCTGGCCGGCGACCTTGATGGTGCCGGTGAGGTTGGCGGCGTCAATGGCTTCGGCGGAGCCGAGGGCCATTTCGTCGTTGCAGCAGAGGATGGCGTTGACATCGGGATGTGCCTGCAGGAGGTTCTGCACGACGTTCAGCGCGTCGGCACGGGAGTAGTTGGCGGACTGCTGGGCAACGACTTCGATGTTGGGATACTCGGCCAGAGCCTTCTCAAAGCCCTTGACACGGTCGATGGAGGTCTGTGCGCCGGTGGAGCCTTCGATGATGAAGATCTTGCCTTCGCCGTTCATCAGCTCGAACATGGCCTTGGCGGTGTTGTAGCCCTGGTTGATGTTTTCCAGGCCGCAGAAGGTCTTGTACTGGGTGTCGTCGGAGATCTTGGTGTTCAGGTTGACGATGGGGATGCCGGCCTCGTTGATCTTCTTGGTGGCCGGGACGATGGCTTCGGAGTCAACCGGAGCGAGGACGACGCAGGAAACGCCGGAGACGATGGCTTCCTCGCAGAGGTTGGACTGCTGCTCGTTGCCGGAGCCTTCTGCCGTATCAACGGGGGTCTTGCAGGTGACGGTGTAGCCCAGCTCAGCACCGGCGGCCTTGGCGCCGTCCATAACGCTGATCCAGAAGGGAGCGGTGGAGTTCTTCACGATAACGAGAATTTCTTTTGCGTCGGTTTTGTTGTTGTCCTTGGAGCAGCCGGCGAACATGCAGGCCACCATGGCAACGGCAAGGATGAGTGCAAAGATTTTTTTCATTTTTTCCTACTCCTTTTTTGTTGGTTGGGTTTTTTATTCACACAGCAGCGCTGTAATGAACGGTTACGCAGCGGCCTTGGCACGCTTTTTCTTGTGCTCGGCGACGTAGAGCATCAGAAGGTTCAGTCCGCGCTCGTAGAACACCGAGAACAGGATGACCATGCCGACCACGGCCTGCTGCCAGTTGGTCGAAACGCCCATGATGTTCAGGCCGTTGCGGATGAACATGATGACCAGTGCGCCGATGATGGTGTTGATGACCGAGCCCTTGCCGCCGCCGAAGGCGATGCCGCCGATAAGCGCGGAGGCCAGAGAGTCGATGGTCAGGGTGCCCTTGATGGTCGGGTCGGCCGCGTTCAGACGGGCCAGATACAGAATGCCGGTCAGGGAGGCCAGCAGGCCGTTGATGACGTACACGGAGATGACGATCTCGTCTGCACGCATGCCGGCGAGCTTGGCGGCCTTGCGGTTGTGGCCCAGCGCGTAGAGCGCACGGCCGTAGGTGGTGTGCTTGGTCAGGAAGTACAGCAGGGCAAACACGGCGATCGTGATGAGCGCGATATTCGGGATGCCGGGGATGAGCGCGCCGTTGGTCAGAGCGCGGAAGCCCTCGGGGAAGCCGTAGATGTACTTGCCGTCGCAGACGACATAGGCAAGGCCCAGCGCCACGAAGTCCACGGAGAAGGTGGCAATGAACGGCTCGATCTTGACCTTGGCGATCAGAATACCGTTGAGCAGGCCGAAGGCGACGCCCACGCCGACCGCGACCAGAATGCCGACAAGGTAGTTGCCCTCGCTGAAGAAGGTGCCGCTGAGGTAGCTCGAGAGCACCATGTTCGAGGCCATGGAGATGTCGATGCCGTTGGAGATGATGGCAAGGCTCATGCCGAAGGCCATCAGCAGGGTGAAGGGCGTCTGCTGGAAGATCACCTGGCTGAGGTTGTTCCAGTTGAGGAAGGCACCCGGCTGGAGCACGGCCATGATGGCCATGACCACAATGAGGATCAGAAAACGAGAGATGAGGTCAACGCGGTTTTTAGCTTCCAGTGACATGGCCGTAGACCCTCCTTAATCCCTTGATGTTCTTTCTGTGTTCGTTTGCGACGTCCACAACGATCATGGTGACGATGACGACGCCGATGAGCGCCTTCTGCCACGTTGCCGGGATGCCCATCAGGCTCAGGCCGCTGGCCAGCACGCGCAGCAGCACCGTGCCGAAGACCGTGCCGAGGATGCCACCCTTGCCGCCCGCCATGGACGTTCCGCCGATGACGACGGCCGCCATTGCATTGAACGAATATTCCACGCCGACCGAGGGGCTGCCGGAGTTGGTCATGCAGGCGATCGCAACGCCCGCGACGGCGGCAAAGAGACCGGCCAGCGCGTAGACCCAGATGCGGGTCTTGACGACCTTGATGCCCGAGACGTTTGCAACGTTTTCCGAGCCGCCGATGGAATAGACATTATAGCCGAAGCGGGTTTTCTTCTGCACCAGCACCATCAGGCCGACCAGAAGGATGGTGATCCAGATGATGACGTACAGGCCGAGAATCTTGCCGTTGCCGATCCAGTCAAGAACCTCGTTCTTGACCGGGATGGTCACGCCGTTGGTGAGCACCAGCGCAAGGCCTGCGAAGATACTCATGCTGGCGAAGGCGACGACCCAGTAGTCAAATTTCAGCTTTGCCACGAGCACGCCGTTGAACGCGCCGATGGCAAGACCCATCACAAGCGGAATGAGAATGACCAGCACCGTGGGCATGCCCGCCTGATTCAGCAGCGCCACCACGACGGCTGCCATTGAGACGGTCGAGCCGACGGATATATCGTTCTTGCCCATCAGGATGACCAGCGTCAGACCGGTGGAGGTGAGCAGCAGCGTGCAGCAGTTGCGCAGGATCAGCATCAGGTTGTAGCTCGTGAAGAAGCGATCCGTTGCGATGGAGAAAAACAGAATCAGAAGAATATCGCCGATCAGAATGCCGGGAATGTTCAGCTTTTGGTAGCCGCGGCGAACCTTTTGCAGTGCGGGCGGCAGCGTCAGTTTGCTCATGCCGTGACCTCCTCTCCGCCAACCGCATAGCGCATGATGGCTTCCTGCGTCAGGTTGGGTCTGGTGACCTCGCCCGTGATCTCGCCGTCCTTCATGACATAGACGCGGTCGGAAATGCCGACGACCTCGCTCAATTCCGAGGAAATCATCAGAATGCCGTAGCCCTCGCCCGCCAGACGGTCGAGCAGGTGATAGATCTCGCTCTTTGCGCCGACGTCGATGCCGCGCGTCGGCTCGTCGATAATCAGGAAGCGGCAGCCGGTCTCGAGCCATTTGCCGATGACGACCTTCTGCTGGTTGCCGCCGGACAGCTCGCCGACGAGCTTGTCGGCAGAGGGCGTTGCGATACGCAGCTCCTTGACGTACTTTCTGCCGATCTCGTCCTCAGGTCTGCGGCGCAGGATGCCGCGCCGGAAAACCTTGCCGAGGCTTGCGGAGGTCAGGTTCTCCTTGATGGGCATTTGCAGCACCAGGCCCTCGATCTTGCGGTCCTCGGGCAGCAGACCCAGCGACTGCTTCACGCTCTTGCGCGGCGTGGTCTTGCGGATCTCCTTGCCATAGAGGGTGTAGCTGCCGTGCTCGATCGGCTCGTCGCCAAAGACGGCCTTGGCAATCTCCGTGCGTCCCGCGCCGATCAGGCCGGACAGGGAGACGATCTCTCCCTCGCGGACGGAAATATTGACATTGCGGAAGCGGTAGCCGCCGAGGTCGCGCGTCTCAAAGATGACATCGCCGGGCGTGTTGTAGTTGCGCTCGTACATCTTTTCGATGCGGCGGCCGACCATCATGGAGATCAGGGTGTCCAGCTCGACGTCCGCGACGTTCACGGTGTCGATGTACTGGCCGTCGCGCATGACCGTGACGTGGTCGCCGATGCGCTTGATCTCGTCCATGCGGTGGGAGATGTAGATGATGGCCACGCCCTGCTTCTTCAGCCGCTCAACGATCTCAAAGAGCTTGGTGATCTCGCGGCTGGTCAGGGACGAGGTCGGCTCGTCCATGATGACCAGCTTGACCTCCTTGGACAGCGCCTTGACGACCTCGACCATCTGCATCTGTGCGATGCTGAGCTTCTTGACGAGGGTGTTGGGGTTCATGTCCAGGCCGAGACTTTCCATCAGCGCACGGCTGTCGCGAACCATCTTCTTGTAGTCCACAACGCCCTTGAGGCCCTTCTTCATCGGCTCGTGGCCGAGGTAGATGTTCTGGGCGATGGTGCGCTCGGGCAGCAGGTTCAGCTCCTGATGGATGATGCTGATGCCTGCGTCCATGCTCTGGCGGACGTTGGTGAAGTTGACCTCCTTACCGTCGTACCACATGGAGCCTTCGTCGCGGTGGTAGACGCCGGAGATGATCTTCACGAGGGTGGACTTGCCTGCGCCGTTCTCACCGAGCAGGATGTGTACCTTTCCGCGCTCGCAGGTGAGCTGCACATGGTCCAGTGCCAGCGTGCCGGGAAAGCGTTTGGTGATCCCCTTCATCCGAAGAATGACGTTCTCTTCGTTGAATTCCAAGGCGATTCCTCCTAACCTTCTGAGTTTGTGGGTTGTGCGTAGGGTTGATTCAGCCGTTCGTTGACCAGACAGATCGAGGTGTTGTCCATCCGGCCCAATCCCATTGCCATCAGGGTGTTGTACATCTGCATGGTGACGGCGGCGGTGGGGACTGCGGTGCCGGACGCAGCCGCCAGCGCCATGGCCATCTTCATGTCCTTGTGCATGTTGTAGCCCGTGGAGGTGGGAGTGAAATCACGCTGCCGAAGCGTGTCTTTCTTATATTGATAGATCGGTGCGCCCGCCGCGCTGTCCGCGATCAGGTCGAGCATTTCCGCACGCGGAAGCCCGAGCTTCTGACCGAGCACCAGCGCCTCGGAGAGCGCCTGAAGCTCCTGCGCAAGCAGCATGTTAATCAGCAGCTTCATCACACGCGCCTCCTCGCCGGGGCCGAGGTAGGTCTGGCGGTTTCCGAGCACCTGCAAATAGGGCAGGCACTGCTCGAACAGCGCTCTTTCGCCGGAGACCATGATGCCCAGCGTGCCAGTTTTGGCAAAGTGCGTGCTGCCCGTGACCGGCGCACGCAGAAAGCTGCCGCCTGCACGCCCGACCGTTTCCGCGGTCTTTTGCGAGGACTCGGGATCGACCGTGCTCATGTCGATGAGAATTTTGCCCGTCAGGGGGACGGAGGCGAGCTGCTCTGCGATTTCCAGCAGGATTTCGCCGTTCGGGATCATCGTGAAGATCACGTCGGCGCGGCCCGCAAGCTCCGCGGGATTTTTTGCAAGGGAAGCGCCGGTCTGCGCGGCATAGCCGGATAGATCCCGGCGGCCGGAGCCGCAGACGGTCATCTCATAGCCCGCCTCGCACAGCCGCGCGGCCATGGGCGCGCCCATATTGCCGACGCCGATCCAGCCGAGGCGTTTTTTCGCGCTCACAGGGAGAGCACCACCTTCATGCTGCCCTCGGGGATCCGTGCGGTGGCAAAGGCCTGCTCGACCTGCGCCATGGGATAGACATGACTGATGAGCTTTTCCGCCGCAGCGGGATGCCTGACCAGAAATTCCATCGCGCGGTCGAAATCGCCCGTGCCGCCGATGGAGCCGACGATCGTCAGGGACTTCGTGACGATCAGACGCTGCGCGATCTCGACCTTGGCGATCATGCCGACGCAGCCGAGCACGCCGCCCGGACGGACGAGATTCAGCGCGTTGGCAAAGACGGGCGCGACGCCGGTCGTTTCGATCACGATGTCGTATTTCGCCGCCGCGTACATCGAGGCATAGTCGCCGCTGCCCGCGCCGGGGTTCAGCTCGTCCGCCGTGGGGATGCGCGCGCCCTCGGAGGCGGCCAGCGCCGTGCGGGACGCAGCCAAATCGTAAAGCTCGGTGTGCTTGCAGCCCTCCATGTGGATCAGCAACATCAGTGCGCTCATGCCGATCACGCCGCCGCCGAGCACGAGGATGCGCTTCTCGCTCAGCCCTTCGGGCACGATGCGCTTGATCTTCGAGAGAAGATGCGCCGCGACCGCGACCGGCTCGGACAGGCAAAGAAGGCGTTCATTCATGCCCTCGGGAGATTTATAAATGTATTTTTCGTCGCGGACGAAGTATTCCGTGCTCGCGCCGTCGATGGTGATGCCGAACTTCTCGATGTGCTCGCAGAGATTCCTGTCCTTTTGGCAGCTCGGGCATTCGCCGCAGAAGCGGGAGCAGTCGCCCGTGACCAGATCGCCGGCCTTGAGGGTTTTGACGTCCTCGCCGACGGCCTCGACCACGCCGGACCACTCATGGCCGAAGCGCATGGGGTAGCTGTGCGGCGCACTGTAGGTTCCGTGGAACAGGTGGATGTCCGAGCCGCAGATACCGACGTTTTTGACATGCACCAGCACCTCGTGGCCGGTGGGAACAGGCTTGGGCTGCTCGACGGGAACGACCCGCTTCGGTTCCTGCAAAATATAAGAAATCATGCTGTTTCCTCCTCGCCGTTGGGGTGGATGACGACCCGGATCGCGCCGTCCTTATGATTTACAAACGTGTCAAAGGCTTCATGGAGCCGCTCGAGCGGGAAGCGGTGGGTGATGATCTCACCGACGCGCAGCTTGCCGCCGCTCATCAGTCCCAGCACCTTGGCCGAGCAGTTGGGGTTGGCACGCACGCCGTGTACGGTGATTTCGTTTTTGACCATATAATACAGGGCTTCCTGTGTGGTCGTCTGCTTGGGATAGGCGATCACCGCGACGTGCCCCTCGGAGGCGGTCATGCGGATGGCCTTGTCCAGCGTGTCGCCCGCGCCCGCGCAGTCAAAGCTGCGGTCGGCGCCCGCGCCGCCGGTCAATGCCCGGACAGCCTCGACCACGTCGGGCGTTTCCAGAGTCTCGATCACATGATCCGCGCCGGTCTGTTTGGCCATGCGCAGGCGGTCGGGGTCGTTGTAGCCGATGACGACGGTTTTGCTGCCCATGGCTTTGGCCATCTGCATGAGCAGAATGCCCATGGGGCCGGGGCCGATGATCGCCGTCCAGCCGCCGGGCACGATGCCGGCAAGGCTGATACCGTGGAAGGCGATGCCCGCGGTATCCACCGTGGAGCCTTCGTCAAAGCCGACGTTGTCGGGCATGACGGTCAGCGCCTTCTGGTCATAGACCTGATACTGCGCGTAGCAGCCCGGTGTCGCGTGGCCGTAGTGGTGATGACCCGCGCGGCCGTAATTTCTGCACAGATTGTAAAGACCCTTTTTGCACATCTCGCAGACGCCGCAGCCGCAGTGCGCTTCGCCCGCGACACGGTCGCCGATCTTTAAGGTCGCGACGCCCTCGCCCAGCGCCTCCACCACACCGGCAAATTCATGACCGGCGATGAAGGGGTAGTGCGGCGGCCAGCCGTCCTTCAGAACCGCGCCGCCGAAAATGCCGGGGTCGGAGCCGCAGATGGAAACAGATTTGATTTTCACAAGCACCTCGCCGTAGCCCGGCTGCGGAACGGGGACGGTCTCGATGGAGAAATCGCCCGGCGCGTGCAGCACGGCGGCGCGCATGGTTTCGTTCATAGTGTAGCCTCCGTCAGTCGTTTGGATGGATGACTACCTTGACCGCGCCGTCCTTGCGGCCGGTGAAGGTGTCAAAGGCTTCGTGGATCTGCTCGAGCGGGAAGCGGTGGGTAATCATTTTCTCCACCGGCAGGATGCCCTGCGACATCATGTCCAGCACGGTTTTCGAGCAGTTGGGGTTGGCGCGCACGCCGTGCAGGGTGATCTGATTCATAATCAGGGACTTGAGCGCGGCCTGCTGCCCGTCCTGCGCGGGGATGCTGATGAGCGCGACGTGGCCGCCCTTGCGCGCCATCTGAATGGATTCGTAATACGCCGTGGCGTTGCCCGCGGCCTCGATGACCTGATGCGCACCGCCGCCCGTGATGCGCCGAACCTCGGCGACGGGATCCTCGACGGCTTCAAAATCGACCAGCACGTCCGCGCCCAGCTCACCGGCAAGGGCAAGACGGCGGCCGCGTCCGATGACGACGGTGCGGCTGCCCATGGCGCTTGCCAGCAGCATTGCGGCGATGCCCATGGGGCCGGGGCCGATGACGACCGTCCAGCCGCCCGGCTCCACGCCCGTCAGGCGCAGCGCGTTATAGGCGATGCCGGTGGTATCGACCATTGCGCCCTGATCGTAGGTGACGTTGTCCGGCAGGAGCGTGAGCGCCTTCTGGTCGTAGACCTGATACTGCGCGTAGCAGCCGGGAGTGTTGTGGCCGTAGTGATGGTGGCCTGCGCGGCCGTAATTTAAGCAAAGGTTGTAAAAGCCCTTCTTGCAGTTCTCGCAAATGCCGCAGCCGCAGTGCGCTTCGCCCGCGACGCGGTCGCCGGCCTTCAGAGAACCGACGCCCTCGCCGACCTCGACGACCTGCGCGGCAAATTCGTGACCGGCGGTGAAGGGGTAGTAGGGAGGCCAGCCGTTTTGCAGCACCTTGCCGTTGAAAATGCCGGGATCGGAGCCGCAGATCGCAACGGACTTGACCTCGACGAGCACCTCGCCGCGTCCGGGCTTCGGAACGGGAACGGTCTCGACGTTAAATTCACCGGGAGCGTGGATCACGACCGCGCGCATCTCATTATTCATAGGACAGGCTCTCCTTTCCGGTTCTTCCGCCGCGCTTGCGGCGGGAGGGGCGGCTTGTGTGGTATTTTAGTGGCATGCCACTTGCATTCGTAAAATCGAGGGGTTCAAAATCCCTCTCGCAATTGACAATCTCATTATCCGTCTTAATCACTAAAAAATCAAGAGTTTTCGGCCAAAAATTGTGAACAAATCTCGTGCCCAAAATTTAGGCAAGTTTAACAAACTTCGGTTTTTGGCAGAAATTTTTCATTTTCCCTCTTGAAATTTCGATTCCGGCGCTTATAATCATGGTAGGTGGCATGCCAGAGGCATTCACACAAATGCCGTTTCGGCAGGCCGCTTTCCAAAATCATTTTCAATTCTTTATAAAAGAGCGCTCCGCCTCCCGGACGCCCAAAACCATGAAAGGCAGGTTTATCAAGTATGAGCAAATGGCAGCTTCCCGCCACCGGCGGCAACATGGAGGTCAACAATGGGATCTATTATCAGAACATGACCAACAAGGACGTTGCAGAACGCCTGAAGAAGAACGACATTATTCTTATCCCCGTCGGCTCCACCGAGAACCACGGTCCCAGCGCCCCCTACGGCGAGGACACCTATCTGGATACCCGCCTGTGTGAGCAGGTCGCCAAGGCCACCGGCTGCACCGTCGCGCAGCCCATCTGGTACGGCTCCCATCCCTATCATCATCTCGGCCAGAAGGGCACGATCATCATTCCCGAGGAAATCCTCGCGGACTATCTGGTCTATGTGTTTGCAGGCTTCTGGAATGCGGGCTTCCGCAAGATGATCGTCGTCAACGGCCACGGTCAGGACTACGTCATCCCGCTCGCCATCCATAAATTCGGCAAGAAATTCCAGGTGCCCGCCATCATTCTCTACACCCACTTCTGGAACTGCGCAAAAGAGCAGCTCGACACCGAGGAGAACGGCGGCCCGTACAAGACACCCTTCATTCACGCCGACGAGGTCGAGCAGAGCTGGTGCCTGGAGCTGTTCCCCGAGCTGATCCGTCAGGAAGAAGCCATCAAGGTCGATCCGCGCCCGCTGCTGCCCGCAGGCCACATCAACAACTCCGCAGAGCGCGGCACCGGCCCGATCAAGTGGTACAACGCGCTCGGCTCCACCGCCATGGAGTGCATCGTGCAGCCGCAGGGCGTCATCGGCGATGCCCGTCTGGCCGATGGCGAGAAGGCACGCAAGGGCGTGGAAATGACGCTGGACTATCTGGAAAAGCTCGTCAACGACATCCTCGAGCGCTATCCTGCCGGTCAGCTTCCGCCCACGGAGCTGATGACCCAGCGCGACCCGGCCGCCGTGGAAGCGGTGCTGCGCGGTGAGCGCCACATCTACACCCTCGCATATTGATCGCCATGAACAATCCGCTTGCCATTACGGCCATCGTCCACGCCGCGCCGGAGGCGCCGCTCGTCCTGCGCGGCGAGCTTCCGCAGTGCATCCGGCAGGCAAAGGCGCTGGGCTATGACGCCGTGGAGATCCACGTCATCGAGGCGCCGACCTTCCCCATGGCGGAGGTCAAAGCGGCTCTGCGGGAGACGGGACTGCACATTTCGGCCATCGTCACGGGAAGAATCTTCACCGAGCGCGGCCTGTGCATCACCTCTCCCGACCCGCAAAACCGTGCCGCCGCCATGGCCGAGATGCGCGATTACATCGACATCGCCGCCGCGCTTCAGGCGACCGACGGCGTGATTCTCGGCTGGGTCAAGGGCAACCGCCGCGCGGACGATCCCGAGTTTGACCGTCTGCTTGCCGAGCAGCTTCGCCTTCTGGGCGAATACGCCGGAAGCCGCGGTCAGACCATTCTCATCGAGGTCATCAACCGCTATGAGACGAATCTGTTCAACACGGCCGCCGAGCTGCGTGAATTTTTGACCAAGTGGCAGCCGCCGCACTGCCGCATCCACCTCGATTCCTTCCATATGAACATCGACGAGGCGGACATGCCTGCGGCCATTGAGACGGCGGGCGATCTGCTGGGCTATTTCCATGTGGCTGACTCCAACCGTCTCGCGCCGGGCAGGGGACATGTGGACTTTGCGGCGCTGTTTTCCGCGCTGGAGCGTGTCAACTATCGCGGCACGATCTCGCTGGAATGCATCCCGGGGCCGGACGGCCTCGCCACCGGTGCAGAAGGTTACTCGTATCTGACGGAAGTGCTGAATCGGCGTTGACTTTCATGAATTAAATCGGTATAATATTCAGTAAAACGTTAGAGGGGTAATTTTAGATGGGTACTTTGGAGGTTCTTGCCGAAACAACGAGCAAGGCGGAAAATGTGTATAATGCTCTGTTGGAGAAGATCGTGGACGGCGACTATCCGCCCGGCTATTCCCTGTCCATCCGGGAGATCAGTCAACAGCTCGAGGTCAGCCGCACACCGGTCAAGGAGGCGTTCAGCCGTCTGGTCTACGACGGCTATGTCGAACCGCTGCCGAACCGCAGCTTTATCGTCGCGCGCATCAGCACCACCGAGGTTCTGGAGCTGCTGGAGGTGCGCGAGGCGCTGGAACGCTCGGCGGCCTTCTATGCCGCGCAGCGCCGGACCGACGCAGACATTGCCGAGCTGCAGCGCATCAGCGAGTATCACCGCAACATTCCCGCCGACGAGATTGCAGAGATCGCCCTCTGGGACAAGAAGTTCCATCTGGCCATTGCCCGCGCGACCTACAACCAGCAGATGTTCGGCATTCTGGAAAAGGTCTTTGAAAAGCTGACGCGTATCAGCCTGCCGATCACGCGGGACCGCATTGCCGACTCCGTCCGCCAGCACGAGGCCATTCTCGACGCCATCCGCGCGCACAACGCCGACGAGGCGCGGCGGCTGATGTCCGACCACGACAGAGACGTGCTTGCCTCCGTCAAGGCCTATCAGTACCAGAACATCCATCTGTTCAAGTAATTTTGGAAGGGTGTTTTTCGCCGATCCTTCTGATTTTTTAAAAAAGCAGAGCTTCCCTCAAAAAGCTCCGGAGAAGTCTGCTTCTCCGGAGCTTTTTCATACCACAATAAGGAGAAAGATCATGCGCTACGAAATTCCCGCCAATGCCTATTCCGCCTCCATCACCGCGCTGGCCGGCGGCTGCCTGTACCTCGCCGACCTCGGGCAGGAGGACGGCCTGTTCTACGCCGGCAAGACCTGCCCGCTGCCCGCCGAGCCTGCGGGCGAGGAGCTTTTCCGCATTCCCATGACCTACGACACCGCCCGCGCCCTGTGGAAGCTGCTGCCGTGGAGCGGCCCGCAGCGCGTGCTGACGCAGCCGCGCACCTTCGGCACCGGCGACCGTCTCGGCCTTGCGACCGTCGGCCAGATTCGCGCCGTCGAGGGCTTCGACGTCTATCCCGTGCTGGCGCAGCAGTCCATGCGTGAGCTGAGTCTCACCGGCCGCACCTATCGCGACGTTCTGGCCGACGTGACCTTTCAGGTGCTCAAGGCGGGCTACCGCCGGGGCTACGGCGCGGACGGCGACCACCTGAAAAATGCCGAGGACATTCTCGCCGCCATTGCCGACGGCGTGACGATGATTACCCTCGATTGCTCCGAGCACATCCACTGCGAGCGCACCGCCGCGCCCGTCTCCGACGAGCGCCGTGCACGTTATCTCTCCGGCGAGATCGCCGTGGGCGCACACCGCCTGCGCTTCACGCCCGAGACGCTGGCGCTGGCCGAGGCCATCTTCGGCGAGGCCATCGCCTTTGCCATAGACATTTACCATCGCTGCATCGAGGGCAGCGCGGTCGATTTCGAGATCAGCATGGACGAGACCGACCTTTCCACCACGCCCGAGCAGCACTATTTCGTCGCCAACGAGCTGCGCCTTGCGGGCATTCCCTTCGCCACGCTTGCACCGCGCTTCTGCGGCGAGTTCCAGAAGGGTGTCGATTACATCGGCGACCTTGCGCAGTTCGACCGCGAGATCGTCGTCCACGCCGCCATTGCCGACGCCCTCGGCTACAAGCTGAGCATTCACTCCGGCTCGGATAAATTCTCCGTCTTTGCCGCAATCGGCCGGGCGACGGGTGAGCGCTTCCACGCCAAGACCTCCGGCACGAGCTGGCTCGAGGCCATGCGGCTGGTTGCGCAGAAGGAACCCGCGCTGTTCCGCGCGTGCTATGCCTATGCGCAGGAGGTTTTCACCGAGTGCCGCGCGTACTACCACGTCTCCACGGAGCTTTCCATGGTTCCGGCCATCGAAGCCATGCCGGACGACGCGCTGCCCACGCTGCTCGACCGCGTGCCCTCGCGTCAGCTCCTGCACATCACCTACGGCAAGATTCTGAACCATCCCGCGCTGCGCGCGCCCCTGTTCCGCCTCTGGCGCGACTGCCGCGACGCGTATGAAACGCTGGAGAAGAATCATCTTGCCCGCCACCTTGCGCTGCTCTGCCCGGAGCACGCGATCGCGCCGCAATGAACGCCTTTACGCTCTGCCTCGGCGCGGTCGCGCCGCTGTTTCTGATGATCGCCGTCGGCTACGGCGCAAAGCGCATCCGCCTCATCCGCGAGGAGAGCGTGCCGGAGATGAATGCGGTCGCCTTTCGCATCTTCATGCCGCTGCTGTGTTTTTATAATGTATACTCCGCCGGTCTGGCCGAGGCGATCCGCCCGCGGCTGACCGTGTTCGCGGTCGCAGCGGTGCTGGTGATCTTCGTGCTGAGCTGGCTTTTTGCGGCATGGACGGTACCGCGCCGCGACCGGCGCGGCGTGGTCGTGCAGGGGCTTTACCGCTCGAATTATCTCATCATCGGTCTGCCCTTCGCCTCGGGTCTGCTGGGCGGCGAGGAAATGGCGGTCGTGTCCGTGCTGGGCGCGATCATCATCCCCCTGTACAATCTGCTGGCGGTGATCGTTTTGCAGGCGCACGGCGGCAAGCGCGGCTCGTTCGGCAGGCTGCTGCTCGGGATCCTGACGAATCCGCTGATTCTCGGCAGCCTGACGGGCATCGTGTTCCTGCTTCTGAAGCTGCGCCTGCCCGCGCCGGTGGAAAGCGCCGTGCGCGACCTGTCGCGGGTGGCAAGCCCGTTGCTGCTGGTGCTTTTGGGCGCTTTTTTCCGTTTCGACAGCTTCCGCGCACACTGGAGGGAGCTGCTCGTCACCTGCGTCGGGCGGTTGATCGTCATACCGGGGCTTTCCCTCGCGGTCAGTGCGCTCCTGGGCTTCCGCGGCGTGGAATTTGTCGCGCTGCTTGCCATGTTCGGCGCTTCGACGGCGGCCAATTCCTTCACCATGGCGCAGCAGATGGGCGGCGACGCCGCGCTCGCGGGCAACATCGTCGTCTGGACGGGCGCACTGTGTACCTTTACGCTGTTCGGCTGGAGTCTGCTGTTCAAAACACTGGGGATGTTTTAGGAGCCTGCGGAAAATCACCGGCAGCGGTTTCATGTCAATTAAACGCAAAAGGGAACCTTCACGGTTCCCTTTTGCGTTTCTCTCTTTCAAATTCCCGAAAAATTGTTTTGTACGAGAAAAATCCGCGAATTTCGTTGTATAAATCCGGTAATTTCCTTGCATGCTATCCATTGGAGGAGATTGGAATGAGAGATCTTAAAAAAACAGCATATTTGCTGCTTGTAGGCCTACTTACGGCGGGGATTCTTTATCCCCTTCTGCACGAAGCCGGACATTGGGCGGCAACACTGCTGCTCGGTGGAGAAATACTGGAGTTTCATCTCTTGCCCCGGCCAAATGTCCTGTGCGAAGTGGCAAAAATCGGAGGCGCAAAATGCGCCTTGATCGGGCTTTGCGGGATGGCGCTGCCCTTTGCGGCAGCGGTGGTGGTTCGGCCACGACGCTTCACCGCATGGTATGTGCTGCTTCTTCTAAGGGGCATTTCGGCCTTTGCGCTTGTGCTCTCCCTTCTTTCAGTGATTGGACGGGATTGCGGAATTACAATAATGAATGATGACGTTCTTACTGTGCTGCGCTTTCGACCGCAGGGCGGTCGGGCCTGTGCGATTCTCCTGACGGCATGGTTGATAATGGCTGTTTATGGAATCTTCCGGCAAAGGCCAATCAAGAAATTTTACATGTATTTTGAAGTTGTAAAAAAGTGAGATCGCTATGTTGCGATTCTCACTTATTTTTTATAATTTTATATGTAAAAGAATGTATTTCCGGTTTGCGTAGAACTACCGCTTCTTAACATCGACAAAATATTATTCGCTTTTACATTGTAGCATTGTTTGTGTCGTATGTCAATGTATAATTCCATTTTTGGTACTGCTGGAACTGCAATTTCCCGGTGTTTGCAGAAACCCCGGTAGTTTTGGTGTCCAACAGATACCAAAATATGGTCGAAGTTTTCTATTACGAAAGGAGTTTTACAATGCACCAAAAGGACGTAAACATTTACAGGAGGAAGGCTGGCCGCTTGGATGCGCTCTGCCAAGGTCGGAAAATCGAAGGCAGAAGGCACTCTACACACAAAAAGGGCCATACAGCAGCCAGAAAAAAGCGAGCAGGGCACAAAAGCGCACCGGTTGTCGAAGCGCCTGGAAATAATCCAATATTATTTAAGGAGGCTGCTGTTCTCTGGATGAAAGCGCGCACAGGCACTTGTAAGGGCGCGACAGTTATGAAATATGACAACCTGCTCCGCCGGCACATCCTGCCCTCGCTTGGCGGACATGAGCTTTCGGAGATTAACACCGTTTTGCTTGCCCCATCTTCTTTAGCGTCAGCCACGATTTATAGGCGCAACCGGTTGCGCCAAGATGTGCAAAATCTCGAAGTTCTGTTTTGTCTGGCAGGAAAACGCCAATGCTTCCATCGTGGTTACGCTTCGGTTTTGCGCGAAAAAGCAAATCCGCACAAACCTCTTCATGCGGGGTATTGCAAGTAAGATCCCTGCCGTAAAGTATGGGGCCGTAATATATACTCACGCGTCCCTTGTATTGCTCGCCGCCTTCCAACAGATAAGGCGTAAAGTCAAATAATACAGATAGCTCAACGATTCCCTTTACCGAAACAGGGAAATATCCCGCTTGCGGCTTGAATAATTGATCGCCTATTTTGACAGCAGTTTGCGCAGACCATTTAGGGATACGAAGATAGACCGTTTGCTCATGAATGCTATGCATTTTTATAGCAACTTTCGCAGAAGCTGGATAGTCCCCCGTGACACAGATGAACAGTCCGGATTGCGTTTTGATTTCGGATGCGCCGTAATAGTTCAGGAAGAAGGCGCCGTTTTGTTCCGTTAGCATCCACTCTGATAGGTTACCAATCCCGCGAGCGGCATTGGCCGAGCAGCAATTCAGTTCGGGAGAGCCAGGTCGACTTTGAAAGTGGAGCGTGTGGAAGCTTGCTTCCCGAATGCCATCCATGGGCGTATTATAGGTCGCCCAGTGTCCGGAAGTTGAATAGGAGCCCAAAATCGCATTGTAGAAAGACAACTCCAAATAATCCGCAATGGAAGGGTCTCCGTTCAGACAGTATGCAGAAAATGCAAATGCGTTGAAAGCAATCACACAGCAGAGCTCAATACTTCCCTCTCGGTAAGGCGAACCAACCGCTTGCTCGCCAGTGGAAAATGCCCCCGTGTTGTGAATATCCGTTGTCAGAATACTGTGCAGAATTTGCAAAGCGGCTTTCTTGTACTTTTTATCTCCTGTAGCATGATACATTTCAGGGAAGGCAAGAATGGTATGCATGCTTTCCCAACGGGGTTTTCGTGATTGATAAAAGGGAAGATTCTTTAGCGCATGGTTCAAATAGTCTCCAGCTTCTGGGGCACTAAGGTCGCTCAAGACATTTTTTGCAAAGGCCAGATATTCCGGTTTCTGCGTTATTCGGAAAAGGATACAAAATACATGAGCGGGCGAAAGGTTCATTTCTGCCGAGCCAATGTCGATCAGCCTCTGGCGGCCTGTATAGAAAGTCCTTAAAAACAGTCCCGCAATTCTCTCGGCCGCATTCAAGAAGCGCACCTCGCCTGTTTGTTCGTACACAAGCACAAGGGCGTACATGATATGGTAATGTGACCATGCGTCCCATGATGTTTTCATTACATTAGGGGCTTGAGAACAGGCACCAGTAAGCCGGCAAGCCTTGCTGAAGCAGCCGCAGTAACCATCGGCATCAATGCAGGAAATGAGTTCCTCTGTAAAAGCGATAATCTCATCGAGTAATTTCTGTTGGCCGGTCAGGCGGTAGACAAGCACCTCTCCTGTCAGCACTTTTCCTGCAAATTCTCCCGACCAGGGTAGAAGATCTCGGTACGGCAGAGTATCTCTTTCTCGAAACATTGCCAAAATCGCCGGGTTTGTTTCACGTAGACTCAAAAGCCACCGCTCGGTCATCTTGGCTGCCAAAGCACCGACATCATCTTTCAATTGGCAATGCGACACAATACTTGCTCGTTTCATTTACACTCCTCCTATTACAATAAATTTGGACAGGAAAGCCGGGCAGCCAGCCCGGCGTTCTTTCCGTCTCTTTCAATTTTAGTATAGCAAAGGTGTTGCGCACATTCAATAAGTTTGATATACTGTTTTATAAGAACAATGCACAAATCCTATCACCGGGGGAACTGTCATGAATTCCGAAGAAATTTATCGTTATAGCCTGCTGCTTCGATTTGTCCCCGGCTTTTCTCACATTAGCGGTCAAGGCTATACTGTCGAATATGAATATACAAATCCTTTTGCGGAGCCGGATGAATTTGGCCTTGTCTCGACAGTACAATGTTTGGGGAAGTATGATTGTCTGCCGGAAACCAGATTAAAACGAACACCCGTCAGCGCATGGGATATTCTATACTTGAAAGCGGGAAGTGTTGTAATAAACGATGGTGCACAGGCCAGAGTAATGATGCCGGGTTCTGTTTTTGTTGCTTCGGAAAATGTGACTTATTTCTTGCAGACCAAGGCCTCATCCTGTCAGTTTGTGATTCTTTCGCTTTACGGCATATTAACCGAAAGGTTTAGAAATCTTTTGCTCCATAGAGAATCTGCAGTTTTGTCAGTCCGCTTCGTGGACTCCTTTGAGGAGTTGCTTCGTAACTTGATGTACTACCTCAAATATCCTGCTACCGGAAGCCGTATCTTATTGGTCAATGTTTTGACGCAGATTCTAACGGAATTATATATTAGCAATTTGGATTCTGAACAGTATACTTCATTCGGTCAGCCACGATGGTTGCAGGTTGCACTAAAAGAAATGGAAAACCAATACCGAAAAAAGCTGACCATTTCCCACCTTGCCGAAATCAGCAATCTCAGCACCGCTTATTTCAGCAACTTGTTTCACGATGCAATGGGGATGTCTCCCTATGCGTACCTGACTCAGCTTCGAATTGAGAAAGCAAAGCTGCTCCTCAGGAACAGTGACATGCCTGTAAAGGCCGTGGCCTCAACGGTCGGGATGCCGTCGATCAGCCACTTCATCTCCGCTTTTCGGGCAAAAACAGGTCTTACACCGGAGCGGTTTCGCAAATCCTTTTCCGGCGGGGTATGCAGGCAGGAAAAAACGTAGGATTTGTATATAGTTCAAATATCACGGCTATTGCTCAGTCTGGCGGCAGTAGCCGCTTTTTTGTTATACTGAACATAGAAAGCGAATCTTGTTCATCATATTATTCAATACAATAATTTATAAATCAAAAAGGAGCAAGCTATGAAAAGGGTACTTTTGGTTCTGTTGACGGCAGCACTCTTGGTTTCGATACTGCCGGTGGTTTCTGCTGAGACGATTGAAGTGGCAGAGCATAGTTCTTTTGAAACCGTTCTGAGCATGGATGACTGGACGTCAGGCGCAAAAGTCAATGAAACCAGCGGATATGGAAATGAGCTTGCCGGAATCGCTTCCATAACCGTTTCGGAGGAACACGCTGAAAATGGAAAGTGCGGCAGATGGGATATGGAAGATTCCAGCGGATTCTGGGGGCAAGAGATTTGTCTTAACCTTACCGCAGACAGCAATATAACCGATTGGACCGGCGCTAAAGAAGTGTGGGCATACTTTGATCTGTCACATATTACACATCCGACGGACATCCGCCTCGGATTTAACAACAACGGAAGCGGCTGGACTTCTATGAAAAACGGCGAAGCAATCTATCTTTACGACGCGGCAACTCGCGCCGAGCAGCCTCCGCTTGCCGTCGGTTTATGGGGAGAAGTCACAATTCCTGCACGCTTTTGCGGGTGGGTTCGTGTACCGATTACGAGTCTGACTTTTCGATCCGATTTAAACCTTAATCTGGTCAGAAGAGTTACCGTTAGCTTTGGCCTACAAACAGGTGAATTTGCCTATTTCGACAGCTTTTGTATCTTAAGAAAAGAATGGAACAGAGATTGTGGATTGCCTTGTGACAGGTCAAAAGAGAGGCCGGTGCCTGTTGTTGAAGATGCTCCCTATATCGAACTGATGAGCTTTGACAAATGGGAAACAGGAGCAATTGTCGGTGATAGCAATGGCTATGGAGAAGCTCCGAATGATATGTACCGGCTCTTAGTGACTTCAGAGCATGCCGAACATGAAAATGCACTGCAGTGGAGCATGCTGCAGTTAGATGGCTTCTGGGGACAGCAGACTGCACTGAACATCGAAGCAGATAGCGGACAGACAGATTGGAGGGAATATCAGGAGTTGTGGTGCTATGTGGATATCGTCGGCAGTTCGGCAACTGCACCGGTATTCCGCATTTCCAGCAATAACGGCGGCAGTGGTTGGACATCATTAACAGCAGAAGCAGCGGTCTACTTCTACGACAGTCAAACCCGTCTGAAAGAAATCTCGACTATCGGCCAATGGGGAGAGATATTCCTGCCGTCCGGCTTCAGAGGCTGGGTGAGAATCCCCATGACTTCTTTCACGTGCTATGGTGACTATTCCAGCAATTCTGTAAAGCGCATCAACATCTCCTTTACCCTGAACGCAGGAGAAACGGCAATAATTGACAGTATTTGTGCATTAAAAGAAGACTGGATTCCAGAAATGCACGGTCTCCCCAGTGAAAGGACTACGCAAGCGTCCGAGATTGCAGAGCTTCCCGCCAACTTTACAATGATTTATGATATGGAGTCCTTGCCCCCAAGAGTGTCCTTCGGAGAGAAAGGTGACATGACCGGACTGTTTGATATGCACAATCGGGCTGGCATCGGCTTCCTCGCCAAAGCTCGTAACCACGGCTTTAACAATTCACGTGCGCTGGCATGGTTGACATTGTCAGTAGGCTGGAACGATACGCTCTGGATGAACATGGATAGGGCAGAAGGTGCGGTTACCGATTGGCGCGGCGCACAGGAGCTTTGGTTCTGGGCGGATGCTTCCGAATGGAAGGAGCGCGGCATACTTGATATATACTTTGTGGATGAAAATGGTGTTACATGGTCAACCTGCCGTGCAAACTGTTACAGTGGCACCTATTATATCCAACAAGATGGCAAATGGGTTATGCGCGGATTACAGTCCTGGGGGCATGTCACGCTCGACGCGGGTTATCGTGGATGGGTTCGGATTTCCTTAAACAAAGAGACATTCCTCCCGCTGCAAAATGCTTCGGAAATGGCGTTGAATGGAATCAAGAAGATCGGCTTCTATGTGGAGCAGCAAAGCAGCAACAATACTGCCGTTTATATTGATAACATCGGAATTGGGCGGTCATATAACGCCGAGTCGGCACCGCAGTTCAATGAAGCCGTTCTGACAACCCCGAAAATTATATCTTATAAGAATGCACTATCCAATCTGCTGAACTGTTCGGCAGAGGATAGCGGGGTCGTGCGATATCAGCTTAGCGCAGAGGCAAAGCATGGAAAAGCAATTATAAATGCTTACAATGGCACAGTCAATTACAGGCCAGCTCAGGATTATGTCGGCTTGGATGAATTCACAGTATGCGCCTACAATGAGAACTTTGGCTATACGGAATTGACTGTTCAGGTAACCGTGCTCGATCAGGAAGATCCCGTGGCGGATTCCGTTGCGGATATACCGGAGGCTAATCCGGCGTGGCCGGTCTACCCTGGAGATACCGAGCTGCCACAACCGGACGGAAGCCGTGCCTCCTCGAAAGTCAACGACATGGCATTGGAAGGATATGTTGCCCAGAACATTGATGCAAATATCGCCAACTGGCAGATCGACGCGCTTGAAAAGAACCCCGCGATCATCGGGCTGATTCACGAGGCAAATTCAGGAGTTGAAAAGTCGGAATACGGCGGAGCTGTCCTTCCGTGGACGGGAGAGTTTGTCGGCAAGCATCTGCTTGGAATTGCATATAGCTATCAGGCAGCTCCGAGCAGAGCGCTGAAGGACTCCGGTGATAAAATCGTTGCCCTTTTGAAGGAGGCTCAAGGGGGCGATGGATATCTCGGCATATACCGCAACGGCGATCGCATGGGTTTTGACGGATATAACTGGGACGTCTGGAACCATTACCACTCGATCTGCGGTCTGTTGCAGTGGAGCGATGTGGCAGGAAATCAGGATGCGTTCGAAGTCGCGGAAAAGGCAATCGACTATGTGTACGACTTTTTTGTGGCTGGAAACAGGAGCTTTGACTCTGCCGGAAATCAAACCATGAATTTGGCAATCAGTCATGCCTTTGCATTGATGTACCAGCATACCGACAAGAAAAAATATCTGGATGCGGCAATCCAAATTGTCGAAGAGGATTGGCCGAAGTCCGGCGACTGGATGAACGAGGTTCTCTCTGGAAAGGAATATTACGAGACGAAGCTCCCACGCTGGGAAGCGCTTCATACGATTACTACGCTTGGTACCTTATATGAAATCACCGGAACGCGCAAGTATTACACAGCGCTTGAAAATATTTGGTGGAGCATTCTGAAAACCGATCGGCATAACACCGGCGGTTTCAGCAGCGGCGAACAGGCGTGCGGCAGCCCTTACAGCACAGGCGCCATTGAGACCTGCTGTACGGTTGCATGGATGGGGCTGAGTACGGAGTATCTCCAGCTTTCCAAAAACTCCCTAGTGGCAGATGAGCTTGAGCTGTCATACTTCAACAGTATGCTTGCATCTTTACTCGAAGACTTCCGCTATACAACATATGATTCGCCGATGCAAGGCATCTTAACCCCCTCGCCGTTGTCGCTCGCATTTCAAAAGAATTCTGGGGCAGTGGACTTTAGCTGCTGTCAGGCAAATCTTGCAAGAGGTATCGGTTCCGTATCTCAATGGGCTGTACTGACCGATACAAAGGGAATGTACTTGAACTACTACGGCCCCAGTTCCATTACCTCTGTGGCACCCAGCGGGCAAACCATCACTCTGAAGCAAACAACGCAATATCCGTTGAATGGCAGCATTTGCGTAGAGATACAGGCAGCCAAACCGGAAGAATTTACGCTTTCTTTCCGGATTCCTTCCTGGGCAACGGCCAGCACAGTCACCATTGACGGGGAAACCTTCGCGGCGCAGGCAGGCTCTTATTTTGAACTCCACCGCATATGGGAGAGCGGAGATGTGGTTCATCTGGAGTTGGAAGTTGGTTTGCATTACTGGCTTGGCGAGGAAAACTATGCGAAAAAGACCGCAGTCTACTATGGTCCCATTCTTCTGGCAATTGAGCAGCGCACATTTGGCGGTGCCGGGTCCATCTTTGATGTTACCCTGCAAACCTCTGATCTGGAAACTGCTGTGATCTCTGATGGCAGCAATGATGACTGCTGGCTGATGGTTGACACGGTCGATGTGTACAATATGCCGGTCCGCCTAACAGATATGGCAAGTGTTCATTCAGATATGGACAATTTAGGCGGCCACCAGTACAGCACATGGCTGCAACTACGTCATGAGATGGATTTCCGTTGGTTTGTAAAAGGCAGACTGCCAATCTGGTGCAACATGCCCGAAAAACAGGGCAGACCGCGTCCGGACTATCCTGTGTACAACAATGCAGGCTTTATGCGCGTAGCCTGGGATATGGAAAATCTTCCCGCGGACTTGTATGCAGAGGAATGGGCGGCAGATACATTTGCCGACCAAGGCGGCGGTCACGGTGGCGCTTTGTCTGAAGTGACGGCAGCTCCTGGGAAAGGCTGTCATAAGTCACAGGCTTTGTCTTATTCTATCGTAAAATATGACGCTAATCTGTACTGGGCAAATGGCGTAGATCTCTATCCGAACAAGGACGAAACCGCGCTTGCCAACTGGAAAGGCGCAAAGCGACTGTGGCTGTGGTTGGATGCACGCGAGTTTTCCAATTCTGAATTGGCATTGGATTTTGCCATTAACGGTGAAAAGCCAAAAATCGGCGCGAATATCTACAGGATTTCTGCAAAGGGAGAGCTCCTGAAAACGCAGGAGGCGGCAGCGTATTCCGGCGCTTCTTTCAGCAGGATCTCCATCAGCAAGGGCTTTTCCGGTTGGGTCGGCGTAGATTTAGCCGACGTGGGCACAATTGATTCTATCAAGATGTTTTCCATCTCTATTGAGCCAAATGCATCAGACGTGAACGCTCACCTATACATCGACAACCTATATCTGGAGTACGAACAAGATCCGGATCTCACTGCAGAAATCGCCGCCTTAGACGAAGAGATCGGGAGCTACACGCCCGAGATCGTCAAGCGCGGCGACCGCAAGACCATCGAGGCGTTGGCCGACCGTGTGGATGCGCTTCTGGACGGCGAAAACCTCACAGAGGCCGAGCGCGACGCGCTCAAGGCGCTGCGCGAAAAACTTGACGCCCTGCTTGATCGTCTGGCAGAGCTTGACCGCATCTCCTTTGCGCCATCCATCATCGAGGGCGCGGAGCAAACTTGGCACACGAAGTTCACTGACGGCGCACGCTTCTGCAGCGACGCTTCGTTCGACGAATTTGTCGCGGTCGAGGTAGACGGCAAGGTGCTCACGGCCGAGGACTATACCGTCAGCGAGGGGACGACGGTCGCCGTTTTGGAGCCTGCTTTTCTGCGAACCCTCTCTGCGGACCTGCACAGTCTCCGTATTATTTCGCTGAACGGTCACGCGGACACGACCTTCACCATCGTGCACGACAAAACTACGCCGCAGACCGGAGACGACGAACGGCTTGCACTCTGGTTCGGCATTCTGGCATTCAGCGCCACGGCCATTGCCGCCGGTACGCTTCTGAAAAAGAAAAAAGAACATTAATGTAGAACAGACTTCTCAATAGGCTTGAAGCTCCTGCGGCGGTGCGGCCATCCCCGGCGCCCTCAGGCAACGGCAGCTTTAACGGGAAAAAGGTGCTCGACGCTAGAAAGAAAACCAAGGGGTGCACCGTCGGCAAAACTGGCTGGTCATTGACCTCGGCAAGCCATTCCATTAACCATCAATCCTTCCGCGGCGAAAGGGGCGCTAGGGAGCCCTGCTTCAACGCCAAGGCCTTCGCTCTCGAGGTTCTGAAGAATCCGAACGTCTCCGTCTCCGGCCTTGCCAAACAGAAACGCTGGGACGGAGGTCGGGCCGGTCAATAACGGTACAGACGCGCTCAGATAATGTGATCGAGCGGCTGAACCGGGAGATCCGCCGCAGAACCCGCGTGGTGGGGACGTTCCCTGACGGGAACTCCGCCCTGATGATGGTCTGCGCGAGACTGCGCCATGTGGCGGGCACGCAGTGGGGCTGCAAGAAATACATGAATATGAAGCACCTCGAGATCATCGAGCAGGACCTGCTGGTCGGGTGAGTGGCAGTCGGCTCGCGAAGCGTCAAGGGAAGCTCTGATTAAATCGGCAAGAGCCGACGGTGAAAGATTTTGCTTCCGGACAAGGTTCGAAAAATGAGGGAATACTGTATGTATTTCCCATTTTTCGAACCGATGGCTGGGGGCAAAAGATTCGCCGCTCAGCCGCAGACGATTTAATCAGAGTTTCCCAAGGGGCAAGACAAGCGGCTGCCGCCGCCCTTGACCCTTTGCGCACCGACCGACCTAAAGTAACCAAGGGGGGGCGCCGAAGCACCCCCCCTGTAATAGATTTCTGCCAGATACCAGAATCAAATTTGCGCATAAACCTTGACACTGCCTTTTGTAAATCAACTCAGAGAGAAAAATCCATTAAATTGTGAATCGTTTTTGACGATTACGGACTTTTTTGACAGTCTGAAAGGACGCTGCGGTTGCAGCGTCCTTTTTATATGTTTCTTATGTACTTCTTACCATCCGGAGGAGAAGATGTCTCCGAAGATGTCGTTGATGCCCTGATTGATGAGGCTGCTCACGGTGACGGTGGAACTCACCAGCCAGTCGCGCATGCTGTCCAGCGCGACATAGCCCACGACGAAGAAGCCCAGCAGGAGCAGGATGTTCAGCGCCTTGGGCGGCACGTTGTAGACATGGAACACCGTAACGACCGCCGTGATCGCCCAGACCGCGAAGATCACCACGCCGATGGCGCCGAAGAACCACGAGACGATGAGCGTCAGCAGGCAGGACGTGAGCGTCAGTGCGGCGGGAACGAGCGCGCCGGTGCCGACGACGGCCAGAATGCCTTTAAAGTCTGCCTCGACCTTATTGATCTTGCTCAAAGCAAAGTAGCCCAGCAGCGTGATGCCGCCCGCGACGACGGGTGCGAACAGGCCGACGGTGAGCCATGCCCAGACCGGGAAGGGCGCATACTCGATCTTCCAGCGCAGGGCGTAGACCAGCGTTGCGAAGAAGCAGCAGATGACGGCCAGCGCGAGGCCGATGATGCCGCCGAGCATATCCTTCTTCTCCGCAGAGCTTTTCAGCTCTGCCACAGGATCCTTGATGAAGCGGATGAACTTCTTGGGAAGATCCGCCATTGCAAGGCCAAAGGCGCTCGGCTCCTTGGGCTGCGGCGGCGCCTGCACCGGCTGCTGATGCGGGGCCTGATACTGCTGCTGATAGGGCTGATATTGGGGCTGCTGGTATTGCTGCTGATAGGGCTGCTGCTGATACTGCGGAGCCTGATATTGCGGTTGCTGGTACTGAGGCTGCTGGTATTGCGGAGCCTGATACTGCGGCTGCTGATATTGGGGCTGCTGGTACTGCGGCTGCTCAGGCTGCGGTGCGGGCTGCTGGTACTGCGGCTGCTCAGGCTGCGGTGCGGGCTGCTCGACCTGCGTGCAGGGGCAGATGCCATTCTCGGGCAGCGGACGGCCGCACTTCGTGCAGAATCCTGCCATGATGAATTCCTCCCTGTTTCCGGCGGTTTTACCGCCATATGGTTAAGTTAATTATAAACAATGTTCCGGGCGCTGTCAATCGTCTGCCGGGAAAAAACGCTTATTCCGCCAAAAACTCCCGGATTGCGCCGTCGTAAACCTCGGTATTGTTGATGCGCAGATGCGAATGCGAGCCCTTGTCCATCCAGACGAGCTTCTTCGGCGCGGTGCACTTGGCATAGAGCTGCTCGGCGCGCTTGGGCAGCGAGAAGGTATCCTTCGTGCCGTGCAGGAACAAGATCGGCGTTTTCACGCGGTCAATGTAGCGGATGGGCGCGTTTTTCGCCACGTCCACACCGGACTCGCGCTTGGCGATCCAGAAAATCTCGTTCATCACCGGGAACACCGGCTTGCCCTCGGCCTTCATGTGCAGCTTGAACGACTCCTTGAAGGTCGCAAACAGTCCCTCGACGACCAGATGCGACACATACGGCGGAAACTCCGGCCGTGCCGCCGCCAGCACCACCGCCGCGCCACCGACGCAGATGCCGTGCAGCACGATCTCGCGGTTGTGCAGCGTCTCGTGGGCAAAGACCGTCCACGCCAGCACGTCGGAGAATTCCTTCGTGCCGCAGCAGTTGTATTTGCCGTCGCTCAGGCCGTGCGCACGCGGATCGACCACCAGCACATTGCAGCCGGCCGCGACGTAAGGCTCCGCGAAGTAGTAGCTGTAATATAACGTTTCCGTTCTGCCGGGGAAGATGATGACGCAGCGCTCCGCGCCGAAGTCAAAATATTCGCCCGCGAGCTTCAGTCCCTCGTTTTCGATCTCCACCGGACGCATATGCGCGGCGTTTTCACGCCCCCACTGCATGCCCAGCTCGAACATATGCGTGTGCTCGGGGTTCGGCGGGTAGCTGTTGGCGCGCCGCCATTTGTTTTCGTCGGTGCGCACGAGAATGTTCTGATAGACCTTTTTTGCAATGCCCATGGTCGCGCAGACCATGGCGACCAGCGACACCAACGCGAACGCTGCGACGCCGATCAGAATCCAAGCCCAAGTCGGCATGGAATCCCTCCCTCTCTCTTTCCCAGGGAATCCCTGTTTCTCGCTATCATTATATCTGAAATGCGCGGAAAAGTAAATCACAATTATGTTATTTTTAGGGCTTGAAAATGCCGAAAAATCGTACTATAATGAATTTAAAAATAGAGGAGGAGAAAATCCATGCAAAATTTCGCAATTCTGACCGACACCGCCTGCGACATGACCGCCGAGCTGCGCGAGCGCTTCGGCATCGACGGCTATGTGCGCGGCACGCTGAATTTCCCGGACGGCCACTCCGAGCTTTCCGATCTGGATTGGGGCAACATGACGCCCGAGACATACTACGCCAGCATGAAGGACAAAAAGTCCCTGTATTCGACCTCGCTGCCCGCGCCGCAGGAGATTTCCGACCTGTTCGAGCGTTTCCTCTCGCAGGGCCGCGACGTGCTCTTTGCCTGCATCGCCACCGGCCTGAGCGGCACCTATGCCACAGCCTGCGCTATCGCAAACGATCTGCGCGAAAAATATCCCGAGCGCCGCATTCGCTGCGTGGCCACGCGCTACTGCGGCGGCGAGGCGTTGCTGCTGACCCGCGTGAGCGAGCTGCGCGCCGAGGGCAAAAGTCTCGACGAGACCGCCGACTGGCTGGAGCTCAACGTGCGCCGTCTGCACCAGATGGGCGCGCTGGAGGATCTGTTCTTCTGCAAGCGCATGGGCCGCGTCTCCGGCGCGGCCGCCGTCATGGGCACGCTCGTGGGCATCCGCCCGATGGCCGACCTCGACCCCGAGACCGGTCTGAGCACACCCATCGGCAAGGTGCGCGGCCGCAAGGCCTCCATTGATATGGCGATCGAGTACATCCGCCGGACGATCGAGGCACCGGAAGAACAGATCATTTTCGTCACGCATTCCGTGCGTCCGGAGCAGGCGGCGGAGCTGAAGCGGCGCATCGAGCAGGAGTTCAAGCCGCGCGAGGTCATCGTCACGACGGTCTGTCAGGCCTGCGGTGCCTCCATCGGCCCGGGGCTGTATGTCGCGTTCTATCTCGGTACGCCGCTCTCCGACGGTCTGACGAAGGAGCGCGCGCTGTTCGCCGAGCTGACAGGGAAATAAAACAGGAACTGCTTACATAAAAATGCCCGCCGCAGGATGTCTGCGGCGGGCATTTTGGGTCCAAACCGACTTTTTCCGCCGTCCGGCTTTTCTTTTTTCCGAAAGTATGATATGATATAAAAGAATAAATATATCCCCGCCTATCAAACTTTCTGACAGGAGGCCAACCATGAAAAAACGACTTGTCTGCCTGACGGCACTGCTGCTCGTGCTCGCGTTCTGCCTGCAAGGCTGCGGTCTGCTGGCCGCCGTGATCGGCGGCGTTCTCGAGGAATTTCCCGGCACGGCCTACGAGCGCCCCGATTATTCCGCCGGCGCCGTGGACTATGCCGACTACCAGCGGCCCTATACGCCCATTCTGGAGCCTGTAAAATTCACCGACATGCCCTACGAGCGTCCCGACGTCGATGCGCTCTGTGAGGCATTTGCCGCCGCCGGAGAGGATTCGGCCGCCAAAAAGGCCGACGAGGTATACGACGAATATGACGCGGCCTACGCCGACTACTTCCATTTTTACACCATGAGCAACCTCGCCTATATCCGCTACACCCTCAACCTGAACGACAGCACCTACGAGACTGAGTACCTCTGGTGCGAGGAGCAGACGCCGCTGGTCGAAAAGGCGCTGGAGGACTGCTACTGCGCGATGGCTGATTCTCCCATCCGCGATGCGCTGGAAAAGGACTATTTCGGTGAGGATTTCTTCCTCGGCTACGACGGCGACGGTGTGTACTCCAATCCGAAGGTCGTCGAGCTGATGCAGCAGGAGTCCGACCTGCAAGCTCGTTACATGGCGCTGACCGGCGATATGACGGTAGAGGTTGACGGGCAGGAGGTTCTGGTCTCCAACGCGCTGAACGAGGCCACGAGCTACGAAGAATATCACGCGCTGATCGATCTGTATTGCGAAAAATACAATCCGCAGGCGTGCGATATTTTCATCGAGCTGGTCAAGACGCGCAAGGCGCTGGCGGCTGAGCTGGGCTATGAGACCTACGCCGACTACGCCTATGAAAACACCTACTACCGCGACTACACACCCGCACAGGCCGAGCAGTATCTGACCGACGTGCGCGAGCAGCTCGTCCCGCTCTTTACAGGCTACGATTCCGTCGGTCTGGCAAGCATGGACATGGACGAGGTCATGCAGCTCCTTGAGGGCACGATGAACACCCTCGGCCACGAAATGCAGACGGCCTTCGGCTATATGCAGGCGTATGAATTATACGACGCAACGGCGTCGTCCAGCAAAATGCCCGGCTCCTACGAGACCTACCTTGATGAATACGAAGCACCCTTTGTCTATATCTCGCCCGTGGGCGACCTGAGCGACCTCCTGACCGCCGCGCATGAATTCGGCCACTTCACCGACGGCTTTGTCAACTGCAACCAGACCGACTCCATCGACGTGGCCGAAGTCTTTTCCCAAGGTCTGGAATATCTGACACTTGACGCGGCAGACCTCGGCGTTTTGAAGCGCAGCGCACTGCGCAGGAACAAAATGCAGGATTCTCTGATGACCTTCCTCTCGCAGGCATGCTACTACGATTTTGAGTGCCGCGTATTCGCCCTCGACGAAACCGAGCTGACGCGCGAGAAGGTCAACGCGCTCTACTACGAGTGCAACTCCGCCTACGGCATGACCACGCCGGGCTTTGAAACCTACGATTCCCAAGGCTGGATCGACATTCAGCACTTCTTCATCGCGCCGTATTACATGATCAGCTACTGTCTGTCAAACGATCTCGCGCTGCAGATTTACCAGCTCGAGCAGGAGACGACGGGCGCCGGTCTGAAAAAATACTGCGACATGCTTTACACCAGCGCGGGCAGCACGCTTCTGGCCTTTGCCGAGGCGAACGAGCTGCGCTCGCCCTTTAACGAGGGGCGCGTGGCCGAGCTGGCGGAATTTTTGGAGGCGAATCTGAAGTGAGCGACGTCATCGCCGCCATCGCCACGGGCAAAGCGCCCTGCGCGATCGGCATTTTGCGGCTGTCCGGCCCAGGCTGCGCCGAGGTCGCGGGCAAGGTGTTCGAGCTGCGCTGCGGCCTTCCGCTGCAGGCCGCGCCCACGCACAAGCTGATGCTGGGCAGGCTGCGCGACCGTCAGGGCCGCGTGATCGACGAAGCCATGGCCGTCCGCGCCGCCGCGCCGCACAGCTACACCGGCGAGGACACGGTCGAGCTGCAATGCCATGGTTCTCCCGCGATGCTGGCGGCGGGACTGGAGAGTCTGCTTGCCGCAGGCGCACGGCAGGCGCTGCCCGGAGAATTTACGCGCCGCGCCTTTCTGAACGGTCAGCTTGACCTGACGCAGGCCGAGGCCGTGATCGACCTGATCGACGCCGAGACCGCCGAGGCCGCAGCCAACGCCGCCGGTCAGCTCGGCGGTGCGCTCCTGCGGCGCATTGACCCGATTTATAACGACCTGCGCGATTTGTGCAGCCACTTCCACGCCGTTCTGGACTACCCCGACGAGGACATTGAGGACTTCGGTTTGGATGCGCTTTCCGCGACGCTCTCCCGCGCATCGCGCGAGATCGACGCGCTGCTCGGAACCTACGAGCGCGGGCGCGTTCTGAAATCCGGCGTAAAAACCGTACTTTTAGGCCGTCCGAACGCCGGAAAATCCTCGCTGTTCAACGCTCTGGCGGGTTATGACCGCGTGATCGTCACGGAAATCGCGGGCACGACGCGCGACACGGTCGAAGAAACCGTGCGTGCAGGCGGCGTCCTGCTTCGCCTGACGGACACGGCGGGCATCCGCAGCGCCGGCGACCGCATTGAGGCCATGGGTGTGGAGCGCTCGGAGCGGGCCGCGCAGGAGGCGCAGCTTGCGATCTTCGTCTGCGACGGCGCACAGCCGTGGACGGACGAGGACGAACGTGCGCTGCGGGCTGCACAGGCCGCGCCGGACTGCATCGGCGTTATCAACAAGGCCGACCTGCCGCTGTGCATAAAAACCCTCCCGCTGCCGCAGGTATTCACGCTCTCGGCCGCGACGGGCGAGGGGTTAACCGCGCTGACCGACTGGATCGCGCAGCGCTACGGTGCGGACTGCGCCGCCTGCGACGGTTCGCTTCTGACCAATCCGCGCCAGTTCGGCGCACTGACGGCCGCAAAAGAGGCGCTCTCCCGCGCAGGGGCCGCACTCCGCGCAGGCATCACGCCCGACGCCGTTCTGACCGACGTCGAGCAGGCGATGCAGGCTTTGGGTGAGGTCACGGGCCGCACCGTCCGCGAGGACATCACAAATCGCATTTTTGAACGCTTTTGCGTCGGAAAGTGAGCGCTTATGGCTGACATCAACGACATTCCGCGCGGCTATTCCATGACCGAAAAGGTCAATCTGCGTGCGGACGCGAAAATTTACCGCCGCTGGAACCTGTTTTCCGCAATTTTCGGCCTCGGCCTGATCGCGCTTGGCTGGGTCTGGCGCAGCTTTGAGCCGCTCCGTGCGCTGTTCGAGCGCGGTTTTTCCGCATATTTCCTGCGTGCGCTGCTGCTCGTGCTGGGGCTGCTGCTCTATGCGCAGTGCTACCAGCTCACGCGTGCGCTGTTTCTGCGGCTTTTCGGCGGGCAAAGCCCGTGCTGGCGGCGGCAGGGACTGCTGACCATTCCCGGAAGCTATGCCTATTTCTCGCGCGGACGCTTCGCGGCGGCGGCGCTTCTGCCCTTCCTGCTCTGGGCCGGCGCGCTGGGCGCGGCAAGCGCCTGCGTCCCGGCAGACTGGTTCTGGTTCGTCTATCCCTTTTTGATCTACCACCTCGGCGGCAATCTGGCCGTGCTGCATGCGGTTTTCTGCGTGCTGCGTGCGCCTGCAACCGCGCTCGTGCGCACCACGGGCGTGCAGACCCTCATTTTTACGGAGGATGCCCGATGAAAGAAATTTTACGCGTCGAGGCCGCGCGTCTCGGCCTCTGCCTGACGGAGGCGCAGCTTGCACAGTTTGAGACCTTCGGCCGTGCGCTGCTGGAAAAGAATCAGGTCATGAACCTGACCGCCATCACCGAGCCGGAGGCCGTCGCGCGGCTGCACTTTGCCGACAGCCTGACGCTCCTGACCGTCGAAAATTTCAAAGATGCACGCGTCATCGACGTCGGCTGCGGCGCGGGCTTTCCCGGCGTGCCGCTGAAGCTGGCCGAGCCGTCGATCTCCCTGACGCTGCTCGACAGCCTGCAAAAGCGCGTGCGCTGGCTGGACGAGACTCTGACCGCCATGGGCGTACAGGCCGAATGCGTCGCCGCCCGCGCCGAGGAATTTTCCGCGCGTGAGCAATATGACATTGCCGTCTCCCGCGCCGTCGCGCGGCTGAATATCTTGGCCGAGCTGTGCCTGCCCTTTGTGAAGGTCGGCGGCGCATTTCTGGCGATGAAGGGCGCTGCCGCGCAGGAGGAGCTGGCCGAGGCGCAGTCCGCGCTGCACAAGCTCGGTGGCGAGGTCGAGGCCGTCCGCCGCTTTGACCTGGGCGATGCGGCGCATTACGTTCTCGTCATCCGCAAGTGCCGCCCGACTCCTGCGGCCTATCCGCGCCGCTATTCCAAAATCAAACAATCTCCATTGTAAAAAGGACCGATTTTCATGCGTTATTTTGCAGGAAGCTACGACGTCGCCGTCGTCGGCGCAGGTCATGCCGGAATCGAAGCCGCGCTGGCTGCGGCGCGTCTCGGCCTCAGAACCATCGTTTTCACCATCAACCTCGACGCCGTGGGCAATATGCCCTGTAACCCCGCAATCGGCGGCACGGGCAAGGGGCATCTCGTGCGCGAGCTGGACGCCCTCGGCGGCGAAATGGCACGCGCGGCGGACGCCTGCTGCATCCAGTACCGGATGCTCAACCGCGGCAAAGGCCCGGCGGTGCACTCTCTGCGCGCGCAGGCCGACCGCCGGCGCTATCAGGAATTTATGAAGCACACGCTGGAGCTTCAGGAAAACCTCACGCTCAAACAGGCGACGGTCGTCGAGCTTCTGACCGAAAACGGCCGCGTGAGCGGCCTTGTCACGCAGCTCGGCGCGGAATACCGCGTGCGCGCGTGCGTCATCGCGGCGGGCACCTACCTCGACAGCCGCGTCATCACGGGCGAGGTGAGTCTGCCCTCCGGGCCGGACGGTCTGCGCCCCGCGCCGGAGCTGACCGAGAGTCTGCGTGCGCTCGGCCTGCGTCTGCGCCGCTTCAAGACCGGCACGCCGCCGCGCATCAACGCGAAAACCGTCGATTTTTCCAAAATGGAGCCACAGCCCGGCGACGAAACGCCCGAGCCTTTCTCGTTCTCCACCGAAACGCCGGTCGAGAACCGCGCGATTTGCTATCTGACCTATACCAATTCCGAGACGCACCGCATTATCCGCGAGAATCTTGCCCGCAGTCCGCTGTACGACGGCTCCATCACGGGCGTCGGCCCGCGCTACTGCCCGAGCATCGAGACGAAGGTCGTGCGCTTTGCCGACAAGCCGCGCCATCAGCTCTTCCTCGAGCCTTGCGGCCTGAACACCGAGGAATGGTACCTGCAAGGCTTTTCCTCCAGTCTGCCCGAGGACGTGCAGATTGCCATGCTGCACACCATCCCAGGCCTCGAGCACGCCGAAATGCTGCGCCCGGCTTACGCCATCGAGTACGACTGCGTCGATCCCACTGAGCTGTATCCCACGCTTGAGTGCAAAAAAATCCCCGGCCTCTACGGCGCGGGGCAATTTAACGGTTCCTCCGGCTATGAGGAAGCTGCGGTGCAGGGCTTTGTTGCGGGCGTGAATGCCGCGCTGGCGGTTCTGGGTCGCGAACCGATGATCCTGCGCCGCTCCGACGGCTACATCGGCACGCTGATCGACGACCTCGTAACCAAGGGCACCGAGGAGCCGTACCGCATCATGACCTCGCGCAGCGAATACCGCCTGCTGCACCGGCAAGACAACGCCGACGAGCGCCTGACGCCCATTGGTCACCGCATCGGGCTGGTCTCCGACGCGCAGCTTGCCGCCGTGGAAGGAAAATACGCTGCTGTGCGTGCGGAGCTGCGCCGTCTGGAATCCACCGGCACGCCCGCCTCGCCCGAGCTGAACGCGTTTTTGCAGTCCGTCGGCTCGTCGCCCGTGGTCAGCGCCGCACGCATGATCGACCTGCTGCGCCGTCCGGAGCTGGATTACGACATGCTCGCGCCCTTCGACCGCACGCGCCCGAGCCTGCCGCCCGCAGTCACGCGGCAGGTCGAGATCCGCGTCAAATATGAGGGCTATTTGCAGCGCCAGCAAAAGCAGATCGAGGAATTCACGCGCGAGGAGGAGCGCCTGCTCCCGCCCGACGCGGACTACAATTCCATTGCCGGACTGCGGCTGGAGGCGCGGCAGAAGCTCTCCCAGATCCGCCCGCGCTCCATCGGACAGGCCGGACGCATCTCCGGCGTTTCGCCCTCGGACATCGCGGTGCTTCTGATCTGGCTTGAAAAAATATGAAAAAATTGTCGAATAAAAGGTGCATCACACGACACCACAAAATCTTGTGACATTTTGTCGGA
Organism: uncultured Oscillospiraceae bacterium; assembly: GCA_934667815.1. Lineage (GTDB taxonomy): Bacteria > Bacillota > Clostridia > Oscillospirales > Oscillospiraceae > JAZOXB01. Next base: position 86,990 of record CAKUMO010000003.1, read on the forward strand.
TTTGTACTAATTATAGTGATATTGCACAAAATGATGTAATTTTTTTGCGAATCCGTCGAATAAAGTCTATAAATTTTAATAAAAAATTTGGTTCCTCTTATTGAAAAAGCGCGAAGTATATGGTAGATTATATACATCGTTTGGCGTATACCAAATTCACAGGAAGATGTTCAGAGGAGGAATCAGAATGGAAAAAATGTATCGCGTACTGCTTGCCTGCGGCAACGAGGATTACGGGAAAGTCCTCGCTTCGACCTTCCAGCTGACGGATCGCTACATCGTCGCGGGGTCTGCCAAGGACGGCGCAGAGGCGCTTGATATGCTTCGTGACACGCGCCCGGACTTTCTGGTCATGGACTTGATGCTCCAAAAAACGGACGGCATGTCCGTGCTTAAGGCCGCGGCCGCACTGGACAGACATCCGGTCATGCTCGTGCTCGTCGAGTTCGTCACGGAGTATATTTCCTCGATGTTCATGGAGCTGGGTGTGCAGTACATCATGCTCAAGCCCTGCACGCCGCGCGCCATCGTCGAGCGGCTGGACGAAATCCGCGAAAGTCTGACCCGCCGCCGCAATCCCGGCGTGCAGCCGCGCGAGGCGAACATTGAGGCCATGGTCACGTCCATGATCCATGAGATCGGCGTTCCGGCGCACATCAAGGGCTATCAATATCTGCGCGAGGCCATCATGATCGCGGTCAACGACATGGAGGTCATCAACGCAATTACAAAGGTTCTCTATCCGCAGGTCGCTAAGACCTTCGCCACAACGCCCTCGCGCGTGGAACGCGCGATTCGGCACGCAATCGAGGTCGCATGGGATCGCGGTGATTTGGAAACGTTACAACGGTTCTTCGGCTACACGGTGTCCAACACCAAGGGCAAGCCGACGAACTCGGAATTCATCGCGCTGATTGCCGACAAGCTGCAATTGCAGCTCAAGAGCATGAACGCCGCAGTGATATAAGAATATTGCGGGTGTAAAACGGGCGCTGCCAATGCAGCGCCCGTTTGCTATAAATTTATTCCACCGATTTGAGCGATTCGGCCATATGCACGCGGTCGATCTTGCGGCACAGGAGCAAGCACACAACAACGCTTAACAGCATCGTAATCAGGAAGGACAGGCAGTAGCTCAAGGGCGCGACGCGCACGGTGAACGACACCATATCGATGCGAATCTGCTGCATGATGAACCGGTGCAGCGCCCAGCCGCAGGGCAGACCGACCGCCGCGCCCAGAAACGTGAGCAAAAAGACCTCGCGGAACACATACAGCCGCGTCTCGCCGCGGTAGAAGCCCAGAACCTTGACCGTCGCAATTTCGCGCACGCGCTCGGTGATGCTGATGTTGCAGAGGTTGAACAGCACGACCAAAGCCAGTGCGCAGGCGCTCCCGATGACCAGAAGGACAATGTAGTCCATGCTCTTCATCATGTTTTTCACCAGAGAGCGCATGGACGCGACGACCGTCACATTGGCCACGCGCGAATGCTCCGCAACCGCTGCGCCGAGGGCGTAGGGGTCGGCATCCGTGGTCATGTAAGCCGTCTTGAATTCGCAGTCCGTGCCAAACAGCCGCTCGTAGGTCTCGGCGGTCATGTAGGCATAGTGGTAGACGTAGTTTTCGATCACGCCCGCAACCGGCAGCACAACCTGCCTCGTCTCGTCCACGGTGACGGTGATCGTGTCGCCCGCCTTCACGCCGAGGTAGTCCGACAGGCTCCGGTCGATGAGCGCGCCCTCGGCGGGCAGCGTCAGGGATTTTTCGCCGTCGTGCAGACCGATGACGCTCGTGAGGTCGGGATCGTCCGTCGCGACAATGTTGACCGTGTAGACGCCCTTGTCCGTTTTAATCTCATAAGACGACGTATCAACGAACACGCAATGCGTCAGATCGTCGAAGCTCTCGCGGAAGGCCGCCTGCTGCGTTTCGTTCATAGGTGTGGAGAAGCTGGCCGAGATGTCATAGTGCGTGATGCGGCCAAACTGATCCTCCGCAACGGTGGAAATCGAATCGCGCACGCCGAAGCCCGCGACGATCAGCGCCGTGCAGCCGCCGATGCCCAAGAGCATCATGTAAAGGCGCTTTTTGTAGCGCACGATGTTGCGGATGGAGACCTTGTGCAAAAAGCTGAAGCGGTTCCAGAGGAAGGGCGCGCGCTCGAGCAGGATGCGTTTGCCGGGCTTGGGCGCCTTCGGCCGCATCAGACCGGCGGGCATGAGCCGCAGCTCCGCGCGGCAGGCAAAGAAGGTCGCGCCCACGCTGCACGCCAGCGCCGCAACCAGCGAAATTCCGGCCATCAGCGGCGAAAAATCGTATTCCAGCCACGGCGCAAAGGTATAGAGCATGGAATAGCCCTGCCAGATGCCCTGCGGGAAGATCACCCCGCCGACACCGAAGCCGAACACCGCGCCCGCCAGCGCCGCCGAGCCGGCATAGGAGATGTATTTCCACGCGATCTTTCCGTCGGAATAGCCAAGGGCCTTGAGCGTGCCGATCTGCGTGCGCTGTTCGTCCACCATACGCGTCATGGTCGTGATGCACACGAGCGCCGCGACGAGGAAGAAGAACAGCGGGAACACCTTCGCCACGCCCTCAACGATGGAGGAGTCGCTCTTAAAAGACAGATAGCCCGTGTTTGTCGTTCGGTCAAGGACATAGGTTGATGGATTTTCGATCTTTTCGACCTCGATCTGCGCATCCTCGAGCTGTTTTTTGCCGTCGGCCAGCTCGGCTTCGGCATCGGCAAAGCCCTGCTGCGCGGTCTCGTAGGCTGCGTCGTAATCCGCCTGTCCCTGCGCAAGCTGCGCCTCGGCAGCGCTGAGCTGGGCTTTTCCGTCGGTTAGCTCCTTTTCGCCGTCCTCGAGCTGCTTTTTTCCTTCGTCCAGCTCGGCCCGCGCCGCGTCCAGCTCCGCCTGCTTTTCGGCAAAGGCCGCGTCCGCCTCGGCGCGGGCGGCATCAAGCTGCGCCTGTCCCTCGTCGAGCTGCGCCTTGGCGTCCTTGAGCTGCAAATACTGCTGAAATTGCTCGTTGCTCTCAAATTGGTCAATCAGAAGCTGCGTCGCGTCGAGCAGCGCTTTCCACGTGAAGTATTCCGGCGTGCCGGCCGTCAGGCCGTCGAGCTTTTCCTCGATCTGGCGGCGCGTGATCAAAAGCGCCTCGTACTGCGTCGGCAAGCCCGTATCGTTAAATTGCTTTAAGCCGTCCTCGACCTTCGCACGGTTCTCGTCCAGCTCGGCCTGCTTCGCATCCAGCTCCGCATACGCCTCGCTCTTGGCCGAGGCAAGCTGTGCCGCGCCGTCGGCATACTCCTGTTCGCCCGCTTCGAGCTTTTCGCGGCTTTCCGTCAGGGTCTTTTCCGCATCCTCGAGCTTCTGGCGGTTGGATTCGATCTGCCAGCGCGCACTGTCGAGCTTGCGTTTCGCGGCCTCCAGCTCGCGTTCCGCGTCGGCACGCTGGCTCTCATACTCTGCCACGCCCTCGTCATATTGCTTCTGCGCGTCCGCCAGCGCGTCGCGTGCGTCGTCGATGATGTTCTCATAGCGCACCTGCGCACGCTCGTTCAGTGCGGCGGTCAGCGCCGGGCGCAGCGCGTCGATGTCGTCGGAATAGGCCTCGGAATAGATCGTCCGGTCGGCATTCTCCGCGCGAAGGTCGATCTCCGTAAAGTAATCGACGGAAAACGCGTCCTTTGGGACATATGCAAAAGCGTCGATGCTGCCGCCGCCGAGGGCGGTCGTGCCGCGCTCAATGTTCAGATACAGCGGCGAGGTGCACAGGCCGACGACCGTGAATTTTTCCACGGAAAGGCAGCCGTCAAGGCTTGTTTTCGTCACTTCAAGTGATGTTCCCAGAACATCCTCGGTGAAGCGGTGCGCATCTAAGAGGCACTCGTCCGCACTTTGCGGAAGCCGCCCCGACGTGACCTCCGGCACGCTGATGCGCTCGGGCAGGCTCGTGAGCTTGAGCGTGCGCTCCGCGCCGTTCACCTGCGCGATTGCGTCCGTGCTCACGCCGCCCTCGGCATCCGCCACACCCGACAGCGCACGAAAATAGTCCTCGTCCTCCTGTGTCAGGCCAAGCGTCGTCAGCAGACGGAAATCGTAAAACGCCGTTTTGTCCAAATAGATCTGGCCCGTTTTGAGCATGGCGGGCTTCGCAGCCTTCAGACCGCCGAAGAAGCCCACGCCCAGCGCGATGATGGCCAGAATCGCCAGCCAGCGGCCGAGGGAATGCCGCAGCTCGCGCAGATTATTCTTCCGCCACGCGCCCATTACCACTCGATCTCCTCAACGGGCACGGGCTTTTCGTTGACCGCCATGGACTGGACGGTGCCGTTTTTGATGTGGATGACGCGGTCGGCCATGGCCGTGAGCGCGGAATTGTGCGTGATGATGATGACGGTCATCCCGTTTTCGCGGCTCTGCTTCTGCAATAGCGCGAGAATTTGCTTGCCGGTGTTGTAATCCAGCGCGCCGGTCGGCTCGTCGCAGAGCAGAAGCTGCGGGCGTTTGGCCAGCGCACGGGCGATGGCGACGCGCTGCTGTTCGCCGCCGGAGAGCTGCGCCGGAAAATTTGCCATGCGTTCGCCAAGGCCAACGTCGCGCAAAACATCGGCGGCGGGCAGCGGATCCTTGACGATCTGCGAAGCGATCTCGACGTTTTCCAGCGCAGTCAGGTTCGGAATGAGGTTGTAAAACTGGAACACGAAGCCGATGTCGCGGCGGCGGTAATCGGCAAGCTGCCGGCGGTTGAAGGCCGAGACCTCGCGCCCGTCCAGAAACACGCGGCCGGAGGTGAGCGTGTCCATGCCGCCGAGGATGTTTAAAAGCGTGGTTTTGCCCGCGCCGGACGGGCCGACGATGACGCAGATCTCGCCGCGTTCGACGGTGAAGGTCGCGTCGTGCAGTGCACGCACGGAGGCCGCGCCGGTGCCATAGCACTTTTCGACGTTTTCAAATTGGATAAAAGAAGCCATAATTTTACCCCTGATTTATAGTTTCTTTCAGTATATACAGGAAAAGCAGAACTTTCAATAGGTTTTCCAAGAATTTACGGATTGTTCAGAAACAGCGGCACGGCGCCTTACAGCACCTGCAGCACGCAGCCCTTGAGGTACAGCGCATACTTGGAGCTGAGGTCTGCCGGGTGGTCCCGCGACTGCATCAGCCGCTCGAGCAGCCGCACCGGACGTCCGCAGTCCGCCGCGGCATCCTGCAGCATTTTTTCAAACAGGTCGGAGGTCATGAACTGGCTGCACGAGCAGGTCACAAGGAAGCCGCCCGGCTCGCACAGGCGCATGCAGCGCAGATTTAAGTCCTTGTAGCCGCGGTACGCGCCCTCCAGCGCGCCGCGATTTTTTGCAAAGGCCGGTGGGTCACAGATGACAAGGCCGAAGCGCCGCTTTTCCTCCTCATATTGCCGCACAAGGTCAAAAACGTTGCCGCATTCGGTGGCGACGGCGGAGGCCACGCCGTTTCTCTCCGCATTTTCCCGCACGAGCGCCAGCGCACCCTCGGACGCGTCCACGGCGAGGACGGATTTTGCGCCGTAAAGTGCCGCGTGCACGGAAAATCCGCCCGTGCAGCAGCACAGGTCGAGCACGTCGCGCCCGGCGGCGTAGGGCTTTAAGCGGCCGCGATTCTCCTGCTGATCGAGAAAATGGCCGGTTTTTTGTCCGTTTTCGAGATCAACGCGCATCACCGCGTCGTGCTCACGGATGAGCAGCTCCTCCGGAACCGCGCCGTACAGGCAGGCCTTTACCTGCGGCATTCCCTCTTTTTCGCGCACGGCGACGTCGTCGCGCTCGTAAATGCAGCGCGGCGCAAACAGCTCGACCAGCACGGAGACGAGGTCGGCCTTGTGCGCCTCCATGCCGAGCGAGACGATCTGCATCGACAGACAGTCGTGGAATTTGTCCACGGTCAGACCGGGCAGGCCATCGGACTCGCCGAAAACGACGCGGCAGGCGTCGGAAAAGCCGAGCGTCAGGCGGTTTTTCCATGCTGCTTCGATGCGGCGGCGGAAAAATGCGCGGTCGATTGCCTCGGCGCGGTCGGCTGTGAGCACGCGCACGACGATTTTCGAGCGGCTGTTGTAAAAGCCCTTGGCGAGGAAGCGCATACGGCTGTCAAGCACCTCGACCACGCCGCCGTCGGCGCAGTCCTCGTCCACCCAGTCGATCTCGTTGTCATAGATCAGGCGTTCACCCGCAAGAACGTCCTTTTCTTCGCCGCGCCGCAGGCAGACCTGCGGGATTCGGGGTTGTGTGGGTTGCATGGGAAATCTCCTTTTGTTTCAATGTACAGCGCATGAAATACGAAAAAGGGAAGCTCCGATTCGATTTGAACAAACCGTCAAAAAACCTGTCCAGCCGAAAATTTCGGAGGGAAGAAAAGAGTAATACTACGATTCTTGATTTCATCAAGAATCCCGTGCGCTTTGCGCACTATGGAGCACGCCGACGGCGTGCTCCA
>CAKUMO010000004.1 GCA_934667815.1 uncultured Oscillospiraceae bacterium
TTGTGGGAGTCGGCCTCGGTGCTGCCGTGGCCGGGGAAATGCTTCAGACAGGAGGCAACGCCGTTTTGCTGCAAGCCCTCGACCATCGCCGCGACCATCTGCGCCGCGACCGCCGGATCAGAGGAGAAGGAACGGTCGCCGATCTCGGTGTTATCGGGATTTGTGACCACGTCGGCCACAGGAGCGAAATCCACATTGAAGCCGAAGGACGAGATCTCCTGCGCGATCGTCGCGCCGACCTGCCGCACGGTCTCCGTGTCGCCCGCTGCGCCGTAGGAGGCCATCGGGTCAAAGGCGGTGGTGCCGAGCTTATCGCTCACACGTGCGACGCGCCCACCCTCTTCATCCACGCCGATGAACAGCGGCAGCTTGGAGTAGCTCTGCGTGTCGGAGATCATTTGTGTGGCCTGCTCGGACGTTTCCAGATTGGCTGCGAAGTAGACGATGCCGCCGACGGGCATTTCCGCAAGCGCGGCCTGCGTCGCCTCGCCTGCGCGTGTGGCGGTGTTGACGCCGGTCAGCCCCTCGGGCCTGACCATAAAGAGCTGATAGACCTTTTCCTCCTGCGTCATGGCCGCAAGCAGCGCCTGCGCGCGCTCGAGATAGGGCGCGTCGGGGTCAGGCTCCGTGGGCGGCTCGGTCTCCGGCTCGGTGGACGGCTCCGTGGGTGGCTCGGTGGGAGCCGTCGTCGGCTGCGTGACGATCGTGGGGAAGGGCTCCTCCTTGCCGCAGGCGGCAAGGCTCAAAAGCAAAAACAGGCACAAAGCCAGCGAAATCATTCGTTTCATAGCAAAACCTCCTTTGTTTGGAATTATACTGCATTTTTCCGTAAAATACAAGCGTTGACAAGCTCCCAAAATCGGGCTATAATTGAACTATATAATGGATAAAATTGCGAAAATGCACACAAAATGTCGTGAGGTTATTATGGCGAAAAAGCAAAACTACGGAAATGAAAGCATTAGTGCGCTCAAGGGCGCCGACCGCGTGCGCAAGCGCCCGGCGGTCATCTTCGGCTCGGACGGGCTGGACGGCTGTGAACATGCCGTCTTTGAAATTCTCTCCAACGCCATCGACGAGGCACGCGAGGGCTACGGCGATCTGGTCATCGTCACGCGCTATGAGGATCACAGCATCGAGGTCGAGGACTTCGGGCGCGGCTGCCCGGTGGACTGGAACGAAAAAGAGCAGCGCTACAACTGGGAGCTGGTGTTCTGCGAGCTGTACGCAGGCGGCAAATACGACAACAACGCAGGAAACAACTATGGTTACAGCCTCGGCATGAACGGCCTCGGCTCCTGCGCCACGCAGTATGCCTCGCGCTATTTCGACGCGCGCATCTACCGCGACGGCTTCAAGTACACGCTGCATTTTGAGCGCGGCAACATCGTCGGCAAGATGACCAAGGAGCCGGCCGACCGTAAAAAAACCGGCTCGTGCTTCCGTTGGCTGCCCGATCTGGATGTTTTTACGGACATCAACATTCCCAAGGAATATTTCCTCGACGTAATCAAGCGGCAGGCTGTGGTGAACGCGGGCGTGACCTTCCGCTTCCGCAATCAGGCGGGCGGCAAGTTCGAAACGACGGAATTTTGCTACGAGCACGGCATTCTTGACTATATCACCGAGCTGACCGAGGGCAATGCCTTCACCATGCCGCAGTACTGGGAGACCGAGCGCAAGGGGCGCGACCGCGAGGATATGCCGGATTATAAGGTGAAGATCACGGCGGCGCTGTGCTTCTCGCGCAGCATGAGCAAGCTTGAATATTACCACAATTCTTCGTGGCTGGAATACGGCGGCGCGCCGGACAAGGCTGTGCGCAACGCCTTTGTCTATGCCATCGACGCCTATCTCAAGCAGACGGGCAAATATGTGAAGAACGAGTCGAAGATCACGTTTCAGGACGTGGCGGACTGCCTCGTGCTGGTGACGAACTGCTTTTCCACGCAGGCCTCCTATGAAAACCAGACCAAAAAGGCCATCAACAATAAGTTCGTGCAGGAGGCCATGACGGAGTTCTTCCGCAGCCGCTTGCAGGTCTATTTCATAGAGAACAAGGGCGAGGCCGACAAGATCGCCGAGCAGGTGCTCATCAACAAGCGCAGCCGCGAGACGGCCGAGCGTGCCCGCGTGACGGTGAAGAAAAAGCTCTCGGGCAATCTGGATATTTCCAACCGCGTGCAGAAATTCGTCGATTGCCGCAGCCGCGACGCCGAGCAGCGCGAGCTTTACATCGTCGAGGGCGATTCCGCCATGGGCGCGGTCAAGCTCTCGCGCGACGCGGAATTTCAGGGCATCATGCCCGTGCGCGGCAAGATTCTCAACTGCCTCAAGGCCGACTACGCCCGCATTTTCAAGAGCGAGATCATCACCGATCTCCTGCGCGTGATGGGCTGCGGCGTCGAGGTCAAGGACAAGCATGTCAAGGATCTGGCCTCCTTTGACCTCGCGGCGCTGCGCTGGAGCAAGATCATCATCTGCACCGATGCCGACGTGGACGGCTACCAGATCCGCACGCTGATTCTGACCATGCTCTACCGCCTTGTGCCCACGCTTATCCGCGAGGGCTATGTGTATATCGCCGAATCGCCGCTCTTTGAGATCACTGCGAAGGACAAGACGTATTTCGCCTACACGGAGCGGGAAAAGGCCGAAATTCTCAAAAAGCTCGACGGACAGAAGTGCGCCGTCGCGCGCTCGAAGGGTCTTGGTGAGAACGAACCGGAGATGATGTGGCTGACGACCATGAATCCCGCCTCGCGCAGGCTCATCAAGGTCATGCCCGAGGACGCGGAAAAGACCGCGCAGTATTTTGACCTGCTGCTGGGCGATAACCTCGCCGGCCGCAAGGACTATATCGCGGAAAACGGCAGCCAGTATCTGGATCTGGCCGATCTTTCGTAAAGGAGGCACTTTTTTAGATGGCAAGAAAAAAGAAAGAACCCGAAAAGAAAAAGCTGACTCCGCAGAATGTCGAGGGCCTGCACGCGGAGGTGCTCGAGCAGCCCATCACGGACACGCTGACCGTCAACTATATGCCCTATGCGATGTCCGTCATCGTCTCCCGCGCGATCCCGGAGATCGACGGCTTCAAGCCCTCGCACCGGAAGCTGCTGTACACGATGTACAAAATGGGACTTTTGAACGGTGCGCGCCGCAAGTCGGCGGACATCGTCGGCCAAACCATGGGCCTGAACCCGCACGGCGATGCCGCGATTTACGAGACCATGGTGCGCCTTGCCCGCGGCAACGAGGCGTTGCTCGCGCCCTTCGTCGATTCCAAGGGCAACTTCGGCAAGGTCTATTCCCGCGACATGGCCTACGCCGCCTCGCGTTACACGGAGGCGAAGCTCGAGCCGATCTGCGCCGAGATCTTCCGCGACATCGACTCGGAAACGGTCGATTTTGTGGACAACTATTCCAACACCATGAAAGAGCCGGTGCTCCTGCCCACAGCCTACCCGAACGTGCTGGTCTCGGCCAACACGGGCATTGCCGTCGGCATGGCCAGCAACATCTGCGGCTTCAATCTGCGCGAGGTGTGCAACGCGACCGCCGCGTGGATCAAAAACCCCGACTGCGACCTGCTGGAGCTGATGCCCGCGCCGGATTTCCCGACGGGCGGCGAGATCCTCTACAACGCCAATGACATGGCCGAGGTCTACCGCACCGGCCGCGGCTCCGTGAAGCTGCGCGCCCGCTGGCGCTACGTCAAGGAGGGCAATCTCATCGAGGTATTTGAGATTCCCTATACCACCACCACCGAGGCCATCATCGACAAGGTCTCCGAGCTGATTAAGGCCGGAAAAATCCGCGAGATTTCGGATATGCGCGACGAGACCGACCTCTCCGGCCTGAAGCTGACCATCGACCTCAAGCGCGGCGTCGATCCGGACAAGCTCATGCAGAAGCTGTTCCGCACCACGCCGCTGATGGACAGCTTCGCCTGCAACTTCAACATTCTGATCGCTGGGATGCCGCGCGTTTTGGGCGTGCGCGAGATCATCGAGGAATGGACGGCGTGGCGGACGGAGTGCGTGCGCCGCCGCGTATTCTTCCAGAAGCGCAAAAAGTCCGAAAAGCTGCATCTGCTCAAGGGCCTGCGCCGCATCCTGCTCGACATCGACAAGGCCATCCGCATCATCCGCGAGACGGAGTCCGACGCGGAGGTCATCCCGAATCTGATGATCGGCTTCGGCATCGATCAGGTGCAGGCCGAGTATGTCGCGGAGATCAAGCTGCGCAATATCAATAAGGAATACATTCTCAAGCGCACGCAGGAGGTCGATACCCTTGCCGCCGAGATTGCCGATCTGGAGGAGCTGCTTGCAAGCGATCGCCGCATCCGCGCCGTCATCACGGACGAGCTGAAGGCCATCGCGGAAAAATACGGCAAGGAGCGCCGCACCGCGATCGTCTACGACCACGAACTGGACGAGCCGGAGGAGGAGCCGAGCGTGCCGGACTATCCCGTCACGGTGTTCGTCTCCCGCGAGGGCTATTTCAAGAAGATCACTGCGCAGTCGCTGCGCATGTCCGGCGAGCAGCGCTTCAAGGAGGGCGACAGCCTGAAGTTCTCCTGTGAGACGACGAACGCCGCCGAAATTCTGGTGTTCACGGATCGCTATCAGGTCTACAAGGCGCGCTGCGCGGATTTTGACGACGGCAAAGCGTCCGTGCTGGGCGATTATCTGCCGACCAAGCTGGGCTTCGACGAGGGCGAGAACGTGATCGACGTCTGCCTGCCCGGCGATTATGCGGGCAGCGTGCTGTTCGTCTTTGAAAACGGCAAGGCCGCCAAGGTCGAGCTTTCGGCCTATCAGACCAAGTCCAACCGCCGCAAGCTCACGGGCGCGTACTCCGACAAGAGCCCTCTGAAGGCCGTGTTCCTGCTCAGGGAGGATGCGCAGCTCGCGCTCTATTCCTCCGAGGGACGTGCGCTGATCTTCTCGACCGCGCAGCTCGCGGCCAAGACCACGCGCAATACGCAGGGCGTCGCCGTTCTGACCCTCAAGCGCAAGGCCGTGCTCACCCGCGCGGCGCGGCTGGAGGAAAGCGGCATCGTCAATCCCGCGCGCTACCGCACGCGCACCATTCCGGCCGCAGGCGCGCTGCTCCGTGACGAGGACAGCGACGAAAAACAGATCGAACTGGAGATATAAGCCATGAAAAAACGTTCCGGTCTCCGCTCCGTCCTTCGCAGCATTTTCATGATCGCCGTGGGCAGCGCACTGTTCTCGCTGGGCTTCGACCTGTTCCTCGAGCCGGCGGGCATCAACTGCGGCGGCGTATCCGGCATTGCGATGCTTGTTATTTATGCCGCGCAGCCGAAGTTCCTCACCGTCGGCATCCTCAGCGCGATCATCAATCTGCCGCTGTTCTTCTTCGGCTACCGCAAGATCGGCAAGCTGTTCTTCTTCGGTTCGCTTTTGGGCATGGTCGTCACATCGGTATGCTTCGACCTGTTTTTACTCCTTCCCGTCCCGCAGACCGAGCCGATCATGGCGGCCATCTTCGGCGGCGTGACCATCGGCGCGGGTCTTGGCATCGTGTTCCTTGCGGGCGCTTCGACCGGCGGCGTGGACATCGTCGCGCGGCTTCTGAAGCTGAAATTCCGCAATTTCCCCATCGGCAAGATTCTCCTGTGCATGGATCTTTGCACGGCCGTGGCTACGGGCATTGTCTACAAGCAGTTTAACAATACGCTTTACAGTGTCGTCACGCTGGTCATTTCCTCGACGATTCTGGACAAGGTCGTCTACGGCATGGACTACTCCAAGGTCGCGCTCATCATCTCCGACCGTTACGAGGAGATTGCGCGGGCCATCGACACCCAACTCGACCGCGGCGTGACGCTGCTGCGCGGGCAGGGCTATTACACGCGTACCGATAAATTTGTCATTTTAAGTGCCGTAAAACGCAAGCAGCTTGCCCAGCTCAAGGATCTGGTCATGGCCATCGACCCTTCGGCCTTCATCATTTTGCAGGACGCGCATCAGGTGTTGGGCGACGGCTTCAAGCGCTACGACCGAAACGAGCTGTAACTGCTGCGGGATCGGATTGTGTTATAAGGAGGACGTGCGATGAAAAAACGGCTGCTGCCGCTGCTGCTGGCGGTGCTGCTGCTGACGGGCTGCGAGTCTGTCATCAAAAATGACTATCTTTCCGTGCATCCGCACGTCGAACCGAGCGCTGCGCCCACCGAGGCGCCCGTCGAGGAAGCGCCGCCCGAGGCGCACAACCGCAACGAGCTGCGCGGAATGATGCTTTCCTTCGTGCGCGACTGGACGGAACAGGCGACGATCCAAATCCGCAGCTATCAGGGCGACCTCAATGCCGATCTTTCCGAGACGCTGCAATACATCACCGCTGAGGATCCCATCGGCGCTTACGCGCTGGACTATGCCGACGCCGAGCTGACCGGCAACCAGACCTATGGCTCCGTCGCGGTGCGGCTGGTGTTCCGGCGGTCGGCGGCCGAGATCGACGCCATTGTCACGGTCAGCGGGCTTTCCGGTGCGCAGGAGAAGATCAGAAGCGCCCTGTTAAATTATGATTCCGCGCTCACGCTGCGCATCCGCAGCTACGAGGACGCGGATTTTCCTGCGGAGATCCGCGCATTCTGCCTGAACAATCCCGGCCAGATCTCCGTCCTGCCCGAGGTTTCGGCCAGCGTCTACCCGCAGGAGGGCGAGACGCGCATTTTGGAGCTGCACTTTACCTACGACGCCACGCGCGACGAGATGCGCAGCATGCAGAAATCCGTCGCAACGCTGCTGACCTCGGCCTCGACCTATATGCGCTCCGGTGCGGACGACAACGAGCGCCTGCAAAATCTGCTGCGCTATCTGTTCTCGCGCATGGACTATACCGTGGGTGATGCGCAGACCGGTCATCCGGTCTACGACCTGCTGCGCGAGCGGCAGGCGAGCAGCCTTGGCTTTGCCTGCGTGGTCAACGCCGAATGCGCACAGGCACAGATCGCCTGTGAACTGGTCGAGGGTACGCGCGGCGGCGCATATCACGCATGGAATCGCCTGTCGGTAAACGGCGAGGAATGCTACATCGACCTCATGCGTGCGCTCGAGCGTGGAAATGCCGAATTGGAGCTTTTGACCGCGCAGACCCTCGCCGGCGAGAGCTACGTCTGGCAGACGCCGCCGGAGGCGACGGATTCCTAGAGGCGATCAATTGAATCATTTATCCGGCTGGTTGGAAAAAACATCTGCTTTTTCCAACCAGCCGGATTGACAATAGCAGGGAAAATTGCTATACTGTCTATGCAGCAAAGACGAATTTTTGATTTTGTCTATACATCGCGCACAACTGTGCGTATTTTGGGAGGGTCAGCCATGCAGCAATTCATGGACGCCATTGTCAAGCCGACGCCTGCCGAGGGGCTGGAGCTGCGCCGCGTGCCGGTGCCCGTGCCGGGGCCGGGCGAGGTGCTCATTAAGGTTCACAAGACCGCAATCTGTGGCACGGACGTTCATATTTACAAATGGAACGAGTGGTCGAGCCAGCATGTGCATCCGCCGCAGATCATCGGCCATGAATACGTCGGGGAGATTGCCGCGCTGGGCGCGGGCGTGACCGGCCTGCATCTCGGCCAGCGCGTCAGCGGCGAGGGGCACATCACCTGCGGCCGCTGCCGCAACTGCCATTCCGGCAACATCCAGTGGTGCAAGGATCACGTCGGCGTGGGTGTGGATCGCGACGGTGCGTTTGCCGAATACGTCTGCATCCCCTCGCGCAACGTCATCATCATAGACGAGAGCCTGCCCGAGGATGTCGTGGCCTTCTTCGACGCCGTCGGCAACGCCACGCACACCGCGCTGATGTTCCCGCTTGTGGGCGAGGACGTTCTGATCTCCGGCGCAGGCCCCATCGGCATCATCGCCGCGGGCATCTGCAAATACGCCGGTGCGCGCCGCGTGGTCATCACGGATATGAACGACTACCGCCTCGCGCTTGCGAAAAAAATGGGCGCGGACGCGGCCGTGAACATCCGCCGCGAGGACATTCACGAGATCATGCGCAAGCAGGGACTGACTGAGGGCTTCGACGTCGGTCTGGAAATGTCCGGCAGCGGCGCGGCCTTCCAGCAGATGGTCTCGGTCATGCGCAACGGCGGCAAGATCTCGCTTCTGGGTCTGGGCGACGGCCCGATTTCCGTGGACATGAACCAGATCATCACCAAGGGCCTGACGCTTCAGGGCATTTACGGCAGAAAAATGGATAACTGGCACCAGATGTCCTACATGGTGCAGGGCGGGCTGGACCTCACGCCCGTCATCACCCACCGCTTCCACTACACCGATTTCCAGAAGGGCTTCGACGCAATGCTGAGCGGGAACTCCGGCAAGGTCGTGCTCGACTGGACGAAATAAGAAGGGAGACGCGCGTATGAAAACCGCATTGACCGCATTCCGGCAGGAGCTTGACGCCATCCGCGAGGCCGGGACCTGGCGCACCGAGCGCATCATCACTACGCCGCAGCGTTCCAGCATCGCTACGACGGAAAAGCCGAAGGTCGTCAACCTCTGCGCAAACAACTACCTCGGCCTGTCCGACCATCCGGCGCTGATCGAGGCCGCGAAGGCCAGCTACGACCGCTGGGGCTTCGGGCTTTCGTCCGTGCGCTTCATCTGCGGCACGCAGGAAATCCACAAGGAGCTGGAGGGCCGCATCGCACGGTTTCTGGGTATGGAGGACGCGATTTTGTATTCCTCCTGCTTCGATGCCAACGGCGGCCTGTTTGAGACGCTTCTGGGGCCGGAGGACGCGATCATCTCCGATGAGCTGAACCACGCCTCCATCATTGACGGCGTGCGCCTGTGCAAGGCCAAGCGTTACCGCTATAAGAACAACGACATGGCCGACCTGCGCCGCCAGCTCGAGGACGCACGCGCCTGCGGCTGCAAAAAGATCATGATCGCCACGGACGGCGTGTTTTCGATGGACGGATATATTGCAAATCTGCGTGCGATCTGCGACCTTGCCGACGAATTCGATGCGCTGACCATGGTCGATGACAGCCATGCCGTCGGCTTCATGGGAGCGCACGGCAGGGGCACGCCGGAGTTCTGCGGCGTGGAGGGACGCATCGACATCCTGACCGGCACCTTCGGTAAGGCGCTGGGCGGCGCATCGGGCGGCTATACTGCGGCGCACCGCGAGATCGTCGAGCTGCTGCGGCAGCGTTCGCGGCCGTATCTGTTCTCCAATACCGTCGCGCCGGCCATCTGCGCGGCGACGCTGAAAACGCTCGACCTTCTGGAGGCCTCCACCGAGCTGCGTGACCGCGTCCACGAGAACGCGCGTTATTTCCGCAGCGAGATGGAAAAACTGGGCTTCGATCTGCTGCCGGGCGAGCATCCCATCGTGCCGGTCATGCTCTACGATCCGCGTGTCGCGCAGGAGTTCTCCCGCCGGATGCTCGACAAGGGCGTGTATGTCGTGGGCTTCTGCTATCCGGTCGTGCCGAAGGGCCGCGACCGCATCCGCACGCAGATTTCCGCCGGTCATACCCGCGAGGATCTGGACTTTGCCGTCCACTGCTTCGGCGAGGTCAAACGGGAAATGGGAATTTGATTTTTAAATCAACGCTGGCAGCCGCAATGATAAACAACGCCCTCCGGAACCGAGCGGTCCCGGAGGGCATTTAAAATCCGATTTACCGGCGGAGATCGTCGCCGCGGAGGTACTTGCTGAGCGGCGTGAGCGCCAGCGCACCGACGCACAGAACGGTGAGCACGGTGTTCGGCAGCATGTAAGAGCCGTTATACAGCACGGAATACAGCCACGGATCTGCCGTGGTCACACCCAAAATGGTTGTCTGCTCGACAATGGCATAGATCGTGATGCCACTGACGAAATGGACAAGGAAGCGGCCGAGGCAGCCGATCAAGGCGGAGAGCCATGCAAGCTTGGGCTTGCGCACAATCAGACCGGCAAAACCGACGAACATATAGGAAACAAAGTAGTCCAGCAGCATGGACTGCCAGTTGAGCGCAGAGCCGCCGCCGATGAAGAACTTCAGGATGCCGAATACCAGACCGGTACCCAGACCCCAGCCGAGGCCCCAGCGGATCGCGCAAATGACGATCGGAATCATAACGAGGCTGATCGAGCCGCCGAAGCCGCCGAATTCCAGACCGATGGGAATTTTCAGATAGCTCAGTGCCAGCGCGGCGGCCGTGAAGATGCCGCACTCGCAGAGTGCGCGCAGTTTCAGGTTTTTCATGGTGAAAAATCCTCCAAAAAATAAAATTCCGCACTGCAAACCGTTCTCGGAAGCAGCGCGGAAATGAAATCTGCATCTTTTCCTACGACGGTATTAACCGTATCAGGTTCGCGGGTCAGGACGTCTGTCGTCCAATCTCAGCCGGAAGCATCCGGCACCCCGAAGAATGATCTGTATGTGCGTTCGGCGATATTATAGCGTGAAGCGCGAGAAATGTCAAGCGTGGAATGCCGCTTCCGCGCGTGAAATAAAGTCCGTTTGCAGGAAGCGAAGCATGCGGCGCACGGCGTTCGGGACGGTCTGCGCCGTGGCGCTGCCATGCGCCTTGAACAGCGGCTTTTTCAGGCCGAGGAACATCGACGCGCCGCGCAGCGAGAAGTTCAGCTCGTCCGTGAGGGCGCGTGCGGCCTCGTCTACGGCGGGGGCCTGCGCGGCGCGCAGGCGCGCACCCGCCAGAAGCCCCGTGCCCTCGACGGTTTTCAGCAGCACATTGCCGGAGAAGCCCTCGCTGACGATCACATCGTATTCGCCCGTGAGCGCGTCGCGCGCCTCCATATTTCCGGCAAAGTTGATGGGCAGCTGCTCCAGAAGATCATAGGCTGCGCGGACAAAGTGGCTGCCCTTACCCTCCTCTACGCCGACGGAAAGCAGACCGACGCGCGGGTTTTCCACGCCGTAGCTCTGCATCAGCGCCACGGCCAGCCGCGCAAAGTCCGCCAGCCGCTCGGGCTTGCAGTCCACGTTTGCGCCGCAGTCGGCAAGGCAGACGTCGCGTCCGGTCTCCGAGGGCAGGAACGTCGCCAGCGTGGGCGTCTGCACGCCCTTGATGCGCCCCAAAAACGTGATGCCCGCGACAAAGGTCGCGCCCGTGCTGCCCGCGGTGAGCATTGCGCCGACCTCCGGATCGCGGCGCAGACGCTGAATGCCTGTGACGAGCGAGGAATCGCGGCGCTTCATAACGGCCTGAATCGGGTCGTCGTGGTTGGTGATGACGGTCTCGGCGGGGAGAATTTCAATGCGCGAAGGCTCGTGGGGCAGCGCTTCGAGCGCGGGGCGCAGAAGCTCCTCCCGTCCAGGCAGAACCAGCGTTGCCTCCGGTACCTCCAGAGAGCACTGCGCGCAGCCCGCGATCAGCTCGTCGGGATGATCGCTCCCGAATACGTCAACGATCAGCTTCATCTTTGTCCTCCAGCCCGAAATGCTCGGAGAGATGCTTTTTGCGTGCGCGGACGCGGACGGTGTAGGCCGTGATCCACGCGTTTTCCAGTCCGTCCACCGTCAGGGCAATGCCTACGGCGCAGGTCTCGGGCAGCAACTGCCAGTAGATCGCGGCCACCGCGGCCAGCCCCGCGAGGAACAGGAACACGCTTGAGACGATCATGCCGATCCAGCAGGACATGCCGAAGCCGCGTGCGTCGGTGGAAATCTGAATTTTCAGAAGAGAATCGAGGACGATATATACGGCCAGAAGCGTCGGGATCATCGGCACGGAGCGCTCCGGCGCGAAGCCGATGAGCACCGCCAGAATTTCGCAGAAAATGCCGATGGCGAAGTCAAACTGGAACGCGAGACGGTAGAGGTCGTTGCAGAAATAGCCCAGGAGCTTTGCAAAGCCGACCACGGCCAGCAGCGCGCTGAGCAAAATGCGCTGCGCGTTCATCATCCGATCCATCTCCGGCAGCAGGATCAGCGTGATGCCGGAGAGCGCCATAATGCACGCGGAGATCACGTTGATGATCTTTGCGCTTTTGACGATGTTATTGCTTTTCTTCACGGGGATCTCCTTTCACGCCCGACCAGTGGGCGTTAGCGATGATCTGATAAACACGCGGATCGACGAGCGGCGCCTGCAGCTCGGCAAGCACGGAGGCGGGCAGGCTTCCCTCGGCGGCAAAGCGCTCACCGGCGGCCTCGAGCCGCGCCAGAAGGCGCCTGCGCGGAAGCTCGAGCTGCGCAAGCTGCATCAGCTCGCCCTCGGGGCAGCAGATGGGCGTGTAGCTGCGGCCGTGACACAGAAGATCATACTGCGCCAGCAGCGCGTCGAACGGCCCCTGCGCCGAGGCATAACCGCAGGTGCTGATCAGAACCAGCTTTTTTTCGTACAGGCGTGCGTCGCGCGGCCTCTGGAAGGCGCAGCCGGTGTCGGTCTGACCATGGTAGGGCTGCATCAGGCAGAAGGTGCGGTCGGTAAAGGCCTTCAGGATTGCGGGCATGCCGAAATAATATAAAGGAAAGCTCTCGACGATCACGTCCGCCTGCATGATCTTGTCCAAAAGGGCGGGCATGTCGTCGCAGAACACGCAGCGTCCGTCGCCGCGCTTCCAGCAGGCCATGCAGCCCGTGCAGGGTGCGACGGTTTTCTCTGCCAGCGTGACCGTTTCGCAGCTACCGCCGAGGCCGCGCACAAAGGCTTTGGCCAGAAGCAGGGTATTGCTGGCCTCGCCGCGCGGGCTGGCGTTGAGCAAAAGAACGTTCATTCGGATTCCTCCTGACTGCGCGGATGCGCCTGCCCGGCTGTGAGCGCGCTGCGGATGGTGCCCTCGAACAGCAGCGCGATGCGGCGAAGATCCGGCTCGATCTGCGAATCTCTGCGCAGGCGCAGGCGTTCTTCGAGCATGCCGTACATGGCGTGGCTGCAAACGGACAGAATCAGCTCCCGATCCTCGGGCGTGCAGCTCAGCCCGTCGAGCACGGCGTGCCGCTCAATCAGCAGCTCCGTTACGCGCTCGAGATATTGCAGCATGACCTCATGATCCCGCGCCGCAAAGATGTGCCGCGCGACCTGCGGCTTTTCCGTCAGGAACGACAGCGCATTGAGCAGAACCTCGTCCGGCGTCATCTCCTGCGGGGAATCGCGCAGCGCCTGTTCGAGCTGCGTTTTCAGAAAATCCTCAAAGAGGTCGAAAATATCGTCGTAATGATAATAAAAGGTATTGCGCGTCAGGCCGCATTCCTCCACGATGTCGCGCACCGTGATGCGATCCATGGGCTTTTCCTCCAGAAGCGTCCGGAACGCCTCCTGAATATAGCGCTTGGTGACCTGCTGCTTCACTCCAGACACCCCTCTTTCTCCTTCTATTTATACCACATTCCGCGCTTTTTTGCAACCTCCGGCGCGGATTATCCGAAGAAGGGCAATTTTCCCGCGTTTTTCCGCCGAGGGCAAGAAGGAGGACACAAAAAATTCACAAACGATACCCCGCTTTTCCGAAAAATCCTCTTGACATTTTGAAAAAGATGGGTATTATATAGGTGTTAGCACTCAGAGACGTTGAGTGCTAAACTGAAAGCTCGTATTAAATCATCGGAGGTAATATACTATGAAGCTAGTTCCCCTTGCAGACCGTGTTCTGCTCAAGCCTGTCGAAGCGATGGAGACCACCGCATCCGGCATCATCCTTTCGACCGCAAATAAGGAAAAGCCCGTCATCTCCGAGGTCGTGGCTGTCGGCCCCGGCGGTCTTGTGGACGGCAATGAGGTGAAGATGGTCGTGAAGGTCGGCGACAAGGTCGTCGTCGGCAAGTATGCAGGCACCGAGGTCAAGCTCGACGACAAGGATTATTCCATCGTCCGTCAGTCCGAGATCCTCGCAATCGTAGAATAATCGGGAGGCAATAATTATGGCAAAAATGATCGAATTCGGCGAAGACGCCCGTAAAAAGCTGCAATCCGGCATCGACCAGCTGGCCGATACCGTCAAGGTCACCCTCGGCCCGAAGGGCCGCAATGTCGTGCTCAGCAAGAAGTACGGCGCTCCGCTCATCACCAACGACGGCGTGACCATCGCCAAGGAAGTTGAGCTGGAGGATCCGTTTGAAAACATGGGCGCACAGCTTGTGCGTGAGGTCGCAACCAAGACCAACGACGTCGCCGGCGACGGCACCACCACCGCCACGCTGCTGGCACAGGCCATCGTCCGCGAGGGCCTGAAGAATGTCTCCGCAGGCGCGAACCCCATGGTCATGCGCAAGGGCATGCAGAAGGCTGTCGATACTGCCATCGAGGCCATCAAGGCCAATTCTCAGGCCGTTAACGGCAGCGCGGACATCGCAAGAGTCGGCGCGGTGTCCTCCGGCGACGAGGAGATCGGCAAGCTGATCGCCGATGCCATGGAGAAGGTCACGGCCTCCGGCGTTATCACCATTGAGGAATCCAAGACCGCCGAGACCGGTCTGGATGTCGTCGAGGGCATGCAGTTCGACCGCGGCTATATCTCTCCGTATATGGTCACGGATACCGACAAGATGGAAGCCGTCGTGGACGACCCCTATATCCTCATCACTGACAAGAAGATCTCCTCCATTCAGGACATCCTGCCCATTCTGGAGCAGATCGTCAAGGGTGGCCAGAAGCTCGTCATCATCGCTGAGGACGTCGAGGGCGACGCGCTGAGCACCCTGCTGGTCAACCGTCTGCGCGGCAGCTTCAACTGCGTCTGCGTCAAGGCGCCCGGCTTCGGCGACCGCCGCAAGGAAATGCTCCGCGACATCGCCATTCTCACCGGCGGCACCTATGTCGCTTCCGAGCTGAACATGAACCTGCCGGAGGTTCAGCTCTCCGACCTCGGCCGCGCACGTCAGATCAAGGTCAACAAGGACAACACCGTGATCGTTGACGGCTGCGGCGACCCGGCTGAGATCCAGTCCCGCATCCACGAGATCAAGGCGGCCATCAAGGTCACGACCTCGGACTACGACCGCGAGAAGCTCCAGGAGCGTCTTGCCAAGCTGTCCGGCGGCGTCGCGGTCATCCGCGTCGGCGCACAGACCGAGGTTGCCATGAAGGAGCAGAAGCTCCGCGTCGAGGACGCCCTCAATGCGACCCGTGCGGCCGTGGAGGAAGGCATCGTCGCTGGCGGCGGCACGGCCTTTGTCAACGCAATCCCGGCAGTCGAGAAGCTCATTGCGAAGCTGACCGGCGACGAAAAGACCGGCGCGCAGATCATCGCCAAGGCCCTTCAGGCGCCTGTCCGTCAGATCGCGGAGAACGCGGGCGTGGACGGCTCCGTCGTCTTTGAGCGCATCAAGAACAGCCGCAAGGTCGGCTACGGCTACAACGCCTACACCGCGACCTACTGCGACATGATCCCCTCCGGCATCGTCGATCCGACCAAGGTCACGAGAACGGCGCTGGAGAACGCAGCCTCCATCGGCGCGTGCGTCCTGACCACCGAGTCTCTGGTGGCCGACAAGCCCGATCCCGCAGCGGATGCAGCGGCGGCGGCAGCAGCCGGCGGCGCAGGCATGGGCGGCATGTATTAAGCAATAGCTCAAAGTCTTGAAATTGCTTGATTTTTTGGGCGCGCAAAAGCGGATTTACGCCAAGAATTCAAGTGCATGATAGGATAACGGAATCGGCACCTGCCTCAAAAGCAGGTGCCGGTTTTTATGCCACCCGGCAGCATGGTGATTGCCCCGGGTATGATCGAGCGAGACGAAAATCATTCAAAAAGCATTTGAAATCTCCGTCCGAATCCGTTATAATAAATCTACAACGTGTGGCGTTTCTGCGTAAATCCGGTTGCAGAAGCGCCGCACGTCTTTTTTGCGGAAATGGGTAAAAGTTCATAAACAAATCGTGTAGCAGAAATGCGTAAGTCCGGGTTTGTCGGGCTTACGCATTTCTTATTTTTTGAGAGAAAGGTGAATTCTATGAATACCGGAAATCAGTTTTTGGGGACGGAGCGGATCGGAAAGCTCATGCGGCAGTACGCTGTCCCCTGCATCATCTCGCTGTTGGTAGGTGCGCTCTATAACATCGTAGACCAGATTTTTATAGCGAACGCAAGCTACCTCGGCTCTTACGGCAACGCGGCCAACACCGTGGTCTTCCCCCTGACCGTCGTGGCACTGGCCATTGCCGTCATGGTAGGCGACGGCTGCTGCGCCTTTGTCAGTATGGCGCTGGGAAGAAATGAAACGGAGAAAGCAAAGCGCAGCGTTGGCAACGCCGTTGTGTTATCGCTTGCCGCGAGTCTTGGTTTAACGGCGATTTATCTCATTTTTTCGGACGGTATTATTGCCATGTTCGGCGGCACCGTCAACGAAGAAACCTTCCGTCACTCGCAGGAGTATTTCTTCTATATCACGCTGGGCATCCCGTTCTATATGTTTGGTCAGGCGATGAACCCGATCATTCGTGCGGACGGCAGTCCGAAGTTTGCCATGATCTCCACGCTGGCAGGCGCCGGGATCAACATGATTCTTGACCCCATCTTCATTTTTGTTTTCAAATGGGGCATGATGGGTGCGGCTGTTGCCACGGTCATCGGTCAGGTGGCAACGGCGCTCCTCGCTGTGTGGTATCTGCTGCATATGAAGATCATCAAGCCTGCGTCCGGTGATTATGCCCTGCGGGGAAGTGTCTGCGGACGGATGCTGACGCTGGGTATTACCAGTTTTCTTTCGCAGATCAGTCTGGTGGCGGCGATGGCGGCCATCAACAATATGCTCCGCAAATACGGCGCGCTGGACGCCGTGTTCGGGCAGGAGCAATATGCGCAGATCCCCATGGCGGTGGTCGGCATTGTGATGAAATTCTTCCAGATCGTCATTTCCGTCGTGGTCGGCATGGCGGCAGGCTGCATCCCCATCGTGGGCTATAACATGGGTGCAGAAAAGAAGCTGCGTGTCCGGGCGTTGTTTACCCGGCTGCTGATCGCTGAAGCGCTGGTGGGTGCGGCGGCGCTGGTGCTTGCAGAGGGCTTCCCCCGGCAGCTCATCGCCATCTTCGGCGCGGCCAACGAGAGCAGCTACTATACGGATTTTGCCATCAAGGCGTTCCGCACCTATCTGTGCATGATGGTGCTGGCCTGCGTCAACAAGGCGTGCTTTATCTTCTTGCAGGCAGCCGGCAAGGCGCTGGCATCCACGCTGCTGTCCATGTTCCGTGAGGTGGTGTTCGGCGTGGGCTTTGCACTGCTGCTGCCGGTGTTCTTAGGCTTGGACGGCGTACTGTATTCCATGCCGGTGTCGGATATTCTGACCTTTATCATCGCGCTGTTTATTATTATCAAGACATATCGTGACCTCAATACGGAAGGCGTGCAGAAAGCGCGAGAAACAGAGTGAGCACGATCGGCGAGGTATGCCTCTGCTTCTGCCCCAGACCGTGACGGACGAAACGGAAAGCACGCACAACATTTAAATAATCAACCGGACGGGTTCGGAAGAACTCGTCCGGGTTTTAATCATACGGCTTATATTATGCGATATCGGCTAATTTCTGATTGACGCGCGTTTGAACCTCAAAGTAATAGGCAAGCTCGGCATCGCTCAGATCCTCGCTTTTCCATGCCTCCATCTTTTCCACCATCTCATTGTATTCGTTCAGCATGGAAGCGTATTTGGCAATCAGAGAAAGATCGGTCGGATTGGCGTTGTACTTTTTCATGAAAGCGACATAGCTGTCCATGAATTTCTCATAGCTGTCCATCGCTTCTTTGAAGTCGGCGCGCAGTTCACCGATGTTCTCCGGTTCGGTGGGGTCGCCGCCGTCCGTGCTCTCGGTTTCGGTTTTTTCGGTTTCCGGCGCTTCGGTGGCTGCGCTTTTCTCCGGGGCGGTAAGCTCAATGGAGATGATGTTGAAGCCGACGTATTCCACCGACAGCTTGTATCCCTCGGCGTTTGCGGCGCGGTAGTAGGTGTCGCCCTTGTTGTAATCAACGGTAAAGCCGTAATCGGCGCAGAGAGAAACATAGTCGTCGTAGTCGTCCCTGCTCATATTGCCGACGTAGACGAAGAACTTATCCTCCCGCTCATAGGAGAATTTGCCGGCTTCCGAATCCGGGGCGGGAAGCTGCGCACCAAGCTCGCTCGTGGGCCACTCGATCGTCCCCAGCGCCATGGGGGCTTCCAGATCGATGTCCAGCTCGTCAGAGGAGCGCAGCCAGAGTGACAGGTGGTAGCCATCGGCGTTGTATGCACGGTAAGAGGAAGCGGAGCTCTGCTTTTCGGCATCGACGGAAAAGCCCTTGGCAATGCAGGCGTCCAGATAGTCGTTGTACTTGCTTTCGGTTACCTTAAAAAGCGTAAGGCTGAGCCGATCGTCTGCGTTCTGGGAAACGCGGCCGCGCGGCGAGGGAGCATCGGGGAGCAGGCCGGCGAGCCGGAGCGTTGACCAGTCGATGGTTTCCTGCTTTTTGGTGCTGACGCTGCAGGAGACGGACAGCACGACGATCAGGACAACGATGGTCGAGAGAAAGTAGAACCACCAACGCTTGTAAATCGGCTTCTTTTTGGGCTTGGCAGGCTGCGGTGCCTGCACTGTGGCGTTATTTCCACAGACAGGACAAAAATTACCTTGGAAGTCGGTGCTGCAATTTGGACATTTCATTTCAATTTCCTCCTTTTATTTCACGCCCGCGGGCAGTGATTCCGTTTCGGCGCGTTCCGCACGAGGCTCCTGTCGCAGCTCGGTCAGCATTTTTCCAAGCTCCTCGAGCGTGCAGCCGCGCAGGATGCCGTCAAGGGCGTTCTTAAGCCCGATTCTCTGCAAATACTCCAGCGCCGCAATCCGCTGCTCCAGCCTGCCGTGTTCGGCTTGCATGCGGTACAGCAGCATCTGCACGACGCGGTCGCAGTCATAATCCGGGTCGAGCATGAGGTCACGGATCTCGTTGCGTTTCAGGCCAAGCTGGTAGTACAGCGCAATCTGCCGCAGCTTCTCCACGCCGGCCTCGTCATAGAGCTTGTAGCCGTCGTTGCCCTCCACCGAATAATTTGCATAGGCCACGGCGCGCACAACATTTTCGTGATGGAAATAGTATAAGTGCTTCCCCGTAAGCCCGGTCAAGGCGCACACCTCCTTGACCGTCTTGTAATCATCCATGCGTCCTATCCTCCACGGATAGTTTAGAGCGTTCCCGGGGAATGGTTCAACTCGTTTTCTGTCCGGCGGCGCTGCGTTATTTTGCTTTTGTTCCATAGAAAAACCTCCCTGCTGTCGATGGCTCGGTGAGCCTCACAGCAGAGAGTGTGAATTTCGCGAAAAAAGAACGGGGCAGGTTTCCTTTTCGGAAAACCTGTCCCGTTCTTGGGCTTTGCGAGGGGAATGTCATTTCTCTGCAAAGCTGTCGAGAATGTATTGATTGTAGCGTGCCCATGCGTCAGGCGTCAGGTCGCAGTGACCGCGATCGGGGACAATCTCCAGCGTAATCTCATGCCCTGCCTGCTGCATTGCCTTGGTAAAAGGCGCGGAATGCGCGGACAGAAGCACGGCCCTGTCCTCTGCGCAATGGAACAGATGATACGGAATACGCGGGAGCTTATCGACGAGATGAAGCGGGGAAAAACGCGCCAGAGCCTCGGACATGGTGCCCTCCTCCGTCCCGAAGGCGCTGTACAGCGTTCGCGGCAGGTCGGGACGTTCGGAATAATGATAGGGCAGGTCACACACGGGGCAGTTTGCAACGCATACGATGGGAGAATGCTCGGAATATGCGGTGTAGACGATTGCGGACAGGCCGCCCATGCTGCCGCCGGTCGAGGCCACGGGAAGCTCCCTGCCGTATCGGGCGTTCAGCACCGATACGATCTCGTCCGTAAAGCGAAGCGTCTGCCGATTCATCCATGCCCAGGGGTTTGTGTAGGGGATTACAAAGAGCAGACCCTTGGAGGCATAAAAACGGCCTTGCTCCGGGTCGGAGTCATACCTCGACTGGTCGCCCAGACCGGAAAACGCAAGCACGATCCCGCGCGGACTGCCGGAGATCAGATGATCGTTGGAATAGGCGAAGTTAGACAGGTTTTCGCTGGTTACGATTCCGGTCATGGCTTTGCCCCCCCATAACTTACGCCAGCGCGGCGGTGATGATGGCCATCTTGTAGACCTCGTCGGCGTTGCAGCCGCGGCTGAGGTCGTTGATCGGTGCGTTCAGGCCGAGCAGGATGGGGCCGTAGGCCTCGTAGCCGCCGAGTCTCTGCGCGATCTTGTAGCCGATGTTGCCCGCTTCAATGCAGGGGAAGATGAAGGTGTTGGCATAGCCTGCGACCGGGGAGCCGGGGAACTTGAGCTGACCGACGACCGGAGAAACCGCCGCGTCAAACTGCATCTCGCCGTCGATGGCAAGGTCGGGCGCCAGCTCTTTGGCTCTTGCAGTGGCGTCGCGGGAGAGCTGCACCGTGCCGCCCTTGCCGGAGCCCTTGGTGGAAAAGCTCAGCATAGCGACCTTCGGGTCGATGCCGAAGATCTTCGCGCAGCGGGCGGTCTCAATTGCGACCTCGGCCAGCTTGTCCGCAGCGGAAACGACGACGTTGCCGTCCTTATCGACGGTGTCCTCATAGGAAATATTGATGGCGCAGTCGCCCATGGCCAGCTTTTCTTCGCCGCGCACGAGGATGAAGCAGGACGAGACAAGGTGCGCGCCCGGCTTGGTTTTGACAAGCTGCAGCGCCGGGCGGACGGTGTCGGCGGTGGAGTAGGTCGCGCCGCCCAGCAGCGCGTCGGCGTAGCCCATCTTCACGAGCATGGTGCCGAAATAGTTGCCCTTGCTCAGCGCGTCGCGGCACTGCTCGGCGGTCATTTTGCCCTTGCGCAGCGCGACCATTTTTTCGACCATGGCGTCCATTTCGGGATAGGTCGCGGGGTCGAGAATTTCAAGACCCTCGATGTCGAAGCCGCCCTTTGCGGCCGCAGCCTTGACCTCCTCAACGTTGCCGACGAGGATCGGAGTGAGGAAGCCGTCCTTCTTCAGGCGGCTGGCGGCGTCGAGAATGCGCGCGTCGGGGCCTTCGGTAAAGACGATCTTGCGGGGATTGGCCTTCAGAATATCAATGAGTCGTTCAAACATGGAAAATACCTCCGTTTTCAGACGAATGTCTGTAATTCTTTCTCTATTATACAACCTCGGGCGTGGGAAAATCAAGTAGCACGTCCGTGCGGGCGCGGATTTCGAGCGTTTTTTTCGTGATCGGATGCACAAGGCGCAGCGAGACGGCGCAGAGCTGCTGCCCGGCGATGCCGTGCTGCGCGGAAAAGGCCAGCGATTCCGCCGTGCCGTACTGCGGGTCGCCCAGAATGGGGCAGCCGAGGGCGCGGCAATGCAGACGGAGCTGGTGCGTGCGGCCGGTCAGGGGAGACAGCTCCAGCTTGGCGCAACCGTTCCGCGTCTCCAGCACGCGGTAGCGCGAACGGGCGGGCTTGCCGTCCGCGCGAAGCTCACGCAGCAGACTGTCGCCCTCGCAGCGGGCGATGGGCGCGTCGATCAGCCCCTCGGGCGCCTCCGGAATGCCGAACACGGCGGCGTGATAGGTCTTTTGAATCGCGCCCTCGGCGTGCTGCCTGCGCATCAGCTCGTGGACGTAGGCGTTTTTGGCCAGCAGTACAACGCCGAAGGTGTCGCGGTCGAGACGGCTGACCGGATGGACGGCGCAGCGCTGGCCGGTTTGGCGGTAATATCCCGCGAGGAAATTGGCAAGCGTGCCCTCGTTGCGCGTGTGCGACGGGTGCATCAGCAGGCCCGCGGGCTTTTCCAGCGCGATGAGCGCCTCGTCCTCGAATAAAATTTCAAGCGCGCCGTCCTCGGCCGGGTAATCCGGCTCCGGCTCGTCGAGGCAGACGCGGATTTCGTCGCCCGGATGCACGATGTGATTGGTAAAGGCGGGCGCACCGTTGACGGTGTATGCGCCGCAGTATTTCAGACGGCTGGCAAGGCCGGAGGACATCCCCAGCTCGCGCCGCAGAATGGAAAGCAGCCGCGTCTCGCGCTGCGCCGTGTGGGTCAGGAACATAACATCACCTACTCCTATTGTAACACGTTTATTTCTTTTAGGAAAGTGCATTTTCCGCTTGCGCAAAGTCTGCGTACCTGCTACAATGCCCAAAGAGGTGATTTTATGACCGATCTTCCGGTCTTTACGGCGGCCGACGGCCTTGCCACGCTGATCCTGCACGAGATCCCGGCAAAGCGCGAGGCTTACATTCTCGTGCGCACGGTGTTCGGGACGCTGGACGGCCTGCTGCGCGAATGCGCAGCGTTCTGCCGCGGCACGGGCGCGGAGCGCGTCTATGCGGGCGGTGCGGCGAACTTTTCGGGCTATCCGGTCTTTGCGCGGCTGATCGAGCGCAGTGCGGAGTTTCCCACCCTGCCGCAGACGGACTGCGCGGTCGAGCCGGTTGCGCAGGATACGGCCGAGCGCTGGGCGGCGCTGTATAACGACCGCTTCCGCGCGGTGCCCTCGGCGCAGAGCTGCGGCTTTGCCGAGACACGCAGGCTGGCGGCAAGCGGCGAGTGCTTTTTTGTAACGGAAAACGGCGGGCGCATCGGCCTTGGCCGCGTGCGCGGGGAGACGCTTCTGGCGCTGGCCTCGCTCGTGCCCGGCGCGGGGGAGCGGACGCTCCTGACTCTCGTGCGGCATTGCGGGCTTCATCGGGTCGAGCTGGTCTGTGCGGTGGAAAATCCCCGTGCAATGGCACTTTACGACCGCCTGCATTTCTCGCGCGGAAAATTGCGCCAGAGCTGGTATTGCGTCGAATAAAAGCGTTTTAGCCCCTTTTGCCAAAATCCGTGTAAAAAAATCGTGGGAATTTGTATTCTTTCTGTCAGAAAACCGGTGGACGAAAGAGACTTCTTCTGTTATAATAGACTTGTAAAAGTAGGAACCCCAGCGAAAAGAAAGGTCGTGAGTCCCATGCCAGGAAAATCTGCCGTCATCTTTGTCCCGGACGATACCGCCAAAACCGGATATCCGCAGCCTTTGATGCTCCAGAGCGTCATGGGCGCGCCCTTGCTCGCGTGGCTGGCAAACAGCTTGTTTGACAGCGGTGTCGGGCGCTTCTTTTTGGCCTGCCACCCGGAGCGGATGCAGGCGGTCTGCGCGTGCATGCCCGAGGGCGCGGAGGTCACCGCCGCCAGCGAGAGCAACCCCGCCGACCTGCTGCATGTCTTTCTTTCCACCGCCGAGGATTCCGAGCGCACGGTGCTCATTGTCACGGGTCCGGCGGTCTATCTGCCCGCACTGGCCGCGCACGGCGAGGCGAAGCGTACCGGCAATGTCTGCCGCGTCCCGCGCACGGCCCTGATGGATGCCATCGATGCACGTGCGCCCTTCGGCCGCTTTTTCCGCGAGCAGGGCGAGCCTGTCACGGATGCCGAGGGCGTGTTCCCCGTAGAAACGCCTGCGGCGCTGCCTGTGGTCTCCGAACTACTGCGGCGTGACCGGATGCTGCGGCTCATGAAGCAGGGGGTGGAGGTCTATGATCCGGCAAGCTGCTATGTTGAGCCGACCGTGCAGCTTGCAGCGGGCGTGCGGCTTCTGCCCGGCGCGATGCTCAAGGGCAAGACCGTTGTCGGGGCGGGCGCGGTCATCGGCCCGTGGAGCACGGTCACGGACAGCGAGATCGGAGAAAACAGCGTCGTGAACGCTTCGCAGATCGAGGCCTCCCATGTCGGCGCGAACGCACAGATCGGCCCCTACGCCCGTCTGCGTGAAAACTGCCTGCTCGGCAGCGGCGTGTATGTGGGTAATTTTGTAGAATTGAAAAATGCCGCCGTGGGCGCGGATACGCGCCTGTCGCACCTGAGCTACGTCGGCGACGCCGCGCTGGGCGAGCGCTGCAACGTCGGCTGCGGCGCGGTCACGGTCAATTACGACCGCGTGACCAAGCAGCGTACCACCGTCGGCGACGACGCTTTCATCGGCTGCAATTCCTCCCTTGTCGCGCCCGTGACGCTGGGCGACGGCGCTTATATTGCCGCCGGCTCCGTCATCACGGAGGACGTTCCCGCGCAGGCGCTGGGCATTGCCCGCAGCCGCCAGTCCAACAAGCGCGACTGGGCGGCAAAGCATAAGAAATAAGTCGGAAATTTGAGCTGCACGGATTCTCGTGGCTCGGAAAATAGAGGTACATGAAATGATTGCACACGGAAAAGAGATCAAGGTATTCTCCGCCAACGCCAACCGCCCGTTTGCAGAGGGCATCTGCAATGAGCTGGGCATTTCGCTGGGCGACAGCGTTGTGACTGCGTTTGCCGACGGTGAGATCTCCGTCTCCATCAACGAATCGGTGCGCGGCTGCGACGTGTTCGTGGTTCAGTCCACCTGCAAGCCCGTCAATAACAATCTGATGGAGCTGCTCATCATGATCGACGCCTTCCGCCGCGCCTCCGCCGGACGCATCACGGCCGTGATGCCCTATTTCGGCTACGCCCGTCAGGACCGCAAGGCCAAGGGCCGCGACCCCATTTCCGCCAAGCTCGTCGCCAACCTCATCACCCGCGCGGGTGCTGACCGCGTGCTGACCATGGATCTGCACGCCGCGCAGATTCAGGGCTTCTTCGACATCCCCGTGGACAACATGCTCGGCAATCCGCTGTTCACGAAGTATTATATGTCCAAATTCGATGAGAAGATCTATAACCACGACGATTTCTGCGTCGTCTCGCCGGACGTTGGCTCCGTCGCCCGCTCCCGCGCTTTCGCGGCCAAGGTGCACATGGGCCTGTCCATCGTGGACAAGCGCCGTCAGCGTGCCAACATGTGCGAGGTCATGAACATCATCGGCGATGTCGAGGGCAAGACCTGCATCCTGTACGACGACATCGTGGACACCGCCGGCTCCCTCTGCAATGCCGCCAAGGCCATCAAGGAGATCGGCAAGGCCAAGGCCGTCTACGCCTGCGCCTCCCACGGCGTGCTGTCCAAGGACGCCTGCCAGAAGGTCGAGGATAGCTGCATCGAGGAGCTGATGCTGCTCAACACCATTCCGCTGCCCGAGCATTACACCGGCAATAAGATCCGCCAGCTTGACGCTGCACCCATCTTCGCCAAGGCCATTTCCCGCATCTATAACGAGACCTCCATCTCGAACCTGTTCTGATGCTGTTTCGTAAGCCTGCCTGCGACTGGCTGATCGTGGGGCTGGGAAATCCGGGCGACAATTATGCGCGCACACGGCACAACGCGGGCTTTCGTGCGCTGGACTGCCTTGCGGGCAAGCTCGGTGTGAAGCTCGACCGCGCGAAATTCCGCGCGCTGACCGCGCAGGCGACATGGCAGGAGCAGAAGCTGCTGCTTATGAAGCCGCAGACTTTCATGAACAATTCCGGCCTCGCGGTCATGGACGCGGTGAACTTTTACAAGCTGCCGCCCGAGCGCGTGATCGTTGTTTTTGACGACATTTCTCTGCCGGTCGGCCGTCTGCGTGTGCGTGCGGACGGCTCGGCGGGCGGTCACAACGGCATCAAGTCCATCATCGGCTGTCTGAACAGTCAGAGCTTTCCGCGTGTGAAGATCGGCGTGGGGCAGAAGCCGCATCCGGATTACGATCTTGCCGATTGGGTGCTCTCGAATTTCACGAAGGACGAGGACGCGCATGTTGCGCGTGCCGCCGAGGCCGCGGCCGAGGCTGCGCTGACCGTGCTGACGGAGGGCGTTCCTGCCGCCGCTGCGAAATTTAATGGCGCACACGAATAAGTGTAAAATAATAGGGAATTTTTACGGAAAACGGCTCTTTGCCCGCTTTCCGTATTCCTGCGTGGAGGGAAATTTTCTTGGAATCTCCACTTAAAAATTCTTTCGACCGGAGGTTTTTAGTAGAATATGGAACTTTTGCTCTCCCTTTTGAACCGCCTGCCGGAGTTTACCCGGCTGCTGGATGCGGTCGAAAAGAATCAGCCCGCCGGCGTTTCCGGTGCGGCGCAGATCAACCGTTCGCATCTGATTGCCTCCGTGCTGCACGAGACGAAGCGCCCGGCGCTCATCGTCTGTCAGGACGAGCTGGCCGCGCGGCGCACGCAGTCGGAGCTGGCGGCCTTTCTGGGCTTTGAAGCGCCGATCCTGCCCTCGCGTGACCTGACGTTTTATAATGCGTCCGCGATCTCGCGCGGCTGGGAGCACAAGCGCCTGCGCCAGCTCTATGACCTTGCACGCGGGGAGACGAAGGTGCAGATCGTTACATGGGAGGCGCTTGCGCTGCGCACCATGCCCAAAGCCGTGCTCTTTGCCTCGGCGCTGACGCTCAAGCCCGGCGCGCAGCTTGCGCCCGAGGCGCTTTCCGCGCGGCTGGTGCGCATGGGCTATACGCGCTGCTCGCTGGTCGAGGGCGTGGGGCAGTTCAGTGTGCGCGGCGGCATTCTGGATGTCTTTTCCCCGGCGGCAGATCAGCCGGTGCGCGTGGAATTTTTCGGCGATGAAGTGGATACGATGGGCTTTTTTGACCTTGTCACGCAGCGCCGCACGGAAAACGCCGAGTCCCTCGTGCTGCTGCCCGTGGCCGAGACGCTGCCGCAGCTGCATGCGCAGGGCGCGGCGGGGCTGGCCGACGAGCTGGAGGCGCTGGCCGCGCGGCAGAAGCGCAGAAAAACACCCAACGAGGCGCTGGTCAAGACGCTGACGGAGGACGCCGAGCTGCTGCGCAGCGAGGCGGGCTTCTCCGCCGCCGACCGCTATCTTTCTCTGATCTATCCCGAATTTGCCTGCGCGGCGGACTATGTCCCGTCGGATCATGTCGTGTTCTTCTGTGACCACGGCAATCTGCGCCGCGCGGCGCAGCGCCAGAGCGAGGAACAGGGCATGACCCTCGACAGCCTGCTGCAATCGGGCATTCTTGCAGGCGAGCTGTGCGAGTTTTCCGCCGATTGGGAGGGCGTGTGCAGCCGGTTTGAGCACCGGGCGGCCGTGTTCCTCGATTCCTTCCTCGCCGCCTCCTATCCGCAGGGACTTCAGCCGAAAACGCTCGTGAGCATTTCTGCCAAGCAGCTCCCGTCCTACGGCGGGAATCTGGACGCGGCGGCATCCGACCTGCAATTCTATCAGAAAAACGAATTTGCCTCACTCGTGCTGTGCGGCAACCGCCGCAGAGGCGAGATTCTGGCGCAGCAGCTCCGGGAGAAGGGACTTTCGGCCTTTTTGGCCTTCCCGATGATGAAGCTGCCGCAGCCGGGGCAAATTTTGCTCACCGACGGGGCGCTGCCCTTCGGCATGGAGTATCCCGATTTGCACTTTGCCGTGCTGACGGAGGGGCAGCTCCTCTCGGCGGGCGAGCGCAAGCCGCGCAAGCACAAGGTCAAGGCTACCAACCGCCAGAAGCTCGATTCCTTCACCGACCTCTCGCCGGGCGACCTGATCGTCCACGAATACCACGGCATCGGCCGCTACGTCTGCATGGAGCAGATGAAAATTGACGGCGTTATCAAGGACTATGTGAAGATTGCCTATCAGGGAAGCGACACGTTGTATGTGCCCGCGACCCAGCTTGATCTGATCTCCAAATACATCGGCGGCGGCGAGGACGCGCCCGTCAAGCTCAACAAGCTCGGCGGCGACCAGTGGCAGAAAACCAAGGCGCGCGCGAAGTCCGCGGCAAAGGATCTGGCGGCAGACCTGATTCAGCTCTATGCCGAGCGCAAGCGCCGCATGGGCTACGCCTTTGCGGCGGACACGCCGTGGCAGGCGGAGTTTGAAGACAATTTCCCCTACGCCGAGACGGACGACCAGCTGCGCTGCATCGACGAGATCAAGGGCGATATGGAGTCGCCCCAGCCGATGGACCGCCTCCTGTGCGGCGACGTCGGCTTCGGCAAGACCGAGGTTGCGCTGCGCGCCGCGATGAAGGCGATTCTGGACGGCAAGCAGGTGGCAATCTTAGTGCCGACGACCGTGCTTGCCCAGCAGCATTACACCACCGCCGTCGCGCGTTTTCGCGGATTTCCGGTGCACATCGGCGTGCTTTCGCGCTTTTCCACCCCCGCGCAGCAGCGCAAGACGCTCTCCGATCTGCGCGCTGGAAGCTGCGATCTGGTCGTCGGCACGCACAAGCTGCTGCAAAAGGATGTCGCCTTTAAGGACCTCGGCCTTTTGATCGTGGACGAGGAGCAGCGCTTCGGCGTGACGCATAAGGAGAAGCTCAAGGAGCTTTCCCGCGGTGTGGACGTCCTGACCCTGTCCGCGACGCCCATCCCGCGCACGCTGAACATGGCGCTGTCCGGTCTGCGCGATATGTCCACCATTGAGGAGCCGCCGCACGACCGTTACCCCGTGCAGACCTTCGTGCTGGAATATGCCGAGCCGGTGCTGAACGACGCCATGCGGCGTGAGCTGGAACGCGGCGGTCAAGTATACTATCTGCACAACCGCGTCGAGACCATCGCGCAGTGCGCCGCGCACATCAAAAAGGCGCTGCCCGACGCGAGCGTCGCCGTCGCCCACGGAAAAATGTCCGAGGAAGAGCTGAGCGACGTCATGCAGCGCATGGACGACGGCGAGGTGCAGATTCTCGTCTGCACGACCATCATTGAGACGGGCATCGACATTCCGAACGTCAATACCCTCATCATCGAGGATGCCGACAAGCTCGGACTTGCCCAGCTCCACCAGATTCGCGGGCGCGTCGGCCGCAGCAGCCGCCATGCCTATGCCTATCTGACCTTCAAGCGCGGCAAGGTGCTGACCGAGGTCGCGGAAAAGCGCCTGAACGCCATCCGCGACTACGCCGAGTTCGGATCCGGCTTTAAGATCGCGATGCGCGATCTGGAAATTCGCGGCGCGGGCAATCTTTTGGGCTCGGCGCAGTCCGGCCACATGCTCTCCGTGGGCTACGACCTGTATTTGAAGCTCCTGGAGGAAGCGGTTTTGGAGGAACGCGGCGAAAAGCCCGCCGAGGAGGTCGCCTGCACCGCCGATTTGGATGTCACGGCCAACATCGACAAGCAATATGTTTCCTCGGGCGAGCAGCGCATGGATCTGTACCGGCGTATGGCCGCGGTGCGTTCGCAGGAGGACGCGGACGAGCTGCTCGACGAGATTGTCGATCGCTACGGCGATCCGCCCAAGGGCGTGATGAACCTCCTTGCCATCGCGCTGCTGCGCGCGAAGGCGGCGGCGCTCGGTATCAGCGACATCAGCCAGAAGGGACGCACGCTGCGCTTCACCTACGCGCAGTTTTCGCTGGAGGCCGTCGCGGCGGTGTGCGGTGCGGACGCGTATAAAAAACGTGTATTTTTTGCACCGAATGCCGAAAAGCCCCTGCTGACCCTGAATTTGGCAGCCGGTGAGGATCCGCTGCGTGCCGCGCAGGAATTTGTGAAGTTTTCACAGGAGCATGCCCCGCGTTCTTGACAAAAATGTAATAACTTAGTTACGAAAACGTTGTTGCTTTTTGAAGTTTGTTCGATATAATAGGAGTACAAGTGCAAAGACTCGCATTCTGCGCGCAGATACAAAGGAGACCAAAAGATCAATGGGAAAATATGAAAAAAAGCCGCAGCCGCACAAGGAAAAAAACGGCGGCAAAAAGACGGCTCTGCTGGTGAGCGTGATCGTCGCGGTGGTGCTGGTGGTGGGCGTGTTCGCTTTCTTCAGCCTGACGCGTGACGACGGTCGGATCGTCGGCAATCTCTATGTCGCGGGCGTGGACGTCGGCGGGATGACCCGCGAGGAAGCCAAGGCCGCGCTGGAAGAACGTATGAAGGTTTATGACGAGAACGCCATGCAGATCGAGCTTTACGGCCGCGATTTCCCGCTCTACGTCACGACCTATGACCCGGCCAAGGCGCTGGTGGACATCTTCGGAAAGCCCATGGATCCCAGTCAGGCAACGGAAAGCACCGAAACGACCGACGAGCCGGCGGAATCCTCCGAGACCGAGCCTGCCACGGAGCCGTCCGAGCCGTCCGAGCCGTCCGAGCCGTCCGAGCCGTCCGAGGCCGTACCGGACGACGTGCCGCTCGATGCCGACGGCAAGCCGATGGAATATCTCGGAACCGTCACGATCTCTGCGGCGGAGTCCGGCGTGTCGCTGGACACGGACGCTGCCGTCGAGGCCGCCTATAACTACGGCCGCACGAAGTTCCTGGTCTTCAGCCGCCTGAAGAACAAGACGCTTGCCGAGCGCAAGGATCTTGAAGCGGCGGATTATCTGGTGCTCAACGAGACGAAGATCGAGTCCGTCCTGCAGACCGCCTCGGACAAGTACGGCAGCAAGCTCACCGAGAGCAAGGCCGAGGCCACGGCGGGCGCGGAAAAGGCGCTGCACATCACCTTCGGCACCAAGGAAAGCAAGATCGACGTCAAGGCGCTCTATGCGCAGCTCAAGGATGCCTATGTGGCGGCGGAATTCCGTCAGCAGTATGTCATGCAGGAGACCTATCCTGCGGCCATCGACCTCGACGCGCTGTACAGCAGCTACTGCACCGCGCCGGTCAATGCCGTGTGCAACGAGGATACCTATGAGATCACCGACGGCACCGACGGCTACGGCTTCGACATGGGCGAGACGATCAAGCTCCTTGACAATGCAAAGCCCGGCCAGAGCGTGACCATCGAGATGGGCGTACTCGAGCCGATGTATACCCGCGAAAAGCTCGAAAAGCAGCTGTTCAGCGACGTTCTGGCCTCCGTGGAAAGCCCGCACGATTGGTCCACCGGAAGAACGCAGAACATTCGCCTTGCCTGCCAGCAGATCAACGGCTATATCCTCAAGCCGGGTGAGACCTTCTCCTACAACAAGGTCGTCGGCCAGCGCACCGAGGCGCGCGGCTTTATGCCCGCGGGCGCCTTCGTCGGCAATGACACCGTGCAGGAGATCGGCGGCGGCGTGTGCCAGGTGGCCTCTACGCTGTACTACTGCACCCTGCAGGCCGAGCTTGAGGTCGTCGAGCGCACCGAGCACCGCTTCTCCCCGTGGTATATCCCCTGGGGACTGGACGCGACGGTCTATTGGGGCAGTCTGGATTACCGCTTCCGCAACAACACCAATTACCCCATTCGGATCGACGCCGAGGTTGTCGGCGGTAACGTCATTGTGAAGTTCGTCGGCACCGAGACGCGCAACTATACCGTCAAGCTCGATTATACCGTCACCTCTACCGATGAGTGGGAGCTGAAGGAGATCGAAATGACGCCGGAGGAGGCCGCTGCGAAGGGCTATTCCGATGGCCAGACCATCGTCACGCCGTACAGCGGCGAGAAGGTCAAGAGCTACAAGTATAAGTACGACAAGAACGGCAACGAGCTGTCCTGCGAATTTATTGACAATTCCAGCTATGCCCGCCGTGACAAGCAGGTCGTCAAGATCATCTATCCGACCGAGCCGTCCACGGAGCCGTCCGAACCGACGGAGCCTTCCACCGAGCCGACCACGGCACCGACCACGGCGCCGGCAGAACCCTAAAACCCAACACCGCGGCCGGATTCCGGCCGCGGTGTTTTTTGGCACATGATTTATTTTTTCAGTTGGCTCATCTGGTACAGCAGCTTCGCCGCACCCAGACGCGTCAGCGGCTCGCTGCCGTCCGGCAGAGCAATCCCTGCGTCCGAAAGCGCCTGCACGGCCGCGTGCGTCCAGTCCGCCTCACCGGAGACCGGCGCGGCAGCGGGCAAGTGCCAGATCGATTGCAGGATCACGGCTGCCTGCGCCGCAGTGACCGGCTCGTTCGGGCGGAAAACCAGCCCCTCGTCCGTCGCCTCGCCGTGGGCAATGCCGCGCCGCATCGCAGAGGACAGATACGGCTGGAGCCACGCCGCCGCGGCGTCGGCATCGGCAAAGCCGGAGACCGTCAGCGCCTCCTCGACGGGCACCTCGCCCAGTTTCATTGCCATGACTAGAAATTCTGCGCGCGTGACCGTTTCGTCCGCGCCGTAGCACAGCGTGCCGCCGATCTCGCGGCCGCTGCAAAGACCGGTTTCGCGTGTCCAGACGGCTTCGAACTGGCCATCCGCGCCCGTCAGGTCGGCAAAGGTCTTGGATTCCGTGGGCTTGAGGATGCGGATCTTGACCTCGGCGGGCTTGGATACGTTGCCCGCGTCGTCGGTCACGGTGAAGGTGAAGCGGTCGTCGCCGACCTTGTTTTTAGTCGGCGTGTAGACGAATGCGCCGTTTTCCTCCAGCTTGACCGTGCCGCGCTTGGGCGCATCAACGAGCTGGAAGGTGAGCGGGCCGTTTTCGGCGTCGGTACCGGTGAGCTGGCCGTCGTTTGCGATGTTTTTGTAGGTCTCAAATTCGGCGGCAATGGCCTTTGGCGTTTCATTTTTGCCGGATTTGATGCGGATGGTCAGCGTGGCCTCGGGGTCGAGCCGCGTGCCGCAGATGGGACTGTAAGTCAGCACGGCGTCGCGCCCGCCCTCGCAGACCGGATGCAGCGTAAGACTACTCAGTGCGCTCACGGGCAGCACGTCGCCGGGGCAGATCACGCGGCTGCCGAGCCGCACGGCCGCAACGTCGGCTTCCGGCACGCCCGTGACAAAAACACCCTGCACGCGGCCGTCCGCGCCGAAGTCTGCTTCGGAGAAGCAGTAGTCGGCGGTGTAGAGCGTTTCACCGCTGCCTGCTGCGGCAGGCTCCGCAGCGGTCGGGACGGTGCTGGCCGAGGCAGAAAGACACAGCACGCAGGAGAGCACGGCGAACGCTGCCGCACGCAGCCAGTTTGAGCGAAGAATGGATCTCATGGGTTTCCCTCCTAAAATTTTCTTCGCCACTAGGATGGACGGTTTCGGAAAAAATATACGCCGTTGGAAAAGTTTGTTTTTGCGCTGAAGCTCTGAGAGAAAATGCGCCGGAGTCCGCCCGCCGGGAAATCAAAAGGGAGCGCCCCTCGGCGCTCCCTTTTGATTTCTTAGCTATGGAATTTTTAGCGGTTGGGTGCGACCGGCGCAAAACCCATGATAAAGCCGCCGCGAATTTCAAAATTGCCGCTGTCACCGGGAACAAGCATGATTTTTGAAGCGTTTGTGAGAAAGTGCTTGCGTGTTCCGTCGCTCAGCTCCACGAGAATGTCCTCCTCGTTCATTGCGGTTGGGCGCTTTTCCAGAACCCGACCCCACAGAAACTGCGGCGGCTGGCGCATCAGGCGGCTGCGCTTGGCCATGAAAAACACGATAATACCGACCAGAACTGCAAGCAGAACAAAAATGCTGATTAGCAGAAACGCGGAATTATCTTTCAAGAACCCCCGAAAAGTGCGTGCAAGTACGAGCATTTGTGTTTCCTCCTTAATATTATGCGTCCTCCGGCATGGGCTTGCCGAGGCGGCGGTACATGGTCTTTTTCACCGCGCGGACGATGTTCTCGTAGCCCGTGCAGCGGCACAGGTGACCGGACAGCAGCTTGCGCAGCTCGGCATCGGTGTATTCCTTGCCGGATTCAAGAATTTCCACCGCCGTCATGATGAAGCCCGGCGTGCAGAAGCCGCACTGGATGGCAGCTTCGTCGATGAACGCCTGCTGAATGTCCGACAGCTCGCCGTTCGGCCCGAGAAGGCTCTCGAGCGTGCGGACTTTCTTGCCGTTGACCCAGACCGCGAGATAGATACAGGAGTTGTAGCATTCGCCGTTGATGATGACGTTGCACGCGCCGCACTCGCCCACCTCGCAGCCCTTCTTGACGGAGGTCAGGCGGTAGTCGTTGCGCAGCATGTCGGTCAGAGACGCGCGGACGTCCACGATCTTCTCGACGTCCTTGCCGTTGAGGTTGAAGCGGATCAGTTGATACTGGTTTTCCATTACAGCACACCTCCTGCGAGCTTGACGGATTCGATCAGGCAGCGGCGCGCGGATTCCACGGCGACGTGCTGGCGGAACGCCTTGGAGGCACGCCACGAATCACGCGGGTTGATGTCCTGAAGCACCGTCTCGGCAAACTTGTCCACGTTTTCCATGGTGACGGGCAGGCCGTTGATGGCCGCCTCGGCCGTGGGGGCGCGCATGGGGATGGGACCTGCGACGCCGTAGGCGATGCGCACGCGCTCGAAGGCCTTTTTGTCCGGAGACAGGCGGACATTCACGGAGCAGCCGTTGGTCGCAATGTCCAGCGCGTTGCGCATGGCGTATTTGATGTAGCTGCCGTAGGTATCGCGGTAGCTTTCCTTCGGGATAAGAATGGCCGTCTGGATCTCGCCCTCGCGGATGTCCACGACCTTGGCCTTCTTATAAAATTCCCTGATCGGGCAGCGGCGCGTGCCGTTCGGGCCGGTCAGCTCGACGACGGCCTCCCACGCGTGCAGCGTGGAGGCGGAATCGGCGGAGGTCACGCCGTTGCAGGTGTTGCCGCCGATGGTGCCGATGTTGCGGATCTGCGGGCCGCCGACCTGATCGACCGCCTCGCCCAGAACGTTGATGTATTTCTGAATGATGGGA
Source organism: uncultured Oscillospiraceae bacterium (assembly GCA_934667815.1). Classification (GTDB taxonomy): domain Bacteria; phylum Bacillota; class Clostridia; order Oscillospirales; family Oscillospiraceae; genus JAZOXB01. The sequence continues at coordinate 34,319 of CAKUMO010000004.1, forward strand.
TCCCTGGTGATGTGCGAGAAGCTCGTCAGACTGCCGATGCGGATGTTCTCCTCCTCGTCGATCGTCACGCCGCGCAGCTCGTCGAGCATGAAGATGGAGATCAGCTCCACGCCGGCACGCTTGCCCTCGCGCATCTGCACGAGCACGTCCGAGCCGCCGGCGATGATATGCGCTTCTGGGTGCTCCAGACGCAGGCGGACGGCATCCGCGACGCTCTTGGACTCGTAATAGGCTTTCATATCATACATGGCTCAGTTCTCCTTTCTCCACGGGTCGTTGATGAGCCCTTCCTCGCTGAAGCGCTCGAACATGCGCAGCGGCGTCATGGGCGCGGTGTCCAGCGCCACGCCGGTGGCATTGAGAATGGCGTTGCGGATGGCCGGTGCAACCGGACATGCGGGCGGCTCGCCCAGCGCCTTGGTGCCGAACGGGCTGGTCGGCTCGAAATTTTCGACGAATTCGGCCTCAAGATGCGGATGATCCATCGTGGTCGAGAGCTTGTAGTCCAGCAGATTGTTGTTCAGCGGCTTGCCGGTCTTGGGGTCGAACAGGAGCTGCTCGGACATGCCGTAGCCGATGCCCATGGACATGCCGCCGTGCACCTGCGCGGCTGCAAGCTGCGGGTTGATGAGCTGACCGCAGTCGTGGACGTTGATGATCTTATCGATCGTCACATGGCACATGGGAATGTCCACCGTGACCTCGGCGCAGCAGCAGCCGAAGGAATAGGCGTTGTTCTTGATCTGGTAAGTAGATTCGGCGGTGATGTGCTCACTGTGCGACAGGCTGTAAAACGCCTCCGTGGCGAGGTCGCGCAGGGTGACGAGCACGCGGCCGTCGGGCTTGCGGATGATGTTGCTGTCCACAATGTCCATGTTGGCGATGGGGCAGCGCGTGATCTCCTTGGCGTATTCCAGAATCTTGTCGCGCAGGATGTTGCCGGTCTGCGTGATGGCGAAGCCGACGACGTAGGTCTGGCGCGAGGCGTAGGCGCCGAGGCCGAAGGGCGTGACGTCCGTGTCCTGATTGGAGATGACGTGCACCTGCCTGTAATCCTTCAGGCCGATGACGTCCGCGGCCATCTGCGCGTAGGCGGTGTCCGCGCCCTGGCCGATCTCCGTCTCGCCTACCTGCACCTGAATGGAGCCGTCCTGATTCAGGACCATGCGGCAAGAGGAATGCTCCAGCGAGATGGGCCACACGGCGGTGTTGTACCAGAAGGGCGCGATGCCGATGCCCTTGCGGATGGGGCCGGTCTGGTTGGCATATTCGGCATGCTTGCGGTCGTAGTCCATATAGGCCACGGCCTTGTCGAAGCACTGGTTAAAGCTGTCAAAGTAGTTCTCATTCTTCGAGAAGCCGTCCACATAGCCCACGGGCATGATGTGCTCGCGCCGCCATTGCAGCGAATCCACACCCAACACCTTGCAGATGTCCTCAATGTGGCACTCATGCGCCCACGAGGCCTGCGGCATACCGTAGCCGCGCATGGCGCCGCCGACGGATTTGTTGGTAAAGACGGTGTAGGCGTCGCCCTCGAAATTCTCGCAGGGATAGAGCTGCGGGAAGGAGCCCATGGCCTTGGCCACGATGCTGTGGCCGTGGGAGGCGTAAGCACCCTGATCGGAGAACAGCTCGACCTTGCGTGCGGCGAAGCTGCCGTCCGGATGCAGCCAGGAGACCAGATGGATGCGGATGGCGTGGCGCACGCGGTTGGAGACAAAGGTGTCCTCGCGCGGAATGTCGATCTTCACGAGGCGGCCGCCGAGCTGCATGGAAAGCCATGCGGCCAGCGGTTCATACAACGTATCCTGCTTGTTGCCGAAGCCGCCGCCGATGTAGGGCTTGATGACGCGGACGCTGCCCCAGGGAATGTTCAGCGCCTGTCCGACGGTGCGGCGCACGATGTGCGGAATCTGCGTCGAGGAAACGATGACGATCTTGCCCGCTTCCTCATAGGCGTAGACGACATGATTTTCAATATGGCAGTGCTGCACGGTGGAGGTGTTGTACCACTTGTCCACGCAGATGAGCCCCGGCTCCTTGATGGCATCGGCATAGTTGCCGATGCGGATGTCGCTGTGATGCAGAATATTATGCGGAAATTCCTTATGAAGCTGCGGCTGGCCGTCCTCCATGGCCTGCTGCACGTCCAGAACGAAGGGAAGCTCCTCATATTCCACGCGGATCTTGCGCGCGGCCTGCGCGGCGGCGACCTCGTCCTCCGCGACCACGGCCGCGACGTCGTCGCCGTAATAGCGCACATGGCGGTTCAGCAGGCGGCGGTCAGCGACGTCCTGATGCGCAGGTTCTATCGACCACGGGTGACCGGCGGTGGGAAATTTGATGTCCGGCACGTCGAAGCAGGTGAAGATGCGCACGACGCCCGGCACCTTCTCAGCCTCGGAAATATCCACGGACTTGACATAGCCGTGGGCAATGGTGGAGCGGACGACTCTCGTGACCAGTGCGCTTCTGTCGCACAGGTCGTCTGTGTACTTTGCGCGGCCTGTCGCTTTGTCGAAAGCGTCAACGCGCGGGACGCTTTTTCCAACTTCCATAGGGCATAACCTCCATTATTCTATCGTTTCTTACAAAAAAGTAAGAAGATGCACTTTTCTTTTTTGAGTATATCACAAAGAATTGATTTTTTAAAGCGGATGCGTTATCCTAATTTTGAGATAACGTCTGAATTCGACGATTGCGAACGTTTTGAGAAAAAGCTGGAAATTTTTCGGTTTTATGGGTATACTAGCGTCGCTTGACAAGAGCACACATGGTTTTCCCAGGTCTAAACGACATCTGGTTTCGTTATCCTCGTTGATGGGCGTCAGCCCATCTGCCTCGTCTGCCTTGCCAACTGCCGTTTATCCTCTGGGAAAACTCGAAGACCCGCCGGGCGCTCCGGCGCGCTTTTCGCAAGGCAGAGGACGCAGGCATACCGGCGTATGTCAAGGACGATAACGCCGCGAAAGGCGTGCCGGTGTGTCCTGCGGGCATATGTGCCCTTGTCAAGCGACGCTAGCGTCGCTAACGATAAAGCTTTACGGAGGGAGCATGCAAATGAACACACAAGCCCTGCCCGGCTGTCTCATCATGGCCGCGGGCAATGCCTCGCGTTTCCGCGCCAATAAGCTGGCGGCGGAGTTCGACGGCAAGCCGCTCATCCGGCACGCGCTCGAAGCCGTGCCAAAGGCGCTGTTTTCGCGCGTCGTCGTCGTCACGCAGTATCCGCAGGTCATGGAGCTGGCGCACGGCTTCGGCTTTGAGGCGATCGAAAACCCCCACCCGGACTACGGCATCAGCTATACCATCCGTCTCGGCACGCAGGCGCTGGCGGACTGCCCGGCGATTTTATATATGGTCGCCGACCAGCCGCTGTTGGATAAAACCAGCGTGCAGCGCGTGGTCGCGGCATGGCAGGCGCAGCCGGATCAGATCGCGGGCGCTGCGCACAACGGAAAGCGCGGCAATCCGAACATTTTCCCCCGCGAATTTTTCCCGGAGCTTCTGGCGCTGACGGAGGATCACGGCGGCAGTACGGTCATCCGTGCGCATCCGGAGCGCTTCCTGCCCGTCGAGGTTGCGCAGGAGCAGCTCACGGACGTTGACACCCCGCAGGCCCTAAAGGCTCTGCGGGAGCAAATGTGAGCCATACACGGCCCGCAGGGCACGGCGCACTGCGACACAACATGACACAAAACCAAAACCCCGCCTGCAAAGCCGTTTGCTTCGCAGGCGGGGTTTTGCCGGGAAAACCACGGAAAAACCGACAAAATGCGGTCTCTCGCCGGCTTATCCGGCAATCTCGCGGTACATTGCCGAGGCGTCGTCCTTGCGCACGGCCTCGGCCACGGCGAGTACTTCGACCGTGAGCGTCTTCTGCCCAAAGGCAATGGCCAGCACATCGCCGACCTTGACGTCATACGATGCCTTGGCGGGACGGCCGTTGACCGTGACGCGGGCGTTGTCGCAGGCATCGTTGGCAACGGTGCGGCGCTTGATGAGACGCGAGACCTTCAAATATTTATCCAGACGCATGGGCCGATCCTCCGCAGAGTGCAAATTTTACTTGCTGACGGCGTCCTTCAGAGCACGGCCGGCCTTGAAAACGGGAACGCGGGTCGCGGGGATCTCAATGGCTTCCTTGGTCTTGGGGTTGCGGCCGACGCGCGCTTCGCGCTGTTTGACCTCGAAGGAGCCGAAGCCCACGAGCTGCACCTTGTCGCCGGTGGAGACGGCTTCGGTGATGGCATCAACGGTAGCGGCCAGCGCCTTCTCGGCGTCCTTCTTGGAAAGGCCGGACTTCTCAGCGATCTGAGCGATGAGTTCAACTTTGTTCATGATAAAACCTCTTTCGTAATATTTCTTTTGCAGACGAGAAACCCGTCGTGCGCACGCTGTGCGCTGCAAATTTCAGACGAAACGTTCTGCCTATAAAATTTACCACATAAGGCGAGAATACGCAAGTAAAAATATGGAAAAAATCACTGAATATGCAGAATTTTTGCGATTTTATCTCCCTTCGGCAGGAACGTGCAGTCCTCGGCGGTGATCGCGCGGAACACGACGATCAGCACGGCGTAGGCCACCACGGCCACGATAAGCGCAAGGCCGCAGCACACGGCCACGCTGGAGACCAGCTTGCTTGCCAGCGTGTAGACAAGATAGGTCGCCGCGCCCATGACCACGGAGGCGAGAAAACTCCGCCAGAGGTTCTGCATGATCTTCGGCGGGCGGCGCAGGACGCGCTTCATGGCAAAGACGTTCAGTGCCATGACCACCGTGAAGCACACGAAGGTGCCAATCGGTGCGCCGATGATGGAGATGTTGGGATTGCCGACGAGGATATAGTTCGTAATGACCTTCAGAATGCCGCCGACAAAGGTGTTGATGACCGGCAGGAACACGAAGCCGTGCGCCTGCATGATGGCGCTGGACATATTGGAAATGCTGGAGACGAGGATGGTGAAGCTCAGAAGCCCCAGCAGCGTCGCGGCGATGTCCAGCAGCGTGCCGGAATAGCCGCCCAGAAGCTGGATGATCGGGCGGGCAAGCACGAACAGACCGACCGTGCAGGGTGCGGCGATCAGGCTCATCAGGCGCAGGGAGGAGTCCTGCACCGTGCGCACGCCGCGCATATCGCGCTTTGTCAGGTGCGCGGTGATGGCCGGGATGATCGCGGCGGTAATGTTCGGAATAAAGGCCAGCGGCAGATTGAAGATGGACTGGCAGAAGTTGTACACACCCTTGGCCGTGTCGGCGGCGTACTGCGCCATGTCTTCGGGGTGCTTTTCGGCAGCGAGCGCGAGCAGACGCGCCATGATGCTGTCCGTGCCGGCGGTAACGTCCGCAGCAGAGCTGAGCATACGGGACATAACGGTCGAGGAGTCGATCAGATTGATGATTTGCAGGCCCGCCGAGCCGATGGTGATGGGAACGGCAATGGCAAGCAGCGCCTTCATCGTCTCGGAGGTCGAGGTGACCTTGCCGCCGCCGTTTCCCAGCGCGGCAGCCGCGCGTCTGCGCGTAAAGACCAGATAAATTGCCGACAGCGCCGAGCCGACCGTGATGCCCAGAATGGTTGCGCCGGAGGCCTTTGCGCCGTCGCCCGTGCGCTTGATGACCAGCCACGCCAGCGCAAGGCCGAGAACCAGCTTGCACAGCGCCTCGATGACCTGACTCACGGCCGTGGGCACCATATTCCCCTGCCCCTGGAAAAAGCCGCGGCAGGCAGAAGCAATGCAGATGCACAGCACCGCCGGACCGAGCGCAAGGATGGAATAGTACGCGCCGGGGTTGTGCATCACGTCGGTGGCCAGCCAGCGCGGGAACAGGATCATCACCGCGCTTCCCAGTGAGCCGAGCAGCAGATAGGCCAGCAGCGCAGTCTGATAGATGCGCTTGACCTGACGGCTGTTGCCCAGCGCGTTGGCCTCGGAGACCAGACGGCTCATGGCCACGGGCAGACCCGTCACGGAGATGACAAGCATGACCGTGTAGATGTCATAGGCCGTGTTGAAGTAACCGAAGCTGGCGTCTCCGATCAGGTGCTTGAGTGGGATCTTGTAGAACATGCCGATGATCTTGACCACGATGGTCGAGATCGACAGGATCGCCGCACCGGCCAGATAGTTTTGCTTTTGGGTTTTCTTTTCCAAAGAGGTCACTCCTTTTCCGGAGAGAAGATGTGCGGCATGACATAAGCGGCCAGCTCATGCACGACGCTTTCAAGGTCGATGGTGGGATATTTCCCGGCAGCGTAGAGAATTTTGCCGCGCACCATGGTCAGCACCACGTCGTGCCCGCTTACGGCATAGGCCAGATGCGACAGCACATTGTGGCAGGGCATCAGATGCGGCTGGGTGAAGTCGAGCATAATCAGGTCTGCGTCCATGCCGACCTTCATCATGCCGCACTCGGCCTCGCGGCCCTGTGCGCGTGCGCCGCAGACCGTGGCCATCATGACCGCGGCCGCCGCGGGCAGCGCCTTCGGGTCGCCCGTAACGCCCTTGGCCATCAGGGTGGCGGCCTTGATCTCCTCAAAGAGGTCGAGGTTGTTGTTCGAGGCGTTCGAGTCCGTGCCGAGGGCGACGTTCATGCCGGCCTTGATCATCTCCTGCACGTTTGCGCAGCCGGAGGCCAGCTTCAGGTTGGACACCGGGCAGTGAACCGCCGAGACCCTGCGCCGGGCCAGCAGCGCCATGTCCTCCGGCTCCAGCCAGACGCAGTGCGCCGCGACGGTGCGGACGTCGAATAAATGGTGGCAGTCGAGCAGTTGTGCAGGGGTCAGGCCGTACTTGTCCTTGCAGGCCTCATGCTCGGCCTTTGTCTCCGAGAGGTGGACGTGCATGCCAAGATGCTCGTTGATGGCGTACTCGCTCACCGCGTCCCAGAGCCGGTGGTCGGAGGTGTATTCGCCGTGGACGGACGCGTCCACGCGGATGCGGCCGTTGTCAAAGCCGTCCCATTTCTCGCGCAGCTCCATCATTTCGCGGCAGCCGGGGTGCGTCTCCACGTCGAATTCCTCGCCGAACAGCGTTGTACCCCGCGCCAGATTGGCCTTGATGCCGGACTCGGCCACGGCCTCGGCAATGGCGTTGCAGTGGTCGTACATATCCGACACCGAGGTCGTGCCGAAGCGCAGACATTCCGCAATGGAAAGCAGCGTCGCGGCCTTGACACAGCGGTCGTCCATGCGCTCCTCGCGCGGGAAAATGTGGTCGTTGAGCCACACGGCAAGCTCGCAGTCGTCGGCGTAGCCGCGCAGGGGCGACATGGCCAGATGCGTATGGCAGTTGATGAGGCCGGGCATGAGCACCATACCCTCGCCGTTGATGATCTTCTGCGGCTTTTCCTCCGGCGCTTTGCGCGAAAGATAGCTGATCTTGCCGTCCGTCACGCCCACGAAGGCGGAAAACAGCACGCGCAGATCCTCGTCCATGGTGACGGCGGTGACGTTGGAGAACAAAATATCCATACTTTTTCCTTTCTTTTGGAGGCGCTGAGACGATTGTATCAAATCGCGGATCAGCGGAAAAGCTCCGCTGCTGCGGCCTTCTGCGCAAGCACATCGTCGATTCTTGCGATATACTGCTGCGGGAATTTCGGGTTGTGGAGGCGCTCGAGGCGGCCGTCCGGCAGATTGATCTTGGTCATTCCGCCGCCGCCCAGCGAGATGATGCTGTGCAGCTCCTCCATCATATAAATATTGTACAGGCACTCGAAGCCAGGCTTCGTCCAGCCGACATTTTCAAAGCTGCCCGACATATATTTCTGGCGGTAGAGATAATAGGGCTTGTAGCCCGCAGCGCGCAGACGCGCTTCGGTATCCGTGAGCATTTCGCGCACGGCCTCGGCCGTGGGCAGCTCCTCGCGGGAAAAATAGAGATCCGCGCCCTTTTTCAGCGCAAGCGTATGCACGGTGATGTTCGCGGGCTGCAATTCCAGCACCTGTGAGAGAGAATCCGCGAAGCCTGCGGGCGTGTCCGTCGGCAGACCCGCGATCAGATCCATATTGATTGCGTCAAAGCCCGCCTCCCGCGCCTGCAAATACGCCGTGCGCGTCTGCTCGGGCGAATGGCAGCGTCCGATGCGGCGCAGGACGGAGGACTGCATGGTCTGCGGATTGATGCTCACGCGGCCGCAGCCAAGCTCCTTCAGGGCGCGCAGCTTTTCGGGGTCGAGCGTGTCCGGACGGCCGCCCTCCACGGTGTATTCTATGAGGGACGAGAGGTTAAAATGTGTGCGGATCGTCTGCATCAGCCGCCGAAGCTGCGGCGTCGAGAGCGTGGTGGGCGTGCCGCCGCCGACGTAGAGCGTGCGCACGGTGCGGCCCGTCTCGCGCAGCAGCCGCGCGGTGACCTCGATCTCGCGCTCAAGCGCGTCCAGATACGGCTCCAGAAGCGCCCCTTGGCGCCCGGTCGTCTGGCTGACGAAGCTGCAATACACGCAGCGCGTCGGGCAGAAGGGAATGCCGAGATACAGCGAAACATCCGTCTCGCGCAGGCGCCTTGCCGCCTGCACCGTCGCAAGCGAGCACTCCGCGGCAAGCCGACTCCGTGCGGGCGTGACGTGATAGTTTTCCTGTAACAGCCGCTCGGCGCTTTCCGCCGTGCCGCCCGCCAGCAGATGGCGCGTGGTGAGCTTCGTCGGGCGCACGCCGGAGAGACTGCCCCATTCCGGCGGGTCGCGCAGCAGCATTGCGGCGGCATAGTAGGCGTTTTGCAGCAGACGGCGGCGTGAGGAGACGTCCTCCTGTGCGCACTTCATGCGTCTGGCGGCATGGACCGTCCTGCCGTGCAGGGTGATCTTCGCCGTGGCCGTCAGGTAAAGCTTTCCCCTGTGCAGCGCGGAAACGGCGCCGTCGCCCGAAAAGGGCGCGTCCGTTTGCTCCATCGGTTCCTCCGGGAACAGCGCGAGCTGGAGCTGCTCGACGGCGTAGCGCTCGCCGTGGCCAAGCAGGCGCAGCTTCATGCCAGATAGGGATTGCCCGCACGCTCGGCTTCAAGCGTGCTGCCCGCGCCGTGGCCGGGACAGACGGTATAGTTTTCGCGGATGGCGGCCAGCCGCGCAAGGCTGCGGCGCATGTCCTGCGCGTTGCCGCCCAGATCGGTGCGGCCGCAGCTTCCGGCAAAGAGCGTGTCGCCGGTAAAGAGCGTGTTTTCGCACAGCAGGCACACGGAGCCGGGCGTGTGTCCCGGCGTTTCCATCACCAGAAAGCGCAGCGAGCCAACGGCGACCTCGTCGCCCTCTGTATAAAAATCGGTGTAATAGGGCGCGGCGACGGTCATCGCCGTGCGCAGCGTGAGGTCCTTTTCGTGCATCCACACCGGGCAGGCCGTTGCCTGTGCAATGGCCCGCACGCCGCCGACGTGATCAAAGTGCCCGTGCGTGAGCAGTACCGCGCAGATGCGCAGACCGTGCTCACGCGCGTAGGTGAGGATCTTCTCCGGCTCGTCGCCGGGGTCGATGACGGCGCACGCGCCGCTCTCGTCCGCGACAAGATAGCAGTTGGTCTGCAGCGGGCCGACCGTCAGTCGATGAAGCTTCATAATGCGTCTCCTTTATCCCATCAGTTCGTCCGTGTCCAGAATCAGGGTCACGGGGCCATTATTTTCCGAGGTCACGAGCATATCCGCGCCGAATTCGCCATGCTGCGGTTCAAGGCCGCGGTCGCGGCACTCCTGCAAAAACTGCTCATAGAGCGGGATGGCGATGTCCGGCGAGGCCGCGCCCGTGAAGCTCGGCCGCCTGCCGTGGCGGCAGTCGCCGTAGAGTGTGAACTGGCTGACCACCAGCACGCCGCCGCCTACGTCGGAAAGCGAGCGGTTCATTTTATCGTTTTCGTCGCGGAACACGCGCAGACCGAGAATTTTATCCGCCAGCTTTTTGCAGTGCACGGCGGTGTCCTCGGGCGCGATGCCCAGCAAAATGAGGAAGCCTTCCCCGATCGCGCCGTTCACGCGGCCGTCTATGACCACGCTGGCGCTTTTAACTCTGGTAACAACGGCTCGCATTTAATTCTGTCCTCTCCTGACGTCCAGCACCCCCGAAAGGGCGCGGATTTTCGTGCGGATGGTCTCCAATTCCTGTACATTTTTGACCTCGAAGGTCGCAATTGTGCGTGCCTTGCCTGCGGGCATATCGCGGCCGGACAACTCCGTGACCTTGACCTTGGAGGCGTTGAGCACCGTGGCGATGTCCAGCCAGATGCCGTCGCGGTCGGTGGAATCGACCTCCAGCGTGGTGGTAAACGGCTTTTCGGCATCCGTGCACCACGCCACATGCACCCAGCGCCCGGCCTGCTTGGGGTCATTGGCCCCGGCGGCGTTGGGGCAGTCGCGGCGGTGGATGGAAACGCCGTAGCCCTTGGTGATAAAGCCGATGATGTCGTCTCCCGGCACCGGCGTGCAGCAGCGGGAGAATTTAATCATGCACGAGTCGATGTCCTCGACGATAACGCCCGAATCCTTGTGCCTGCTCTGGCGCACGGAGGGCTGCTCGGGCTGCTTGAGAAGCTCCTTCTGCTGCTTCTCGCGGCCGGCGCGGGTCAGGTCGTCGCGGATGCGGCCGAAGGCCTTGGCCGCGGTCAGGCCGCCGTAGCCGATGGCGGCATACATATCGTCCAGACAATCGAACGACAGCTTTTTCAAAAGTCCCGGCAGCAGCTCCTGATCCTGCAAAACGTTCGGGCTGATGCCCGCACGCCGCAGCTCGCCTTCAAAGCTGGCCTTGCCGTGGACGATGTTATCCTCGCGCTTTTCCTTTTTGAACCACTGCTTGATCTTCGTGCGTGCCTGATTGCTCTTGCAGATGTTCAGCCAGTCGCGGCTCGGCCCCTTGGCGGTCTTGGAGGTCAGAATTTCGACAATGTCGCCGTTGGCAAGCTGCTGGTCATAGGACGCGATGCGGTTATTGACCTTCGCGCCGACCATGGCGTTGCCGACGCCGGAGTGGATCGCATAGGCAAAGTCGATGGGCGTCGAGCCGGAGGGCAGGGACATGACCTTGCCCTTGGGCGTAAAGACAAAGACCTCGTCGTCGAACATCTCGACCTTGAGCGAGTGGATATAGTCCTCGGCGTCGGTCTCCTGCTGTGTTTCGAGCAGGCGGCGCACCCATTCAAACTGCTTTTCGTCGCCGCCGTCCACACCCTGCTTGTATTTCCAGTGCGCGGCAATGCCGTATTCCGCCGTTTCGTGCATTTCCCATGTGCGGATCTGCACCTCGAAGGGGATGCCCTGCCGGCCGATGACGGTGGTGTGCAGGCTCTGGTACATATTCGGCTTCGGCGTGGAGATATAGTCCTTGAAGCGGCCGGGCACCAGATTGAACAGGTCGTGGATGTGACCGAGCACATTATAGCAGTCCGGGATGGAATCAACAATGACACGGAACGCATACAAATCATACAGCTCATCGATGCGCTTGCCCTGCGCCTTCATCTTGCGATAGATGGAATAGACGTGCTTGATGCGGCCATAAATCGAGCCGTGGATGCCCACGGCGGACAGGCGCGTGGTGATCTTGCTCTGGATGGCCTTCATAAATTCGTCGGCCTCGGCCTGATGCGCGTCGAGATACCGCATGATCTCGTTGTAGCCCTCGGGATCGAGGTACTTCAGGCTCGTGTCCTCCAGCTCCCATTTGATCTTCTGCATGCCGAGACGGTGCGCCAGCGGCGCGTAGATGTCCATGGTCTCGCGCGATTTGGAGATCTGCTTGGCAGGCGACTGGTACTGCATCGTGCGCGTGTTGTGCAGCCGGTCGGCAATTTTGATGAGGATGACGCGGATGTCCCGGCTCATGGCCATGAACATCTTGCGCAGATTTTCCATCTGCTGCTCCTCGAGAGTGGAGTATTCCACACGCGTCAGCTTAGTGACGCCCTCGACCAGCGCCGCGACCGTCGAACCGAACTGGCGGGCGATTTCGTCATAGGTCGAGTCGGTGTCCTCAATGCAGTCGTGCAGCAGCGCGCCGAGAATCGCATCGGTGTCCAAACCGATTTCCGCGACGATCTCGGCCACGGCCAGCGGGTGGATGATATAGGGGGAGCCGTCCTTGCGCTTCTGCGAGGCGTGCTTGTTTTCGGCATAGCGGATGGCACGCTCGATGGCGTCCATGTCCACGTTCATATTGCGCGTGGCGATCGTGCGCATTAAGCTGTCATAATGTTCCTGAAAGGTTTCCATAAGGGCCTCCAATTTGTTTGCGATTGCGGGGGACTGTAATTTTTGCGTTATTCCCCCGCTGCCTGATGCAGTGCACAGTAGAGCGGGCTGTTTTCCAGCGGATTTTTCCCCTGTACCGGCAGCAGGCGAATCTCCAGCGCGCTGCCCGTGTGCCGCAGCTCGATGAAATGCAGTTCGGCCAGAATGTCCAGACATGCCAGCGTGCGGCGGACGCTGTGACGCCCATGCGACCACGCGGCCACTGCGCAGCAGAACGCATCCTGCTGGCAATGCAGCGGCGCACGCGCCGCACCGGCGCGCAGATACTGGTACACGTCCGCCACGTCCGCCCGCTCCGGCATCAGCGCGGCTGCCTCACAGGGATGCAGACGCTCGCGGCGGCGGAAGCGGTCGTAATACTCGCAGACCGAGACGATGCGCAGATCGGTCAGATTGAGCTGCGCGGATTTTATGCCGCGATATTCGTTGATTTGCGGCGTAAAGGCAAGATCAACGCGCGTGCCGGGCGTGAGTTTTTCCAGCAGCGCACCGCCGGAAAAATAGATGGCTTGCAGTGCCGTGCCGTCCTTGGCATGCAGCTTCAGGCGCAGATGCTTGCCGCCGCCGACGGAGCCTGCCGCGTCCACCACGGCTTCGGTCAGGCACAGCGTGGGCTTCGGGCAGCCCGTGCCGCACGGTTCAAGCTGAGAAAGCCCCTGCACATTTGCTACTGTCAGCAGGGCGCCCGGGATCTCGCAGTCGATCTCCAGCGCCGCGCCCGCTGCGCCCGAGGCGGCGTATTCCTTCGCCAGCGCACAGATGCGGCGGCGGAATTCTTCAATATTTTTGCGCTCTATGGTGAAGCCTGCGGCCAGCTCGTGCCCGCCGAAGCCCTCCAGAAGCGGCGACAGCTCGCGCAGCGAGGCAAAGAGGTTGAACCCGCCGTAGGAGCGTGAGGAAGCTTTGCCGTGCTCACCGTCCATACAGATCAGAAAGGCAGGACGGCAGAATTCCTCGCTCAGGCGCGAGGCCACGATGCCCACCACGCCCTGGTGCCAGCCCTCTCCCGCCAGCACGATGGCATCCGGACAGGTCCCCCTGCGAAGCTGCGCCACGGCGTCGCGGTAGATGACGGACTCCGTGCTCTGGCGCTCACGGTTCAGGCGGCAGAGCGTCTGGGCAAGCCGCGCGGCCTGCGCCGGGTCGTCCGAAAGAAAGAGCTGCACGGCCAGCTCCGCGTGCTCCATACGTCCGGCGGCGTTGATGCGCGGCGCGAGCACATAGCCGATTGTTCCGGCGGTCACGGGCTGATTGCCGCATTCGCAGGCTTCGATCAAGGCCCGCAGGCCGAGACGCGCGGGATTTTGCAATGCGGCCAGACCCTGCACGACCAGACGGCGGTTTTCTCCGCGCAGCGGCATAACGTCCGCGATGGTGCCGAGACAGTAGAGGTCTGCCCAGCGGCGCGCGGCTTCGTCCTGACTGCCCAGCAGCACCGAAGCCAGCTTGAACGCCACGCCCACGCCGGAAAGGTCGGTGTGCGGATAAGTGCGGTCGGGCCGGTGCGGATCGACCACGGCGGCACAGTCGGGCAGGCGTTCCTTGCACTCGTGGTGATCGGTGACGATGAGCTGCACGCCGAGCTTTCTGCACACGTCGGCCTCGTCCAGCGCGGTAATGCCGCAGTCCACCGTGACGATCAGCCCCACGCCCTTGGCAGCAAGCTGCTCGATGGCGGGCGTGTTCAGGCCGTAGCCCTCCTCCAGCCTGCCGGGAATGTGATAAAGGCAGTCCGCGCCCAGCGAGCGCAGGCATTCGATCAAAAGACAGGTGGCCGTGATGCCGTCCACGTCGTAATCGCCGAAAACGGCGATCTTCGTGCCGCCTGCAATGGCGGCCTGGAGAAGCTCCGCGGCCTTGCCCAGCTCCTTCATGGCCAGCGGGTCGCACAGCGGCGCATCGACGTCCAGAAGCGCCCGCGCCGCTTCCGGCGTTTCATAGCCGCGCCCGCAGAGCACGCGTGCGGTCAGGGGCGAATAGCCCGCCCGCTCGAGCGCCTGAATTTGTGCCTCCTTCGGCTTCGCAATGTTCCAGATTCCGTACTTCACACCAAATACACATCCTGATTCTCTTTTATTTTCTTTTCATTATAGCAAATTTTTATTCGCAGTACAATAGCGGCGCAAAAAAACGGGGAAAAATAGAGGAAAGGAGACTGCTTATGAATAAACGAAATAGACTTCTGACGCTCCTGCTGACGGCAGCGCTGCTGGCAAGCCTTGCACTGTTTCTGTTTCAACAGAATTTCGCGCTCCAGGTCGAACAGGTCGAGCTGACGTTCGAGGCGCTCCCGCCGGAGTTCGACGGTCTGCGCGTGGCGGAGCTTTCCGACCTGCACGGCCGCAGCTTCGGACGCGGCAATACGCGGCTTCTGGACGCGCTGCGGCAGGCGCAGCCCGACCTCATCTGCCTCTGCGGCGATATTTTTGACGAAAACACCGACGTCACCATGCTTGAGCCGCTTCTGCGCGGGCTTGTCGGCATCGCGCCGGTGTATTATGTGACCGGCAACCACGAGTGGCGCGTGCCCGGTCTGCGCGTACTGCTGCGGCAGATGCGTGCGCTGGGCGTGACGGTGCTGCAAAACGAGTACCGTGTGCTTACGCGCGGCGCGTCGTCGCTCTGCGTGGCGGGTGTGGACGATCCCTGCGGCCCCTATGACAAAAAAACGCCCGCGCAGCTTGTGCGGGAGCTGCGGCAGCGCGAGGGCGAGGCATTCGTCCTCATGCTCTCGCACCGCAACGATGAGCTTGCCATGTGGAGTGAGCTGGGCGTGCAGCTCGTCCTGAGCGGGCACTGCCACGGCGGCGTGGTGCGCCTGCCGCTGCTTGGCGGTGTGTTCGGCACGCGGCGCGAGCTGTTTCCCAACTACGACGCGGGCGCGTACCGCCTCGGCGGCACGACGCTGTACGTCAGCCGCGGCCTGGGCTATACGAATGTGCATTTCCGCCTGTTTAACCGTCCGCATGTCCCCATTTTGATCCTCAGAAGCGACAAAAACGTGAACAAATCGTAAATTCTCCGCTTCGGGACTTGTAAAATCAATGCCCGCGACTATAATGGTCGTGTAGGTGATAGATATGTTTCGTAAAATCGGAGCGGCGCTGCGTCGATTCATGTATGGGCGTTACGGTTCGGATCAACTCAATATGGCGATCCTCATTGCGGCGGTGCTGCTGAGCCTGATTAACAGCATTCTGACGGTATTCCTGCGCAGCTCGCAGGTTTACAGCACGATCATTGCGCCGATTCTGTCGGTGGCGGTCTATGGACTGCTGATTTACAGCTTTTTCCGCATGCTCTCGCGCAATATTTATAAGCGCCAGCGCGAAAACCGCCGCTTCACGCAGCTTTGGACGCGCATCAAAGACCGCAACAACCGCTATTTCCGCTGCCCGAACTGCAAGCAGACGGTGCGCGTGCCGCGCGGCCGCGGGAAAATCTGCATCCGCTGCCCGAAGTGCGGCGAGAAATTCACGCGCAAGACGTAATAAAAGCGCCGTATAGCAGGCTCATTGCAATTTTGCATTGAGCTTGTCAAAAAAGACCTTTTGGACTTTTTTGACAAGCTGAGCAGCCCGCGCCGGAATTCCGGCGCGGGCTGTTGTTATGAGATTGATTCGCTGTGATTTCCCGTGTAACGGCCGCTTTTCAGCCCTCAGGCTTTTGCATGCCGGGCTTGCGGCGGCGGTGATAGCGGCGGCGCTGGGCATTTTTTGCCTTTTCGCCCTCGGCATCGGGCGCGGCCTGCTTTGCTTCTGCCGCTCTGGGCGGCCTCTGCTCGGCCTTCGCCTCCGCCGGACGGGCTTCGGCAGCTCTGGGCGGCTTCGGCTGCTCGGCCTTGGCCGGCTTCTGCGGCTTCTGTGCGGGGCGGCTCTCCGCCGGCTTCTGCTCGACCCTAGCTTCGCCCTTACTCTTGCTGCGGCTGCGTCCGCTGCGGCGGCGACGCTTCTTCTCCGTTTCCTCGACCTCGGCGGCGTTTGTACGCGCCTCCTCGAGAACCTCCGCATTCTGCTTCATGACGACGGGCGCAAGATAGGTCGTCAGCGTTGCGGCCTCTTGCTTGGCACGGCGCTTCGGATCGCCGGAAATGGGCGCGAGGTCATCAGGGATGGGGGTGTCGGTTTTCTTTGCCTTGCCGTTGCGCAGCACGCAGATGTCGCAATTCTTGTGGCAGACGATGGTGTCCGGCTGCTGCTCAAGGCGCACCTTCACGCTCTGACGCAGCAGGTTCACGTCCGTGACCGTGCCGCGTCCGTCGGGCGTATCGACAAAGGACTCGGCCTTGGGGCTGGTCTTGATAAGATCCTCATAGGCCTCCTGTTCATAATTCAGGCAGCACATCAGGCGGCCGCAGGTACCGGAGATCTTCGTGGGGTTGAGACTGAGATTCTGCGTTTTCGCCATTTTAATGGACACTGGCTGGAAGTCGTCCAAAAATTCGCGGCAGCAGAACGGGCGGCCGCAGATGCCCAGACCGCCGACCATCTTGGCCTTGTCGCGCACGCCGATCTGGCGCAGTTCAATGCGCGTGCGCAGCATGGAAGCGAGAATTTTGACCAGCTCGCGGAAGTCCACACGGCCGTCGGCGGTGAAGAAAAACAGAACTTTGCTGCCGTCGAAGGCGTATTCCGCCGAAACGAGCTGCATTTCCAGCCCCAGCTCCTCGATCTTGCACTGGCAGACCTCAAAGGCATGCTTTTCGCGCAGGCGGTTGTCGGCGTCGGTGCGCTTGTCCTGCACCGTGGCCAGACGCAGCACCGGGCGCAGCGGCGCGACGACCTCGTCCGCATTGACCGTATGATTGCCGCGCACGCAGCGGCCAAACTCCGCGCCGCGCGCGGTCTCGATGACCACGTCGTCGCCCGTGCGGACGGTCAGTGCGCCGGGATCGAAGAAATAGTTCTTGCTGCCGCTGCGGAACTGCACGTCGCAGACCGTGACCGGCGCTTTTTCGGGTTGTTCGACAGCCGCATCGGGCCGGAGGGTTTCGTTGGATTCCATAATATCTCCTTATTGTAAAAGAATCGAAAGTTCGCCGCAGATGTGGCCGGGGCCGACGTTCGCATCGACCTGTACCAGTGCGGTTCTGAGCGCGTCCACACCGCGCAGCAGCGCGGCAGCCGAGCGTGCCGCAGCGAGGCGGCTGCATTCCGGACGCAGCGGGGTCTGTCCGGCGCGGACGGTCAGGGCGGAGGCGAGCAGCTCGTACCATTCGACCAGAACGGCACGCAGCGGATCGCGCTTGAGCTTTTCCATCGGCGCAAGCACGCGCAGCAGGGCGACGGCGTCCTTTGCGCAGTATGCCTGCAAAAATTCCACGCTCTGCGGCAAAAGTGCCTCGGCGTTCTCGCGCAGTAGCGTCTCGGCCTGACCGAGATACCCGCCGCCGCGCAGCGCGGCAGAGCGCAGCGCTGTTTCCTGCGCCTGCGGAAAACGCTCGCGCAGCGCGGGCAGCAGCACGGACTCGGGCAGCGGCTGCAAGCGCAGCTCCACACAGCGGCTCCGCACGGTGGGCAGCAGACGCTCGGCGTTGTCCGTCAGCAGCAGGAACACGCCGTATTCCGGAGGCTCCTCCATACATTTGAGCAGTGCGTTCTGCCCCTGCGGATTGAGATCCTGCGCACGCGGGATCAGATAGATCTTTTTCGTGCCCTCGTTCGGACGGATATAAAGATCGGCGCAGGTCTCGCGGATGAGCTTGACGGGCAGTTGTTTTTTCTCCGGGTCGTCCACGGTGATGATGTCCGGATGGGTGCCGTGCAGCACCTTGTGGCACTGCGGGCAGCGCAGGCAGGGCTTTTGCGGCGCGGTGCATTCCATCGCGGCACACAGAAGCTGCGCCAGCGTGTGCTTTCCCGACCCGACCGGGCCGCAGAGCAGGTAGCTGTGGTGCAGCTTTCCGCCTGAAAGCACGGCGGCGAGCCGCTGCTTGAGCGTATCGTTGCCGAGAAGGGTTCCGAAATTCACGTGCCGTCCTCCGTTCCGCAAAATCTACTTCAGTATATTATACCGTGATTTCATGTGATTTTCCAGACCTTATTTTCTGGAAAGCGCAATTTTTTCGATAAAAAAGAAATTTTGAAAAAAGTTAGTCTGCCCTCTTGACAAAATCGGAGCCGTGTGCTAAGATAATAATGCAAATGATAATTATTATTGTTTATGGAAGGAGACGATGCCTATGCCCCCGCGCAAGCACAGCCGAAAGCGCGACGCCATCTATGACTGCGTGCGCAGCACCAAGACGCACCCCAGCGCGGAATGGGTCTACACCCGGCTCAAGCCGGAAATCCCGGATCTGTCGCTCGGCACGGTCTACCGGAACCTCAACCTCTTTCAGCAGGAGGGAAAGCTCATCTCCGTCGGCGTGGTCAACGGCCTCGAGCGCTTTGACGCCTGCACCGTCCCGCATGCGCATTTCATCTGCAAGCACTGCGGCGCGGTCATCGATGTGGACACGGTCGATCCGCCGGAGCATCTGATCGCACAGGTCGAATGCGGCGCGGTGAGAGAATGCACGCTGACCTTCAGCGGAATCTGTAATTCCTGCATCCGGACGGATGCCGAAAATAATCACGAATAAAATAAAATTTTGGAGGATTTTCAAATGAAAAAGTATGTATGCCCCGTTTGCGGTTATATCCACGAAGGCGAGATGCCCGAAGGCTTCAAGTGCCCGGTCTGCGGCGTTCCCGGTTCGAAGTTCAAGGAAGTTGAAGGCGAGATGACGCTGGCTGCCGAGCACGAGTTCGGCATCGGCACCAAGCTCGACGGCGTTCCCGAGGAGGACAAGAAGTTCATCCTCGAGCAGCTCAAGGCGAATTTCACCGGCGAGTGCTCCGAGGTCGGCATGTATCTGTGCATGGCGCGCATCGCGCACCGCGAGGGCTATCCGGAGATCGGCCTGTACTGGGAAAAGGCCGCCTATGAAGAAGCCGAGCATGCAGCGAAGTTTGCCGAGCTGCTGGGCAGTGAGCTGGAGCCGAACATGACGGCTTCGACGAAGAAGAATCTGGCGTGGCGTGTGGACTGCGAGTTCGGCGCAACGGCGGGCAAGGTCGAGCTGGCCAAGGTCGCGAAGAAGAACAACCTCGATGCCATCCATGACACCGTTCACGAAATGGCCCGCGACGAAGCCCGGCATGGCCGCGCCCTCAAGGGTCTGCTGGAGCGCTACTTCGGCAAGTAATTCAGCTTAAAATAAGCCTTTTTAAGAGGAAGCAGGAACAAACCTGCTTCCTCTTTTTTTATGCCTTCCAATCTGGACTGTACATAGTTGGTACATCGCCGTTTTCTCTGCGAAAAACAGGACTGAAATCCTCAAAAATGGTACACCGGGGAAATGGTACATTTTTGTTTATTACAGCAAAATAGGCATTTGTGAACAGAGAGAAAGGAGCGGGGCGTCTGCCCCGCTCCTTAAATATGCCGAATTACAGCCCGAGCAACTGCTTTTTCTTCGCGTCAAATTCTTCCTGCGTGATAACGCCCATATCAAGCAATTCCTTGAATTTTTTGAGTTCGTCAGCAGCGGAGGACTGCTGAATTACAGCGGCGCTCTTTGGGCTTTTCAAGGATTGCAGTACATTATCAAAATCCGCGATAATGCGATTGACAACATCTCTCTCAGGCTCACCTATTCTTATATCATCGCCAAGCGTATCGATGATTAAATACCCGCCGATTGCAGACCATGATTGACTGATCGCATTGATATTCTCGATGTTAAATGATTGAGCGGTATAGCTCACTTTCAAAAATCCCTTTATCTGACCGCCGATGAGCAATCTTTGATTCGTCAATGCCACACCCACAGCAAAAAGCATAGAATTGTTCTTCCGTACCGCAGACGAACCGGTGAATGCAAATAACACATCCTCATCCGGACGCAGCATTTTTTCAATTTCACAAAATGCTTTTTCAAACACGGGTGCGGTTGTGGTTAGTGCTTGATATTTCCGTGCTGCTTCCATCATTTCATTTACTGTTTTCATGACCGACACTACTACCTCATTTCATGTATTTTGTGCGTCAACTACAACGCGCACCGCGCTTACAGCGGCTTCATGCTCATGTATATAGCGGGAAACGGTGTCAGCGCCGCTGACCGTACAATCAATTATATATATATATATTATATACTGTCAAGGTTTTTCGCGGATTTTCTTAAAATTTCTCTGTTTTCGGAACAAATCGGGCGGCTTCCTTTTGATTCAGCCAAAATTTGTCCGGAAGCCTTGCGGCCTTGCAAGGCTTCCGGAGAAGCAGGCGGCGACGGAGTCCCCGCTTCCTCTCTTTTTCTGCCTTTTTGCATTTCAAGGTTGCAATATGAATACAAACGTATTACAATAGATTTGAATCAGTTTGACAGGAGGAAGTCGTATTGGAAACACCGGTTTTGAGAATTTCGCCCAAAAAATACGGCGGGGAAACGACCATTTTATCCATGCGGATTCCCAAGGAGCTTCTCAAGGACATCGATGCGGTGGCGAACCTCACCGGGCGCAACCGCAACGAGATTTTGACCATGAGCCTTGAATTCGCATTGAACCACATGGAGGTTGTGATGAAGAAGCAGGAGGAAACGCAAAGCGGCAGTGATTAACTGCAAAAGTCACGGCGTCAAGAAAAGGCCGATGCGGAATCGGCGCCAAACATCGAAAAATAAAAAATTAAAATAACAGGGGAGAATCTATCATGTCTAAATTTGTGATCGAATGCCCGAATTGCGGGCGCTACGCCGAGGCCAAAACCGGCTTCTTTGCACGCAAGAAAATCGACTGTGCCTGCGGCTACACCATCAACGTCCGCACCGACAAGCTGGCCAGCCGCACCTGCCCGCACTGCGGCAACGACGTGGTCTTTGACCAGAGCCGCGGCGCGGCGGCCAAGTGCCCGGTGTGCGGTGAGCCGATCAACACGCTGGCCGAGCAGGACAAGACCGTCGAATTCTCCTGCGCACAGTGCGGCGTGCGCCTGCGCACGGCCAAGGGCGCGGCACACTACACCTGCCCCGTCTGCGACTATGTCAACGACGTGGCTGAGCGCGTCAAAACCGAGGAGATTCAAAGAGACGGTCTTGCCTCCGTCATCAAATACGAGGGTGACAACGAGACCCTCGTCTGGAAGCACCCCATCGAGGACTTTAACCTCGGCTCACAGCTCATCGTCCACGAGACGCAGGAGGCGATCTTCTTCCGCGACGGGCAGGCGCTCGATCTGTTCGGGCCGGGCCGCTACACGCTGGAAACGCAGCAGCTCCCGCTGCTGGAAAAGCTCTATCACCTGCCTACGGACACCGAGGGTACCTTCCACAGCGAGGTCTATTTCATCAATCACACCACCCAGATGGGCATTAAATGGGGCACGGATTCCAAGGTACGCCTGTTCGATCCCATGACCGGCATGCACCTCGAGCTGGGCGCGTCGGGCGAGTTCAGCATTCATGTCATCCAGTCGCGCAAGCTGCTTCTGAAGCTTGTCGGCACGACCGATTCGCTCAGGCAGGACGCGCTGCTCGGCACAAACGGCAAGGGGCTGTTCCGTTCGCTTGTCATGACGCAGGTCAAGAGCTTCCTCGCCTCGACCATCCGCGAAAACGCCATCAACATTCTGGAGATCGACGAGCATCTCGTGGAGCTGTCCGAGGCGCTGCGCCGGCGCATCAACCCGAAGCTTGCCGAGTACGGTCTGGAAATGCCGGAGTTTTACGTCAGCCGCATCGTCACGCCCGACGACGACCCGAACTTCCGCCGCATGAAGGAGCAGTTTGCCGAGCAATATCTGAACGTCCGTCAGGAGCAGATCCGCAAGAATGTCGCCATGGCCGAGGCCGAGCGCAAGGCCGTTGAGGCGCAGACGGAGGCAAAGATGAAGATCATCGGCGCACAGGGCGACGCAGAAGCACTGAAAATCAAAAAACAGGCCGAGGCCGACACCTACCGCATGCAGGCGGCAGCCGAGGCCGAGGAAATGCGCATGAAGGGCTACACCTATCAGCAGGAAACCGCGCGCAAGGTCGGCATGGAGGCCATGCAGAACGGCATTGGCGGCAGCGGCGGCAGTGCGTTGGGCGAGATCGCCGGGTTAGGCGTGACGCTGGGCGCGATGGGCAGCGTGGTCGGCATGACGAAGGATGCGCTGAATCCCGTTGCGGACACGGCAAGGCAGCTCGGTCAGAGCATCGGCAGCGCGGCCGCGGACGGCTGGGACTGCCCGGAATGCGGCGCAAAGCATATCACAACAAAATTCTGCCCCGATTGCGGCGCGAAGAAGCCCGAGCCGAAGCAGGGCTGGGACTGCCCGAGCTGCGGCATGAAGAATATCACGACGAAGTTCTGTCCGGAGTGCGGTGCAAAGAAGCCCGAAGCACCCGCCGGATGGGATTGCCCGAGCTGCGGCACGAAGAACATTATGACGAAGTTCTGCCCGGAGTGCGGCGCAAAGAAGCCCGAAGCGCCCGCCGCGTGGGATTGCCCCGACTGCGGAACCAAAGGCATTACGGCAAAATTCTGCCCGGAGTGCGGACATAAGAGAGGAGAATAAACATGGCGGCAAAATTGGAATGTGAAATTTGCGGAGGCAAGCTGGTCGGCAAGCCCGGCGGCGTGTTTGAGTGCGATTCCTGCGGCATGGAGTATTCCACCGAGTGGGCGAAGCAGAAAATTCAGGAGATCAAGGGCACCGTCAAGGTCGAGGGCACCGTCGAGGTCACGGGCAAGGTGCAGGTTGAGGGCGGCACGGTCAAGGTGGAGGGTGCCTCCAGCAAGGAGAGCCTTTTGAAGCGGGCAAAGATGTGCTGCGCGGACAAGGATTGGGGTAAGGCAAAGGAGCTTCTGGAGCAGGTGCTCAACGCCGACCCGGAGTGCGCCGAGGCATATCTGTACCGCTATTTGGCGAGTCGAAAGCAGCCGACCTTGGAAGCGCTGTTTGCGGCCAGTATTTCCCATTTTGTGAATTTTCCGACGGCTCCTGATCTGGAAAAGGCGGCGCAGTTTGCCGATGAAGCGCTCACAGCGACCCTGAATCAATACAGGCAGAAATGCGCCGATGCGATAGAAGCAGACAAAAAGCATCGGCAGTCCTGTGCCGGTGTGCTTGCGGAAAAGCGCAAGGCGCTGGAGCCGGTGCAGCATCTTATTATCTGCGACGGTTCTAAGACGTTCGGTCTGCGGGCGGACGGCACGGTGCTGGCTGCGGGAGAGAATGACCGCGGACAGTGCAATGTCGGTGACTGGCGGGACGTGCTCGCCATTGCCTGCGGCAGTCATCACACGGTCGGTCTGCGTGCGGACGGCACGGTGGTAGCTGCGGGGGAGAGCAGCATCGGTCGATGCAATGTGGGCGACTGGCGAAATGTGGCTGCCATTGCCTGCAGCATCGCATACACCGTTGGCCTGCGCAGCGACGGCACAGTTGTAGCTACAGGATATAATAAAAACGGTGAATGCGAGGTGGGCACTTGGCGCAATGTGGTTGCTATTGCCTGCGGCCTTTTTCACACGGTTGGTCTGCGTGCGGACGGGACGGTGCTGGCTGTGGGAATGAATAAAGACGGTCAATGCAATGTTGGCGCTTGGCGGGATGTAGTCGCCATTGCCTGTGGCGGTTCTCACACGGCTGGTCTGCGCCGCGACGGCACGGTGGTGGCAACAGAATATTTCAGAGAAGTACGTGAATGGCGGGATGTGGTTGCCATTGCCTGTGGGGACAGTTGCACCTTTGGATTGCGGAGTGACGGTACGGTCCTTGCTTCGGGCTGGAATTATAACGGTCAATGTGATGTATCCGGCTGGCGGGATGTGATCGCCATTGCCTGCGGCGGTCGCACGGTTGGTCTGCGTGCGGACGGCACGATGGTCGCTGCGGGTGGAAATGCCGACGGTCAGTGCAACGTCGGCGATTGGCGGGATATGGTCGCCATTGCATGCGACTGTGATTACACGGTCGGTCTGCGCGCTGACGGCACGGTGGTAGCTACGGGAGGCAATCAATATGGCAATGTCGGTGAGTGGAAGCTCTTTGACAGCCTCGACGCCATAGAGCGGGAGCGCGCAGAGATGAAGCAGCGCGCAGCGCACGCGGCTGAGCTGGCACGACAGCAGGAGGAACAGCGGAAGCAGGCGCGTCTTGCCGAGTTGGAGGCGGAGAAAACTGCCCTGCAAGCCGAGCTTGCAAATCTCAAGGGGCTTTTCAGCGGCAAGCGCCGCAAGGAGCTGGAAGCCCGCCTGACCGAAATCGACAACGAATGGGAAACGCTGAATTAAAATTAAAAACTTTGTTTGGACATAAAACATAAGATAGGAGAATTATCATGGCGGCAAAATTGGAATGTGAAATTTGCGGAGGCAAGCTGGTCGGCAAGCCCGGCGGCGTGTTTGAGTGCGATTCCTGCGGTATGGAGTATTCCACCGAGTGGGCAAAGCAGAAAATTCAGGAGATCAAGGGCACGGTCAAGGTCGAGGGCACCGTCGAGGTCACGGGCAAGGTGCAGGTCGAGGGCGGCACGGTTAAGGTGGAGGGTACCTCCAGCAAGGACAGCCTTTTGAAGCGGGCAAAGATGTGCTGCGCGGACAAGGAATGGGAGAGAGCCGGAGAGCTAATTGAGCAGGTGCTCAACGCCGACCCGGAGTGCGGCGAGGCATATCTGTACCGCTACCTGATAAGATGCAGACGGCCGACACCGGAAGCCCTGACCGCGCTCTTTGTTTCCGAATGTAAGCCGTTTCCGACTGACCCGAATCTGGAAAAAGCGGAGAAATTTGCGGACGAGAAGCTCACAGAGGTTCTGAACCGCTGCAAGCAGGAGTGCGCCGATGCAATCGAGGCAAGAAATAAACTGCGGCGGGAGGCTCTTACAAGAGCGACAGCCAGACGGAAAGAGCTGGAAAGGGTAAAGGGCATGCTTGCCTGCGGGGGCGGCCATACGGTCGGTCTGCGCAGCGACGGCAAGGTTGTAGCCGTCGGCCATAACGGGTTTGGCCAGTGTGATGTAAATGGCTGGACAGGTATCACTGCGGTCGCCTGCGCAGACGCGCATACGGTCGGCCTGTGCGCTGACGGCACGGTCGTGGCTGTGGGAGACAATAAATACGGGCAGTGCAATGTCTCTGACTGGAGAAATATTGTAGAAATTGCCTGTGGAAACCGTCACACGGTCGGCCTGTGCGCTGATGGCACGGTCGTGGCTGTGGGAGACAATCACTTTGGCCAATGTAATCTCGACGGTTGGGAGCAGAAAAATATCGTTGCGCTTTGCTGCGGAGGCGCTTATACGATCGGCATTTGCGCGGATGGCCGCGCGGTGGCTACGGGCAAAGGCTATAACACATGGATCAAATACTCGTCAAATGTCGTCTCGATTGCTGTCACCGGAGACAATACAGTCACCCTGTATACGGACGGTACCGTGCGCGTGGCAGAGTATGATCGTCCTGTGGACGAGAAGCTGCCTTGGAAAGACATTGTCGCGATTGACTGCGCATGTGATTTATTTAAGGCTCAAATCGTCGGCCTGTGCGCTGACGGCTCGGTTGTTGATACCCAAAATGCCTGCGATCCGGTCGAATGGCGAAATCTCGTAGCGGTTGCCTGCGGGAGCAGGCATACCGTCGGCTTGCGTGCCGATGGCACGCTTCTTGCCGTAGGCCAAAATGACAACGGTCAGTGCAATGTCGGTGATTGGAAGCTCTTTGACAGCCTCGACGCCATAGAGCGGGAGCGCGCGGAGATGAAGCAGCGTGCCGAGCGTGCGGCCGAGGAAGCCCGCCTCCGTGCCGAGCGCGAGGCCGCCGAGGAGCAAAAGCGCCGCGAGGCGCGCAAGGCTGCTCTGGCGCAGGAACGCGCCGCGCTGCAAGCCGAGCTTGCAAATCTCAAGGGTCTTTTCAGCGGCAAGCGCCGCAAGGAGCTGGAAGCCCGCTTGGCCGAAATCGACAACGAATGGAAAGGATTGAATTAAATGTATATGAATAAGAATATGCTGCGCGGCTGCGCGGTGCTGGCGATCCTGCTGGTCGCGTATCTTCTGGTGATTTTCCTGATTCCCTTTGCCCATACGGCGGTGTTCTGGGTGAGCTTTGTGTTCACGCTGATCGCCTTCGGCGTCGTCGCGGCGGCGTGCTGGCTGGCCTTCGTGCGCAAGCCGGATGCCAAAAGCCGTTTTTACGGCTTCCCCATCGCGCGCATCGGCGTAATTTACGGCGCGGCACAGCTCGTCTGCGGCCTTGCCTTCATGGCGCTGGGCAAATGGGTGCCGGTGTGGGCGGCGGTGCTGGTCTATGCCCTCGGTCTGGGCGCGGCGGCCATCGGCCTGATCGCCGCCGATACCGTGGCCGAGGAAATTCAGGCGCAGGACGTGCGGCTGAAGGTCAACGTTGCCTTTATGCGCGACCTGCAATCCAAGGTCAACCGTATGGCCGCGCAGTGCGAGCTGGCCGAGCTGCGGCAGCTCAGCGAGGACATCCGCTATTCCGACCCCGTCAGCTCCGACGCGCTGGCCGAGATCGAGCGCGACCTTGCCGCTGCGGTGGACGATTTGCAGGCGGCGGTCGTGGACGGGGACTGGCAGGCCGCCCGCACGCTGTGCCGCAACGCCTCCGCCCTGCTGGCTGAGCGAAACAGATTATGTAAACTTAATAAATAAAAGGGAGCGATTGAAGCATGAGCGTTTTCAAGTGCAAGATGTGCGGCGGGACGATCGAATTCAACCCCGGCGATACCGTCGGCGTGTGCGATTCCTGCGGCACAAAGCAGACCCTGCCCCGTCTGGACGACGACCGCCGCGCAAACCTCTACGACCGCGCAAACCACTTCCGCAGAAACAACGATTTTGACAAGGCCATGGGAATCTACGAGCAGATTCTCAACGAGGACAGCAGCGACGCCGAGGCTTACTGGTCGCTCGTCCTGTGCCGCTACGGCATCGAGTATGTCGAGGACCCCGCGACGCACAAGCGCCTGCCCACGGTCAACCGTGCGCAGTATACCTCGGTCTTTGCCGACGAGGACTACAAGTCCGCGCTGCGCTGCGCCGACGCCGCCCAGCGCGTGCTCTACGAGCAGGAGGCGCACGCCATCGACGAGATTCAAAAGGGCATTCTGGAGATCTCGTCCAGGGAAGAACCCTTCGACGTGTTCATCTGCTACAAGGAGACCGACCAGAACGGCCGCCGCACGCCCGACAGCGTCCTTGCCAACGACCTTTACCACCAGCTCACGCAGGAGGGCTTCAAGGTGTTCTTCTCGCGCATCACGCTGGAGGATAAGCTCGGCACGGCCTACGAGCCTTACATCTTCGCGGCGCTGAACTCGGCCAAGGTCATGGTCGTGCTGGGCACGCGGCCGGAGTATTTCAACGCCGTCTGGGTCAAGAACGAGTGGAGCCGGTACCTCTCGCTCATCAAAAACGGCGCGAAAAAGGTGCTCATTCCGGCCTACCGCGACATGGACCCCTACGACCTGCCCGACGAATTTTCGCATTTGCAGGCGCAGGATATGTCCAAGCTGGGCTTCATGCAGGATCTGATTCGCGGCATCAAGAAGCTCGCCGCAGCCGAAGCGCCGAAGCCCGCCGCGCCGCAGGCCGAGCCGTCCGTGCCGCAGGCGGGGAGCGCGCCGCTGCTCAAGCGGGCGTTCATGTTCCTCGAGGACGGCGAGTGGCACGAGGCCGACGCCTACTGCGAGAAGGTGCTCGACCTCGAGCCGGAATGCGCCCGCGCCTATCTCGGCAAGCTGATGGCCGAGCTGCGCGTCCGGACGCAGGCGGGGCTGCGCGACTGCGCCGCGCCCTTTGACGGGAACGGAAATTACAAAAAAGCCCTGCGCTTTGCCGACGACGCGCTGGCCGGCGAGCTGCGCGGCTGCATCCGCTACATCAACGAGCGCAACGAAAACGCCCGTCTGGAGGGAATTTACGGCAGCGCGGTGCAGGAGATGCAGAGGGCGGCGACGCAGCAGGCATTTCTTGCGGCAGCCGGGAAGTTCGACACGATCCCCGGCTATCAGGACGCCAAGGCGCTGGCGGAGCGTTGCAGACGGTATGCTGAGGAGAGCCGCAAGGACGCGATTTATTCCAACGGCAAGACGTTTGCCGCACAGGCGGAAAGAGAAGGCTTTTCCTATCGCCGCCGAATCGATGATTATGAATTTGCGATTAAGGAGTTTTCCGAAATTCCCGGCTGGAGGGACGCGGACGAGCTGGCAGCCGCCTGCAAAAAGAGCATCGAGGAGCTGGAGGCACAGGACAAGGCGGAGCGCGAGGAAAAAGAGCGCAAGCGCGCCGCAGCCGCCGCCGAGGAGGCGCGCGCCGCGAAGCTGCGGAAAAAGGCCGCGCTGCTTCTGCTCGCCGGGGTCGCGGTCGTGATTGCGGTTCTGCTCGTGGTGTTTCAGGTGATCGTCCCGAGCGTCCGGTATCGGTCTGCGGAAAAGCTGCTGGCCGCCGGGGATTACACCGGTGCGGCAGAAGCGTTTGGGGCGCTGGACGATTACAAGGATTCTACCCTTGCTATGCGCTACGCGCAGGCAAAAGTACTGCTGGAAACAAAGAATTACACCGGCGCGATAGAAGCGCTTGAGGCACTCGGGGACTATAAAGATGCAAAAGAACAAATCGAAAATGCAAAAGAACAAGACCGGGCCATCCACTACACACAGGCAGAAGCGCTTTTGGAAGCAAGGGACTACACCGACGCAGTGAAAGAATTCGAGGAAGCCGGTAACTATAAAGATGCCAAAGAGCGGATTGCCGCTGTGCGTGACGTGCTGGCGCAAGCGGTGGGCAAAGCGGCAAAAGCATATGGTATCATTAGCGCAGGAGGCTACCACACGGTCGGTCTGAAAGCGGACGGAACGGTTGTAGCGGTCGGCCACAACAGTTTCCGTCAGTGTGATGTCAGCGACTGGATAGATATTGTTGCGATCAGTGCCGGATACACGCATACCGTCGGCCTGAAAGCGGACGGAACGGTTGTAGCGGCCGGCCGCCACGGCTCTGGCCAATGCGAGATCAGCGGCTGGACAGACATTGTTGCAATCAGTGCAGGTAGCGATCACACGGTCGGCCTGAAGGCGGACGGAACGGTTGTAGCCGTCGGCAGCAACAAATACGGCCAGTGCGATGTCAACGGCTGGACAGACATTGTTGCGATCAGTGCAGGATACTGCCACACGGTCGGTCTGAAAGCGGACGGAACGGTCGTGGCAGGTGGCGACAACAGAGATGGTCAGTGCGATGTCAGCGGCTGGAGAGGGCGAGTGCAATGTCGGTGACTGGATGAATATTGTTGCAATCAGTGCAGGACTCTCCCACACGGTCAGCCTGAAAGCGGACGGAACGGTCGTAGCGGTTGGGAGCAAAGGCGCTGGACAGTGCGATGTGTCCGGCTGGACGGGCATCAAGCTGCCGGGCTGATAGACCGCAATTTCATACACAAAGCCCCCGGCCGTCGGCGTACCGACGGCCGGGGGCAAAAAATAGAACCCACAATTTTGCGTAGGGGCCGATGCCCACATCGGCCCGTGAGAAGGCTGCCCTTGCCGGTTTATAACCTTTATCTCTGCACTCTACCGGAGCCGTCGCCGCCCATGAGCTTTTCCACATCAATGGCCGACACGCGGTTGAAATCGCCGATGATGCTGTGCTTCAGGCAGCTTGCCGCGACGGCGAACTCCAGCGCGGACTGCCTGTCCCCGTAGTGGTTCAGGCCGTAGATCAGGCCGCCCGCGAAGCTGTCGCCGCCGCCCACGCGGTCGATGATGTCCCGAATCTCGTACTTTTTCGACACATAAAAATGCTCCCGGTCGTTCAGGCACGCCGCCCAGCCGTTCCAGTCCGCGCTGTGGCTCTCGCGCAGCGTGATGGCGATCATCTTCATGTTCGGGTAGGCCGCCAGCACCTTGTCGCCCAGCTCCTTGTACTTTTCGCGGCTCAGCTCGCCCGATTCCACGTCCACGTCCGCCGTGATCTCGAGGGATTTCTGCACGTCCTCCTCGTTTGCGACCGCCACGTCCACGTACTTTGCAAGCTCCCGCATGACCTCGCTGGCCTTTTTGCCGTATTTCCAGAGGTTCTTGCGGTAGTTCAGGTCGCAGGAGACGGTGATTCCGCGCTGCTTCGCTTCCTTCACGGATTCCAGCGACAGCTCCATTGCGCTCTCGGAAATCGCGGGCGTGATGCCTGTAATATGGAACCAACCGATGCCCTCAAAGGCCTTGTCCCAGTCGATATCACCGGGCTTGGCCAGAGAGATGGCCGAGTATTCGCGGTCGTAGACGACCTTGCTCGGAAGCTGGTTCGCACCGGCCTCGAGGAAGTAGATGCCCATGCGGCCCTTGCCGCGCAGGATGCGCTTCGTGTCCACGCCGAAGCGGCGCAGCTCGCGGACGCACTCGTCGCCCAGCGCATTTTCCGGCAGGACGGTCAGAAACGCCGCGTCCTCACCGTAGTTCGCCAGCGACACGGCCACATTGGCCTCGCCGCCGCCGAAAGTCGCTTCCATCATGTTACTCTGGAAAAAGCGCTCATGGCCGGGCGCGCGCAGGCGCAGCATGATCTCGCCAAAAGTCAAAAATTTCATTTTCTTGCCTCCGTGACCGTCGCGTGCGCCTCGCGGCACAGCGCGGTGATTTTTTCAAAATTGCCCGCCGAGATGTCGGCCTTCGGGCAGACCCAGCTTCCGCCCACCGCATGGATAAACGGCGCGGAGATGTACTCTGCCAGATTCTGCGCATTTACGCCGCCGGTCGGGATGAACCTGATGCCGCCAAAGGGGCCGGAGAGGGCCTTCATCGCGGAAAGTCCGCCGTAAACGCCTGCCGGGAAGAACTTGATGATCTGAATACCCAGCTTCATCGCCGCCATAATCTCGGTTGGGGTGACGCAGCCGGGGGTGACGGGAACATGGTTTTCCACGCACCAGCGCACGACCTCTTCGTCAAAGCCGGGCGCGACGATGAACTTCGCGCCGGATTCGACGGCCTTTTTGCACTGCTCCAGCGTGATGACCGTGCCCGCGCCGACGAGCATCTCCGGGCAGCCCTCGCTGACGGCCTTGATAGAATCGGCAGCGGCGGCGGTGCGGAACGTGATCTCCATCACGTCAATGCCGCCTGCGACCATGGCCCTCGCCGTCGGAACGGCGTCCTTCGCATGTTCCAGCACCACCACGGGCACAACGCCCGCGCGGGCAAGTCTGGTTGTTACATCCATATGAAATCCTCCGTAATAATTCAATTTTCCCTATAATTTAACAAAATAATTACCATTCGTTCGTTTGAAAACTCCCGCGCTGGACAAGCTGCGCGGAAAGCACCGTTTTCTGCGGCGCGGGTTTTCCGCTGCCGAGGTCGAGCAGAATGCGGACGGCCATCTCACACATGGTTCTGCACAGGTTGTCCACGCTCGTCAGGGTCGGCGTGGTGCAGGACGCAATCACGGAGTTGTCAAAGCCGACAACGGGCATCTGCATGCCTGCGCCGTGCAGCGCGTTCAGTGCGCCCGCCGCCAGAAGATCCTCCGCGCAGACGATCGCGTCCGGCGCGGGCGATTGCGTGAGCAGGTCGCAGACGCGTGCCTGCGCGGCCTCGACATTCTTTTCAATCTTGCTGCAATACTCCGGCAGACCGTTTTCGCGGCAGCCGAGCCGATAGCCCGCGAGCTTTTCCTGCCCACTGTAAGTATCCATGTCGAACAGATAGTGGATCCTGCGGCAGCCGTCGCGGTACAGCGCGGAAACCGTGCGCCGCATCGCTGCTTTTTCGTCACATAACACGCAATATACGCCCGGCGCGGAAATCAGACCGTTGACGATCAGCACCGGCACGGATTCGGCCGCGGTGCAGATGTGCGAATTGTCCTTTTCCTCGCGGAAGCGTGAGCCAAGCAGGATGATCGCGTCCACCTTGCGGTTGACCAGCGCCGCAAGCGCGTCCTTTTTGCGCTGCAAATCGTTGCCCGTGCAGCACAGGACGGTGTCCATACCGTTCTCGCGCAGGAGCTTTTCCAATGCGCCGACGGCCCCGGCAAAAAAGAGGTCGGAAATCTCCGTGCACATCACGCCGACCATGCGCATGGAATTCAGGCCAAGCCCCCGCGCAAAGGCGTTGGGCACATAGCCCTCCTCGCGCATCACCGTGAGCACACGCTCACGTGTCTGCTCGCGTACATTCGGACTGTTGTTCAGCACGCGCGAGACCGTCGCGATGGAGACCTTTGCCTTTTGAGCAATGTCGTAGATGTTCACACCGTGCCTCCAATCTGTAAGTGTTTACATTGAAAGTATAGCACAAACGGATTTTAATTTCAAGAACTAATTGACAATCTTTGATTTTTTGCTATAATCAAAATGTAAGTATTTACATTATGGAGGCGGTACTATGAAAACCATTCAGGAGCTGGCCGAGCGCGTTCGGCGTCCGGTGCGCGTGCTGCAATTCGGCGAGGGGAATTTTCTGCGCGCGTTTTCCGACTGCATGATCGACATTGCCAACGAAAAAGGAATTTTTGACGGCAGCATTGCCGTGGTCAAGCCGAAGCCGACCGGCAGTCTCGAGCGTTTCCGGCGGCAGGACTGCATGTACACAGTCGTGTTCCACGGCCGCCGGAACGGCGAGACCGTCGATTCCGCCCGCATCGTGACGAGCATCGATGCGGTCTATCATCCGCTGGAGGACTACGATGCGTGGATGGCGCTGGCCGCACTCGACACGCTGCAATTCATCTTCTCCAACACGACGGAGGCCGGCATCGTCCTCGACCGGAACGACCATTTCGACGGCCTGCCGGAGAGCTTTCCCGGCAAGCTGACGAAATTTCTCTATGCACGCTACGAGGCGTTTCACGGAAGCGCCGCAGCGGGGTTGACGCTGCTCCCGGCGGAGCTGATCGACCGCAACGGCGCGGTGCTGCGCGAGTGCGTGCTGACGCTGAGCGAGCTTTGGAACCTACCGGAGGACTTCCGTGACTGGCTGAAAAACGCCTGCACCTTCTGCTGCACCCTGGTCGACCGCATCGTCACGGGCTTTCCGAAGGACGACCCGGCGGCGCTGTATGAAAAGCTCGGCTACCGCGACGAGCTGGCCGACATCGCAGAGCCGTTCGGCCTGTGGGTCATCGAGGGCGGCGAGGGGCTGCGCGAACGCCTGCCTTTGCAGCAGGCCGGCCTGCCGGTGATCTTCACGGACGACCAGCGCCCCTACCGCGAGCGCAAGGTGCGCGTGCTCAACGGTGCGCACACTGCCACGGTGCTGGCGGGCTATCTGTGCGGCTTCGACATCGTGCGCGACTGCATGCACGACGCGCACATGGGTGCGCTCGTCCGCCGCGTCGTTACGCAGGAGATCGCACCCTTTGTGCCGCTGCCTCTGGAGCAGACGCTGGACTTCGCGGCCTCGGTCTTTGAACGCTTTGAAAATCCCTTCCTCGACCACGCGCTGCTGTCCATCTCGCTGAACTCCGTTTCCAAATGGCGTGCGCGGGTGCTTCCGTCCTTCCGCGACAATTTTGCGGCAAACGGACGGCTGCCGCGTCTGCTCACGTTTTCATTCGCGGCGCTGCTGGCCTTCTATCGCTCGACCGATCTGCGTGCCGACGGCCTGCATGCGCGCCGCGCAGACGGCACGGCGTATCTCGTCCACGACGACGAAGCCGCGCTGCGCGTATTTGCCGCGCACGCGGGGGAAAGCAATCTGGATTACACCGCGGCGATTGCCTCGGACACCGCGCTCTGGGGTGAAGATTTGACCTGTTATGAGAACTTTACGCAAACGGTCGCGGACTGGGCCGGCATGCTGCGTGCGGACCCGCAGGCTGCGCTGGCACGCGTTTTGGAGGATTGAGCCATGAGAGTGATACGGATTCATCCCGAGGATTCCGTGGCCGTTGCGCTGGAGGCGCTGTCGGCTGGGGAAGAAATCACCGTTGGCGGGAACACCATAATATTACGGGATCCTATCCCCGCCGGACATAAGTTCACGCTCGTTCCGCTGCCCGCCGGCGCCGTCGTGCGCAAGTACGGCGAACCGATCGGCAGGACGACCTGTGCGCTGCCGGCCGGCGCCTACCTGCACTCGCAGCAGATGTGCTCACTGCTCGACGGCCTTGCGGACTACGAGTACCGCCCCGCACTGCGGCAAACCGTGCCGCTGCCGCCCGGAACCTTTCAGGGCTACCGCCGCGCGGACGGGCAGGTCGGCATCCGCAACGAGATCTGGATTCTGCCGACCGTCGGCTGCGTCAATGCGGTCGCCAGCGCGGTCGAGCAGCGCGCGCAGGCGTATTTAACGCCCGAAATCGACGGAATTTACGCCTATCATCACCCCTATGGCTGCTCACAGCTCGGCGGCGATCTGGAGGCGACGCTGCACCTCCTGTGCGGCATGATCCGCCACCCGAACGCAGGCGGCGTGCTCGTGCTCGGCCTCGGCTGCGAAAACGGCAACATCGGCGAACTGAAACAGCGCTTGGGCGCATATGACGAGCGGCGCGTGCAGTTTCTGGTCTGTCAGGACGCGGAGGACGAGGTCGCGGCGGCGCTGGAAAAGCTCGAGCTGCTCTGCGCCAACGCCCGCAAGGCAAGGCGTGAGCCGTGCCCGACCTCTGCGCTCGTCGTAGGCCTGAAGTGCGGCGGCTCGGACGGCTTTTCGGGCATCACGGCCAATCCGCTGCTCGGCAGCCTGACCGACCGCCTGACCGCCGAGGGTGCAAGCGCAATCCTGACCGAGGTGCCAGAAATGTTCGGCGCGGAGACGATTTTGATGAACCGCTGCCGTTCGCGTGCGGTTTTTGACGATACCGTCCGCCTTATCAACGATTTCAAGCGTTATTTCATGCGCTACGGTGAGCGCATCGACGAGAATCCCTCGCCCGGCAATAAGGCCGGCGGCATCACGACGCTTGCGGAAAAGTCGCTCGGCTGCATCCAAAAGGGCGGAAAATCGACTGTTGAAGACGTTCTGCAATACGCGCAGCCGGTGCGCGTGCACGGGCTGAGCCTTCTGTGTGCACCGGGCAACGACCTCGTGGCCTCCTGTGCGCTGGCGGCCTCGGGTGCGCAGCTCGTGCTGTTCTCGACCGGGCGCGGCACGCCCTTCGGGTGTCCCGTGCCGACCGTGAAGCTCTCGAGCAATACGCCATTGGCCGAAAAAAAACGCGGCTGGATCGATTTTGACGCGGGGACGCTGCTCTCCGGCCGCTCCATGCCGGAGCTGAGCGACGCGCTGTACCGCTATGTTCTCGCGCTGGCCTCGGGCGAGCTTCATGCCAAGGCGGAGGCCTTCGACCGCCATACGCTTGCCATTTTCAAGGACGGCGTGACGCTGTGAGGCAAAAGGACTTTGCAGCGCGGGAAATTTGTGCTATACTGGACACGGTGATTTTATGACAACAATCTATTTGATTCGACACGCCGAGGCCGAGGGCAATATTTTCCGCCGCGCACACGGCTGGTATGATTCCTCCGTCACGCGCAATGGTTTGCGCCAGATCGAAGCGCTGAAAAAACGCTTTGAGAGCGTTCCCGTCGACGCCGTTTATGCCAGCGATCTTATCCGCACCTGCACCACGGCGGGCGCGGTCTACCGGCCAAAGGGGCTGGCTCTGCACAGAGAGCCGCGCTTTCGCGAGGTCGGCATGGGCGTCTGGGAGGACGTTCCCTTCGGCCAGCTTGCGTATGACGAGCCGGAAAAGCTCCTGCTGTTTACCCAATCGCCCCAGCGCTGGGCGGTGGAGGGCAGCGAACGCTACGAGACCTTCACCGGGCGCTTTTTGCAGGCGCTGGACGAGGTCGCGCAGCGGCATGAGGGGCAGAGCGTCGCGATTTTCTCGCATGGCATGATCCTGCAAAACGTGCTTGGCCGTCTGCTGTATGACGGCGACACTGCACGGCTTGGCCACTGTGAGAATACCGGCGTGAGCAAGCTGCTCTATGAAAACGGCGTTTACCGCGCGGAGTATTTATTTGACAGCACGCATTTGCCGGCTGAAATTTCCACGGTCGGGCGGCAGAACTGGCGGCAGCAGGGAATCACGAAGTCGAATTTCCGCTACCGTCCCGCTGGGCCGGGCGATGCGGAGTTTCTGCATGCGCTGGGCTATGCGCTGCAGCCGGACGATCGTGTGCTTCTGGCTTATGCGGAGCAGACGCCCGCGGGCGCGGTCGCGCTGCGCCGTGCGGATGAAACGACGGGCGGCATTGTCTTTCTCGGACTGATGCCGGAATTCCGCGGGCAGGGACTTGCGGCACAGCTGCTCGGCTGCGCGGTGAGCGCGTTCCGGCGCGACGGCCTGACGGAGCTTTGCCTGCTGCAAGCGCCGCAAGGCGCGTCCGCGCACTTTTTCGAGGATTTCTGTCTGCTGGGCAGCCGCGTCTCGCTCATCCCGCAGGTGCGCTGACAGCTTTCCGGTCGATTTTTCTATGAATCAAGCCCGGGTGGTTTTATCACTTCATGGTAAAACCGCCCGGGCTTTTAGATACCTGTCTGAAATCCAGACACGGACGCGGCGGTGTCTGAATTTCAGTTGCGTCGCCGCCTGTGTCCGATTTTACGGCACGGCTCCGGCATTGTCCGTTTTCATTTTTTTGCCGGCAGGCTATAATGTGGACAGAAATCAAGAGGAGGCGTTCTCAAATGCGTTCCGTTACACCAATGAAAACCGCAAAGACCGGTTATATCATCCTCTCCGCGCTCCTGTGCGCACTGGGCATGACGCTGATCCTGTTCCCCGGCTTTTCGGCCTCGGCGCTCGGCATCGTCTGCGGCGCGGTGATGATCCTGTTCGGGGTTGTGAAATTGGTCGGGTATTTTTCCCGCGACCTTTACCGTCTGGCCTTCCAGTATGACCTCGCCTGCGGGTGTCTGCTTATCCTGCTGGGTCTTGTGATGCTGCTGCGTCCGGACAGCCTGCTGAACTTCATCTGCGTTGCGCTGGGCATTTATATTCTGACCGACGGCCTGTTCAAAATTCAGATCTCCGTCGATGCCAAGCGCTTCGGGCTGCGCGGCTGGTGGCTGATTCTGGTCGAGGCAATCCTGGCTGCGCTCCTCGGCTTGACGATGATCTTCCGCGTGACGGATTCGGCGCGGGTTCTGACAGTGCTTCTGGGCGTGTCGATGCTGGCCGAAGGGATTCTGAATCTCAGCACGGTCATCACGGCGGTGAAGATCGTCAAGCATCAGCAGCCCGATGTAATCGACGCGGAGTTTTATGAGAACAAGGAAAGTGAGGAGTAAGCATGAAATTTTCCAAAGCGGTCGTCAAGGGCCGCATACCCATCCTGATCATCACGCTGCTGCTGATGATCCCGGCCGTGCTGGGCATGATCGGCACGCGCATCAACTATGATATGCTTGATTATCTGCCCTCTGACATGGATACCGTCGTCGGGCAGGAGCTTCTGAAAGAGGACTTCGGCAAGGGCGCGTTCTCCTTTATCATTCTCGAGGATATGCCCGCTAAGGATGTCTCGGCACTGAAGGAAAAGATCGAGCAGGTCGAGCACGTCGATACCGTTCTGTGGTACGACGACCTCGCGGACATCTCCGTCCCCATGGAGCTGCTGCCCGAGAAGGTCTGGAAGGAATTCAACACCGACCATTCGACCATGATGGCCGTGTTCTTCGACTCCGCAACGAGCGAGGACGTGACCATGGACGCCATCCGCGAGATCCGCTCCATTGCGGGCAAGCAGTGCTTCGTCTCCGGTATGTCCGCGCTGGTCACGGATCTGAAGGATCTGTGCGAGCAGGAGGAACCGATCTACGTCGGCCTTGCCGTTGCGTGTGCCTGCGTCGCCATGATGATCTTCCTCGACGGCTGGCTGGTGCCCTTCGTGTTTCTTGCGAGCATCGGCATGATGATCGTCCTGAACCTCGGCACGAACTACTTCTTCGGAGAAATTTCCTACATCACCAAGGCGCTCTCGGCCGTTCTGCAGCTCGCCGTCACGATGGACTATTCCATCTTCCTTTGGCACAGCTACAACGAGCAGCGCGAGAAATTTGAGGACAACAAGGAGGCTATGGCGGTTGCCATTCACGAGACGCTTACGAGCGTCGTCGGCTCCTCCGTCACGACCATTGCGGGCTTCATCGCCCTGTGCTTCATGTCCTTCACACTGGGCCGCGACCTCGGCATCGTTATGGCAAAGGGCGTGCTGCTGGGCGTCATCGGCTGCGTGACGGTGCTGCCGAGCCTGATCCTGATTCTCGACAAGCCGCTGCAAAAAACCAAGCATCGTTCCCTTATTCCCAACATGAGCAAGTTTGCCAAGGGCGTGACGAAGGTGTTCCCGATATTCCTCGTGATCTTCGCACTGCTGGTCTTCCCGGCCTACTACGGCTATGACAAGACCAATGACGAGGTCTACTACGATATGGGTCAGTGCCTCCCTGAGGACATCGAATACGTCATTGCAAACTCCAAGCTCTCTGAGGAATTTGACATCGCCTCGACGCACATGGTGCTCGTCAATGCCGACCTGCCGGCAAAGCAGGTGCGGCAAATGAGCCGGGAAATGGAAAATGTCGAGGGTGTGAAATATGTGCTGGGGCTTGAGAGCATTCTCGGCGCACGCGTGCCGGAGGAGATTCTGCCCGAGCGTCTGGTCAGTACCCTCAAGAGCGGCAACTGGGAGCTGCTGCTTATCAATTCGGAATACAAGGTCGCAAGCGACAAGGTCAATCAGCAGATCGACGAGCTGAACGCTATTTTGAAGAAATATGACGAAAACGGCATGCTCATCGGCGAGGCGCCCTGCATGAAGGATATGATCGAGACCACCGACCACGACTTTCAGGTCGTCAACGCGGTGTCCATCCTCGCCATCTTCGTCATCATTCTGCTGGTGGAAAAGAGCATTTCGCTGCCCTTCCTGCTGATCGCGGTCATCGAGCTGGCCATCTTCATCAACCTCGGTCTGCCGCATTATCTGGGACAGTCGCTGCCCTTCATCGCCCCGATCTGCATCTCCACCATTCAGCTCGGCGCGACCGTGGACTACGCGATTCTGATGACCACGCGCTACAAGACCGAACGCGCCCTCGGCAACGACAAGCGTTCTTCCGTCACCACGGCGCTGGCCACGTCCATCCCGTCCATCATCGTCAGCGGCCTCGGCCTGTTCGCAGCGACCTTCGGCGTGGCGATCTATTCGGACATCGACATCATCAGCTCCATGTGTATGCTGATGGCACGCGGCGCGATCATCAGTATGCTCTGCGTTATCTTCATCCTGCCCGCGCTTCTGATGCTGTGCGACAAGCTCATCCGCGTCACCACGCTGGGCATGAAAGCCAAAAAAACTGTCACGGAGGGAAAGTAACCATGAAAAAGAAATTCTTAAAGCCGCTGGCACTGGTTCTGTGCGCTGCGGTATGTGCAGGCAGCATCGGCGCGACGGTTTATGCCCGCGGCGCGATGCAGAAGCAGGCGGAGCCGGAGCGCGAGCCTGCCGTGACGCTGACGGCAAACGAGGAGTCCGCCGCGCCCGAGAAGGACGAGACCGTCTACGTTCTGGCCGGAGCGGACGGCTCCGTGCAGAAGATCATCGTCAGCGATTGGATCAAAAACACGCTGGCCAG
Source organism: uncultured Oscillospiraceae bacterium (assembly GCA_934667815.1). Lineage (GTDB taxonomy): Bacteria > Bacillota > Clostridia > Oscillospirales > Oscillospiraceae > JAZOXB01. The sequence continues at coordinate 74,128 of CAKUMO010000004.1, forward strand.
CGCAACGCTGACCGATTCCAGTGAGCTGACCGACGTCGAGAACGTCAAGGGCGACGAGACCTACACCATGGATGCCTCGAACGCCCGCGTTTGGGACGCAGCCGGAAACGACATCTATTATCAGGGCAACATCGAAAAGGAGCTGCCCGTGACCCTGAAGGTCAGCTACACGCTTGACGGCAAGTCCGTCACGCCCGAGGAGCTGGCGGGCAAGTCCGGCCACGTTGTGATCCGCTATGACTACGAAAACAAGCAGTACGAGACCGTGACCATCGACGGCAAGCAGGAAAAGATCTACGTCCCCTTCGCCATGCTGACCGGCATGCTTCTCGACACGGACACCTTCCGCAATGTGGAGGTCTCCAACGGCAAGCTGCTCAACGACGGCAGCCGCTATGTCGTCGCCGGCATCGCCCTGCCGGGCATGCAGGAAAGCCTCGGTCTTGATGCGGAAACGCTGGAAATCCCGAGCTATGTGGAGGTTTCCGCCGATGTGGAGAACTTCTCCATGATGAACACCGTGACCATCGCAACAAATGAGATTTTCAATCAGGTCGATCCCGATAAGCTCGACTCCGCCGACGGTCTGGAGGATTCCCTGAACGATCTGACGGACGGCATGCGTCAGCTTCTCGACGGCTCGTCTCAGCTCTATGACGGCCTGTGCACGCTTCTGGAAAAGTCCGAGGAGCTGGTCTCCGGCATCGATAAGCTGGCAGCGGGCGCACAGAAGCTCTCCGCCGGTCTGGCAGAGCTGGACAGCCACAGCAGCGAACTGAACGCAGGCTCTGCGCAGGTGTTCACCACACTTCTTGCTACGGCCGATTCCGAGCTGGCCAAAGCAGGTCTGACCGTCCCGCAGCTCACCATTGAAAACTACGCAACGGTGCTGAACGGCGTCCTCGCGCAGCTCGACGAAACGAATGTTTATCAGGTCGCTTACAACACCGCCCTTGAAAAGGTCACCGCGGCCGTCGATGCCAAGATGGACGAGATCACCGCAGGCGTTACCGCCGCCGTGCAGGCAGGCGTGAAAGAGCAGGTCCTTGCAGGCTACCGTACAAAGGTCGTTGAGGGCTACCGCGAGCAGGCGCTTGCGCAGGTCCTGCAGGCGATGGGCATTTCCAAGGAAGATTACGAAGGCAGCGCCGAGGTCAAGGCGCAGGTCGATGCCAAGGTCTCTGAACTGGTCGCACAGGCCGAATCCAACGGCACCATCGATGCTCTTGTGAAAAAAGCCGAGTCCGACGGCACCATCGACGCTCTTGTGGCTCAGCAGATGCAGACCGCGGAGGTCAAGGCGCTCCTTGAGCAGAAGATTGCCGAGACCCGTCAGGCCAAGATTGACGAGGCCATGAACTCCCCCGAGGTGCAGGATCAGATCACCGCAGCACTGGAGAAGGCAAAGTCCGGTGCGGCAAGCATCAGCGCCCTGAAGGGTCAGCTTGACAGCTACAACACCTTCTACACCGGTCTGAAGGACTACACCGCAGGCGTTTCCACCGCAGCAGCGGGTGCAAACGAGCTGTATCAGGGCATCCTGACCATGAAGAACGGCGCACCGGCATTGGTGGACGGCGTTACGAAGCTGCGCGACGGCGCGATGCAGCTCTCCGACGGCCTGAAGGAGTTCGACGAAAAGGGCGTTTCCAAGCTGACCGAGCTGGTCGAGGGCGACCTCGAGGGAATGCTTGAGCGCGTCAAGGCGATTGCCGATGTGTCGAGAAACTACCGCTCCTTCGCGGGCATCTCGGACGACATGGACGGTCAGGTGAAGTTCATCTACCGTACCGATGCCATCGGCGATTGATCGCATTCACGCTGATACAAATAATGCGTGCCTGAAGCACGCCTGATATAAAACACCCCCGGTCACTTCCTGATTGAAGTGACCGGGGTGTTTTGGCTTGTCCCAAAAGCCCGTTTGGACTTTTGGGACAAGTTGGGTTATCTCTGCTTCAGGCGTGTACAAAGGCCGTGGAGGCGGGATTTCCGACGGCGCAGAACTTGCCGTGTTCGCTGAAGGCGCGCAGCGTGTCCGTAAGCGCGGCCAGCGCCTCCGGCGTGCAGGTCAGAATTTCACGGCGTACACGCGCGATGTCCTCGACCGTGATGCCCTTCAGGCGGCGGATGCACGCAACGTCACACACGCCGGACGGGTCGAGCAGGGGATCGGTGGTGTTGACCGTGCCGATGATGAGGTCATCCAGCGGAATTTTCTGCGCCAGAGCATCCTGTAAGAAGTCTGTCATGCCCGCATAGGCCGCGCGTGTGCCCTCCAGATCGGGGTCGCGGTAGGAATAGCAGAACATGTCGCCGTTCAGGCGGACGTTCATACCCGTGCCGTAAGCGCCGCCCTGCAGGCGGACCATGCTCCAGAGATAATCAAACGTCATGAGAGACGAGGCGACCGCCCACGCGCCCGTGAACTTTTCACCAAGCGCATAGAGATTGTGTCCGATCGCGGTGAAACCCACGTCGCCGGGAATCTCGATCGCGCAGGGCGCTGCATCGGGCAGCACCGTTTCGGTGCGCACGCCGAGCGGATGCTCCGGCAGCGCGGAGACCAGTGCCCCGAGCGCCGCCGCGTCGAGCTTGCCGCAGTAGCCCGCAAAGAGGCGGTTTTTCGCGCAGGCCTTCGCCATCAGTGCGGCGAATTTTTCGGCATAAACGCCGGCATCCTGCGCAAAACCAGCCGTAAACTGCCCAAACCACTGCACGAACGCCTCGCCCGTGAGCTGCTCCTTGCATGCGGCCTCGGCGGAGAAGGCCGAAAGCGCCTTGCTCAGTGCAAGCATGTGGCCTCTTTCGATCATGTTCTGCTTCAGCAAATAGTCAAGCTGGCGGACGGTCTCGAGAATGCGGTCGGTCTCGTCATAGCGCCCGTTTGTCAGCAGCTCGGTCAGAAGCGCCAATGCCTCGGGGGCGTTTTCCTCGAGCATCGCAGCGGAAATATGCAGATACGGCGTGCAGTCGCGCAGGTCGCCGGGCTTGGAGGTCATGTCTATGCCCGCGTTCAGATGGCCAAAGAGAACCTTGACCCTGGTTTGCAGCGATTTTGCAGAGTAATGCGATGTGCTTAACTCGCCGAAGCAGGCTGCAATCGTGTTCAAAAGCCGCAGCTCCTCCAAAGAGAAGTCGGAAACGTCGAAATAAAGGTTCAGATAGGCGATGCCGCCCGACTGCGTATCAACTTCGAGCACAGGAGCACCGTCCAGCGTCATTTCACGCGTCCGGATCGGCGCAGCCTCCTGCGGCACGTCGGCAAGCTCCAGATGCGGCAGCGAGCAAAGGGCCTCCTCGGAGTCGGGCGTCTGCTGCCAGCGCTGCATGGAGGCGACGGCTTCGCGCGTGCGCTGCTGCGCGTTACCGTCCAGCGCCGCAAACTGCGCCTGCGCACGCGCGGCTTCACGCTGCGCGTCCTCGTGGCCCTTGCTCGTCGAGGGCAGAGCATAGAGGTAAACCTTGTCGCCGGCATCGGCCAGCATAGTCTGCAAAAGTTTGGGAAAATAGTCGGAATCCAGCCGATCGCGCAGAGAATCGAAGATCTTCGTGCTGTCAATGTGGGTCAGCGGATCGTCGCCGTAGAGCCAGCCGTCAAGTGCGCGCAGTGCAAGCGTCACGCCGTATGGCTCACTGATCTCACGGCGGCGGAAGGCAAAGCGTTCCAAACTCGCCGCCAGCGCTTCGCGGTCGAGGCCGCTCTGCACGAGCGAATGCGCGGTCTCGGCCAGCGTTTCGCGGATTTCCGCAAACTTCTCCGGCACGGTGTTTCGCGCAAGGAAGCAGAGGTTCGGCTGAAACACGCCGTCCTCTATCTGCAAGGAGACGTCCTGCGCCAGCCCTCGCTCCAGAAAAGCGCGCGTCAGCGGCGCTTCGTTGGAACCGGTGAGGTAATCGGCAAGAATTTTTGCGGCATAGATCGTCTCGACGTCCTTGTGCGAGAAGAGAATCTTCGCCGCGGCCATGTGCGCAAGCGTTTCCTCGCCCTCGCGTGCTTCATAAAGGACCGTTTTCTCGCCGGTCGTGGGTTTCTGTGCGGAAAAATCGAAGTCCGGCGCACGATAGTCGTACTTGGACAGATATTCCTCGTCTATGTACCGCAGAATTTCATCGATCTGCATATGGCCGTCGAGGAAGATCCGTGCGTTGGACGGATGGTAGAAGCGGCGGTGCGTAGCGACGAACTGCTCCCAGCTCAGCTCGGGAATGTGCTCGGGGTGGCCGCCGCTGACAAAGCCGTCGGAGGTGTCCGGGTACAGAAGCCGCGAAAGCTCGCTCTGCATCAGGGTGTCCACGTCGGCAAACGCACCCTTCATCTCGCTGTAAACGACGCCGTTGTAGCCCGGCGCTTCGCCCGGCTCGAAATGCCAGCCCTCTTGCAGAAAGATCTCCGGCTTTTCGTAGATCAGCGGGTCGAACACCGCGTCGAGGTAGACCGACATCAGGTTGAACAGATCCTTTTCGTTGCGGCTGGAGACGGGATAGACCGTCTTGTCCCCGAAGGTCAGGGCATTGAGGAAGGTCTGCATCGAGCTTTGCAGCAGCGAGACGAACGGCTCCTTGACCGGGAAACGGCGCGAGCCGTTCAGGACGCTGTGCTCGAGAATGTGGAACACGCCCGTGTCGTTCTCGGGCAGGGTCTTGAAGCAGATGGCAAAGGTGCGGTTTTCGTCCGCACGGTCGAGATATAAAAGCTGCGCACGCGTTTTTTCGTGGACGAGCGTGTAAAGCACGGCGTCCAGCGCGGCGGCCGGCTCTTTTTTGACCAGCCGGAAGCCGGAACAGAGGTTGCCGGGCTGCGCGGAGGCGAGCTTGAGTAATTCTTTCTGCATGGAAATAACTCCTGAATATGAATTTATAAGGTCGTGGCAGCGCTGCTTGACAAGGGCGCATATGCCCGCAGGACGCAAGGGATTTTTTGTGGTTATTTTTCCTTATAATATAATTTGCAGTGGCAGTAGCCTTCAAAATTCGGGTCGGCGATCTGCGCCTTGAATTCCTCGCAGACGCACTTGTATTCGGGCTTGCGTTCCAGACGGCACGGACAGTAGCCGCCGGTGCGCTTCAGACCCTCGCGGACGCGCTCGACGACCGCGCGGTCCTCATTGAGACGAACCTTTCCCATAGTATCCTCCTTATTCGTATGGCAGCTTGGAAATGTGCGCAGGCAGCTCCGCCGGAACGGCGATGGCGTCGATGTCGCGCAGGGTTTTCACAAAACCGTTCATAGGCTTTTGGCTCCTTTCGCTGCCCCGCGCTGACGCGGGTGTCTTTGTGTTCATTCTAGCGCATTTCAAGGGGAAAAACAATCCCTTGCGCGAAAGACCTGCATTTTTCGTCGGATTTTGCAAAATGAAATATTTCTGGACTTCTGACGGACTTCATGATATAGTTTTATTAAATGGCAGCCGGGAGACAGTGAAGCTGGCCTTTGCGTACAGGGGCAGGCATTGTCCGCCCGAATTTACAGAAATAGGAGGGCGCTTATGAAACCGATCAAATCCTCGAACTATTATCCGGCGCTTCGGTTTCTTGGACTTGTGGCGCTGATGATCGGCTTGCCTCTGCTCAATGCGCTTTACGAGGGCAAGCGCCCTGTTTTCCACCCTGTTTATTATGTCGCTGTTGGGTTGCTGCTCGTGCAGGCTCTTCCCTATCTGCGCAGCTATGAGCTAAGCTCCGAGGGCATCTCGCACCGTCTTCTGGGCATTCAGGTTCGCCATACGATGTGGTCGGAGATTCATGACGTTGCGCGGCTGCGCGCAAGAGACGGCGTTCACCGTGTGATTTTTGCCGCGACCGGTAAGGCCAAGCCGGTACGTCCGGACAACAGGGAGCGCAAGGTTCAGGGGCAGTACAAATTGCAGGTCGGCGGGCTGGACGTGGAGACAACCAAGCTGAGCAGCCAGTTTTCCATGTGGTCGGGCAGCCTCATCGTGTTGCAGGATCGCGTGGACATCGCGGACTGCATCGAGCATTGGCACGGCAGGCTGGATTTTGACGAGTGATGATATTCGGGATAGAACACGCCGGACGGTTTTACGAGCAAACCGTCCGGCGCCAGACTGTCAAAAAAGTTCGTAATCGTCAAAATCGATTCACAATTCAAGGAATTTTTGCTCTCTGGATTTTATTTACAAAAGTCGGGGGTTCCAAACTTTACAGTCTGAAAACCAGCTTGCTACGCAAGGATTTTGACTTACTGCGTAACTCACGCCCTACCGTACCTATGTACGCCGACGGGCGTGAGTTGCTTGTCTTCCGAACTTTTTCGCAGTCTGTCAGCGTGCCGAAAAGAGTTTTTCGACACGCTGACGCCGGACGGTTTTACGAGCAAACCGTCCGGCGCATTTTAAATTGATTTTTTCCGGCAAAGCTCCGCGACCTCGGCAAAGCGCGCGCAGATGCGGTCGTAGTTTTCCGGCACATGCGGGAAACGGCAGCTCGAGCAGTCCTTGATGCCGTTTTCGGTGTAGCAGAACGCGCCGCCGCAGCGCTCGCCCAGCGCGTACAGCGGGCAGAAGCAGAACAGGCAGTTGAACCGCTCCGGGTCCGCGCCCGCATGGCAGGGGAAATACTCGCATTCGCGGTTCTGGAAGAATTTATAGTGCTCGCTCACAGTGCCTCACCGATCCTTTCGCCCGTGCGCACGCGGCTCTCAATGCCCTGCGCGCTGTACCGTAAAATATCCTCGTCCAAGGCGACGCGTCCTGCCTCCAGCAGCAGGATGACGGTCGAACCGCCGTAGGCAAAATAGCCCTTTTCCTGCAGCTTTTCAAAGCGGGTGCCTGCGGCTTCTTCGTGATTCAGAATTTTGCCGACGAGCAGCGCGCCGACCTCCATTTGCAGAATGTCTCCGAAATGTGCCGTGTGCAGCAGCGTGTAGCAGCGGCTGTTGCGGCGGTACACGCCCATGCTCCCGGCAATGGGGTTGACGCTGTGCAGCACGCCGGGAATGTGGACGGTGCGCTCCTGCGTTCCTGCATCAGGATAAGAATACCTGTGATAATCATCGGGAGATAAACGGAAAATCAGGCACCAGCCGCCGCAGAAGCGCTCCGCAAGCGCGTCGTTCTCGAGAAGCTCGGGCAGCGTATAGCGCACGCCCTTGACCGTGAACACCGAGTCGCGGCCGATGGGCAGCGCGGTGAGCTTGCAGTCCGCGACGGCGGGCAGCTCGTTCGGCTGCGTGATGTCCGGCTGCGGCAGACGCTTGCGGGTGAAAAAGTCGTTGAAGCTCGAAAATTCCTGCTTCTCGCAGTCGGCGGCGGTGATGCCGTACTGACGCATAAATTTGCGTGCTTTATGCTTTGTGAAAAAGCTTTTCTGCACCGCGCCGTAGAGCGCGGAAACCGGCTTGCGGCACAAAATCGCCTTGGTCAAAAAACGTCCGACCGCAGTCTCGTAGCAAAAGCGCATGGCACCCTCGCCGACCGTCGGCGTTTCGATAATTGCTTTCGTCGCGCGATCCCAGACCTGCATGGCGTACCTCCCTTGATTTGAATCTGCGTCTATTCTACCATAGTTTTTGAAAAATTGCGAATGATTTTACACTCCGGCCGATTGCGACGGGTTTTGCGCCGCGCTCGTGCTAAAATCAGGGCACAGCTTATCCAATGCGAGTACACTTCATATTTCGGCCGGGGGATTCCCGGCCTCTTTTTTTACGCGCGGAACGGTGTTATCCGCGGGTTTTTGCACGGTATTCGCGCGGGGTCATGTGCAGCAATTCGCGGAAAAGACGGTTGAAAAACTTCAGATTCTCATAGCCGACCGTGTGTGCGACCTCGGATATTTTTAATTCCGTGCCGGAAAGCAGGCGGCAGCTTTCCAGAATGCGCAGCCGCTGGCAGTAGCTCTGCATGGTCTGCCCGCAGCCCGCGCGGAAGCGTGCGCTCAGATAGGCCGGGCTGTAATGCAGCTCGCGCGACAGCACCTCCAGCCGCAGCGGCTGCCGGTAATGCCGGTCGAGGTAGGCGCAGATCGCGCGGCACAGGCCGTCCGGAGGCTGCTGCGCGGGCGACTGCCGGAGGGTTTCAATCAAAATGCGCACCAGCGCGCAGCGCACGGCCTCGAGATAGCCGCTCTGCTGCTGCTCGTATTCCCGCCGAATCTCCGTGAGCTGCGCCAGCACGCGCCCGTCCGCGTCAAAAAACACGCGGTCTTCCGGAGAAGCCGGTGCGGAAAGACTGCCCAGCCGCAGCTCGCAGCCGCGCAAAAGCTCCGAAAAATCCTCGCATCCGGCCAGCGTGCGGTCGATAAATTCGGGTAAAAACAGAAAATTCCACAGCTTGCACGGCGCTTGCCCGATGCGGCGGTAGCGGTGCGCCGTGCCGATGCCGACGAAAAAATAGTTTCCCTTTTTCAGGACGGCGGACGTGCCGTCCATGGTGTGCTCGATCTCGCCGTCGAGAATGTAGGTCAGCTCGAAAAAATCGTGGCGGTGAAGGCCGATGTCGCCCTGCTCCTGCGTGCGCAGACAGGCCCACGGCTCGCAAAGCTCCTCCTCTTTGCGGAGAAGAAATACCTGCATCGAAAAATCACCCCCTATTTCTGCAAAAACAGACCCTTGTTTTATTGTATCTCGCGGACTATACTGCTGTCAAGAGGTGAGCAGGGATGCAATGGAATGCAAATTGGATCGCGCCGTTGAGGCCCTACGGCCGCGTCTGCCCGATTTATCGAAAGACGCTGAGGATCGAAAAGCCGCTGACAAGCGCACGGCTTTACATCACGGCCGCAGGAATTTACGAAGCGCGGCTGGACGGCCAGAGGATCGCGGATCAGGTCCTGACGCCCGGCTGGACGAGCTACCGCACGCGGCTTCAGTACCAGTGCTACGAGCTGCGGGAGTTTTTCGCGCATTCGGGCAAAAAAACGCTGACCGTGACGGTCAGCGCGGGCTGGATGCGCACAAACATGGCGCCGTGGAGCGAAGCCTCGCGCGAGGCGTGGAAAAAGCCGGGCGCGATCATCGCGGAGCTGCATCTGGACTACGCTGACGGCTCCCACGCCGCGATCCTGACCGACGAAAGCTGGGAGGTCTCGGAGAGCGCCCTGCGCTTCTGCGACCTTTACGACGGCGTGATCTACGACGCGTCGTTTGATAAGTTTGCGTTTCTGCCCGCGGCCGTCACGGCGGAGTATTCCAAGGACTGCCTGATTCCGACCGAGGGCGAGGCCATCCGTGAGCACGAGCGCATTGAGGCCGCACGCATTTTCCGCACGCCCAAGGGCGAAACGGTGGTAGATTTCGGCCAAAATATGGCGGGGTATGTGTCCTTCTGCGTGGATGCGCACGCGGGCGACCGCGTAAAAATCTCTCACGGCGAGATCCTCGACCGCGACGGCAATTTCTACAACGCGAATTACCGCACAGCCAAAGCGCAGATCGACTACACCTGCCGCGAGAGCATGCAGCGTTACACACCGCGTCTGACGTTTTTCGGCTTCCGCTATCTCCGGCTGGACGAATTTCCCGGCGAGCCGCGTCCGGAGCAGTTCACCGCCGTCGCGGTATATTCCGACATGGAGCGCACGGGCCGCATTACGACCGGCCACGCGCTGCTGAACCGCCTGATGTCCAACATTCTCTGGGGGCAGCGCAGCAATTTCATCGACGTGCCGACCGACTGCCCGCAGCGGGACGAGCGGCGCGGCTGGACGGGCGACGCGCAGGTTTTCCTCCGCGCGGCGACATATCAATACAATGTGAAGCGGTTTTATCAAAAGTGGCTACGCGACTTTGCAGCCGATCAGCGCGAAAACGGCGCGATTCCGGACGTGATCCCCGAGGTCGGCGGCAGTAGCCACAGCCTTGACCGCCTGCCCTCCAGCGCGGCCTGGGGCGACGCGGCCGTGCGCATTGCGCCCGTGTCGTCGCGGCAGCTTGGCTGGCTCAGCGCTTCGCTCAGGACGGCGCACGGCGTCATCCGTTCGGCGTGGCGCTATGAGGACGGGCGCTGCCGCTACGAGATCGAGACGCCCGTTCCGGCGGAGATCACCATTGGCGGAAAAACGCATTCGGTCACAGCGGGAACATATTTATTCTTTGAATAATTTGAATAAACGGAACAAGGGCGGGAGAATTTCTCCCGCCCTTGTTCGTCTGTCAAGGGAAAATCCGGAGGCGGGCTTTCTATGTGGTACGCGGAGACGGTTTTCTCTCTTGATTTACCCCCTTGGTTGGTGGTATACTAGAGGTGCACGGATGAAATCTCTTGCGGCGGAGGCCGGAGCTTTTTCACCCTCCGCGCTTGCGGATTTCGTCAGTGCTTCCCTGAAACCAGGAAAGAGAGAGGATACCGACATGATTTCCACCAAGGGACGTTATTCCATCCGCATTTTACTTGATTTGGCCGAGCACCGCGGCGTTGGCTTCACGCCCATGAAGGATGTCGCCGCGCGTCAGGGCATTTCACTCAAATACATCGAAAAGCTCATGCCCGTGCTCAAAAACGCCGGACTGCTCGAGAGCGTCCACGGCATCGGCGGCGGCTATCGCCTGTCGCGTGCGCCGGAGGACTATACGCTTTGGGAAATTTTGCGGCCGGCCGAGGGCGACCTTGCGCCCGTGGCCTGCCTGCAGGAGGACGCGCCGCCGTGCAGCCGCGCCGACGAATGCCGGACGCTGCCCGTGTGGACGGGATATTACAAGCTGACGCGCGACTATTTTTCCGGCATCACGCTGGCAGACCTGATGCGCGTCCCGCAGGGAGACAATTATGTGATCTGAAATATGTGGGGAACCCTTGCGAAAGAATGGCCAGCACATCGAAAGAGACCCTTGCCTTCTGGGATCGGAAACCATAACATATCCGTCACATTGGCCGCGTGCGCTTGACAAAATGACTGAAATGAGCGATAATAAACAAACAAACCTGTGTTGAAAATTCCGCTGCCTGTCGGCGGCCGTTTTGGGGAAAAAGAGACTATGATTGGATTTTACGATTACACGGTCATTCTGACCTACGCTTCGCTCGCCTCTGCGATCTGCGGCATGGGGCTGTCCGGCACGGGACATCCCATTCTTGCCACCATCTGTCTGCTGTTCTGCGGCATGTGCGATATGTTCGACGGCAAGGTCGCCCGCACCAAGAAAAACCGCACCGAGGAGGAGAAGTCCTTCGGCATTCAGATCGACTCCCTGTGCGACATCGTCGCCTTCGGCGTGCTGCCTGCGGTCATTTTGCTGAATCTGTGCAAAAAGAGCTGGTATGCGTGGGTCATCGCTGCACTGTACGTTCTGGCGGGTCTGATCCGTCTGGCCTATTTCAACGTTACAGAAGAGCTGCGCCAGAAGGAGACCGACGCCTGCCGCAAGACCTATGCGGGTCTGCCCATCACGGCCTCGGCACTGATCTTTCCGCTGTTTTACTGCATCATGGCCGTCTACTGCCAGCGTGTCTACGGCGACATCGTGCCCTATCGGGATATGTTCTTCGGCACCTGGCGCGGCCTGACGCTCTGCGGCGTGACCGCCGTCACGGGCCTGTGCTTTATTCTGCCCTTCCGCATCCGCAAGCCCCAGACCAAGGAGCTGTTTTTAATGCTGTTCGTCGGCATACTGATGGCCGCCGTGCTCATCCTTGTGCGAATTTTGTGAGGTTTTTATGAAAAAGCTGTTACTGATTCTCAACCCCTGCTCCGGCAAGAAAAAAGCCTGCCGCGCACTCGCCGGAATCGTGAACATCTTTAACCGCGGCGGCTACGACGTCACGGTCTACACCACCGCCTGCCGCGGCGATGCGACGCGCGTTGTGGCGGAGCGTGCTCCGGAATTTGATCTGGTCGTGTGCGCGGGCGGCGACGGAACCTTTAACGAGACGATCTCCGGCTTGCTCGAGGGCGGGCATTCCACGCCTCTGGGCTATATCCCGGCCGGCAGCACAAACGACTTTGCAAGCAGTCTGCACCTTTCCAAGGAGCTGCTGCAGGCCGCGCGTGACATTGTTGACGGCGTACCGCGCAAGCTGGATGTCGGTCGCTTCAACGACCATTATTTTTCCTACGTCGCGTCCTTCGGCGCGTTCACGCGGGCGTCTTATGCGACACCGCAGAACGTCAAGAACGCCCTTGGCCATCTCGCCTACATCCTCGGCGGCATCAAGGAGCTGACCAACATCACCACAAAGCATCTGCGCTTTACGCTGGATGACGGCGCGGTGTTCGAGGACGACTACATTTTCGGCGCGATCAGCAATTCCACGTCCGTGGCGGGTGTTCTGACGCTTTCGGAGGATCTGGTCGATATGAACGACGGCGTGTTTGAGCTGCTGCTCGTGCGCAAGCCGAACAGTCTGCTTGAGCTGAACGACTGCGTCCTTGCGCTGACCACGCAGGACTACCACACGCCCATGCTGACCTTCACCTCGGCGCGTAGGGTCGAGATTGAAGCGCCGGAGAACATGGACTGGACGCTCGACGGCGAGCGTGAGCCGGGTCGTACACACTGCACGGCCACGAACCTGCACGATGCCATCCGCATCGTCACCCACCCGTCCACGCATCCCCTGCTGGGAGATAAATCGCTATGAAAACGCTCTGCCTGCGGCTGCGGCGCGGAGAGGATCTGCTTGAGAGCATCCGTGCCTTTGCCGAGCGCGAAGATCTGGCTGCCGCCGTGGTGCTCTCGGGCGTGGGCTGCGTTTCCCGGGCGCGCGTGCGCGATGCAGGCGGCGCGAATCTGCGCGACATCGACGAGCCTTGCGAGATCGTCAGCCTGAACGGCACGGTCAGCCGCACGCGCTGCCATCTGCATGTTGCGCTGTCGAAGGAGGATCTGTCCACTGTCGGTGGGCATCTCGTGCCCGGCTGCATTGTCAACACGACCTGTGAGCTGGTACTCGGCGTGTTGGACGGCTGGCGCTTCGGTACGGAATTCGACCCGCAGACCGGCTACGACGAGATCATTTTTGAGAAAACGCCATGAAAAATACGACGCTATGTTATATTGAGCAGGACAATGCGTATCTCCTGCTGCACCGCGTGAAAAAGCAGAACGACGAAAACCATGACAAATGGATCGGCATCGGCGGGAAATTCGAGGAAAACGAAAGCCCGGAGGACTGCCTGCTGCGCGAGGTGGGCGAGGAGACCGGTCTGCGCCTGACGCGCTGGCGCTACTGCGGACTTGTGACCTTTGTCTCCGACCGCTGGGAGGGCGAATATATGCACCTGTTCCATGCCGACGGCTTCGAGGGTACCCTGCGCGAGTGCGACGAGGGCGAGCTGCAATGGGTGAAAAAATCCGACTTTTCCGCGCTCGAGCAGTGGGAGGGCGACCGCATTTTTCTGCGGCTGATGGAGTCCGGCGCGCCGTTCTTCTCCCTGAAGCTGTGCTACGAGGGCGACCGTCTGGCCGAGGCGGTGCTGAACGGAAAGGCACTGTAAAATGCGGGTGCGATACCTGGGACAAACGGACTTTCTGGTGCTCACGCACGGAAAGCTCTACGAGGGATTGTCCGTCGAGCGCGGATGGTACCGCATCATAGACGACAGCGGGGAGGATTATCTCTACCCGCCGGACTGCTTTGAGATCGTCGCGCCGAAATCGGTATAATACAAAACACCTGATGGTTTTTCCATCAGGTGTTTTTTGATTGCCGGTCAATCCCGTCTGCGGCGGCCGCCGACGATCATCACCAGCCGCAGGAGCTGCATGAGCGTCACGCTCAGTGCGGCGACATAGGTCAGTGCCGCAGCCTTGAGCACCTTTTTTGCGCCCTGCTGCTCGTCGCGCGTCAGAAGGCCGCACTGCTCGATGGCTGCGACCGCACGGCGGCTGGCATTATACTCCGTCGGCAGCGTCACAAGCTGGAACAGCAGGCACAGGCCGTAGCAGGCCACGCCGATCCACGCGATCGTGTTGAAAAAATCGGTATACGGCGCAAACAGGCGGAAGCTCGGCAAAATCAAGCCCAGTAAAATCAGCGGCACGGACAGCTTTGAGCCGAGGTTCGTCGCCGGGATGATGGCCGCGCGGATGCGGATGGGCAGATAATTCTCCGCGTACTGCACCGCGTGCCCGGCCTCGTGCGCCGCAACGCCGACGGCGGCGGGGGTGGCAACGTCGTAAACATCCTGCGACAGCGAGATTGTTTTCGTGCGCGGGTCGTAGTGGTCGGTCAGATTGCCGGAGACGTAGTCGATGCGCACATCCGTCACACCGTGGGCACGCAGGACGGCGCGGGCGGCGTCCGCGCCCGTCATGCCGCGCAGATTGCGTACGGCGCTGTAACGCTTGAAGGTGCTGTTCACGCGGGCGCTTGCCCAGAGCGAAAACAGCAGCGCCGGAACGACCAGAACCAGATAACTCCAGTCATAGTAATAGAAAAACCCCATAGTGCCCTCCTTATTGCGGCTCCATGGCCTCATGGAGCTGCGGCGTGATCGCGCCGCGCAGGATACGCCCGGCGTGCAGATGCAGCGTGTTCAGGGCGCCTGCCGCACGCGGAAGCTCCGTTTTACCGGCAAGATATAAATCCTGATCGAGAATAAACTTGACCTCTTTGTCCTCCACGCCGTTTTTGCGTGCAAGGCCCGGCCCTGCGTGCAGCTTGACACGGCAGCCGTTCGGCAAGGCCAGCTCCACGTCCTGCGACGCCTGACGGAACGCCGCCTCGGGCACGTCGTCCTCGCCGAGCAGGCCGAGATAGGCCGGTTGAAACAGGTCGGAGAACGGCACATTTTCCAGCTCCAGCGCACGGCGGGAGAAAATATTGATATATCGCAGGCCGATGCGCTCGAAGTACGCCGGACGGTAGACCTCGATGCAGTGCGCCAGCACCTCGTCCAGTGCGCGTGCAAAGTCCTCCCAGCTTGTGTAAGCACCCGTCGCCAGCGAGATAAAGCCGCTCGTCAGATTCACGCGCCGCAGGCCGTCCTCGCTCAGAAACTGATAGTTGATAACGTCCGGCTGCTCCTGCTTTTGCACGCCGCGCGGCGTGGGCACGAGCTTGGGCTGCTGCTTTTCGACGATGCGGGAGTACCGCGGATAGGTTGCCCGAATGCGCTCCTGAAAATCCGCCGGTTCCTCCGCCGCGATGCGCAAAATGGACGGAAAACGAAGCTGGCACACGACCTCGGCAAGCTGCGCCTTGGCGTAGTGCACGCGTTCGGAATCGGAAAACATGGAAATCACTCCTTTTTGATATTATACCACGATACCGCGCCGGATGCAAGAAGCGCATAATTCGCAAATTTCTCCGCATTCTATGGAAAAGGAGGATGACGATGGAAACTCTTTGGACAAAAACCGGCAGCGCGGCGCCGCGCCCGCCGCTTTACGGGGACACGGAGGCCGAGGTCGCGGTGATCGGCGGCGGCATGGCGGGTATTCTGACCGCGCTGTTGCTGCACGAGCGCGGTGTGCGTGCGGTGGTGCTGGAGGCCGGACGCGTCGGCTCCGGCACGACGAGTTGTACCACTGCAAAGATCACGAGCCTGCACGGCGCGATCTATGCCGGCCTGATCGAGCGCTTCGGCCGCGAAAAGGCGCAGCAGTACGCCCGCGCCAACCAGCGCGCGGTGGAAAGCTACGCACGCGTTATAAAGCAATATAACATTGATTGCGATTTTGAAAGAACCGACGCAATTCTCTATTCCCATGCGCACGAGGAGGTCATGCGCCGCGAGGCCGAGGCGGCGCAGTCGCTCGGCCTGCCCGCGTCGTTTACGAACCGGCTTGCGCTGCCCCTGCGCATCAGCGGCGCGGTGCGCTTTACGGAGCAGGCGCAGTTTCATCCACTGAAATTTCTTTATGCCGCCGCCGACCTGCTGACGGTCTACGAGCGCACGCCTGTCGAGCGCGTCGAGGGGCACGACGCGCTCACGCCGCGCGGCCGCGTGCGGGCGAAAAAGCTCGTGTTTGCCTGCCATTATCCATTTGTCAACTTCCCCGGCCTGTATTTTGCGCGGATGCATCAGGAGCGCTCCTATGTGCTGGCACTGGAAAATGCGCCTATTCCGAAGGGAATGTACTACGGCTACGAGGCTTACGCCTGCTCGATGCGCGGCTGCGGTAATGTGACGCTGCTCGGCGGCGGCGCGCACCGCACGGGCAAGAATCCGCAGGGCGGGCATTACGACGCGCTGCGTCAGGCCGCGAAAATCCTGTTCCCCGACAGCCGCGAGATCGGCCACTGGTCGGCGCAGGACTGCATGACGGCCTCGGGCGTGCCGTATATCGGGCGGTTCTCGCGCAAGAGCGAGGATTTTCTGGTGGCGACGGGCTTCCGCAAATGGGGCATGAGCAGCGCAATGGCTGCGGCGGAGATCTTAAGTGGCCTGATCTGCGACGGCGGACACCCGGACGCGGACATTTTTGACCCGACGCTGCTTTCGCAGCAGAGACCCGACCGGGTCGCGGATGAGGGTGTGCACGCCGTGTGCGGCCTTGCAAAACGCGTGCTGCACGGGCAGGCGGGGATGCCGCAGGAGTTGCCCGTCGGTCAGGGCGGCGCGGCCGTGGTGGACGGCAGACAGATGGGCGTCTATCGCGCCTCGGAGACGGAGTATTACGCCGTGGAGCTGGCCTGTCCACATCTTGGCTGCCGTCTGGAGTGGAACCCGGACGATAAAAGTTGGGACTGCCCCTGCCACGGCTCACGCTTTGATTACAGGGGCAACCGCCTGAGTGCACCCGCGCAGACGGCGCTGCCGGCCTGCCGCCTTCCCGACCGCCCGGACGCGAGAGCGTAAAAGAAGCCCCTGCCGACACCGGTTTTCCGGTGCCGACAGGGACTTGCACAAAGAAAGGATAAATCTGATTAGAGGTATTCCTCCGGGCTTTCCACGTCCTCGATCGCCTCGCCGGCGGGCACCTGCGCAGGCGTCTCAAAGTCC
>CAKUMO010000005.1 GCA_934667815.1 uncultured Oscillospiraceae bacterium
AACAGCTTACCCATGAGACCCCTCCGCTGGCGCTCCCCCTCTGACTTTGTTGTCCAATATGTTTGACAAACCTACAACTAGCCGATGGCTGCCGGACGTAACATCTGCCGGCAATACAGGAATGTTCTTTGCATAATCCCACTGCTGCGCCAGCTCTGGATTTTGCGTCGCCAAATCGTTAAAGCCTGTTTGCGTTTTCTTCCCGGCACAGAATGGGCATCCGCTGCCGTAGGTTCTTGTATAGACCACCGCTTCCCTTTCATGCCCGTTTGCACACCGCCACCAGACTGGCGTGTGACTGCCATAAGAGACCATCTGCGGCGTGAGCGGAGCATTTCGCGCCGCGTTCCATTCGCGCAGCAGCGCATCCTTGTGATATTGCCTGCAATAGTCAAAGAAGCTCTGTCTCATGCGCGCCTCCGTTCCGATTCCGTCTGCGGCGAAAAAGACAGATGGCGGTGCTTCTGGCTGACGTTCCCGGCGCAGACGGGGCAGCCGGTGCAGAGCGCCGTGCGGCTGTAGATCTTCTGCTGCCATTCATGCCCCAGCCGGTCGATCCGCCAGACCTTCTGCCGCGAGTGGCAGGTAACTGCGTCCGGGGTCAGCCATCATTTTTTTGCGTAGTGCCATTGCTGCAGCAACTCCGCGCGGCGGCTTCTGATGCAGTATTCTTTCAGCGGCATTCCGCGCGTTTCTGCGCTCATACGACTATGGCCTTCCTTCTGTCAATTGGTGCGTGGCGTAGTACCACGCGATAAAATCCTCGTGCAATCCCTTGCCGCGTTTTCGCGCCCGGATGGCAGCGTCTTTCTTTTCATAAGCACCGAGATAATATGTTTTTCGCTTGAACGTGATCTGTGCGCACCATTTTCCGGTGCGCCTGTTCCGGTAAACGCCGGTCACGCCGCTGGTGTTGGTGGGGAGCAGCCGCCCTCTGTTTGCTTCCAGAACGGCGACGGAGGTTCCCTCGCAGAGCTTGAGATTTTCTAGAATCTGCTTTTCCTGCAAGCAGCCGCAGCTTTTTGTCTCGCTCTGCAGGTTCGTCTGGCGTACAACCGTTTCCTTCCCGCAGTTACATTTGCAGCGCCACAGGTGCTGCCCGTCTTCTTTGCCTGCGTAACCGGTCACGGTCAGCATGGAAAACCGTTTGCCGAGATAGTCCTTCAAAGGCGGATGGCTCAGACAGCCGCAGTTTTCCGGTAGCCCGCCGCAAGCTGGTGCAGCGGCGCGTCAATTTCGCCGCCGCAGTCACATATGCAGTGCCAGACGGTAGACCCATAGGCATCCCGCGCCGGCAAAGGGTATCATGCTTCTTCTTGCATCCGCAGCTCTGCTAACCGCAATACATCAGGTTGTTGTAGGAAACGTTGATCTCATTGCCGCAGTCACAGCGGCAGTGCCAGATCACAAAGCCCTTTGTGTCCCGCTTTTTCGTAGAGTATTGCGCAGTTAACCGACCGAAACGTCGGCCAGTAATGTCAGCAGAAGCATAGTTCTTTACACTTTTGCAGCCGCAATGGGTCTTGCGCCCGGACATCAGTTCTGCCGCCGTGGCTTCGCAGGTATAGCCGCAGCTGCACAGGCACGTCCAGTATGCGCCCATCTTGGTGCGCTTTCTGCTGCGTCCGACCACTTTCAGCTCCCCAAAGGTCTGACCAGACAAGTCGTATGCCGTTGCCTGTCGCGCCCGTTCCATGCGCAGGCAGCCGCAACTCTGGGAGCCGCCATGTTGCAATGACCACTCCAGCACATACCGCTCCGTGCCGCAGTCGCACCGGCACAGATACTTCCGTTCGCCTTGCGGGGTGGTTATGCACCCATCCAGTACGGTCCAGCGCCCGAACCGCTGGCCGCTTTCTGGCTTCATCGCTGCTTTTATTCCCTTCATGCTGCGTATTTACAGCTCCTCACAGTAGAAATTGCCCTCCTTCAAAAGTGTACAGTAGCAACTTTCGCAGAGTTGACCCGCCCCTTCAATATATCCATTACGTTGGGAGACCGGCCTGGTCTTGGGTACGTCGGTCAATCGCCAGCACAGTACACAGTGCTCCATCACTTCGCTGCAAATATCATTGGGGAGGTCGCGGCCGCAGCGATTTCCACTGATCTTGTTGTTTATCATTTCTAACCTCATTTTTCCATCTGTGTCGGAGACGGAGAGGGTGCAATCACCTTTACCCGGTCACAGAACACCGTCACGCGCGTCTTGCCGCCCCTGGTGCAGGTATAGAGCACAAGGTCGTACCCGCTGCTTTGCACCACATCTACCTCGTTCGGGTTCAACGTTTCAATCTTCTTAACGGAATAGGTGTTGACAATGCCCTCCATATCCGTAACAATAACGGTATCGCCCTCAGTCAGCTCCTTCAGCCGCCCGAAATGATTCTCATAGTTGTGCGCGGCGATCACCAGGTCGTCCGTGCGGGAGGATCCGAACTGGCGGCAGGGTGCAACCTTTAGCCTTGTATAGTCCCATTCGGACATGACCGGCAGCTTCAGCCCCAGCGTCGGAATCTCCACATAGCCCACATATTCATAGCCGTCCAGCATGACCACCGGCATTTCAGGGTCAAGAGGCGTTGGGGCAGGGATTTCCGTGGCGTCCGGTCTGTTTGGCGCGGTCGCAGCAGGTGTGTCCGTTGCTTGCGCGGAGATAGCTGCTTCCACGCTCGCCAGCAGACTCTCGGCTTTCTGACCGGCGTGCGCGTCCTCATAGCGGTTATACAGGAGAAGGAGCAGCGCCGACAGGATCAGCACTGCTCCCACTGCTACGATGGCAATGCCCGTTTTTTTAGGCATTATGCTTCTTTTTCTTCACCAGCATCGCCCCGCCGAGAGCAATAAGGACAAGTCCCGCGCCGCCCAGCACCCAGATGGGCCAGTTGAGCTGACCGGTCTGGATCAGGCTGCGGGTGTTGGTGATGGTCACAACGCCTTCGCTGACGTGGTAGGAGGGAACATAGCCCTTGGGAATGTTGGTTTCAATGACCTGCCAGTTGCCGTAGGTGTTCAGGTCTTTCCAGGAATAGCTCCAGTTGTTCCATGCGCCGAGGCGAACGGTATCATAGGCCGTTTCGCCGTTATAAAGCGTCACGGTCACGGAATCCGGGCGGTCTTTCCCGTCGTCGCTGCTCCACACCTTATGCACGGTGATATCCAGCGGAGAGGTCGGAGGTGTGGGCGGCGTATAATTCCGGGTGTTGGTGATGGTGGTCATTGTGCCAACCGTGCTGTAGCTGACGGTGTAGTCGGCAGGAACGTTAGCCTCCTCGACAGTCCATGTATGACCTTCCAGCAGCCGGTCAAAGGTGTATGCCCAGCCGTTTTCAGTGTTCAGCACCTGAGAGCGCTCCACCCTGCCATCCTTGAGCAGGTTGACTGTGATACTTTCATCGGCGTGGTTTTCGTTGCCGTCAGACCAGACCTTGCGGACGGATAGCTGGCTTTCGTTGTACGCTTCCACATGGAAGATCCAGTCTACTTCACCCACTCGGTTTGCGTACTCGTTGCCCAGCTCGATGGGGACGCTCAACTCGACCTTCAGTGTGGCGGTCTCGCCAGTGCGGAAGGTGCCGAGGAACTTATTGGTTTTCAAGCCGTCCAGCTCGTCGGGAGAAGCGTCATAGATCAGCTCTGTGCCGTTCCAGACCTTCATAGAGAGCTTGGACAAGAACTCCGTCATGGTGGCGACGGTTTCTTTCTCTGCAACCTTGGGGCTGAGAGGATTTGCCGTCTCGTCATGGGCTTCGGCTCTCATGTAGAGATTTACAAAGTCGCAGTCGGCGGCGGAATTGGTGAAGGTGATGGTCTCCGTCACGGTATCGCCGGGCATGACGTTCTTAAAGCTGCCGAACAGATCGGTCTGCGTGTACTCGCTGCCGGGCTGAAAGTCAAAGCCCTTTGAAAAGCCGTTAAACGTGATGGAAGGGGAAGCGGCAAACGCCGTAGACGCGAGGCTCATGACCATGAGCAGCATCAGAACCAGCGAGAATATCGCTTTGCATGACTTTTTCACCTTGCCACCCCCTTACTGCACGGTCAGCTTGCCGTCTGCGTTGACTGTAACGCCCCAAGCATCTTGCACGGCATTATCCGGGGTACTCTGGATAGCCTCCGCGAGAACCTCGACAGAAAGAGTGTATTCCGGATTCTCCGGGTATGTTACTTTACAGGCCAGCAGGCTGCCCGCCGTTGAAGCGCCGGGAGCAATGGAAGATGTATAGTAGAAATACCCATCCTTCTCTGTCCACGCGCTGTCCGGATTTTCCGTCAGGCTGTAGCTGTAGCCTTCCGGATCGGAAGCAGCAATCCTTCCCTGTGCATCCACCCAGTTCACAACATAGGTTGCCCGGATGTAGGCGTCAGTGGTGCCGGTATTCTTGACCTGCACATGCTCTTTCGTGTTGTTATTGAATTCCTCCGTCACTTCGCAGGAAACCTTGGCATACTCGAAGCTGTTTTCCACAGGTTCGGTTTTCGTCGTCAGGAAGGCGACGGTAGAGCCGATCACCGCACCGATGAGCAGGATGATAGCCATGAACAGAACTGCTGTCTTGTTCATACGAACTCTCGGTTTGCTGCCTTTTCTAATATGTGCTCTTTGATACATATCTGCCGCCTCCTTCCTCAATTCTTCTTAAATACATTCTTGCTGTACGCATTGCCGTCCAGCCACTTGGTGTTGCTGCGGGCATTTGTAAATGTGACGTTGTTTTCCCCAGTGGCCTTCAACGTGACTTGCTTTTCTGCACTGTCCGGCGTGTACCGCCAGCTCCAGCCTCTCACTTCCTTGACGGTGTAAGTGCCGATCTTCAGCCCCTTGATGGTCACGGAGCCGTTGCCGTTGATCACAACGCGCTTGTGGAATCCGTTCGGACCGGTGACGTCAAAGAGGAAGCTCTGGTTCTCGTCGATGTCCTGCCCGCCACTCTTGGTGATAGTCAGGTCGGGCAGTGCCTCAAACTGTGCGGTATACACGGTATTCTTGGCAAAAGCGTCGGTAACTTTGACCGCTTCATCGGAGTTCTCCGCGTAGATTTCTCTTGAGGTTTTTTCTACAGAATACGGTTTACGGAAGGTGTAAAGCGTATTCTTATCGCCATTTCCTGTCGTCTCCTTCCAGCCGATAAACACATAGCCGTCTTTCGCCGGATCCTCGCCGCTCCAGGCGGGCGTATTTCCGATGATGTACTGATTCTTCTGAACCGAAGCCGACGTTCCGGCATCGCCCGGAACCTTAAACGTTACAGTGTACTTGTTATCCGCATACACGGCTTTCAGTGTCATTGTCTCGGTCACGATGCGGCCTGCAAAATCCCACGGGGTCGACTCGAGACTGCCGTCACCATTGACTTTATACCAGCCTACAAAGTTCTTTCCCACGGGTGCCGTGGGATCACCGGGATTACTCACAAGGTAGTTCTGTTGATCGTCCGGCATGGAGTTAATGGGCTTGAATTGCTGCGCAGCGAACGTACCGGTACCCTCGCCTACGTCAAAGTTCACGGTCATGGAGGGCGTTACGTAGCAGTTCCACTGGATTTTGAACCCATTGATCAGAAGATCTTGATTCAGCCACGGCGTATGGTTCGGATTCGGGCTGTAGGTGTAGCGACCGTCTGTCACAATATCCGAGCTGCCCTCCTTCGCCTGTTTCCACCCGCCTATTCCATCCGGTATCTTCATGGTGCGGATGCCGACCACTCCGGCAGTGCCCGTCTCATCCACCGTCAGCCAGTCCCAGGCATAGGTCTTGCCGTCACTGGCAGGGCGTGTGGAGGGGCCGATATCCAGCGTCAGCCGGCCCTTCGAACCCAAGCTCGCCCGAAACGCCTCCAGCGTCTGAAGTTCTTCTGCACTCAGCGTGATCGTGGCTTTGCCGGTAGTATCAACGGTGACACCGCCTGTTTTCAGCACATGCTGCGTATCGGCGGCATGGTAGTAATCGTAATACACGATATCATATGTCAGATCACCTGCCGGGGTAGTCGTCTGACCGCTGCCGTAGATACTGCTGTTATACGCATCGTGATCCCAAAGATAAGAATTCAGCTCTATGGTGGCAGTGGCCGTCGTGGGCTGCGGTGCACCCTTTACATACATATCGAACACAAGATATGCGCCACCCTGATTTCCGGACTGGTTGTCGCCGTCTCCGAGTCCGCTGTGAAACACGAAGTCAGCAACAGAAATGGACTTGTAATCTGCGTCACTATCTTGCCGAATCTTAGGGCCGCCGTTCGAATTGCTTGTGCACTTTACGGCGTATTCGTCACTGCCAGCAACCAGCGTATATCCACTGTTTCCGGCAGGGGCAATAGAAAAGCAAATACCGCCCTTGTCATTGTCCATGCGCTGAAAAACAACGTGGTCAAAATCATTTGTGCTGCCATCGCCCAGATACACAGTGTCATATTGGGGGGCAGCGGCATTTTTTACATAAGTGTACGGCTGCTCAATATACACAACGCCGTTATCATCCGATATTCCACTGAACATAGTAAGCCCGCCGTGCCAGTTGGGGATTTCCCCATCCACTCCATAATAGGGACTATAAAGATCCCTCTTTATCTCAACGGGTACGCCGGACTGCAGCGTAGCTGTACCGTCAGTATTCACGCGGTAGACATTGATTCTGATGCGGATTTTTCCCCGCACATGGCCTACCGGATAGTTCTCGTTGCCCGCAGTCAGCGCAGGCGCTTTCATAGGCGTTCCGGGCGCTTCATACAGCGGACAATTCTCCGTATGCGTGCCGTCGGTGCTGCCGCAGGTGCAGATGTTCTCCTGCTCATTCTGGTCTTCCTGCTCCTGCTGCTCTTCCGGTGCGGGAGCCGGGGTTTCCTGTTCCCCGGACGTGAGCGTAACACTCCTGTTTGCGGCTTCCTGAGCGGCGGAGACCGCCAGCGTGCAGGGAAGCGCTATACTGACGAGCAGCGTAAGGCTGATCAGCAGTGCGATGACTTTTTTGCTTCTCATATGCACTCGCCCTCCTTACGCCTTCGGCCAACCCTGCGCGTCCATGACGGTCGCACCGTTGTTGGCGGTCTGTACAGCCTGTGCGAAAACATCCACCGTCGCCGTTGCGTTCTGGTACTCATTGCCCATATCGGCCTTAAAGGTCACGGCAGTGAAAATCGGCGCAGTGACTTCTCCGGGTTTCAGGGGCTTAGTATAATAATAGTAGCCGTCCTTTTCCGTCCAGTGGTTGGCGCTGCGCGTCAGCTCCACCAGAGACGTATCCGGCGCACCCTCGCCCTGAAGCTTGATGTTCTTTTCCACCTTCACCCGCACCCAAGCATCGGATGCACCGGTGTTTTTGATCTCTGCAATTTTGGTGACGGTGGTATTGGGCACCACACCGGACAGATCTTCAAAGGGCGTGGTTTTCGCCTCGTCCGCCCATTCCTGCACGGCAATTTCCACGCCGCCGGTGGTGATGACATTGTGCGATTTTCCCTCTGCGGTAAAGAACGCAATGGTTCCGGCAGCGAGCATGGCAAGGCAAATGGCCAGCACCGACAGAATCAACAATTTTCGCTTCATTGTCCTGCTCCTCTCAAATCATATTTGAAAAATCCACTCCGGATCTAAAAACGAAGCTGCATGGCATAATCAGACCATATGAGAACATCCGGTCCTGCCGGGTGCTCTCATATGGTCTGCGCCCCGAAGGGCGCAGACCATGGGATGGGAAAGTTCGTTTTAGGCGTCAAATGCAGCCCAAGCGGCAGCAGCGTTGGCAAAGCCTTCGGCCTGGATGGCGTCGGCCTCGACCAGAACGTTCAGGGTCATAGTATCACCCGTTGCAGTGATAGCACCGGCATCGATGGCCTTCTGGACATCAGCGCTGGTCGCAGTCTTGTTGATGCCGATGAAGTTCCAGACGTTCCACTCGGTCATAGCGCCGGCCTTCAGCGGCTCGGTGCGGGTGAAGGTGTAAACGTCATACTTTACGCCGTCCCTCTCAACACCCTTCTCAACGACAGGCCAGGTTTCACCCTTTAGGCCGTGCTGGAATTCACCACAGAGCAAGGACGTGCCGCACCACTGGTTGGTGATCACGCCGCCGTCCTTCACGTCAACAAAGTCGTTGTTGGCTGCGGAGGGGATCATCACACGGATACGGATGTAAGCGTCGTTCGCGCCGGTGTTGACGACATACGGGCACTTGGCAACGCCGCGGCCGGGAACCATGTTCTGACCCTTTACGGCCAGGTAGCTTTCCTGATAGGTCTTGGCATCTTCCTTGATCTCGTCATCGGTGAACATGGTGTGATCCGTGGTGACATATTTCATGCCATCATCAGCGGTCACCTTATGGGTGGGATCGGGGATGGAGGTATCGCCGGAGTTGTCGTTGCCTTCGCGGTGGAACCGGGACTCGATCAGGTCGATCTTGACGTTGCCCACGGTGAACGTATTCTTAGCGGAATCGGTGTCGGTGAAGTACGCCAGAGATGCGCCCACGACGGCGATGGCGACCAGCGCCACACACAGGAAGATTGCGATAAGTTTCTTTTTCATGCTTGCTTTGCTCCTTTTAATGAATGATATTTTCTCTGCGCCCCTGCGCAGTGGGGAAGCTCATTGACACAGCCTTTCAAAAAAGCTGCATATCGCACGAAAGATTAGTTAAACGCCGCCCAAGCAGCCGCGGCGTCGGCAAAGCCCTCGGCCTGAATAGCATCGGCCTCGACCAGAACGGGGAATACACCGTTAGGATAGGAACCGTTCTCGCCGAAGAGTGCTTCGCTCTGGGCGGTGGTCACCGTGGTATCCATGTGGATGGTGCCCCAGACGTTCCAGTAGGTCATCTCACCGGGAGCCAGAGGATCAATGCGGGTGAAGGTGTAGACATTGTACTTGAGGCCGTCACGCTCTACGGTGCCGGTCTGATCAACTGCCATGGTGAATTCGCCTTTGTCCATGGCGCTGGAGGTGTACATGCTGCTGTTCAGAACTGCGGTGTCCAGATCGGCGGGGATCATCACACGGATGCGGATGTAAGCATCGTTCTTGCCGGTGTTCTTGACATAGGGCATCTTGTGATAGGAACGGCCGGGGATGAGCTGCACGTTTTCACACGTATACTCTGCCGCATTTGCTTCGATCTGTGCATCGGTGTAGAAGGTATCGCCAGCCTTGTACTTGCTGGTATTGCCGGAACCTTCCTTGTCAACATCAGACCACAGTTCGGAGGTAGAAGTTGCGCCGTTGGCGACGCCGGCGTTTTCACGGTGCAGGCTGGACTCCAACAGGTCGATCTTGACGTTGCCCACGGTGAACGTATTCGTTACGGACTTCGTGTCGGTGAAGTACGCGAGAGATGCGCCCACGACGGCGATGGCGACCAGCGCCACACACAGGAAGATTGCGATAAGCTTCTTTTTCATGCTTGCTTTGCTCCTTTTAATGAATGATATTTTCTCTGCGCTCCTGCGCAGAGGGGACGCTCATTGACACAGCCTTTCAAAAAGAGCCACGTTCCCGAAAAGCAATTACGCCTGCGCGTCGAATGCCGCGAAGGCTGCCTTGGCATCCGCAAAGCCCTCGGCCTGGATAGCGTCAGCCTGCACCAGAACGTTTACCGTCAACGTACCATCGTCCGCTTTGAGGATCGCGCCCTTATCGATAGCCTTCTGGATGTTCGCGCTGGTAGCCTCATCCGCAATACCGATGTAGTTCCAGACGTTCCATTCGGTCATCTCACCGGGCTTCAGCGGCTCGTTGCGGATGAAGGTGTAAACATCGTACTTTACGCCGTTCTCATCGACATAGCCCCTGCCGCTAGCGTCAATAAACGGATTGTAAGTTGTTTTGTCATTGTGCATAAACTCGCCGCTGGTGATCGCAGTGTTGCAGAACTGGCTTTCGATCACGCCGCCGCTGCGTGCCTGCCAGTAATCGCGGTTCGCATCGGAGGGGATCATCACACGGATGCGGATGTAAGCGTCATTCGCGCCGGTGTTGATGACATAAGGGGACTTGGCAATGTTCTTGCCGGGGACCATGTTTTTGCCGCGCTCGCCGATGTAGGCGGAGTAATTCGCAGCATCGGTCTTGATCTCTTCATCGGTGAAAATCGTAGCGCCGTCGGAGATATACTTCATGCCGCTGGCGGTCTGGGTAGGAGCCGGAATAGAGGTATCGCCGGAGCTGCCGGATCCCTGACGATGGTATCTGGACTCGATCAAGTCGATCTTGACGTTGCCCACGGTGAACGTATTTTTGGCTTCATCGGTGTCGGTGAAGTACGCCAGAGATGCGCCCACGATAGCGATGGCGACGAGAGCCACGCACAGGAAGATTGCGATTAGTTTCTTTTTCATGCTTGCTTTGCTCCTTTTAATGAATGATATTTTCTCTGCGCTCCTGCGCAGTGGGGACGCTCATTGACACAGCCTTTCAAAAGAGCCACGTTCCCGAAAAGCAATTACGCCTGCGCGTCGAATGCCGCGAAGGCTGCCTTGGCATCCGCAAAGCCCTCGGCCTGGATAGCGTCGGCCTGCACCAGAACGTTAACGGTCATGGTGCCATCTTCCGATACCTTAATAAAGCCCTTCTCAACGGCTGTCTGGATGTCAGCGCTGGTTACGTTCTTGCCAATACCGACATAGTTGATAACATTCCATTCGGTCATCGCGCCAGCCTTGAGAGGCTCAATGCGGGTGAAGGTAAGGACGTCATACTTCAAGCCATCTTCGTCGGTGTAGCCGTTCTCTTCAATGACAGGCCAGTTCTCCCCGTTTGCTCCGTGCTGGAACTCACCGGAACTCGTGGCGGAAGAGCAGAACATAGCGCTGATGAAGCCACGATAGCTGCCCTCATAATCGTGAGGAGCCATCACACGGATGCGGACATAAGCATCATTTGCGCCGGTGTTGACCACATAGGGGCACTTGGCAAAGTTGCGACCGGGGACCATGTTTTTGCCGCGTTCGCCGATGTATTCGGAGTATTTCTCGGCGTCTGCCTTGATCTCGTCATCGGTGAACGCCTTGTGGCCGTCGGCGACA
This sequence comes from uncultured Oscillospiraceae bacterium, assembly GCA_934667815.1. Classification (GTDB taxonomy): domain Bacteria; phylum Bacillota; class Clostridia; order Oscillospirales; family Oscillospiraceae; genus JAZOXB01. Next base: position 11,019 of record CAKUMO010000005.1, read on the forward strand.
TACTTCATGCCGCTTGCGGTGTGGGTGGGATCGGGGATGGAGGTATCGCCGGAGTTGTCGTTGCCCTCGCGGTGGAACCGGGACTCGATCAGTTCGATCTTGACGTTGCCCACGGTGAACGTATTCGTTACGGACTTCGTGTCGGCGAAGTACGCGAGAGATGCGCCCACGATAGCGATGGCGACGAGAGCCACGCACAGGAAAATTGCGGTAAGTTTCTTTTTCATTTGCTTTCACTCTTTTTTGTAAGATTTCTGTGTCCCTGCACACAGAGGGTTACTTAAGGATTGGTGGTGCTGTTGACCTTTGCCCATGCGTCGTCGGCGGTGTTGATGCCGTCCTTCTGAACAGCGTAGGCTGTGAAGGTCAGCTTGGGCTGGGTGGTGATAGACTGGATATCGCTCTTGGTCAGATCATCACTGACATAGATTTTGTTATCCTTGAGAACAGCAAATTCAGTGTCAGCGCTTACGGCGTCAACCGCACGATAATAGACATTTGCCGGAATCTTCGTGTCATCGCCCTTCGTCCAGTCCTCGGCAACGGAATACGTCACCTTATCGGCAACAAACGTACCTTCCTCCTTGACCTCGACGAACAGCCAGCAGGCTTCGGAATCCTTCTTGACCGTCACCTTCGGGTCTTTGCTGATGTTCTTACCGGGGATGATCTTATCATTCTCACCGGTGGTTTCACTCAAGGTGATGTTGATGGCTCCATAGGTAAATGTATTGACAACAGCGTTCGTGCTGCTGACAAGCCAGGCAACCGTTCCACCCACCGCACAGCCGATCACCAGCACCAAAGCCAGCATGACGATGAACGTTCTGCTGCTCACGCTGCGGCGGCGCCTCGCTTTCTTTTCCATTTTTCTCTTCCTCCTTTCTTCGGATGTTTGCGATTGGGTCTATATTTCAGCAGACAGTAGAATTAAATTGGTTCCACCTCAGCTGCTGGAATCGGAATCAGTTGCCCTCGCCGTTCGTGGCGGTCTTGCCGAAGGTAGCACTCCACGCGGCAGAAGCGGAATCAAAGCCGTCCTTCTGCACGGCGTAAGCGGTGACAGTCACTTTGGTCTCTGCCAGTGCGTTACCCCATCCGCTGATTTTGTTCGCCTCGTCCGCGATTTTGAAGCTCTCGAACACCTTCAGATCAGAATTCTTCGTGGTATCCTTGGTGTAATTCTTGTAATACACGTTCTCAACGCCGTTAAGCTCCGTCCAGCCGTTGGTCTTGATCTGATCGTCAATCGTCTTGTAGCCGCCTTCAACAGCTGCAGCTTCAAGGGCAGAGATACCGTTTTCGACCTTCACGAAGATGTAGCTGTCCTCGCTCACCTTATCCACATGGACGGTGGGGTCTTTGATGTATGTATGGCCGGGCATCAGGATGTACTCGTTTGCGTTGCCGCGACCGGCAGCAGCGTCAGTGAGCGCCACGCCGTACTTGTCGACCTTCGCCTCGTCCATGGTGATCTTGACCTGTCCGACGGAGAACGTGTTCGTAACCTCGGCCTGCGAAGTCAGATACGCCATTGTTCCCAGCACCAAAGCAGCTACAAGCAATACCGCACAGAGAGCCAGGAGCAGAGCCTTGCTTCTTGCTTTCATTTCCGAAAACCTCCTAAAAATAATGTTATATAGGGAGCCTTGCGGCATTGCCCATCATTCAATGAGGCACTTCCTGCTCGGCCCGTTTTGCTTCCCGCCTCAGCAGCTCCTGCCGGAGCGCATCGGCGGCGGCATCGTCAAAGCGGTCTGCCTCGACCTCCCGGCGGATATTCTCGACCTCCTCGTCTGTGAGCAGATTATCGGTTTTCCGGCGAATCTCGTCGCTCAGGCTTTCACTGGTGGATTCTTCTGCGGCGGCATCGACCGCAGCAGCCTCATGTGCCGCGACATGCGCACCCTTATTACGGCGGGAAGACTTCTTCTCTTTGTCCTGTTTCTTGTCTTTGTTGTCCGCAAAAATGTCGGGGATGAATACAAGCAGCAGCAGGATCGCACCTGCGGAGATGGCAATGTACATTCCGGGCGGATGCTGGATGTAATCCGCAACATAGCCCAGATACGGGATGGAGAAGATCGGCGTACCGATCACATTTTTATAATGTACCAGCCCGCCGTCCTCAGCATCGTTGGCATCGCCCTTGGTGCGGAAACGGATCACGGTGGGGTCTTCCTCGTCCGGGACGATGCCCACGACGCGGTGGGTAGCCACAGTGTTCTCGTCCAGCATGAAGGTGATGGGCTGCCCGACCTCAATGGTGTAGGGGTCTACCTTCTTGACATAGATTAGGGAGCCGGTGTGATAGGTCGGCTCCATGGAGCCGGACAGCACCGTAAATACCTGCAGGCCCACGACCCTTGCGCCCACCAGCAGCAGCGCCAGAATCACCACCAGCGCAACCAGAATACTGCTGATTACATTCCAGATTTTTTTGAGAGATCTGTTCATATCGCTTCTTTCTTATCCTCTTTCTCTAAAACTTCGGCCCTGACATTCGGCACGACAAAGCTATAAATCTGTTCAAATGTCCATTGGGTCGTGGTCTCGCTGTTCTCCATCTCACCGTACAGCACCCGCATCGCAAAAGCCAGCATGGTGTCGAAAATCTGGTGCACCAGCATATCCACGTTCGTGCCCGGCTTGAAGGCAGGTCTGACTTTTTCAATCAGCGTATGGAAATGCTTCAGGTGTGTGTCATACGCTTGTGCCCGGCAGTCCGCAGAGTAATAGTAGCGGATGTAGAAAATACAGTCGGCCTCATTCTTCAAAATAAATTCCCAACTCCGCTTCCAGAGCAGGAATGCACGTTCTTTCCATGTAAGACCCGGCATATGCATGACCGGCAACGTTTCACACAGAAGCGTTGTGAAATTCTCATCCTCCTGATAGAACGCCTCGCTGAGCAGGTCATCCTTGTCAGCGAAACATCTATAGATGTAGGCCTCGTTCAGCCCGGCCTTGTCTGCGATGGCCTTGGTCGTGGCTTTGACCAGCCCATCCCGCGCTATGACCCGGACGGCACTCATCATAAATGTCTGCTTCATGCTTTGCTGATCCAAACCGTTACCCTCCGTTGCAAATAAGCGGCCACCTATGCAAATCCCGAAAAAAAGCAACTGCCATCAGCCAGCCGCTGACCCATTTGCCATTGCGCCGCGATTTTTTCGTGGAGTTCACCACTCCATGAGTAACCCATATCTATATCTCGCGTTGAAATTATAGCATGTATGTCTGAAAAAGCAATAGGCAGATACTGATCTGATTAAAAAAGCGGAAACTCCTGGTCGTATTCAGGTCATCAGGCAGTAAATTTCTTTTTCTGTGCTCCGTTGCGATCCTGCGTGCAGTCAAATGGGCAGTCGGAAAAGTTCGGCTGCTGCGAGTACAATATGAGCAAAGTGGGAGCCGTCGGCTTTTGCTGTGCGCAGTCAAGATTCTGTGTTATTTTCCGGGAGCTGTCTGTAAAACGCAGTATTTTCCGGCCTTGGGCGGGACGTTTTGACAGAGTGGTGGACTCCACGAAATAAGAAGCCGCGTTTGAGACGTTACACTTGGCAAGCAATGCCTGCGTTTATACAAACTTGACGAACAGGGAGATTTCCGTCACCGGAAATCTCCCTGCTGCTTGTTGGGGAAACTCTCCCCAAACCCCTGATTGAACGAACGGTTCCCGTTCGGCTGCGCCCTGCAAAGCAGTGCTATTTTTCCTGCTGACGCTCTCTTGTCTGCCGCTGTTTCTCGGCATCCGTGCGTAGGAGAATCTCGGCGTTGGCTTTATAAATCTGGAGCTGTTTTGCCTCGTCACGCGCCTTGGAAAGTTCTGCATAATCGAGCTTCTTCTGCACAAGCAGATCAGAATACTCCGCTTGAAGGCTCTTGACCGTGGGCAGTTTTTTCAGCGCCAAATCGTCAAACGCTTTCTTCGCAGCCTTGTGGATGATGATGTCGCTCTCGTGCGTATCGTAATATTTCTTGGAATACCCGGCCTTGCGATAATTTCCCCGTTCGTAATTGCTACAATTGCCACCTTCACCTTGTTATCGCCGCTCAACTGATAAACATCGGCCGCTTTCAGGTTTTTCCAGTTGTCCGGGACCTGCCAGGTAGTCGTCCCGCCATTGGCGTTCCAGTGGTAGATCTTATCTGCATCGTCGGGATTCTTTGTCGTGCTGTTCTCACCGTACCAAGGAATAAACACGATGGTGTCTCCTGCGGTTGTATCTGCCTCCGTATTGACCGAAGCGTTCAAATTCCACCAAGTCCACTCGGCAATCTTGCGTCCGTTTTTGGTAAGCGTTACAACATTGTTATCGCCAGCTTCACCTGAGCCCGTTTTTTCACTTTTCACGCCGTCCGAGAAGATAACATAATCTTCTTCAATGTCCAAGACATCAAAATGCTGCATGTATTTTCGCGGCAGATTGTGGTTGAAGAAATCTTCTGTTGCCTCGTTGATATTATTCTTGTTGCTCCATGTTGCAACTCTGGGCATAATAGAGCTATTGAACAATACGTTTGTAACAAATATAATCTGATGAACCCCTATTGATGCAAAAAATTATAGCCAAGCAGAAAATGTTTGTCAATAAATTCAATACTTCAACGCGTTCTCTAACCCCGATACCCATAAGTTTTTCGTTAAGCCAATCAATGGGTTTTCCTAATTTGGAGCCGCCATGGCGCATGTTACCACTTTGCAAAACGCATAGTGGGTGTTTCTTTACGGATATGATACGATGTAGAACACCTGGAACTGCTTGAACGCAGCTCAGGTGTTCATTTATGTCGAGATACAGCATTCATCTCCTATTCCACCTCCTGCTCTACCTCCAAGCCGCCCGGAAAGACGACCCTGATCAGATGCTTCGACACAGCGATCACGCGCGAAAGGGTCTGGCGGACGAGATAGTCGTCATAGGCAAGCGGGTGGTTTTGCAGCGTGTCGAGGGCGGCGTACACTTCATCGAGGCGCGAGCGTAGTCCCGCCTGCGCCTGCTGCGCGTCGGCCTGCTTGACCTTCTGCGTGAGAGCTGTCCGGCTTACTTTTTGTAACAGAGTGTTGTAGCAAGCCGCTGTCCTCCCCGTTCGGAAAATGTGTGAATTCACAATAGAAAAGGCCGGGAAAATGTGTATCCATCTTCTGAAAGGTCGGAGGCTTCTATGAAACAGTAGCATATGGACATACCGATGCTGTAGCCTACCTCAAAAAAATTAAAGCGATCTGACGCAGACGGCACGGAAACCCCGTGCCGTTTTCTCATTTTACTGTCTATTCGGATGCTCTATCTGCATATATTTCAAAGAAGTATATGCAGATAATTCGGATAGCAGCTTGCCTTTCTGCATATAATATGCTATAATTATGTGCAGAAAGGCTGGTACTGTATGAGAAAATTCGATTACTCTTTTTTGATTAACGGCTTGCTTCCGGCAAATCTTGTAAATCTCACTGCCAACATTGCGGCGCTGAAAACCATGACAGGCGTGCGCAAGGATGAATACACGCAGATCTTCACGGAGCTGGAAGCGGTCGCAAAGGTGCAGTCCATCAAAAGCTCCAACGCCATCGAGGGCATTGTGACCAGCGATGAGCGCATCGCCGCCATTGTCAATCAGAACAGCGCGCCGCTGAACCACAACGAAGCGGAGATCGCAGGATACAGAGATGCACTGAACGAAATTCATCTCGGCTATGAGTACATCGACTTTCGGCAGAGCGACATTCTGCGGCTGCACGAAATGATGATGAGCTTTGCGGGCTATGAGTACGGCGGGCAGTACAAGACAGACGACAATGTGATTTTGGAAATCGATGCGGACGGAAACCGCCGTGTCCGTTTCCGTCCTACCCCCGCGAGTGAAACGCCGAAAGCAATGGAGCAGTTGGAGCTTGCCTATCTGGATGCCCGAAGCGATGCAAATATCAATCAGCTCCTTTTGATCCCCTGTGCGATTCTGGACTTCCTCTGCATCCACCCGTTCCGGGACGGCAACGGCAGAATGTCCCGCCTGCTCTCTCTGCTGCTGTTATACAAGAACGGCTTTGACGCAGGAAAATATGTGTCCTTTGAGGAGCAGATCAACAACTACAAGGCGTATTATTACGAAGCCCTGCGGCAATCCTCGGCAGGATGGGAAACGAATGAGAACTCTTATTTCCCTTTTATCGAGAATTTCCTCTCCACGCTTTATATGTGCTATAAAGAACTGGACAAGCGGTTTGCGGTGGTACACGGCAAGAAGATCACGAAAAAGGCCCGTGTGGAAGCGACCGTCCTGAACAGCCTGACGCCGCTATCCAAAGCCGAGATTTGCAAAATTCTCCCCGATGTCAGCCCCACGACCGTTGAGGCCGTCCTCGGCGCAATGGTCAAGACTGGTTCGGTAAAGCGAATCGGTGCCGGGCGGACAACACGATATATTAAGGCGTGAGCCTGTTAGAAAAAAGGAGAGTGGAGTCTATGCAAAAAGCCATTGCAGCGAAACGATCTTTGCTACATTCTTTTCTCCCTCATCACGGAGCTTTACACCTTTCGAATCCATAAATCTCCTCTTTTGGGCATAGAAAAAGCACCTACCCGAAGATAGATGCTTTCAATAGTATTTGGTTGTCAGCGGACAGCCTCTCCGTATTCACGTTTCATAGCGTCAATGGATACCACCCATTGCTTGCCGTACTTGCAGACATCTACACCGTTTACCAGCTTTCCGTAGGAAATGGCTTTGCGCAGGGTGCTTTCATTCAGCCCCCACAGCTCCGTGGCATCGCTGAATGCCATCAGTCCGTCAAAGGGTGTTTCCACCACCGCTCCATTTTCCCACAACTCATCGCAGGACAAATCCAGATCATCGTTCCAGACGATCCCATAGCCGCCTACATCCACAGTGACACAGGCAAATTCGGCAGGATCACTTTGAAGAGCCTTAAAAACAGGGAGCTTTTCAAACAGGGGCTTCACATCGTAAACCTTGGTCACGCCCTCGCTGAATTGGACGCTCAACTTGAAATCGGAAATGGGAGCAACATCTTTTACCTTGTGAAACATACGCAGCCTCCTTATTCCAACGGCGGGAACTTCTTGAACTCCTGCGTTTCCCAAATCTCCTGCAAGGAGTCCTTGTAAATGGAAATCCATTCCCGCACCATCGCTAGAGCTTTGGCTGGAAGATAACCTTCCAACACCTCACCAGTCATAAAGTCGATGGCCGCCACATCCTCGTTATAGATTGCGTGAATGTGTGGCGGGTTATGCTCGAATACATTCGAATGATAATTCCGTAAAAACTTGACAATACCGGCATCGTGAAATCAACATCCTCTCTTGTCACTCACAATATATCACGATACCGTGATATCGTCAATAGGCTACGAGAGTCTCACTTGTAAATTTTTTGTACAACTTGCGGTCTTGGCAAACACCCAAATGATGAAAAGTGCTGCCGCCAATAGCTTGAAGTCAAGTCAGCATACTGAATAGGTCACCACGGTGAATAAATTCGTTGCTGCCGATATAGATGCCTAAAAGCAGCATGCAGCTTCTATTCCACCTCCTGCTCTACCTCCAGGCCGTCCGGAAAGACGACCTGGATCAGATGCTTCGACACGGCGATCACGTGCGAGAGGGTCTGGCGGACGAGATAGTCATCATAGGCAAGCGGGTGGTTTTGCAGCGCGTCGAGGGCGTCATACACTTCATCGAGGCGCGAGCGCAGTCCCGCCTGCGCCTGCTGCGCGTCGGCCTGCTGCGCAAGCTGCTTGGTCAGACAGTTCTCCACATAGGTCTTGCCCAGCACTGCGTCGCCTTTGTATTTTTCGTTCGAGAGGATCGAGCGGATCGTCGTTTCCCGCCATGCCTGCTTCCCGCCGGGCGAGGGGACGCGCTGCGCCTCCAGATGGACGGCGATGTCGTGCAGGCTGTCCCCCGCGAGGAAGCGGCCATAGATGGTACGGACCGTTTCCGCCTCCTCCGGAACGATCTCCGGCGCGCCGTCCTCGCCGCGGCGGTAGCCGAGGAAGTGCTTGTAGTTGAAGGACACATTGCCGTTCTTGGCGCTTTGTGCCTTGCCCCATTTGACATTGGCGCTGATGTTCTCCGACTCGCTCTGCGCGACACTGCCGTAGATGGAGATATAAAACTCCGAGGACGCATCGATGCTGTGTAGGTTCTGCTCCTCAAAGTAGACATCCACGCCGATCTCGCGGAGCTTGCGCGTGACGGCAATGCAGTCAAGCGTATTACGCGCAAAGCGGCTGATGGACTTCGTGATGATCATTTTGATTCTGCCCTTTTGGCAGAGACGGAGCATCCGGTTGAACTCGTCGCGCTTTTTCAGGCTGGTGCCGGAGATGCCGCGGTCGGCAAAAATGCCCGCCAGATGCCATTTGGCCTCCGAGAGAATCAGCTCCTCATAGTGCTGCTTCTGCACCTCGTAGCTGTTGAGCTGCTCCTCCTGTTTGGTCGATACCCGGCAGTAGGCCGCAACCGGAATCTGCTCATAGGGCGTGCAGACGGTCTGCTTTGTCACGTCCGCGGGAATGACCCGCACCACCTTGCCGGTCTGTGTCATCTGCTTTCCTCCTTCCCGATGGTCTGGCCGTTGACCAGCGTGAGGCGAACGGTCGCGTCCGCTTGCAGGTGGATTGCCCTGACGCAGCGGCGGGTCAAAGCCTCCGAATATGCCGAAAGCGGACCGGATTGCTCCAGGTCCGCTTTCAATGCTTCCGTCAGATAGGCGGTATCCTCAATCTCACGGTACTTGCGTGCAGCACAATCCAGAATTTTCTGGCGGAGGACGGCCTTATCGAACGTCCTGCGCTCCAACGTCTGCCGGATTTCGGCTTCCAGCCTTTGCACGGTTTCGCTCGGAGTATAGGCGTCGGCCGAGGCTTGAAGCCGCTCCGGATGGGCGATCATACCGTTCAGGAGATCTGTAATTCCTCCCAGCAGCGCTTCATCCGTAATGCCGATCCATGTACGGCACTGCGGATTTTTGCACGCCCAGCGCTGGGGGATTCTGCACTCGCGGTTACTGCGTCTGCCCATCGGGCTACCGCAATTGGGGCAGAGAATTGGCACGCAGAGATGATACACCGGCTGGGTGCGGTCAATTGCGCTTTGTGTGTTACGCGCTGCTTTTATGCGTTTGAGTTCCGCGGCGCGCTCCTTGCTAAGAAGTTGCGGGAATTCATCGTTTCCGGTATATCTTGGATCCTCCAGCATTCGCATCAGCCGCGCTTTATTCCAGTTTTCAATTCCCGGCGCGTAAGGAACCCGCCGTGCGTTCAATTCCCGCGCGATTTGCAGCAGAGAGGCCCCGGAAAGATACCGTTCAAAGATTTCTGCAAGCACGGCCGCTTCATCGCCATTGACGGCCACTGCGCCATGATTATAGGCATATGTTTGGCCGCTTGTTCTTCTAAGCCCGAAGCAACAGAAGCAACCTCCCGTCCCACATCATCGGCCAGAACGGCCACGACTTCCCGTTCCTCCACAACATCCACGAGGAAAGCAACCGAACCGAAGGAGCAGTGTTACATCGGTAATAAATCCAGTAAAAAAGTACATGACCCGGATTGCAGCTATCTCCCGGCAGAAAAGAACCGCGTCTATTTCGACGATCTTGACGAAGCGCTCGACGACGGCTACGAGCCTTGCAAGAAATGCCACCCGTCTTAATTCACCAGTCTTGTCTGATTCTCCTTCGTCCCCGTTCCCACGTCGGCCACGCAGGAGAACAGCAGCGGCGCACCCTCGATATAGTCCACCGAGAAGCTGTGCAGCCGTTTTAATTCCACCCCGTCTATAATCACGCTGACCTTTCCGTTTTCGGAAATAATGTGGATAGATTGCATGGTGCGCCCTCCCCAATATTGTTTTGACGAGCCGTGCCGGTTGTACCAGAACCGACACGGCTCTATCGCAGATACCCATAAATCACTTCATCTGCTGCACCTCTATCGTAGCAGGAATGCCGGAGTTTGTCCACGCGCAGTTCTGCTTTTCCCGCGCAGCCGCTGCGAAAACAGCCTGCCGCCGTTGCGAATTCCGCGCAAGCACGAAAGGAGCCGTGAGAAATGACCGCAGATCAGGAGCTGTGCCCCAAATTTGAATTCTACCCCGAGGCCGTCCGTCAGGCAAAGCGTCTCAAGGGCCTCACCATCGACGCGCTGGTCGAATCGGCCGGCGTTTCCTATTCCTCCGTGTCCCGCCTCTGCGACGGCACGCAGCTCGATCCCAAGCTTTTTAATTCCGTTGCCCTCTGCAAAGTCCTCGGCCTTTCCATGGACGAGATTTTCGGTCTCTCCGCGTCCGAGGCCAGCGCCGAGGAATTGCAGGCGAAGCTCCACGCCGCCGAGCTGGAAAACGCCCGCCTTGCCGAGGAAAACAAGCGCCTGCACGAGGTCAACCGCCTCCGCGCCGAGCAGCTTGCCGCCCGCGCCCCCGTTATCTATATTCTTCTCTTTGCCTGTGCGCTCCAGTCCTGCGCCTTGATCTTTTATCTGTTCGTCGATGCGCAGATCAAGGATGCCGGCCTCATCCGCTTCGGCGATGTCGGCCTTGTCGCGTGGCTTCTGATCTTCCTTGTCCTCTCCGCAATTTCCGTCTGCGTCTGGGCGACCATGCGCTTCGCCCGTAAATTCAGTAAAAAGGAGCGCTGACCATGTACATCCCCGAGCCGAAAGAAACCCCCTCCGGCTGGCGCATCCAGCTCCGCATCAACGGCCAGTCTATCCCCGTTCTGGCCGACACGCCCAAGGAGTGCAAGCGTCAGGCCGCCCTTATCAAGGCGCAGGCGCAAGCCGCCGGAAAGCCCGTCAAAAAATGCGATCTTACCCTCTCTCAGGCCATCGATGCCTATATCGCCGAGCGCAGCAACACGCTTTCCCCCTCTACCGTTCGCGGCTATCGCATCATCCAGCGCACACGCTTCCAGTCCACCATGCCGCGCGTGCTCTCCCGCATCAGCCCCTCCGAATGGCGCGGCATCGTCAATGACGAGCTGGGCATCGTCTCCCGAAAGACCGTCAAAAACGCATGGGCTTTCATCAAGTCCGTCTTATCTGCGCAGGGCATCGACGTTGACAATGCAGTCAAGGTCTCGCAGCCTCGAAAAAAGCGCGACGCGAACTGGCTCGAGCCGGACGAAATCAAGAAGTTTGTAGCAGCCGCCGCAGACGATCCGCTCTGCGTTCCCATGCTCCTGGCCCTTATGTCCATGCGTATCTCCGAGATTGATGCGCTCCGCTGGGAGAATATCGACCCTCACGCCGACTTTATCCACACCACCGGCGCACGCATCCGCAACGAGAATAACGAGTATGTCCTCAAAGCCGAGCAAAAGAATGTGGAATCCGACCGGAACGTTCCCCTTCTCATTCCCGAGCTTCGCGCGGCCATCCTCCGCGACTGGAAGCCGGAGGGCAAGGTTCTTTCCGTTTCCCAGACAACCCTTCGCTGCGCGGTCGAGCGCACCTGTGCGCGTGCTGGTGTCAAGCGCGTCACCGTCCACCAGCTCCGCCACAGCTTCGCCTCCCTTTCCGCGCATCTCCGCATCCCCGCTGAAATTTCCATGGAGATCGGCGGCTGGAACAACGACAAAATCATGAAAGAGATTTACACCCATATTGCCCGCTCCGACATTGAGCGCTATAAAAACGAGATGTGGAACTTCTACAACAGCACACCCGCCGCACCGTCCGAAAACGCATAAGCATTTTCATAAGCATTTACTGTTCCCGAACCTGATATTTTCTTTCCCGTTCCCTGTTATTCCACTCCCATATCTGGGACTTTCAAAACCCCGTTTCCCCTTGCAAATACAAGAAAAGCCCTGCAAACGTACTGTTTGCAGGGCTTCCCTATTTGGTGCCGGTGGCGGGGGTCGAACCCGCACGGGTTATTAGCCCAACGGATTTTGAGTCCGCCTCGTCTGCCAATTCCAACACACCGGCGCGAATATAATTATTATAGCCGCTGTTTTGAAAAAAAGCAAGCAGAAAATCTGTGCGGCAGCCGGGATTCGTAAAAATCGGTCTTTTTCGGTGCTGTAAGCTGCCTTCGGAGGAGGCTGCTGCTTGCGCATTTCCCTTTCCCTATCGTATCATGCTCAGCCGACTTCCTCGTCCGGCGGCAGGTTGTCGCCGAAAATCGTGCGCCAATAATCCGAATCCAGAACCCATGCGGAGACCGTGAACTTATTGCTCACGATACCATTGATGCGGTCAATCTCGCCCTCGGCCGGCTCGGTGCCGTCGGTGGAGGTGTACTCGCCCGTCGGCGCGTAGTAGGTGCCGTGCGCGGTCAGCCAACTGTGGTCGCTGAAAATAATGAGCGGCTCGGCATCGGAAAACACGTCCTGCCCCATGTAAAGACGCGAATCAAAGTCCAGACCGAACAGATTTGACAGCGTGGGCAGCAGATCGAGCGACGAGCAGGGGCGCTCGACCGTCTCGGGCGTCATCCCCTTTTTATAGATGATGCAGGCGTTTTTGTAAAGCTCGAAGCGTTCGTCGAGCGCGTGCCCCGCCAGCTCGCTCTGCTGCTCAACGGTCAGGCCATAGGGATAGTGGTCGGCGGAGAGGGCGATGACAGTGTTGTCCGCAACGCCCGCCTCCTCCAGCCGCTGCAAAAGCAGCTGCAGCGCACGGTCAAGCTCGATGTTGCAGGCAAGATAGGCGCACGCAGCCTCGCTGTAAGGCAGGTCCTCGACCAATGCGCGGTTCTTTGCCGCCATGGCATTTCCGCCGAAATTATATTCCAAGTGGCCGGAAACCGTCATGTAATACGCATGGAACGGTTCCTTTCCCATGTAATCGGCGGTGGAGAGGTCGATCATCTCAATGTCGGACTCCGGCCACGTCCCCGCAACGTCCAGTCCGCGTCCGCGCGCCTTGTAGATGTAGCCGAGGTTCGGATGCGAAAGTTCGCGGTCGTAGTAGCCGTAGGTGTGGTCGTGGTAGGCGTAGGCGGTATAGCCCAGCTTTTTGAGCTGCTGCACCATGGTCAGCGGCATGGCCTTCGTGGAGGTGCGGCTGAAGCTCCAGACGCCGTTTTTCGGGATGGTGCCGGTCAACGCGACGTATTCGCCGTCCGAGGTCGAAACACCCCAGATCGGCGTATAGAAATTCGTAAACCGGAAGCCCTCGGTCGTAAGCTTGTAGAGCGTCGGCGTCAGCTCAGGATCGACCGCCAGATAGGAAAAGCCCTCGGCAGTGATCAAAATGAGGTTGCAGCCCTTGAACATTCCGGTTTTTTCGTTCTTCGCTGTGGGGGTCTGCGCGGAGAAATATTCGTGGAGCTGACGAATCATATCGTCTGTCTCGCCTGCGATAAGGCTGTCAAAATCGATGGTAAGTACGTTTGGGCTGGTATCGATGGGCGGCTCGGTCGGCTCAGCGGCAAGAGCGGTCTCGCTCGAGGGCTGGGTCGAAGGTTCGGTCTCGGGCGGCTCCGGGTGCTCCGGTATGATCGCACCGCCATGGAAGCCGAAGGCCAAACGGTGAATATCCAGCCGGAAGGCTGGCAGCAGCCCGAGGCGCGGGACTGCGGCAGAGAGATCATTCGTGTTATGGTACAGGTCATAGGCCGACATTGGCGCCGTGCCGAAGGCAGGCAGCAGCGCAACCGCGCCAAAGTGGACGGCTGCGGCCAGCGCGAGCGCAACAGGCAGCAAAACCCAGCGTTTCGGCCGCGCAGTGCTGAAATACCGGCCAAAAACCGTCAGGCACACGGGCGGCAGGAGCAGAAGCAGCAGCGGCAGCCAGTTTTCGGCCATAGTATGCAGCGTGACCTTCCAGAATTCCAGAATCTGCCCGCCGTTTCCCATGGAATAGGCCGAATAAAAGCAGCCGAAGATTTGAAAATAAATGAGCTGAGAGGCATAAAACAGGAAGAAAAACCAGCTAAAGACCAGCTCCAGCACGCGGTTCAGCTTCGGCGGGAAAACACGGCACAGGACGCCCAGCGCCAGCGCCGGAACGAGCGCGAAAATCCACGCGACGGCCAGCCCGCTGCGCCAGAAAGCGCTTGCGGTCACGGCGCGGAGGATCGCCTCATTGATGCAGAAGCTGAGGTAAAAGAACGGCAGCAGCCAGAAACACGATCGCTTTGCGCACTTCATGAAAACACCCCTCTATCTATATATTATATGGAAAAGCGGCATTTCGCGTTCCGCGAAATGCCGCAGCAGCTTGCCGAAAGACGCTCCGGCCGAAGGCTGCGGAGGGAAAGATAGTGTGAAAGAAAACCGTCAGGGTTGTCTTTCGCGTTCAATAACCCGCCGCAGCGGCCAAAATTGCAAAATAAGACCTCAAAACTATATTTTGCAATTTTGAAAGCAGCTTATTCGGCAAGCCGAAAGGTAGCCGAATAAGCTGAGCGGCATTCCGCGTTCCGCGAAATGCCGCAGCAGCTTGCCGAAAAGCCGAAATGAGCCTCCTGCGCAAACTACGTTGTAGAGACTTACGCCTCGATGTCAGCGAAGTCTTCCTGCTCAGTCTTGCACTTGCAGCACGGCAGGTACTTCTTCAGATCGTCCCAGTAGTGCGCAACGGCCACGGCAGCCGCACCGATCACGACGACGCCGCCGATGATCGCAAGGATCAGCTTCAGGGTGCTGTTCTTCATTTTGACATACCTCCAAGTTTATTTTTCAAAGGCTCTGAAAGAGCCTCTGTTGGTTTTGTGATTATAGTATACCGCTTTTTTCGGATTTCGCAAGCCTATTTTTTTGAATTTTTTTAGAATTTCTCAAACACGGACGACAAAATCTGCCTTTCTGGGCGAGGCAGGCTTCTCCGGCCCGTCGGCATAGCCGAGCAGACAGTGACCAACACCGATGTAGCTTCCATCAACGCCCCACTTTTTCAGCAGTGCCTTACCCTCGTCGCTTGCAAAGACTTCGCGCGCACGGTGCACCCAACAGGAGCCGAGGCCGAGAGAATGCGCCGCGATCATCAGGTTTTCCATCACGACCGAGCCGTCCTCAACGGCAGTGTTGACCTCTGCGTCGGCCAGCACGACCAGCACGGTCGGCGCACCATAGAAGGGCTTGCCCTCCGGATTGCCAAGCACCGCCGCATTCAGGCGCTGGAGCGCAGCGACATCCTCGGGCTTCTGCACGACGAGGATCTTTGCGGCCTGACGGTTTTTGCCGCTGGGCGCGTAGGTGCCCGCCAGCAGAACCTCCTGCAAGGCGGCCTCGTCCACCTGCTGCGGCAGGTACTTTTTGCAGCTTCTGCGCTCGACTAAGCATTTGATGACTTCATTCATGGTTACTCCTCCTATTTTATTTTAATAAATTCCTCTTACGGAGACTTCGCCCGAGCTGACCGTTCCGGTCGTGCCGTCCTCGTAGCGGACGATCAGCCCGGCATCGTCATCCACATCCAGTGCGAAGGCCGGGCGGCTTTCGCCCGCACGCAGGAGCAGAACCTGCTTGCCCAGCGTAACGCAGGCACTGCGGTATTCCCGCATCCAGGGGCCGCGGTCGCCGCGCAGTACGGCATCCAGCTCCTGAAGCTGCGCGATCATCGCTGAAGCCAGCGCATTGACGTCGATCTCGCGCCCGGTCGCCTCGTGAAGCGAGGTCGCGCGCGCCTGCACCTCCGGCGGCAGCTCGGAAAGCCGCGTGTTGCAATTGACGCCGATGCCGATGACTGCGTATTCCAGCCGTCCGCTCTCGGCCTCGCAGGACAGCTCCGTCAGAATGCCGCAGAGCTTTTTATCCTGCCAGAGCAGGTCGTTCATCCACTTGATGTCCGGCGCAAGGCCGCAGCAATCGGCAATTGCGCGGCGCGTGGCCACTGCGGCAAGCGCGGTCAGGTGCATCAGACGCTCAAGCGGAAGCTCCGGCCGCAGCAGGACGGACAGATACACGCCGCCCGGCGGCGAGACAAAGCTGCGGCCCAGACGGCCGCGGCCGCCGGTCTGGCGTTCGGTGACGACGACGGTGCCGTGCGGTGCCCCCTGTGCGCCCAACTGCTTTGCGACGTTGTTGGTCGAATCGACCTCCTCCGGCACGACCACGCTCCATGGCGCGGCCTGCAAAAGTGCGGCGTTCAGCCGCCCGGCCGGACGCAGGCAGTAGCCGCGGTTCGGCACGGAATCGATGCGGCAGCCCTCGGCGCGCAGGGCGCGCACGGCCTTCCACACGGCGGCGCGGGAGACGCCGAGCTGGCGGCTGATCTCCTCGCCGGAAATATACTCGTCCTGGCGCAGCAGCGCCAGCACCTCGCTCCGGCTCATTATTTCAACTCCCTCTTGCATTTTTCAAAAAATGCGCTATACTAATTGTAAACTGTTTTCCCGAAAATGTAAACCGCATTTCGGAGAAAATTTCTTTTTGTGCGAATTGTAAACCAAAAATTCTAATTGTAAACCCCGGAGGAACCCACCATGTCAAAATCCGCACGCCGCACACGCTCCATCATCCTGACCGCGCTCTTTGCCGCGCTGACCGCCATCGGCGCGTTCCTGCGCATCCCGGTCGGTCCGACCTCGTTCACCTTACAGGCGTTCTTCACCTGCGCCGCCGGACTGCTGCTCGGACCGTGGTACGGCGCGGCCTCACAGGTGGTGTATGTCCTGCTCGGCCTTGCGGGCGTGCCGATCTTCACGGAGGGCGGCGGCCTGATGTACGTCACCATGCCGACCTTCGGCTTCCTGCTCGGCCTGATCCCCATGGCGCTGGTCATCGGCCTGATGACGCGCCGCGAAAACTGCGGCTTCTGGCGCATGGTGCTGGCCTGCGTGGTCGGACTGGTCGTGCTGTACGCCATCGGCCTGCCATACATGTACATTGCTTTGAACGGCGCGTGGTCGCTCAAAAAAACCATCATCTCCGGCTGCCTGATCTTCCTGCCCTTCGACGCGCTCAAAATCGCGGTGTCGAGCCTTCTCGGTTCGCGCCTCCAGCGCGTGCTGCGGCGGTAAAAATCAGTGGAATTTCCCCACAATTTCTGATATAATGCAGAAAAAGGGGGAGTTTCTTTGGGATGGATCATTTTTGCCGGTGTAGTCGCCGGCACCAGTCTGCTGGGAATCCTTGCGTATCTTATCATACGCAGCAAGCTGCGCAAGCTCACGCGGACGAACTTCGGCCTGCGCGATCTGCCCGAAATCGTGCGTGCGGCGCAGGAGCAGGAGGACGATCAGCCGAAGTCGCTTTCCGGCGGCGACAGCATTTTCATGCCGCGCATTTTGCGGGATTTTCCGGATTTCAATCTATCTCAGGCCAAGAGCCTTGCTGCGGCCGAGCTGCGCAAGCGGCTATCCGACAAGGCGGAGCTGAAGATTCATAAGATCATCTTACATGATTACCAACGCGCGGCTCTGGAAAAGACCATCGTCTTTCAGGCGGGCGTGCAGTACCGCAGCGAGGGCCGGCTGGTGCAGACGCGCTACTGCCTGCATTATGCCTATCTTCTGCCGCAGGAGAGCGCGACGGCGGCGGGCAGGTGTCCGCACTGCGGCGCGCCCTTCACCAGTACGACGCAGACGAATTGCCCGTATTGCGGCTCGCTGGTGGCCAACGTGCTGGGCAACACATGGAAATTCACGGACTGCTATGAAAAATGATCGGAAAAAACCGCAGGTTTTCTGCGGTTTTTTCCGATCATCCGAGATCCTTTTGCAATTTAAATCGCCAACGCAGGGTGAGCATTGCCCGCCCTTATGCGGTGCGCTCAATCCAGCGCCAGACCAAGATAACAATTCTGCGGGAGCGGCGCACCGGACAGCGCCTTGCACATGCCGTAGGGCAGCGTTCCCTGCGGTGTGAGACACCCGCCGCGCTTGCAGCCGAAGTGCTTTAAAAGCAGCGCGGCAGCCTCCGGCGTATAGGGCAGCAATTCCTTGACGGTCAGCTCCGAACCGTCCTGCGCACAGACCGCGCAGTGTACCTGTCCGGCCGTTTCAATGCGCATAAGCCGATCCGTTGTTGCCTGATAAGTCAAATAATCCGGGCCGCAGGAGACGAAGGAATCAAACAGCAGCAGCTCGCGCAGACTGAAATAGGTATCGGCGTCGATTTCCTCGACCTTTCCCGCGCAGGCCGCACCGGAAATCTCCTCGCGGCCGCGGAAAAAGGCGGTCTTGTAGCCATAACGCTCGTAGAGCGCGAACAGCCCCGGCTCCGCCGGCACCAGAATCGCATATTCCGCGCTCTGTGCGCGAAGTGTGCGTTCCGCGCAGGCCAGAATCTCGCCGCACAGGCCGCGCCCGCGGTAGGCGGGGTCGGTCGCCACGGCGTAGAGATATGCGGCCTCATGGCTTTCTCCCGCGTCGTCGACGAGCTGCACGGGCAGTGCGCAGGCCATGGCCGTGACTTTTTTACCATCGCGGGCACAGAAAATCCCGATTTTATCCCCAAAGCACTTCCAGAACGTCTGCACCTCGGCCTCGCTGTCGTGAAAGCACGTCTGCCACAGCCGCGTGAGCTGCGGAAGGTCCGCGCGCGCGGCGCGGCCTGTCATTGCGTGAGCTCCTCAGCCAGATATTTTTCCAGCAGGATGTCCGGCGTATAACTCTCTTTGGCGCGGCGCAGGCCCTCGATGCCCATGTCGTCCTCGCGGTTGAGGTAGCGGATATCCGGGTATTTCTCGCGGATATGACGGGCAAACTCACGATTGATGATGGCGTAAGCGCCGTTGACCTGCGGCAGCGCCTTTTCAAAGTTGACGTCAAACACGTCTTTCCGAATCTGATTGCCGATGCAGAAGGCGTAAACCTCGCCGCCGACCTCCAGCACAAGTCCCTCCAAGCCGAGCGACTCATAAGCGTCAAAGGCCTTTCCGATGGCGATGCGTTCACCGGCAAAATCGTCCTCCTCCGCACCGTTTTCCAGATGCGCGGCATACCACTGTGCCGTGAATTCACGGCAGCGCGGAAGCTGCGCAGCATCCAGCGGGAGAATGCGGAAATCGGGGTAAGCCTCCTCAAAATGATTGCAGTGGTTGCGCTTGCCTTGCAGCTTTTTGCCGTGCAGGTCGGCCAGATGGTCGATCTCGTAGATATAGTCGAAGCTGTTTCGCACCGGGCGGAAGTGGAACCGGCCGGGAAACAGTGCCTCGAGGCGTGCAATGTCAGGCTCCAGCAGGCCGAAAATGCGGCACGGGAAGCCGCGCTCGGCGGAATCGGCCAAAAACGCCTCGACCGTACCCTTCAGGTCGCGGTTTCCGGCAGGAAAGGCATAGGATTCGCTGGCAAACTTGCTCAAAATGACCGGCTCGCCCTCAAAAAGCGCGACCTTCTGGTCTCCCCAGAGATACAGCGTGACGAAGGACGCCTCGGCGCCGTAACCGTCAGCGCGGTAGAAAAAGTCGTGTAAAATGTTTTTATCTTGCAAAGTGATCGGTCGAAAATCTAACATAAGCTCCTTCTTTCTGTCCGTAATGGACGAACTGTACCAATATTGTACCACATTTTTCCGGAAGGTCAACGCCGTACTTGCTTTTTTCGTGTGAATACGCTATTATTAGAGAAAATGGGAAGGGGGAATCGGCCGATGCGCAGGATTCTGGTGGCCATGTCCGGCGGCGTGGACAGCGCGGCGGCATGCCTGCTCTTGCAGCGCGACGGCTATGAGGTCGGCGGTGCGACGATGCTTCTGCGCGACGGGCAGGAGGCGGAGATCGAGGACGCACGCAGCGCGGCACGGCAGATGGGGCTTGACTTTCATGTGTTCGACCTGCGCGAAGCCTTCCGCAGGACTGTGATCGAGCCGTTTACCGAGGTCTACCGGCAGGGCGGCACGCCGAATCCCTGTATTTTCTGCAACCGAGCCTTGAAATTCGGCCTGTTTCTGGAAAAGGCGCTGGCGCTGGGCTACGACGGCATGGCCACCGGGCACTACGCCCGCATCGAGAAACAAGACGGGCGGTTCCTGCTCAAAACGGCGGTTGACCGCGCGAAGGATCAGTCGTACATGCTCTGCGGGCTGACGCAGTTCCGCCTTGCGCACACGCTTCTGCCGCTCGGCACAGTCGAAAACAAGCAGGCCGTGCGCGAGCTTGCCGAACAACGCGGTCTCACGCTGGCGCACAAGCACGATTCGCAGGACATCTGCTTTATTCCGGACGGCGACTACATGGCCTATCTCACGGCACACGGTCTTGTGCCGCAGCAGGGAAATTTCATCACGCCGGAGGGCAAAATTCTTGGACCGCACCGCGGCTTCGAGGGCTACACCGTCGGCCAGCGGCGCGGACTGGATCTGCCCTGCGGGCATCGGGTATATGTGCTCGGCAAGCGCGGTACGGACGTGATCGTCGGAGAAAGTGCGGCGCTGTTTTCCGACCGTGTGCGCGTGCGCGAGGTGAATTTCATTCCTTTCGACACGCTGCAGGCGCCCATGCGCGTGCAGGCCAAGCTGCGCTATACAACCAAGACCGCACCCGCGCTCCTGTCCCCCACCCCGGACGGCTGTGAGCTGCTCTTTGACGAGCCGCAGCGTGCACCCACAGCGGGACAGACGGCCGCGTTTTATGACGGAGATACCGTCCTCGGCGGCGGCTTCATCTGTGAAATAAACTCATAAACAAACTCTTTGGAGGTAATGACCATGAAAAAGTTTTTTGCGATTGCGCTCGTACTCGCGCTGCTTGTGGGCGTTTTGGCTGCCTGCGGCAAGGATGAGGGCGCTTCCGGTAAGCATCACGTCGAGATTGACATCCGCGATTACGGCACCGTCGCCGTCGAGCTGGATGCGGACTCCGCGCCCATCACCGTGGCGAACTTCCTCAAGCTGTCCAAGGGCGGCTTCTATGACGGCCTGACCTTCCACCGCATCATCAACGGCTTTATGATGCAGGGCGGCGACCCCGAGGGCACCGGCATGGGCGGCTCGGACGAGAAGATCAAGGGCGAATTTACCGCCAACGGTGTGCAAAACAGGCTCTCGCACACGCGCGGCGCAATCTCCATGGCGCGCTCGAATGCCTATGACAGCGCCAGTTCACAGTTTTTTATCGTCCATCAGGACTCGACCTTCCTCGACGGGCAGTATGCATGCTTCGGCTATGTCACCTCCGGCATGGACATCGTTGACGCCATCTGCGAGGGCACGCCCGTCACGGACGGCAACGGCACCGTCAAGGGCGGCTGCCAGCCGGTGATCGAGACCATCCGCGTAATTGATTAGGGAGACGACTATGGCAAGAAGATACGACAGCGAAGATTCCAAGCGCAGGATCTTGTCGGCCTGCGTGCGTCTGTTCATCGAAAAGGGCTACCGCGAGTCGAAAATGGCGGAAATCATCGCCTGCGCCGATGTCTCGACGAGCACGTTCCACAACATTTTCCGCTCCAAGGACGGCGTCCTTGAGGAGCTGACGGAGTTCATGTTTGAAAACCAGTTCGGCGCGGCGCACAAGATCGTCGGCAAAGAAACTAATCCGGTGCTTCTCTACGCCGTGGAGACCTCGATCCAGCTCACGCTGGCCGAGCTGAACGAGCATCTGCGTGAGATCTATGTCGAGGTATACACGCTGCCGCGCATTGCGGAGTATATCAATCAGAAAACCTCCTCGGAGCTTTCGAAAATCTTTGCTCCATACCTGCCGGGTTACTCGGAGAGCGATTTTTACGAGCTGGATATCGGCACGGCGGGTATTATGCGTTCTTACATGGCGCGTCCGTGCGACAAATATTTTACCCTCTCGAAGAAGCTCGAACGTTTTTTGACCATGACGCTCGGTGCATACCATGTGCCGCAGGCCGAGCAGGCCGAGGCGCTGGCCTATATCGCCAAGACGGACATCGTTGCCACGGCCAACGCCGTGATGCAGGAGCTGTTCCGCGCGCTGGAAATGAAATACGACTTTACTCTGAGCGAACAGCCGCATTGAATTTTAAATTTTATCCAAAACAGGAGTGGTCTGCCGAAAGGCAGACCACTCCTGTTCGCATTTATTAAAAAGGAGGTGCGCCGCAGGGCATTCCCGGAGGACGCCACCGCAAGGATCCGCCCGATCTCACACAAGCCGCCCTGCGGCGCAGTATTTTTCAGGCGGGCAGGGAAAGGCCGCCGAAAAATCATGGGAAGCGCAGCGTCTGTCCCGCGCTGCGGCAGCCAGACAGGCTTGCCCGGTGTCTGCCTTTCTATTTTATACCATCAAGGCGATAAATGTCAATGCGATATATAAACTTTTTTCTGAAATCCTCTTGCATTTTTTCCGGAAACCATGTAATATATCCTTAGAAAATCTATAAGGAGGTTGGCATATGGAAGATTCGGGCCATTCTTTTGGGGCGTATTTCAAGCGTGCGACCAGTCCGATTGTTGTATTGGCGATTCTGCGCGAGCGCCCGATGTATGTGTATGAATTGGCTGCGACCATGAAAGAGCGCAGTGCGGGCAAGTTTACCATCTCCGTTCTTTATCCTGTGCTTTACCGGCTGGAAAGTCAGGGCTATGTCGAAATTCAGAATACGGAGATCGTGGAGGGACGCGCCAGAAGCTATTACCGCGTCACGGAAAGCGGGGAAAACCACCTCGCGCAATGTCTGCACGACTATGATGAAATGACCAAAGTGTTCGACCAGCTTGTAAAGAAGGGAACCGCGCAATGAACAGAGATACTCCGATAAAAATATATTGTAAAAAAGTGGGTCAACATCTCGATTGCGGCCGCAAGGAAAAGACGGAACTTCTGCGCGGCCTCTGCGAGGAGATCACGGAGGCCGGGCAGCAGGCCGCGGATTATTCAGAGCTTGTGCGTAAATACGGCGCACCGGAGGAAACCGCTGCCACGCTGCAAGCCGCTTTGAAAGAGGAAACTGTCCGGCAATATCAGAAAAAGCGCAGCCGCAAGAGCCGCCTGTTCCTCGGCATTGGGATCCTGGTAGTTGCACTTTTGGCCGCCGCTTTTGGATTGTTGTTAAAATACACGCGGTCCAGGGTGCCGGAAAAATTCGGCGAAACCATCTATGATACTTCCCCGGAGTCGAGCGACCTTGAAAGCCTGGACTGGGAAGAATAACACAAAGGAGAACCGACAATGAAAAAAATTCTTTCGATCGTTTTATGTCTGGCAACAATCCTGTGCGCCTGCGGGCTGTTCGCCCATGCCGCTGCGCCGGAACGTGAGCGCACCGTCACGGTCTTCCCGGACGGAAGCTACTGCATCACGACGATCACGGTGGAGCCGTCCGAGGCGGTCGCCACGATGGCTTCCATGAAAACAAAGACGGGGGTAAAGTCGCAGGAATTTTACAGCGCAACCAATGCCCTGCTCTACACGGCGTATGTAAGAGGAACGTTCCAGTATGACGGAAGTACATCCATCGCAACGGCCGCGCAGTACAGCTACAAGATCACCGACTCAACATGGTCCTTTGTTTCCGGTTCTGCTACACACACAAACGCAACTGCAATTGCGGTCTGCAAGTTCCACGCGACAATCGCCGGGGACAGAACGGCCACGGTGCGCCTTTCCTGTGCTCCCGACGGCACGCTGTCGTAAACTCTCAAATTCGAAGTCCGACGTTTCTGCCCTATAACAAGGATTTTTGAAAATTTCTCAAATTCTCTCGCCAAAATCGGTTGCAAATTTCGTTTTCGCGGGTCTAATAGACGGAAAGTAATTTTCGGTTTTTCTGCTTCATACGGAATTTTGCTTTCGCAGAATGCTCCACGGTTTTTCGGCGGTCTTCCCTGCCCGCCTGAAAAATACTGCGCCGCAGGGTCGGCTCTCGAGTTGAATTGGGCGGAACCTTGCGGTGGCGTTCGCCCGACGAAGGCCCTGCGGCGCATTGATTTTCCGCACTTCACCGACACACAGCCGGACGATTGAGCCAAATCACCGAACCCGGGAGAAGCCCCTCGCGGCTTCTCCCGGGTGATTTTGTTTTTCCGCACTCTGCGCATATTTTCAATTGCATCGTCCGCGCGATTCTGCTATAATAGAAGCCCGATTTCAAAAGAAGAGGAACATGATTATGATCGACGCAATTCTCTCCTGGTACAACGGCCTGAACGATACGCTGCCGGGCGCGCTGCTCGTGTTCGCCGTCGGCGCGCTGCTGCTGATCAAGGGCGGCGACTGGTTTGTGGACAGCGCAGTCGGCATTGCCAAACGCTTCCACGTTCCGGAAATCCTTATTGGCGCCACGGTCGTCTCCATCGGCACAACGCTGCCCGAGGTCATGGTCTCCACAACGGCCGCGATCAACCAAAACGGCGCGATTGCCTACGGCAACGCCATCGGCTCCATCATCTGCAATACCGCGCTGATCGCAGCGCTGACCATTGCAATTCGTCCGGCGAGCATCAACCGCAAAACCATCGTCGCGCCGGTGTTGTTTTTCTTCCTGTCCGCTGCGATCTATCTGCTTGCGGCCTACGGCTTCGGTCGCTTCGACCGCTGGCTCGGCGTCGTGATGCTGCTGGTTTTCGCGGCCTATATCGCCGTGACGGTCCGTCAGGGCTTCAAAAAAAACCCGCTTGCGCATGAGACTCAGGAGCCGGAAAAGCCCGAAGGGTCACTGGTCAGGGATCTTTTGATTCTGGTCGTCGGCGCGGCAGTGATTGCGCTCGGCGCAAAAATGCTGGAAGGCTCCTCCGTCTCTCTGGCAAAAATGGCGGGCATCCCCACAGAGGTCATCGGCGTTACCGTCGTCGCTCTGTGCACGTCGCTGCCGGAGCTGGTCACGGCAATCACATCACTTGCCAAGGGGCACGGTTCGCTGTCGCTGGGCAATATCATCGGCGCGAACATCTTCAATCTGGTGCTGGTGAGCGGCATGGCAGTCACGATCTCGCCCTTTGCCGTGCCGGAGGGCAGCAAGTTCTTGGGACACAACGCCTCGCTGGTCCTGGAAATCCCGCTGATGGTGACGGTCATGGCTATCATGACGCTGCCCGCACTCGTGAAGGGCAAGCTGCGCCGCTGGCAGGGCATCCTGCTGCTGGGCATCTACGCCGCCTTCGTGGTCTTGCAGGTGCTGATTGCGGTGGGAATTGTTTGATTTTGGAAAGTAACGGAGCCGCTTCGATGAAACGGCTCCGTTCAGACTGTCAAAAAGTCCGTAATCGTCAAAATCGATTCACGATTCAATAGATTTTTTCTCCTTGGATTTCATTTACAAAAGTCGTGGATTCCAAACAATATAGTCTGAAAATCAGCTTGCTGCGCAAGGATTTTGACTTACTGCGCAACTCACGCCCTACCGTACCTATGTACGCCGACGGGCGTGAGTTGCTTGTCTTTCGAGCTTTTTCACAGTCTGACAGCGTACCGAAAAAGGGTTTTCGGCACGCTGTAACGGAGCCGCTTCGGTGAAGCGGCTCCGTTGTTATTAAAACTCAAAAACATTTTTGATTGCGTTCCTTGCGGCAGGCTTCCTTGCGCTCGCAGTGGTAGCACACCTCGGTATCCGGCGACGGCTCGCCGCGCTCGAATTTCATGAGGTTGTCCACCGTGGTCGCAGCGATGTTATTGAGCGCCTCCTTCGTGAGGAACGCCTGATGCGACGTGACGATCACGTTCGGCATGGAGATCAGGCGCACAAGCGTGTCGTCCGCGACGATCTCCTCCGAGCAATCCTCATAAAACAGGTCGCCCTCCTCCTCGTACACGTCGAGGCAGGCCGCGCCGACCTTCCGGCTTTTCAGTCCTTCGATCAGTGCCTCGGTGTCCACCAGACCGCCGCGCGACGTGTTCACAAGGACGGTGCCGGGCTTCATTTTCTCGATGGCGGCGGCGTTAATCATGTGCCGCGTCTCGTCGGTGAGCGGGCAGTGCAGCGAGATCACGTCCGACTGCTCGAGCAGCTCCGTCAGCCCCACATAGTCCAGCCCGGCAGACGGATTCGGGAATTTGTCATAGGCCAGCACGCGCATGCCGAAGCCCTTGCAGATGTCCGCGAAAATACGGCCGATCTTACCGGTGCCGACAACGCCGACGGTCTTGCCGTGCAGGTCGAAGCCCGTGAGACCGGAAAGGCTGAAATTAAAATCGCGCGTGCGGATATAAGCCTTGTTCGTGTGGCGGTTGACCGTCAGCAGCAGCGCCATGGCGTGCTCTGCGACCGCATAGGGCGAGTAGGCAGGAACGCGGAACACATGGAGCTTGCCGAAGCACGCGCGTGTGTCTACATTGTTAAAGCCCGCGCAGCGCAGCGCGACGACCCGCACGCCCTCTTTGTAAAGCGTCTCGACCACCTTGGCGTTCACGGTGTCGTTGACGAACACGCACACGCCGTCAAAGCCTCTGGCCAGCGACGCGGTATCCTCGTTGAGCTTTGTCTCAAAATATTTGATCTCTAAGCCCGTTCCGGCCGCATGCGCGTCAAAGCCGGGCTTGTCATAGGGCTTGGCATCGAAAAATGCAAGTTTCATAGAAAAAACCTCCGATCTGTTTCTTTTATCTTTGTTATATACGTTTCCTCGGGATTCGTCAAGAGGAAAATCCTATAAAATCGCAAGGCCGGTTACGGTCTGCCGCCCTGACCGCCGCCGAAGCCGTCGGGCGGGGTGCCGGGCGTTCCGTTTCCGTCAGGCGGCGTAGGCTGACCGTTCTGTCCGCCGTTTCCGTCCGGCGGCGTTCCGGGGTTGCCGCCCATGCCGCCGGGCTGGCCCATGCCCATGCTGCTGCCGTAAATCAGGCTGTCGAGGGTAACGGTAGTCTGCTGGCTGCCCGCCGAGACGGTGTAGCTCTCGCCCTGCGTCAGTCCCGCGCAGCTCACAACGACGCTGCGGTAGCTCTTGCCGGGCGTGTGGGAGAGCAGGACGGTGCCGGAGGAATCCTTGACGGTGATCTCGTCGCCCGCCGCGCCGCTGAGGTTCAGCAGGATGCTGGCCTGCGTCGAATTGCTGCCAAAGTTCATGACCATGCCGTTCGAGCCGACCGCCACGAGCGTGCCGCCTGTGATGGTACCGGTGCCGTCGTAGTCCAACGCGCCGTCGCCGTCGCTGGTCGGGCCGTCGATATAGATCTCGCCGCCGGTGACGGTCAGGTCGCCGTTGGAGTCGATGCCGTCGCCGCTTGCGTCAATGTAAATCACGCCGCCGGAGATGTTGATATAGTACTCCGAGCTGCCGGAGAAGGCATCCTGCCACGGGCCGAAGCCGCTTTGGTCGTTGCCGCCCGCTGCGTTGATGCCGTCGTCGCTGGCGACGATGTGGATCTCACCGCCCGTGATGTCCACGGTTGCACCTTCGAGGCCCTCGTAGCATTCGGTGATGTTGAGCGTGCCGCCGGAGACGGTCGTGTTGCCGTCGGCGTGGACGCCGTCGTCGCCCGTTTTGAACTCAAACGTACCGCCTTCGATCAAAGCGTCGCCGTTGGAGTGCAGCGCATCGTCCGCGCACTCGAGGGTAAAATTGCCGCTTTCGACCGTCAGGAGAACGCCCGCCTTGAGTCCCTTGGCGCTGGCGTCGTCCGCAAGGGTCGCGCCGCTGCCGCCGCCTGTGGTGACGGTGAAGTCAGAACCGGAAACGGTCAGCTTCGTCTCGGCCTGCACGCCGTCCTCCCCCGCGTTCAGGGTCAGAACGGAATCCGCAATGTCAATGAAGCCGAGCGCTTCGTCGGAATCGTTCGTCGAACGCAGCGCGTCGCCGCCGGAGGTGATGTTGAGCACCGCGTTCCTGACCGTGCAGGAGTCCTTGCCGTTCACGCCGTGGTTTTCCGCCGTGACCGCCAGAGTCACGTTTTCGATCAGGAGCGTGTCCTTGCTCGTGACGCCGTTATGATAGTTGGCGTTGACCTCCAGCGTGCCGCTGCCGGAAAGGACAAGGTCTGCCTTGGAATACAGGCAGGCGTTCGGTTCTTCGTCGGCCTCGGAGGAGAGAGAATCAGCAAAGGTGTAGCTCTCGCCGTCGGTAAGCGTGCTGTGCGTGCCGTCGGGAAGATAGACCGTAACGCTCGCCGCCTTATAAATATAGAGCGGGCTGCCATAGGAGCAGGTCACGGACGCGTCTTGCAGCACAAGCGTGACGTCCTGCTTGGGTGCGTTGACAAGAATGCGGCCGTCGGTGAGCGTACCGGTGACGGTGTAGGTGCCGCCGGAGGTGACGGTTACGACGCCGTTTTCCTCGCTTGCACCGGAGCCGGTGATCTTTGTACCGGAATCGGACAGGGTAATCTGCACGGCATTGTCCGTCGTGATTGTCTGGGATTCGGATGCGGATGGCTCCGAGGTCTCCGCTTCGGTTTGGCCGCAGGCACACAGCAGCGCCAGCAGCGCGAGTGTGGTGAATAGGAATAAGAATCGTTTCATGGGATCGAACCTCCTTTTTGGATTTTCTGCCCGGATTCTACACCCGCAAGCTAAAGGGAAGTTAAAGAAAATATTTTATTTCCTTTAGGTTTCCTTTAGCTTCCCCGGTTATGATGTGGGCACAAAGGAGGTGCCGGTCATGGCCATACAGTATTCCTTCGCGCGATACGAAAAGAAGTATTTCCTCACGCCCGCGCAGCAGGCCGCCGTACTCGAGGGTCTGCGGGCGCATGCAGCGCCGGACGAGTTCGGCAGCTACACGATCTGCAACCTATATTATGATACGGACGACTGGAGCCTCATCCGCGCGTCCCTGGAAAAGCCTGTTTATAAAGAAAAGCTCCGCGTGCGCAGCTACGGCACGCCGGCGCAGGACGCGGAGGTCTTTGCGGAGATCAAGAAAAAGTGCGAGGGCGTGGTCTACAAGCGCCGCATCAGCGCACCCGTCAGCGCGGTGCAGAGGGATCTGCGGCTGGCCGCGCTGATCGAGGGCGGGCAGATCGGGCGCGAGATCGCATGGTTCCAGCAGGTCAACCGGACAAAGCCGCGCGTGTTTCTCGCCTATGACCGCACGGCCTTCGCCGCGACGGACGATCCGTCGGTGCGCATCACCTTCGACAGAAACATCCGCTGGCGCACCACGGCACTCGACCTGTGCGCGGGCAGCGCGGGCTGTCCCCTTTTGCCGGACGGCCGCATCCTGATGGAGCTGAAGCTGCCGGGCGTGTGCCCGCTGTGGCTGAGCAGACTTCTGGCCGAGGTCGGCGCGTACCCCACGTCGTTCTCGAAATACGGCGAATTCTATTGCACGCAAGTGCTCGGAATATCAAACAAGGAGGCGCGTTACAGTGCTTAATTCCATCATCGGTTCTCAAATCACCCTGCAAACCTTCCTGATCTGCACGGCGGTGTCCCTCGTTCTGGGCGTCGGGACGGCGCTGGTCAGCCGGTTCCGCGCAAAATCCTCGGGCAGCTTTTCCATCGCGCTGGCCGTGCTTCCGGCGGCGGTGCAGCTGGTCATTATGCTCGTCAACGGCAACATCGGCGCGGGCGTGGCCGTGGCGGGCGCGTTCAGCCTTGTGCGATTCCGCTCCGCGCCCGGCACCGCGCGCGAAATCGCGGCGATTTTCCTCGCCATGGCCATCGGCCTTGCCACGGGCATGGGCTATGTCGGGCTGGCAGCGCTGGCCTTTGTGCTGCTGGGCGGCTTTACGGTGCTGCTGTCGGCACTGCACTTCGGCGAGGACACCGGCCGCATCCTGCGCGTCACAATCCCCGAAAATCTGGACTACGAGGGTCTATTCGACGATCTTTTCCGGAAATACACCAAATCCTGCACACTTGAAAAGGTCAAGACCACCAACATGGGCACGCTCTACGAGCTGCAATACCGCGTAACCTTCCGTGAGACGCAGGTGCCGAAGGAATTTCTCGATGCGCTGCGCTGCCGCAACGGCAACCTGAACATCGTCTGCGCCCGCGAGGAAAACCGCGAGGCCTTGTGACGCATTGACATGCAGGGTATAATAAAAGAAAAAAGTCAGGTGAAACACGATGAAGCTGCTCATTGCGGAGGACGAATTGGATCTGGCCGAGGCGCTGACCGTCTTTTTCGAGAAAAATCAATTCACCGTGGACGCCGTCCACAACGGCTTCGACGCTTATGAATACGCCGTCACGGGTGAATACGACGTGATCGTGCTCGACGTGATGATGCCGAAGATGAACGGCGTAGAGGTGCTGCAAAAGCTGCGCGCCGAGGGCGTGTCCACGCCCGTTATGATGCTCACGGCCAAGGCGCAGACCGGCGACCGCATCGCGGGCTTCAACGCGGGCGCGGACGACTATCTTCCCAAGCCCTTCGAGCCGGACGAGCTGATCTGCCGTGTCCGCGCGATGCTGCGGCGCAGCGGCAGCTATCACCCCGCCGTTCTGACCGTTGGCGACGTCCGCCTGGACACGGGCACGGGCACGCTGGAATGCGGAAGCGAAGCCGTTCGCCTGAGCGGACGGGAATTTCAGGTGATGGAGCTGTTCATGCGCTCGCCAGGCATCGTCCTGTCCGCCGAACGCATCATGGAGCGCGTCTGGGGCTGGGACAGCGACGCTGGGATCAACGTCGTGTGGGTGCACATCTCCAATCTGCGCAAAAAGCTCAAGGCCATCGGCTCGCGCGTGAGCATTCACGCCAACCGCGGCCTCGGCTACGTGCTGGAGGAGGGCAAATGATCCGGCGGCTGCGCAAGCGATTCATCCGCATCACCATGCTGGCCGTGACGGCCGTGCTGCTGCTTCTGTGCCTGATCGTCAATGCCGCAAACTTCGTCTCCGTGGACGGCGAACTGACGCAGATGCTTGAGACCATCGTGTCCAATCAGGGCACGCTGCCGCCCATTCCGCGCGGGGAGCCGCCGCAGGAGCGCCCGGGCGGGCAGTTCACGCAGGAAACGCCCTTTTCCACACGCTATTTTGTCCTGCGCTACACCTCGAACGGCACGCTCATCAAAGCCGATCTCGATAAAATCGCCGCCGTAACTGAGGAGGACACGCAGAAATACCTTGATCTTGCGCTGGCGCACGGCGCAGGCTTCGGCTACACGCGCGGGTACAAATACTATGTCGTGCAGAACGGCGAGAATCGCTGGATGGCGGTTTTTCTGGATGATTACCAGAAAATGCGCTCGGTGAGTCTGCTGGCCGTCCTCTCGGCGGGCGCGATGGCCGGCTGCATTCTGCTGGTTTACGGCATTGTCGTGCTCTGCTCCCGGCGGGCAATCGAGCCGGTGGTGCAGGCCTCCGAGCGGCAGAAGCAATTCATCACCGACGCAGGACACGAGCTGAAAACGCCCATCACCGTCATTGCGACCAGCCTGAAGGTGCTGGAAATGGAAACGGGACCGCAGAAGTGGATAGACAAGGCGCAGGCGCAGACCGAAAAGCTCAAGGAGCTGGTCAATTCCCTCGTCACACTCTCGCGCATGGACGAGGAACATTCGCCTCTGAAGCCCGCGCACTTCCCGATCAGCGACGCCGTGAGCGAAATGGCGGAATCCTTCCGCGACTTTGCTGCGTCGCAGGGACACGCGCTGGAGCTTTCCGTCATGCCGGGTCTTGATTACAACGGCGACGAATACGCCATCCGGCAGCTCGTTTCCATTTTGCTCGACAACGCGGTCAAATACGCCGCGCCCGACGCACCCATTCGCTTCTCTCTGGAGAAAAGCCGCAAGGGCGTGACGCTGCGCTGCACCAACGCCTGCGCCGCGCCGGTCGCGCCTGAGGAGCGGGACAAGCTCTTTGACCGCTTTTACCGCAGCGACAAGGCGCGCGCCTCCGGCGGCTTCGGCATCGGGCTATCCATTGCACGCAGCATCGCCGAGGGGCACCGCGGCACCATCCGCGCCGTCTGCCCGGACGAGGCAAGCATTGAATTTGTCGTGGAATTGAAATAGCAAAAAAGAGCCGGAAACGGCTCTTTTTGCGCAGCTTGCCAAAAAGTCCAAAGGGGCTTTTTGGCAAGCTGCGCAAAATTGCAAAATCTAAATTTGTATTTTTTATTATTTTGCAATTTTGGCCGCTGCGGCGGGTTATTGAACGCGAAAGGGAACCCTGACGGTTCCCTTTCACTCTTTTCTTCCCTCCGAAATCTTCGGCCGGATAGTTTTTTGCTGTTTTCGGTTGTGCAAGTGCGGTTTTACTCGCTGAAGAAGGCCTCGCACAGGGCGCAGAAGGCATCCTGATCGCGCAGGCCCATCAGCTCACGCGCCGAGTGCATCGCAAGCAGCGGCACGCCGATGTCTGCCGCAGGCATGGCCAGAAGCGACGAGGCCATCGAGCCGACCGTTCCGCCGCCGGCGAGGTCGGCACGGTTCATGTAGGTCTGCACGGCGATGCCGTGCTTTTTGGCAAGTCCCAGCACGACCGCGCAGGTCTCCGCGTCGGAGGAATAGCGCGGCGAGCGCTTGAGCGCGACACCGCCGTTGAGCAGCGGCGCACAGAGCGGGTCGGCAAATTCCGGATGGTTCGGGTGCAGCGCGTGCGCCGCGTCGCAGGACAGGAACATGCCGCCGGTGCAGGCATCCAGAAACTGCGCACGGTCCATGCCCAGCGCCAGCGCCGTTTTTTCCAGAATGACCGTCAGGGTCGAGCTGTCCGCACCGCGGCGGGTGTTGCTGCCGATCTCCTCGTTGTCATATAATACGGCGACATTGATCTCCGCCCCCTGTCCATGCAGCAGACCGTGCAGACAGGCGTGGACGGACGTGATGTTGTCCAGCCGCGGCGAGGACAAAAAGTCCTCGGAAAAGCCAACAGCCTGCGCCTTGTCGCAGCAGTAGACATACAGCTCAAAGGACAGGATGTCCTCCGGCGCGATGCCGAGCTTCTCCGCCAGCTTGCCCAAAAGCCAGCCGTCCTTCTCCCAGCCCTGCGCCACGGTCGCGCAGAGGGGGAACATATCCACATTCGCCTTGGTCGGCACGCCCTTGTTGACCTCGCGGTTCATATGAATGGCAAGGTTCGGAATGGTCAGAAGCGGCTCGTCCCACGCGACCAGACGGCGCTGCGGGTGCATCACGTCGTCCGTGCGCACAAGCACCTCGCCCGCCAGCGACAGCGGCCGGTCAAGCCAGGTGTTCAGGATCGCGCCGCCGTAAGGCTCGACATTCAGCTTGCAGCAGCCTCCCGCAAGCATCTCCGGCTGCGGCTTGACGCGCAGGCAGGGCCAGTCGGTGTGCGCTGCGGCAATGCGGAAGCGCTCCGCGTGGCTGCCGACGGTAAAGGCGACAAGGCTCGTGCCGTTTTCGACAAAGTAGCGGCCGCCCTTCTGCACAGCGGAGAAATCGCCGTCCAGCCAGAGAGCCGTAAAGCCCGCCTGCGTCAGCTCGTCTGCGACCATGCGCACGGTGTGGAAGGGAGAAACGCCGCCGTCGAGCCAGCGGCAGAGCGTCAATTCTGTCTGTGTCATAAAATATCCTCCTGTGAATTCTTAAAACGTGCCCGGAAGCTCTCCGAGCCGTCAGCTTTCATGCCGCGGACGCAGCCGTTTTCGGCAAACAGCCGGATCGTCTCGCCCAAAAAGCACTCGTGGTCGTAGATGACCTCGAAGAATTTCGTCTCCCGCGGCGCGAAGCGCTGCGCGTGCCGGACGTAAACGACATTGTTCAGGTGGCCGTTGTCGTCGATCTCCTCGGGTGAGACCGTCCACGCGCCCGCCTCGGGCAGCTCCTCGGGCAGCACCAGACGGCGGATGGACTCTTTGCGCTCGGGCTGCGGCGCAGGCAGCGTCCAGAGCAGCGGTACGTCGCGCAGACCGGTGATGCTGCGCTTTTTTTCATCGACCAGCACCCAGTATTGCAGGCCATAGCCGATGCTGCGGCCGCCGCGGAAGAATTCGTAGTCGCGCACGCTCATCACGGGCGTGGGCCTGCGCAGCCATGTGCGCACCGCAACCGGTTCGCCCGGCGCGGGCAGCTCGCGCATGGAAATGCGGCTGCGCACGAGCATCCACAGACAGCCGCTGAGCGTCAGCATCGCGTCGTGGCCAATGCCGAGGTCGTCGGCGTGGTCGGTCGCAGCCTGCGCCAGCGCCGCCATGAGCATTTCTGGCAACCAAGCGCCCGCAGGCGTGTAGACGGTATCAAAATAGGAATTCAATTTGGCGCCTCCAAAATTGTTTTTCTTATTGTATCACGTCTGCGGCAGCGCGTCAATCCGAGGTTCTAAGCGAATGAAATGTAAACTTTTTGCGCGTTTCCGTCAA
Organism: uncultured Oscillospiraceae bacterium; assembly: GCA_934667815.1. GTDB lineage: Bacteria > Bacillota > Clostridia > Oscillospirales > Oscillospiraceae > JAZOXB01. The sequence continues at coordinate 45,009 of CAKUMO010000005.1, forward strand.
ATCGATTGCAAAACGCTGCCGCTTGTGATAGGATAGTCAGGTAAAATACCGAAAGGGAGAACGTTTATGAACCCCGAAAATGAAAAACTCGAAGAACAGGCGGCAGAGGAAGCCGCAGCCGAGGTCGACACCGAGACCGCAGAGCTGACCGATACCGTCGAAGAATCCACGGAAACCACCGAAGAAACCGCTGAAGCTCCGGAGGATCCCGAAGAATCTGCCGCAGCGCCGGAAAATGCCGGTGAAGCCGACGAGATTGTCGAAGGCTCGGACGAGGCTACCGAGACCGTACCGGTCAAGAAGGGTCTGAGCAAGGGCGGAAAGATCGGCATCATCGTCGCCGCTGCCGTCGTGGTGCTGGCCGCGCTGACCGCCGGTGTATTCTTCTTCCTCAAGGCGCATCCCGAGCTGACGACGCCGAAGGTCGAAACCGTCTACGGCGACACCGCCTATCTGCCCAAGGACAGCGCCTTCGGCCAGAACGAGCTGACCGACCGCGACCGCTATGACATCTCCGACACCACCGCAGACGGCCTTGCGATGCGCACCGTCGTCGCACGCGATGCCGACGGCAACTACTATCTGACCAATGGCGAAATTCAGGTGGCCTACTGGCTGGAGTTCTATCAGATGATGCAGAATTACGGCTCCTACGTCTCCATGCTCGGCCTTGACACCACCAAGCCGCTGTACGACCAGGCCTCGCCGCTTGAGGGCAACAGTTGGGAGCAGTATTTCCTCGGCTCCGTCGTGAAGAATACCGGCGAGTTCCGCGCCTTGCAGCGTGCGGCAGAGGCTGACGGCTACACGCTGCCAGAGGATGTCGCCGCGCAGCTCGACAATCTTGCCAACCCGGATGGCGACCTTGCCGCAAAAGCCAAGGAGGAGGGCTTTGAGTCCCTCGACGCCTATCTGCAGGACAGCTTCGGCCCGGGCGTCACGGCGAAGAATTATCAGAACTACATGCGCCTGTACATCACCGCGATGTACTACTATCAGGACGTGCTCTACGGTAAGCCTTATGATGCCGCGACGGATGCCGAGGTCGAAGCGTACTTTGACGCCAACGCCGAATCCTATGCCACAGACGGCATGACCAAGGAGAACAACGTCAACGTTCGCCATATCCTCATCATGCCCGACGGCGAAAAAGGCTCCGACGGCACCTACTCCGAGGACGCGTGGGCAGCGGCCGAGGCCGAGGCCAATCGCATCTATGCCCTGTGGCAGGAAAACCAGACCGAGGACTACTTCGGTGAGCTGGCCAAGGAATACTCCAAGGACGGCAGCGCTACCGACGGCGGCGCCTTTGAAGCCCAGCCGGGCAAGACGGTCACGGAGTTCAACGACTGGTGCTTCGACGGCAGCCGCAAGGCCGGCGACACGGGCATCATCCGTTCGCAGTATGGTTATCACATCATGTACTTCGTCGGTCAGAACGACACCCGCGCATGGTTTGAGACCGCGAAGCAGGATCTTGCCGCTAAGCTCGCAAGCGAAAAGCTCGACGAGATCCGCAACACCTACACGGTGGAATTCGACTATTCGCACGTCAGCATCTTCGACATGGTGACCTATGCGAACAATCAGAATGCCGCCGCAGCCTCCTCCACGGCGAGCGAGGCCACCGAGCCGAGCGAATCCGTGAGCGATTCCTCCGGCGAGAGTGAAGCCCCCTCCGAGGGCTGATAGTGTATAAAGCAAGCCGCTGCACAGGAAATCCTGTGCGGCGGCTTAGCTTGTCAAAAAGTCCCCTTGGACTTTTTGACAAGCTGTCTACAAAATTGCAAAATCCGAATTTGTATTTTCATTTTGCAATTTTGGCCGCTGCGGCGGGTTAGTGAACGCGAAAGGAAACCCTGACGGTTTCCTTTCACTCTTTTCTTCCCTCCGAAGCTTTCAGCCAGATCATTATTTTGACAGTCTAAGCCTGTGTCGTTTAATTAATTCATCAGCCCGACATTCGGTCCGTCCGGGTTTTCAAGTTCGCGGAACACCGGCGTCAGGAGCGTGCTTGCGATATAACTCGCAAATGCAAAGCCCAGCAGCAGCCAGAAAATCAGCGTCTTGAAAAACAGCGGGAGCGAAAAATACGCAATGATGGCAGGCAGCACGTTGAGCAGCACCATCGCCAGCGTGCGCGGCAGCTTGACAATCATCAGAACGCCTGCGTTGACAAAATGCTCCTTGAGCGTGTTTTCATAGCGTGCAATCAGCGGAAAAATATATGCGCACAGTGACAGCACAAGCACGCTCAGCACGCCCACGATACACTTGCAGACGAACAGCGCCGCACCGGTCGTATAGGCCGTCATCAAAAGCCAGTTGCAGACCATACCGGCGAAGAACAGCAGCACCAGCAGCCAGACGACCGTAGCCTGCTTGAAATTGTCGCGGAAGGCGAGAAAAAAGGTCTTGACCACGCCTTTATCCCCGTCGAGCGCGATGTTCTGCGTCACTTTATGAAGCGCCGCGAGCGACGCGCCGCAGGTCACGATCGGCACGGAGCAGATCAGGAAAAAGAAATTCACCATAATCATCTCGCCCACGCGCGAAAGGAACCGCATAAAGGGGTTGTCCGGGTTGAATAAATTTCTCATCACATACCGCCTTATCGAATGTCGTAGACCGTCTTAAATACGGCATTTTCACGCAGCTCCGCTGCGGTTTTTCCGGTCCTCGCAAAGACGCGGTAAGGCGCCTTGTCCGTCAGCGCGAAGAAATTGTCGCTCAGCACGCAGTCAAAGTCACGGAAATCGATGAATACGCCCTTGGTGAACACGTCCGAGCTGACCGCGATCTCTACGCCGCCGTCCCTGTCCGTGAATTCTGCGCAAAGCGTCGGTTTCTGCCATGTGAAGTGCTTTGCAGGAACGAGCGTCTCCACGCGCCGTGTGAGGAAATTCCCCTGTTCGTCGAACAAATCCGCCGCCAGATAGCAGGAATATGGGTCGAATTCCGGAAGCTCGTAATTCAGTACGTCGGAAGAATGAAGCAGCGCGACCTCGACCGCGCATTCGCGGCGGTCAAGCTCCGTCAGGTCTGCACGGCAGAGCGTGAGGCGGACGCGGCCACGGAATTTTTCGCGTGTTTCGTTCGCGATATTCACCGTTAATTTTCCGTTTTCCGCAAACAGCCCCATGGCCACCGGCGCATAGAAGCGGCGCGCGGCGTAATGCAGCGCCTTGTACCGTCCGAAATAGTCCACACTCGACCACGAGGCGACCGGCCAGCAATCGTTGAACTGCCAGTAGATCGAGCCCATGCAATAACCGCGCTCACGGCGGAAATGCTCCACGCCATAGGCAATCGCATCGGCCTGCAAAAGCTGCGAGGCGTAGACCAGGTCCTCAAATTTTGACGGATACAAATAGTTATTAGACAGATAACGAAGAATATTTCCGTTTCCGCCCTTGCACTTCTGGTGATTTTCCATCACGCGGGAGAAGCAGTTTTCATCCTCTTTTTCGCAGAAGCTGCGGATGGTTTTCATCGACGGGAAGCTCTCGAAGCCGTATTCCGAGCAGAAGCGGAAGTGCTCCTGCCGGTAAGCCGTGAAGGGCACGCCGCCGTGCCAGACCTTCCAATAGTGCGTGTCGCCGCGCGAAAACCTGCCGGGCTCGTCAAAACCGCCGCCGGAGGACGGACTGGACGGCCAATAGAAGGTATCCGGTGCATATTCGTGGCACAGCTCGGGCAGCAGATGCTCATAAAGGCGCAGATAGTCCTGCCGCACCAGCTCGTTATTCTGCGCACCGCCGAGGATCATATCCTCCATTTCATTGTTGCCGCACAGAAGGCCGAGCGACGCGTGATGCTGCAAGCGGCAGAGATTATCCGTTGCCTCACAGGTAAATTCCGTCTCCATTTCGGAGGTCATCCAGATATTGGCGCAGGCGACCATGAAATCCTGCCAGACAAGCAGCCCGTATTCGTCGCAGAGATCATAAAAATCGTCCTCCGGATAGTAGCCGCCGCCCCAGACGCGCAGGGTATTGAAGTTTGCATCCACCGCCTGACGGACGAGCTGCTCCTGTCTGTCACGCGTCACGCGCGTGAGGAGGTTGTCCATGGGAACATAGTTTGCGCCCATGGAAAAAATTTTGATTCCATTGAGCACAAAGCAGAACTCACTTCCCCGGCCGTCGGCATCCTTCGCGGTGCTGACGGTCAGCGTGCGCAGGCCGATGCGCAGCTTGCGGCTGTCGATCACAAGGCCGCCGGCGCACATGCGAACCTCAAGATCGTAGAGTGCCTGCTCGCCGTAGCCGCGCACCCACCAAAGACGCGGGGCTTCCACGCGGATCGTGCCCTCGCCCTCCGTCAGGCGCAGTTCTTTTCCGTCCAGCAAGGCAACTAAGTCACAATTGCTGTTTTTCGCCGTGGTTACGCGAAGATCGACATCCACAACGCCGTCGTGATGCCGCTGGCTGACCAGCACATGGTCGAGGCGATCGGTATCATAGCCCTTCAGCTCGACCGGGCGCAGGATGCCCATGTCGGGCAGCGTCGGGCCCCAATCCCATCCGGACTGGTACATGGCCTTGCGCAGATGCGCGGTACCGGGAAGCGTGTCGCCGTCGTTCATAAAAAGATAGTGGCGGCGCTGCGCCTCTGCAAAATAGCGCATTGGAGAGGAAAACTCAAGTTTTAGTCTGTTCTTTCCGGGAATCAGCCGATTCTTGACATCAAAAACATAGGTTCTGTGCATATTTTTGGTCCGAGCAAGGCGTTTCCCGTTCAGATATATGGTACATAGCGTGTCAATCCCGCTGAGCGTCAGCTCGATATATTCGCGGGTAAGGAGCGTCTCGTCCACAGTAAATTCCGCCGCAAACGAGCAGTCCTTCTCTCCCAAATGCTGAAGCTCACGCTCATTCAGGCCATAAAACGGATCGGGAATTTTCCCGTGCCCGAACAGGACGCTGTACATCGTGCACGGCGCCTGACAGGGCAGATTCAGCCCATCGAGCTGAAAGAACCAATCGTGGATTATCATCATGTGCCTCCGTTTCAGGAATTGTGGATCTCGATTGACCAGAGATTGCGATAGGTCTCGCCCGGCGCGAGCGCAACCAAATCCTCCTGCTCCTCGAGGACGGCCTTTCGTCCGGCATGCGCGGGCAGGGATAGCCACGGTTCGATGCAGACATACGGGGCATCGGTTTTTGGCATGTGCCAGATCCCAAGATAGCGCATCTGCGGATACCGGACGGTCACGGCGTGCACGTCGTCAGAGCACAGCGTGACCTCGCGGGCCATGTCCCTCAGTACGATCGCATCGTCGTCAAACAGATCGTGACGCAGCGGAATGTCTGTGCCGTTTGCCAAGGCATATTCCGTATCCTCTCCGCTGACAAAGCAATCCGGGGTAAAACCGACACGCTTCGGGCTGCACGGCTCTGCAAAACGCAGGCAGTAATCCTCAAAGCGCTTTCCCTCGGTCAGCGGAACGCGGAAGCCCGGATGTCCGCCAAGGCCGAAGTACATCGTGCGGGCATCCAGATTTTCGACTTCAAAGGTCACATTCAGATGCTTTCCCGCAAGCGCATAAATAATCCGGAAGGCAAACTCCCGCGGATACTCCGCAAGGGTTTCTGCATCGCTGCGCAGCTCAAATACCATGCGTGCGGCATCGTGCCCGACTCTGCGGAAGCGGCGGTAGGGCGCGATGCCGTGAATGCGCATGTGGTGTTCTTCGCCGTCCAGGGTGTATTTTCCCTCCGGCAGGCGTGCCACATAGGGGAATAAATTGGGCGCACGGTCGCACCAATAGGCTGCATCGCCGCTCCAGAGATATTCCGTCCCGGCTGCATCGCGAATTCCCTGCAGCTCCGCACCGTCCTCGGAGACGGTCACGGTCAGATCCTGATTTGCAATTTTATAAGTCATAGTTCTCTCCTGTTTGGCCTTAAGCAAACGGGTTTTCCGTCGGATAAGGCAGATTTTTTGGTTGGTTATATGCAATGTCACGAATACCGAGGAATTTGAACACCTCGAACAGCGCCTTGCCGTAATGGCCAAAGGCCACCGCGCCATGGTGCGGATAGCGCTTTTCGATCAGAACATGGCGGTAGAAGCGACCCATTTCGGGAATGGCGAACAGGCCGATGCCGCCGAAGCTGCCCGTTGCGACCGGAAGAATCTCGCCCTGTGCAATATAGGAACGCAGCGCTCCGTTGCTGTCACATTGCAGGCGATAGAAGGTAATCTCGGAAGCCGCAAGATCGCCCTCCAGCGTGCCGCGCGTGAAGTCGGGCGTGCCGCCATTTTCGAGCAAGCGGTTCTGAATGAGCTGGTACTTGATCGCGCGGTCTGCGCAGAGCTTACAGCTCGGCGTGTTGCCGCAGTGGAAGCCCATAAAAGTATCGGTCAGAGCGTAGCCGAATTTGTCCTTGATCTCCCTCTCATAGAGACTTGCAGGCACGGAATTGTTGATATCCAGCAGTGTGACCGTATCGTTACTCACGCAGAGGCCGATGTACTCGCTCAACGCACCGTAAATGTCAACTTCACATGCCACGGGAATCCCGCGTGCCGCAAGGCGGGAGTTGACATAACGCGGTTCAAGGCCGAACTGCTCGGGGAAGGCCGGCCAGCATTTATCGGCAAAGGCAACGTACTCGCGGGCGCCCCTGTGCGCCTGCGCCCAGTCGAGGAGCGTCAGCTCAAACTGCGCCATACGCGCCAGCAGATCGGGATAAAATCTGCAATCATTTTGGAAATCTCATCCGCAGTGCCGACCGGATATTCCGGAATGTATCCGTTTAAGTGACGCATTCCAAGATTATACGAGCAATTCAGCATGCCGCAATACGCATCGCCGCGGCCGCTGATGAGGTCGCCGCCGCCCTCGGCAGCCGCGACGAACATACACGGACCGTCAAAGTATTTTGCAATCAGGGTCTCCGGCGTCTCCGGGCCGAAATTGCCAAGAAAGACGACAAGCGCATTGCAGGCGGCCGCTTTGACGTCGGCAACGGCTTTGAGCATGTCTCCCTCATTTTCGACCGTGACGGGGCATTCATAGACGCCGCTGGCCTTGACAATATTTGCATGGCGCATTTCGGACAGGGTGCGCGGGAATCAGTCGCGGGAAACGGCAATGATACCGAGTTTTACCTCCGGAATATTCGGAAATTCTCCTATCCGGTTCATAATCTCCTCCTAATTACGTTCAGAAAATACCGATTTTAGTGCCGGATAGAGCAGCTTGAACTTCTCATAACGCGCCTGATATTTCGCAGTCAGCTCGGCGTCCGGTTCAGTCGTGGAGGCCACCTCGACGAGTGCATCCGCCGCAGCCTGCACGTCGGCAAAGGCGCCGCAGCCGACCATCGCGAGCATGGCCGCGCCATAGCCCGGCCCCTGCTCCGTTTTGACCATATCCAGCGGGATGCCCAAAACATTTGCGATTATTCTGCGCCAAAGCGGGCTTTTTGCGCCGCCGCCGCAGATCTTGGAACGCGGGATCTCAATTCCTAGGGACTTTGCCACCTCGAAAGAATCGCGGATTGCAAAGGCGACGCCCTCCAAAACAGCCTGCACAAAATCTGCGCGTGACGTGTCCATCGACATTCCAATAAACGCACCGCGCGCGTTGGTATCGTTGATCGGACTGCGCTCCCCCATCAAATACGGCAGGAAATAAACATGGTTTTCCCCAAGTTTTTCCTCGGCTATTTTCGCTTGTTCTTCCGTATAATTCGTCGTATTCAGAACATTTTCACAGAACCACTGATTGCAGCTCGCAGCCGAGAGCATACAGCCCATCAGATGGTAGCCGCCGTCTGCGTGCGCAAAGGCGTGCAGCGCATTATTGGGATCGACACCAAATTCTTTTGACGAAATGAAGATCGTGCCGGAGGTACCGAGGGAGAGGTTGCAGCCACCGGCCCCCACCGTGCCCGTGCCGACCGCAGCAGCCGCGTTATCGCCCGCACCGGCGACGACCTTAACGGTCTCCGGCAGCCCGAGCGTCTGCGCAGCCTCGCGCGTAAGTGTGCCGACCACTTCGTAGCTCTCATAGAGCTTCGGCAACCGGTTTTCGGTCACGCCGCAGATTTTCAACATCTCCTGCGACCAACGCTTGTGCTGCACGTCGAGCAGCAGCATGCCGGAGGCATCGGAGTAGTCGCAGGAATGGACGCCGGTCAGCTTGTAGTTGACATAATCTTTCGGCAGCATGATTTTTTCGATTTTTGCAAAGTTCTCCGGCTCGTTTTCGCGCATCCAGAGGAGCTTTGGGGCAGTGAAACCGGCGAAGGCAATATTCGCCGTCAGTGCAGAGAGGCGTTTCCGACCGATTTTTTCATTAAGATCGTCCACCTGCTTTGCCGTTCGGCCGTCATTCCAGAGAATCGCCGGGCGGATCACATCGTCCTTTGCATCCAGGGTGACGAGGCCGTGCATCTGGCCGCCCGCGCCGATTCCGGAAACCTGCGACGCATCAAAGCCGCGCAGCAGCTCCGGAACGCCGGTCACGACGGCGTCCCACCAGTCCGACGGGTCCTGCTCTGACCAGCCGGGATGCGGGAAGGAGATGGGATAGGACTTTGAGACGGTATTGAGAATCGCACCGTCCGCATCAACCAGCAGCAGCTTGCACGCGGATGTACCGAGATCAATTCCGATGTATAACATAATTTTACCTCTGTAAAGTAAACTCACCGTTCAGCTTTGTTTCACCGGAGTCCGCCAGATACCACTCGATTCGGCCGGGCGGCGTGCAGACGCGCATCGACATGTCATACTGCGTGAGGCTCTCCGGCGGAATGAAAAGCGTAACGTGCCGCGTCTCGCCGGGCCGCAGCAAACATTTTCCAAAAGCGCAGAGCTGACGGCTTCGCGATGTTACGACACCTTGTGCGCGGTGCAGATAGAGCTGCGGCACCGCCCAACCGGCGCGTGCGCCGGTATTCTTGACGCAAATCTCAAGTGTCAGCGCGTCGGCAGACGGGGCGCGCAGAGTGGAATAGGCAAAGCGCGTGTAGCTCAGGCCGCTGCCGAAGCCAAAACGCAGCTTCGGCACGTTATAATACGCACCGGAACGGTAGGAATCCTTCGCGTTATAGTACACCGGAAGTTGCCCTGCATGATCCGGCAGCGATACGCACAGGCGCCCCGCCGGTTCCGCATAACCGAACAGCAGACGCGCAAGCGCGTCGCCGCCGGTCGGGCCGGGATAGAAGGCGCAGACAATCGCCTCGGAAAGGGCATCGACCTCGGCCATTTCATAGGGCCGCCCGGCGATCAGCACGGACACGACCGGCTTTTCCAGCGCACGCAGCGCATGCAGCAGACCAAGCTGCTCGCCCGGGAGACGAAGCAGACCATCGTCCACGTTCTCTCCGCAGTCCATTGTGACGGCGCTCTGGCGCTTTGCAGCGCCGTTTGCGTCAAATTCGCAGGCCGCGAAACGGCTGGACGTCCCGCCCAGTGCAGCGACGACGACATCGCAGTCCGCGAGCGCACGCACGGCGCGCCGCGTCCATTCGGCGTCGCTGCCGAACATCGGGCAGCCTGGAACATAGGTAATTTTCGCATTTGTGCCGCTCAGAAGCTGCTTCAGCCCTTGATAGAGCGTCGTCCCCGCGCCGGGGCGCTGCGGCGGCGTGTAATCGCCGAGCTGGTTATAAAGCGCATCCGCGTTCGGGCCGACAAGGCCGAGGCGCAGCGGTTTTTGGTCGGAAAGCGGGAGCAGATCGTCCTGATTTTTCAGCAAAACCACGCTATGCTCCGCCAGACGCGCCGCCTGCGGATAGGTATGATCGTCAAAGATCGCATCCGTTTCCGGAAGATACGGATGCTCGAACAGCCTGCGGCGGAATTTCACCGTCAGGATACGGCGCACAGTCTCGTCGATCCGCTCCATGGAGACAAGACCGGTCTCAACCGCCTGCTCCAAATGCCCGAAGGCCGTGTCCCACAGCCCCATGTCCACGCCTGCATTCAATGCCAGCGCGCCGGAGGCCGTGCGGTTGCCCGTGACGGCATCAAGCTGGTCGATCGCAACGCCGTCCGACATAACGAAGCCGTCGAAGCCGTATTCGCCTCGTAAAAGATCCGTCAGGAGCCAGTGGTTCGCGTGGCAATAGACGCCGTCGATCTCGTTGTAGGCCGCCATAAATGCGGAAGCACCGGCCTCGACACAGGCTTTTACCGGCGGAAGATGAATTTCGCGCAGCTCGTGCGGCCCGATGCGGGCGGCACTGGCATTGACGCCGCCGGTCGTTTCGCCCTGTGCGCACAGGTGCTTTGCGACCACATCCACGCCCTGTGACTGGACACCGCGCACGACCGCCTCGGCCATGCGTGAAGCAAGATAGGGATCTTCTCCGAAGCATTCTTCGCTTCTGCCCCAGCGCGGGTCGCGTAAAACGTCCAGTGCAGAAACGAGCGCCAGATCGACGCCCGCGGCGCGGAGCTGTTGCCCGCAGACCTCCGCGGCCTCGCGCAGAAGCTCGGGAGAAAATGAGCAGGCGCTGGCCAAGTTTACGGGTAGAAGATAGCCATCCAGCACCTGATGGCCATGCGGGCACTCGCTGCTGAACAGCACCGGAATGCCGAAGCGCGAGTGCTCGATCACATAACGCTGCACCTGATTGCGTGCACGGACGGCAAGTCTGCCGGGGAGACCGGTCTCGAAGTCTTTGGCCGACCACGGATCTGCACGGTGCAGCCCGTAGAGCGCGCCAAGGCCGTCGTAGCGCGCGACCTCGTCGGCAAATTCCTGCGTGAGGGCGATATTTTCGCCCTCACGCGTGTAAATCTGAAATCCATAGAGCCGCTGATTGAGCTGCCCGACCTTTTCCCGCAGCGTCATGCGCGAGAGTAAATCTTCCGCTCGCGCTTCGGGAGAAAGCCGTGTGTTTTGATAAGGTTCCATATTATCGAAGCAGGATCGTCTTGATCTCGTAAGGTTTTATTGTGAATCGTACCACGCCGTTTTCGACCGGCAGCTCCGTTTCAATCTCCTCCAAGAGGTTGGTCTCATAGGCACGGGTCACGCCCGCCGGCAGGGTAAGCGTCGTCTTTGTGCGGGCATTTTCCGACTCGTAAAGACGCAGGATCGTGCCGTTTCCGTCCTCGGCCTGCTTAACCGTTTCGAGAATGACGTTCGCCACATCCAAGGCGGCATAGCTATCCTGCTTGCCCGGCGTGCCGCCCGCAACGGCATAGGCCGGCTGGTTGAGCTTGTAGCCCTCGCGGACGGTTCCCGCCTGCTTCCACGTTTCGCCGTGCGGATAGAGCGCATAGGTGAAGCGGTGCAGCTCGACATCGGTGTTCGGGTTCGGCTCGATGCCGCTCTTGACGAGCGTGAGCGCAAGCGTGCCGTTCAGGATACTGTGACCGTACTTGCAGTCGTTGAGCAGGCTCACGCCGTAATGACCCTCGGAATAGTCCACCCACTTGTGCGCGCAGCTCTCAAAACGCGCCTTGTCCCAGCTTGTGTTGCTGTGGGTCTTGCGCGTCACGTTGCCGAACTGGATGTCAAAGGTCGCCTCGTCCGTGTGGATGTCCAGTGGGAACTCGACCTTGAGCAGATGCTGATGCAGCTTCCAATCCACGGTGGTCTCGAAATCGATGCGGCGCGTATCGGCATAGAAATGGATTTTCTGACGGATGGTACTCAGGCTGCACCGGTATTCCAGCTCCAGCGTGGTGCGCACCGGGCCGTCCTCCGTCCAGCGCAGGGAGACAAGGTCGTCCACGTCCCAGGACTTTTCGGTGTAGAAGCGGTCGATGTCCCAGTTGTCATAATAGATGGGTTTATCCTCGTAAAGGCGGAAAAGGTTCGCTTTCTTTCCGTCTTTTACCAATTCTCTGTCAAATTGCTTGTCATAAATCGAAGAAATTCCGCCGTTTTCATCCAGCGCAACGCGATAGAACGGCGTTTCCAGATGACGCTCGTCGGCGCGGCGGAAGGGGCTTTCCTGCTGTGCCTGCGCAAAGCGGTAGGTACGCCAGCCCTTCGAGGGCAGCGCCTTCAGGTATGCGACCGCACCGCTTTCGGTTTTTTGCACGGGATAGAGCGTACCGTTCTCGTCAGCCAGCGCCGTGGCAGCGACGTCGCCCAGCTCGACCACGTCGTCGCGATCAAAGCCCAGCGTGTTGACCACGGTCAGACCCGCGCCCTCGCCCGCAATACGGTGCAGACGCTCTGCAATCAGCTCCGTGACCTCGGCAGCCAGCGCATCGTACTCAGACCTCGTGACCTCGTAGACCTCCGCAATGGAGCTGCCGGGTAAAATGTCATGGAACTGGTTGAGCAGGATCACGTCGCGCCACAGGCGGGTGTCTGCCCCGGCAGGATAATCCCCGGTAAGCACGCCCAGCAGCTCGAGATCCATCATCAGAAGCTCGCTCTTACGGTTGCCCCGTTTATTGCGCGCCATGGAGGTATAGGTGCCGCGGTGATACTCAAAATAGAACTCGCCTTCCCACGTTTCCAGACGGAGGTTGTCCTTTACGCGCTCGTTCAGCTCATCAAAGAAGGTACGCGCGGTCTCCTGCCGCACCTTCGGCAGGCCGCGAATGCCCTTTTCCATGCGCTCGGAGGTCTCGAGCATCTGACGCGTCGGGCCGCCGCCGCCGTCGCCGTAGCCGTAGGAGATCAGAACATCGTTGTTGATCTCTTTATTTTGATAACGCTCCCATGCGCCCATGACGGCGTCGGGATGCAGATTGCCGTTGTAGGTCGTGAAGAAGCTCTGCTTGGGATCCTGACCGACGCCGAGCGTCGTGATGAGATGCGTGAGCACCTCGGTGCCGTCGATGCCCTTCCAGAGGAAGGTGTCATTCGGGATGCGGTTGATCTGGTTCCACGAGAGCTTGGTGGTCATGAAATAGTCCACGCCGGACTTTTTCATGATCTGCGGCAGTGCGCCTGAATAGCCGAACACATCCGGAAGCCACAGGATCTTATTGTCCCTGCCGAATTCCTCGCGGAAGAAGCGCTTGCCGTGCAGGAACTGGCGCACGAGCGACTCGCCGGAGGTCAGGTTGCAGTCGGCCTCGAGCCACATGCCGCCCTCGACCTCCCAACGTCCTTCCGCGACGCGCTGCTTGATCTTTTCGTACAGCTCCGGATAGCGCTGCTTGAGGAAATAGTACAAAACCGGCTGGCTGGACATGAACTTATAGCTCGGGAACTCGTCCATGAGCTTGAGCACCGTTGCAAAGGAGCGCACGACCTTTTCGCGGGTCTGCGCGACCGTCCACCACCACGCCACGTCGATGTGCGTATGGCCGATACAGGTGGCGATGACGTCGCTCACGCCGCACATTTTTTCATAGAGATTTTCCGTGATATACTGCTGCGCACGCTCGACGGAGGCATAAAAGTCCGCAGAGTATGGCACGCGCAGATCAAGCAGGTTGATGGTATCGTTCAGCACGGTCTGAAGCTCAAGACGAACCTTGCTGTCCTGCCCGAGGCGGTCAAAAGCCTGCAGCGGCACCTGAATATCATAATACAGATGATTCAGCCGTTCGTCAAGTACATAAAGATTTGCAAGGAAGGCAAACTCGCGGTGCAGTGTGCCGGTATAAGCCTGAATGTCCAGCGTCAGCTCCTCGCCGCCTACGGCGCACTTGCGCAGGAGCACCTCGCGGTGGTTCATATCCGCGCCCTGCACGACTTCATGGTTGACAAAGACAAGAAACTGCGGATTCTTGCCGTCGTCCCATTCCTCAATCTGCGTGTGCAGCTTCAGCCAGACGGACTTGCCGTCCATACTCTGCGGGATGGTGATGTGGCTGCGGAACCAATAGTGCGTGCCGGGAATGCCGTGAAAATCCGTGGCCTGTCCCTGAAATTTTCCCTCAAACTGGTCGGTTCCGGCGTAATCTGCGTACCAGTGCATCCGCTGGCAGTCAAACGCCTCCCACGGTGCGGGTTCGGCGTCGGCTTCCTCGGGACGGAAGAACTGACCCTTTTTGTACTGCCAGTCGGGCAGGCTCAGGCTGTCGGTAAAGCGCAGCATGCCGAGCTGATTGCAGATGACTTGGATCCTCTGGTCGATAAAATACATAGTTTTCCCTCACTTGTTTGAAGTCTTATTTGCAAAGCAGAGCCGCCGGGCGCTCCGGCAGCTCTGCGCCGAAAACAAGATTCCCCCGGATTTCAAAACGGGGACCGGTGCATGCGCATCGGTCCCCTTTGCCGTAAACGCGGGGTTGATTCTCTTATTTCGAGGCAACCCAAGCGTCGAGCTGCGTCTGGACTTCGGTGAGGATCTTGTCGAAGCCGGAATCACGCATGGCAGACAGCATGGTGTTAATGGTCTCGGTGGGATCGGCAGCGCCGGTCATGAGTATCGGGCGATATTCATCGAAGATCGCCTTGCAGGCCTTGATCTCGTCGGTTACGTTGGACTGATCGAAAGCGAAGCCCAGCGCGGGGGAAGCAACAGCCTGTGCGTTCAGAGCCTGAACCTCGGCCCACTGGTTTGAGTTGTCGCCTTCCTTGTAGGAAACGATGAAGAACGTACCCTGCGTGTAGCCGGCCATGCCCCAGGACTTGGTGTCGTCAACGACAACCTTGCCGTCGGCGGTGTAGGTGAAGTTGTCGCCCTCGAGGCCATAGTACAGAGCGTCGCGGACATAGGCGTCGGTGTTGACCAGCTCGAGGAGCTTCAGAGCCTTCTCCGGATACTTGCAGGAAGCGGAGACGGAGTTGATGGAGCCCTGAACTGTGGAGTTGGACATCACGGTATCGCCCCACTGGATGGCGACGGCGTCAGCCTTCATGTTCGGGCCCCAAGTGGTCTTGGCAGCCGCGGACCAGCCCTGTGCCACGAAGCAGGGACGATACTGCGGAGCTGCGTCCAGAACGGCGGCATCGGAGTTGACGTAGCCGGCCTGATACCAGGAGCGCAGGGTTGCGAGGTCGGCCTTGATGTCGTCCTGTTCAAAGACGGAGACAGCTTTCGCTTCGCCATTCTTATAGGAAACGCCGATGGCCGGGAAGCCGAGGGAGAGATCGTCGTAGTTCTTGCTATAGATGGCGTCAAGGCCGCCCTTGTTCAGGATGAACACAGCCTCGCCCTTCTTTTCATACATGGCCTTGAGAATCGGGGTGACGGCTTCCATGGTGTGGGCATTCTCATAGTCCAGACCGGTTTCCTTCACGAGATTCTCGTCATAGATGAAGTACTGCGTTACAGAGGAATCCTTGTAGGTGGGAACGCCGTAGATCTTGCCGCCGACTTCGAGGGACTTCCAGTAATCCTCGGGGACGAGGTCGGTCAGGCCGGGGACGGTGTTCAGCAGACCGCTGATGTCAGCCAGAGCGCCGAGGTGGATGTCGCCGGTGTAGGTGCCGTTGTTGCCGAAGATGATGTCGTACGGCTCGTTGGTGGAGACAATGACGTTGCGGCGGGTATCCCAGTCGCCCCAGGGGATGACTTCAAAGCTCAGGTGAACGCCGATCTTTTCTTCGAGGTACTTGTCGAGGTTTGCCTTCCAAGCGTCGTAGTTTTCGGGCATACCGTTGCCGACGGTGATCCACTTCAGGTCAACGATCTCGTCAGGGTTGCCGGGCTCGTTGGAGGGCTGCTTATTGCCGGAGCTGGCGGGGGCGTTGCTGGGATCCTGATTGTCCTTGGTGCAGCCGACAAACACGGCGGCGACCATGACAATGACCAGGAGCAGTGCGAGAAGTTTCTTCATTTTGTTTCCTCCTAAATTTTTTTGGCTTACGGAAATCTATTGCAGCGGCGGCGCCGCTTCAATACAGTTGACTTATCCCTTGACCGCGCCGATGGTCAGGCCGGAGATGAAATAGCGCTGGAAGAAGGGATAGACGCAGGCAATCGGCACGGCAACGACAAAGGCGATTGCCATACGGACGGATTCCTGCGGCATGGAGCGCGCGAGGTCGGCAGTGCCGAGGCCGGCCGTCGGGTTTTTGGTCAGGTATTCGACCTTGCTCTGCATCATCTGAAGCATGGATTGCAGGGAACGCAGGTGGTCGCTGCGGATATAGAGCAGGGACTGATACCAGTCGTTCCAGTAGCCGAAGGCCAAAAACAGCGCGATGGTCGCCAGCACCGGCTTGGACACGGGCAGCACGATCTTGAAGAAGATCGTCCACTGCGACGCGCCGTCGATGACGGCCGACTCGATCACAGAGTCCGGGATGGTAGAACGGAAGAACGTTCGCGTGATGATGACGTTGAAACTGGAGACCGCAAGCGGCAGAATCAGCGCCCAGATGGTATCCGTAAGCTTCAGAATGCGGGTATTGACCACATAGGATGCGGCCAGACCGCCGCCGAAGATCATGGGGATAAAAATCAGAATGGTCAAAAAGCCGTGCAGCTTGTATTCTCTGCGGGACAGGACGTAGCCCATCAGCGACGTCAGCATCACGCCGATGATCGTGCCAAGCACCGTGACCTCAACGGACACCCACAGCGAACGCAGGATGGTCGCACGCTGCGTCCAGAGATATTGATAGGCGCTTGCGGAGATGGTCTTTGCGGTCACATAGAACTGATAGCCCTGCGTGCGCACGACCTGCTCATCCGTGATGGAGATGATAAAGATGAAGATGACCGGCAGCAGGCACGACAGCGCCAGCAGCAGAAACAGCAGATTGAACAGGACATTGGTCACCGGCTTGATCCGGTTGAGCTTTGTCATGTTGTCGTTGGTCGTAACGGGATGTTTTCTTCTTGCCATGTTGCACCTCCCGTCAGATCAGAGCGCTGGACTTATCGACCTTGCGGACGACGGCGTTTGCCAGCAGGATGGTGATGCAGCCGATGATGGACTGGAACATGGACGCCGCCGCACTCTGCCCGATGCTCGTGTTGCCCGTGACCATCTGGAAGATCTTCACGTCGAAGGTCGCAACGACCGGCGTCAGCGGTTGGCCCGCTCCCCTCGTGACCTGATAGAACAGGCCGAAATCGGAGGAGAAGATGTGGCCGACGGCCATGATGAACATCATGATAATGATGGGCTTGAGCGAGGGAATGGTCACATACCACGCCTGCTGCCACTTCGACGCACCGTCGAGCGAGGCGGCCTCGTAGAGCGTGGAGTCGATGCCGGTAATGGATGCGAGGTACACGACCATACTGTAACCGATCACCTTCCAGACATGCATGATAACCAGAATATATGGCCAGTATTTCGGTTCAAAGTACCAGTTGATATTCTCGCCGCCAAAGGCACGGACGACGCTGTTGAGCAGGCCCTTGTCCGTGACGAGCATCGCATAGACAAAGTAGCTGACGACCAGCCACGACATAAAGTGCGGCATGAACATGAGCGTCTGATAGAACTTGGACTTCCGCTTGCTGTAAATATTGCTGATCATGATCGCCAGCGTGACCGGCAGAACGATGTCCAGCACGATAAACACAATGTTGTATAGCAGCGTATTGCGCAGGATCTGCGGGAAGTCGCGCAGCTTGATGAAGTACTCGAAGTTCTTCAGGCCCGCCCACTCGCTGTGGAACAGATTGTATAAAAAGCTCTTGGTGCCGTCGACGATCTTGTAATCCTTCAGTGCCAGCACGATGCCGAACATCGGCAGATAGCAGAACAGGATATACCATACGAACGTCGGCACGGCAAGGATTGTCAGCTCGATGTCATCGCGCGTCCATTTCCAGAAGGGCTTCTTCTTTGTCCCGGTCGCCCGGGGCTTGAGTTTGGACATTTCTTCACCCTGCTTCCATGTTGATTCGTATCTCTTAAGCACCCCTATTATAGCAGATAACCCCACCAAATTTATAGTCTGAAAAGGAAACTTCATAGTATGAAAAGGATACATTTTTAGAAATTTTTTCAAAAACTATTTCTTGTCATTTTCTCCTTTCTGTCGTTTTGCACAAATTTCAGAAAACTTTTTGTGCAATCTTCCGATTCTCCGCACCGCAGTATTTTCCTATCGGAATGTATCCATTTCATACTAGCGCACTGCGGTTTTTTATGTCATAATAGAACATAGCGGAGCTTCCGCAATCAAGACAAGGAGTATATCCTATGATGCGCAAACAACACATTCATATTCTCGGCCAGACTCCCGCAGGCTGGCAGAAGGCGCTGACGGAGCTTCAGCAGGAGCTGGGCTACGTGTCCGCCGACGACGGCATTGAAATCCAATGCGTTCAAGGAAACGACCTGCGCGTCGAGTCCGACGGCCGCACGGTCACGCTGACGTGGGCCGCGCCGGTGCAGTTCTACCGCGCGCTGAGCCTGATTCCGCAGCCGCTCGCCGCCTGCTCCGTGCACGAAAAGGCACGCTTTGAGACCTGCGGTGTGATGTTCGACTGCTCGCGCAACGCCGTGCTCAAGCCCGAGGGGCTGCGCTATATCCTGCGCAAGATGGCGCTGATGGGGCTGAACATGGGCATGATGTACACCGAGGACACCTACGAGGTCCCCGAGCAGCCCTTCTTCGGCTACAAGCGCGGCCGTTATAGCTATGACGAATTAAAGGCGCTGGACGATTACGCCGATCTTTTCGGCATCGAGCTTTGCCCGTGCATCCAGACGCTTGGCCACCTCAAGCGCATTCTGCACTGGCCGGCCTTCCACAGCTACCGCGACAACGACGAGGTTCTGCTTGCCGACGACGAAAACACCTATGTTCTGCTCGATCAGATGATCCGTGCAGCTACGGCGCCCTACCGCTCCAAGCGCATCCATCTGGGTATGGACGAGGCTTTCGGCGTCGGTCTCGGCGCACATCTGGTATTCCATGGCTACGAGGATCCGCACAGCGTTATCGGTCGTCACCTCAAGCGCGTGCTGGAGATCACGGATAAGTACGGTCTGTCCGCCATGATGTGGAGCGATATGTACTTCCACCTCGACGGCCGCAACTATCACAGCGAGGGACTGCCCTCGCAGAAGGCAAAGGACGCGGTCGATCCGCGCATCACGCTGATGTACTGGGATTACTACCAGTCGAAGGAGGAAATGTACGCCGACGCGCTTTACAAGCACGCGCAGTTCCCCGCGCCCACGGTCTTTGCCGGCGGCATCTGGACATGGATCGGCCCGGCCCCGGATTATCCCGTGACCTTTGCCAACACCGTTGCGGGACTGACAGCCTGCATGAAAGCCGGTGTGCCGCTCGTGCTGGCGACGGCATGGGGCGACAACGGCGGCGAGGCCAACATGACCGCCGCGCTGCTGGGCATGCAGCTCTATGGCGAAATGACCTACACCGGCGTTTATGACGACGTCGCGCTGCGCACGCGTTTTGCCCGCTGCTGCAACGCCGACGCGCAGGCATTTTTGGACATCAGCCTGCTCAACAGCGTTCCCGGCATGGTCAGCTATTCCAATGATCCCTGCAACGCCTGCAAATTCCTGCTGTATCAGGATCCGCTAATCCAGCTCTTTGAGGCGGACACCGAGGGGCTTGCGCTGAGCCGCCATTTTGGCTCTCTTGTGCAGAAATACGCGCAGTACGCGCACGAAAATCCCGAATACGCGCTGCTCTTTGACTTCTACACCGCGCTTGCCCACGCGCTGGCTCTGAAGTGCGTCTGGCACGAGCAGGCAGGCGGCATTGTCCGCTGCGGCGACCGCGAAGCGGCCTCTGCGCTGGCAGACGGCGTGCCCGCAACGATTGAGGCGCTCGACACGCTGCGCGTTCTGTGGCGCAAGCTCTGGGAATCCACAAACAAACCCAACGGCTTTGAAATTCTTGAGGTCCGACTCGGCGGCGTGGCCGCGCGCATGTCCACGGCGGGCGAGAAGATGCGTGCCTTTGCCGACGGTGAGGTCGAGACCATCCCTGAGCTGCTGGAAAAATCTCTCGTCACCAAGCGCCACCCGGACGGCCACATCAACTGCACCAACACCATGGACGAGATCGCCACTCCCGGCCGGATTGATTATTAAGCAAATCCGGCGGCGAGGCCGCAAGCTCCTGCACCAGCCATTTCCGCTTCATTACGGAAACCGAATTTTGTTTATTTCCAAAAACAGGCACGCTGCGAATACAGCGTGCCTGTTTTTGGCTTGTCAAAAAAGTCCTTTTGGACTTTTTTGACAAGCTGCCTGCAAAATTGCAAAATCAGAATTTGTATTTATATTATTTATTTTGCAATTTTGGCCGCTGCGGCGGGTTATTGAACGCGAAAGGGAACCCTGACGGTTCCCTTTCACACTATCCTTCCCTCCGAAATTTTCGGCCAGATAGGGTTTTTGACAGCCTGCACTTCGCCGCGTCGCGGTACATGCACCGTTTCCCCCTCTTTCTTGATCTCACTTGTTTATACGCAGCGGCCGCGCACAGGTTGGTATTTTTTTGCGGCAAATCATAAAAAAGAAGTTCGCCGCGCAAGGGCAATCATGCGTACCTCTGCGCGGCGAAAACCGCAATCCTGTCGAATATAATGTATCAGTTTTTATGTGCGATTTCAAGCGGTTTCTCACCGCTCGATTACACCGCCGCCGAGGACGACCTCGCCGTCGTAAAACACGGCGGCCTGCCCGGGCGTGGGCGCCCGCTGCGGCTCGTCGAAGTGCAGCAGCACGCCCGTCTCCGTCCGCGTGATCTCAACGGGCTGCTCGTGCTGGCGGTAACGCAGCTTGGCCGCACAGCGAAAGCGCTCGGCCGGCGCCTCGCCCGCAATCCAATGCACCTGACCCACACGCACGTCGCGCCGGTACAGATCCTCCGCGTCGCCCAAAACAACCGTGTTGTTCTCCGGGCAGAGTGCGCAGACATATTTTTTCTCCGGCAGCGACAATCCCAGCCCGCGATGCTGACCGATCGTGTAGCGAATCAGCCCGTCGTGCCGCCCCAAAACGCGGCCAGACGGATCGACAAAATCGCCGGGCGCAGCCTTTTTCCCGGTATGCAGCTCGATCACGCGCGCGTAATCGCCGTCCGGCACAAAGCAGATATCCTGACTGTCCGGCTTTTCCGCATTCAGAAAGCCCGCTGCCTCCGCAAGCGCCCGGGTCTCGTGCTTGTGCAGCGAACCGAGGGGAAAGAGCGTGTGCGCAAGCTGCTCCTGTGTCATGTCATAGAGCACATAGCTCTGATCCTTCGAGGCATCAAGCGCCTTTTTGAGAACATAGCTTTCCCCGGCGCGCTCGATGCGCGCATAGTGTCCCGTGGCGATATGGTCGCAGCCGAGCACCTTCGCGCGGTCAAAGAGCTTGGCGAACTTCATATAGCGGTTGCAGTCGATGCAGGGGTTCGGCGTGAGGCCGGCTTCGTAGCTGCGGACGAATTTCTCAATGACCTTTTCGCGGAAATCCTCCGAAAAATTAAACACGTAGTAAGGCATTTTCAGCCGTGCTGCGACGCTTCTGGCATCCTCGACGTCATCCAGCGAGCAGCAGGTGCGGCTGCGGCTGATGCCCGCATCCTCGTTGGTATAGAGCTTCATCGTGCAGCCGACGCAGTCGTTCCCGGCATCGGCCAGCAGCTTGGCCGCGACGCTCGAGTCCACGCCGCCGCTCATGGCGATCAGAATTTTCATGACCAATCCGCCGCAGGCGTCGCGCGCATGGCAAGAATCGTCCGCTCGATCAGCTCGTCAAGCGTCCAGCCGAGCATTTCCGCGCCGCGTGAAATGACTTCTCTCGAGCAGCCCGCCGCAAATCCGGCAGATTTGAACTTTTTCTTCACGGACTTCAGTTCCAGATCTTGCACGCTCTTTGACGGCCGCATCAGCGCGACCGCGCCGATCAGGCCGGTCAGCTCATCCGTTGCATAGAGCACCTTTTCCATCTCGCGCTCGGGGCGGATGTCCACGGTGACGCCGTAGCCGTGGCTCGCCGTCGCACGGATGATGGACTCGTCCAGTCCGGCCTCGCGCATCAGCTCCTGACCTTTGATGCAGTGCTGCTCCGGCCAGCGCTCGAAGTCCAGATCGTGCAGCAGGCCGACGACCGCCCAATACTCAGCCTCGTCGCCGCAGCCCAGCTCATTTGCAAAGTAACGCATCACGCCCGAGACAATCTCGGCGTGCTTCAGATGAAAAGGCTCGGAATTGTACTGCCGCAGCAGGGCCTCCGCCTGTTCCATGGTGGGAATCATAGGGATCGCTCCTTTGTATAATATACTTTCAGAGTAGGTTGGTATTGTTATAGCACGAAAACCCGGCGCTGTCAAGCGCGTGCCGCAGGCGTGTTCGTTTTTTTCACAAGCCGACTGCAACGGGGCGCATCTGAAAGATGCGCCCCGTTGCTTATTTATATAATAATAATTAAAGCAAATTCAGGATTCCGACTCGGGCAGGCGGTACTTTTCCTTGTAATCGCGGTAGACCTCGGCAAACTCGTGGCTGCCGGTCTCCTTGACCGCATTCAGGTACTCGTGCGTGCCGAAGCTGCCCGCGTGCGTCTCGATCAGCGCGACGGCGATATTCGAGCAGTGGTCGGAGACGCGCTCGTAATTCGTCAGCAGGTCGGACAGGACAAAGCCCATCTCGATTGTGCACACGCCCGATTGCAGACGCTCGATGTGTGCGCTCTTGGCCTCTGCGATCAGCAGGTCAATGACCTGCTCCAGCGGCTCGACGCGGCGTGCCTGCTCCAGATTCTCCTCGCAGAAGGAATCGATGGTCAGGTTCAGAATGTCAATCAGTGCGTCGGTAAGGTTGCACAGCTCCTTCTGCGCCTGCGGCGAGAAGGTGATTTTTTTGTCATGGATCTCCTCGGCACTGCGCAGCAAATTCACCGCGTGGTCGCCAAGACGCTCAAGGTCGCCGATGGTGTGCAGCATCTTGGAGACCTCCTGCGAGTCCTTCTCAGACAGCGACCGCCGCGCGAGCTTAACAAGGAACGTGCCGAGCTTGTCCTCGTACATATCAAGATCGTCCTCGTGCTTCAGGATCGCCTGCGCGGCTTTTTCGTCATAATTGTGCAGCAGACTGATGGCCGAAACGATGGTCTCGCGGGCGATGCGCGCCATTTTGTTCGTGCGGGAATCGGCCTCGGCCACGGCAACGGAGACGGTGGAGAGCAGACGCTCGTCCAAAAATTCGGTTGTCTCGGTCGCCTTCGACGGACGCACGAGGAGGTTGGTCAGACGCTCCAGGTGCTTCCAGAACGGGAACAGGATCACGGTATTGACCACGTTAAAGACCGTGTGGATCATGGCGACACCGAAGATCGTGACCTCGCTGTCGATAAAATCAAAGTTAAAGATCAGACTCGCACCGTAGAACAGGCTCATGCACACGACGGTGCCGATGATCTTAATAATAATATGGGCGATGGCGACCTTTTTCGCGTTCTTATTGACGCCCATGCTGGAAATGAGCGCGGTAACGCAGGTGCCGATGTTTGCGCCGAGCACCAGCGGGATCGCCATGTTATAGGTGATCTTTCCGGAGAGCGCAAGGTTCTGGACGATACTGATCGTACCGGCGGAGCTTTGAATGATGCCGGTGAAAACGGTGGAGACCAGCACTGCCACGAGCGGATTGTCAAAGGCCGTGAGCAGCTTGGTGAAGCTGGGTGATTCCTGAAGGGTCTGAACAGAATTGCCCATCATGACCATGCCGTACATCAAAATCGCAAAGCCAAGCAGGATTTTGCCCAGATCCTGACGGCGCGGCTTCTTGCTCAGGATCAGCATGGCAATGCCGATGAAGGCGACGACGGGCGCGAAATTCTCCGGCTTGAGCATGGAGATCACGCCCTCGCCGGAAATGCCGGACAGGGAGGTAATCCACGTGGTGACGGTGGTGCCGATGTTCGAGCCCATGATGACACCGATGGTCTGGCCGAACTGCATGATGCCGGAGTTGACCAAGCCGACCAGCATGACCGTCATGGCAGACGAGGACTGGATCGCGATGGTGATGACAAAGCCCAGCAGCATCGCCATCCAGCGGTTGCCGGTGATCTTTTTCAGCGAATGCTCCAGAGAGCCGCCGGCGACCTTGCGCAGGCCGTCGGACATGACGTTCATTCCAAAGAGGAAAAAGGCAAGCCCGCCGAGAAGCAGAAGAACATCCATGCCGTAATCTCCAATTCTGTTTTTAGGACGCAAACGTCCTCATTTATACTCTAAGGGGGAATGCGCATAAAGTCAACCCTTTCTTCCGTAATTTCGGCAAGATTCTTCATCCTGCACAAAAACTCCGCCAGCGCATCGGGATTTTTGTGCCATGCCACCGCTGCAGCACGGACTTGACGGATGTCGGCTTTTGGTATAAAATAGGTATCGCCGCAGGCAGACAGTTCGAAACCATCCTGTCGTAAAATAAAACTATGGGCCGGGCATGCGTTTTATGTATGTCCACGTCCGGAAACGGAGAAAACTATGAAAGCAAAAAATCTCGCACGCGGTGCAATCATCGCCGCCATGTACACCGTCTTGACCTATCTGCAAAACTTCCTGCTGCCCGATTCCGCCTCCGCCGCGATCCAGTTCCGTGCATCCGAGGCGCTGTGCGTCCTCGCGCTGTTCACGCCGGACGCAATTTGGGGGCTGTCGCTGGGCTGTCTGCTGTTCAACATTTCCTATGCGGGCGCCATGCCCATGGACTGGCTGATCGGCACGGCCGCAACTGCACTGGCCACGCTCATGATGTACCGCCTGCGCAGAATCCGTGTGTTCCGCGTGCCGCTGCCCGCGCTGCTGATGCCGGCGGCCTTTAATGCGGTCTTTGTCGGCTCGGAGCTGTCGGTGTATTTTCAGGGCACGTCGCTGCCGCTGAACATGCTCTATGTCGCCATCGGCGAGCTTGCGGTGCTGCTGACGCTGGGCGTGGCGCTCTATTTTGGTCTCACGGCACGCGGTCTGAACCGCAGACTGTTCCCGGAGGAGCAGGCGTGAGATCCGGCCGCAGGCTGGCTCTGTGCGCAATCCTTGCAGCCGCTGCGCTGACGATTTTTGTGCTTGAGGCACAAATTCCCCTGCCCTTCACCGCACCGGGCATGAAGCTCGGCCTGAGCAACCTCATCACGCTCTATGCGCTCTTTGCCCTCGGGTGGAGGGAGGCGCTGGCGATTCTGCTTGTGCGCATCGTGCTGGGCAATGTGTTCGCCGGGAACCTGATGGCGGTTGCCTATTCGCTGGCGGGCGGGCTTCTGAGCTTTGCGGTCATGGCGCTCCTGCGCCGGATCGTGACAAACAAACAGGTCTGGGTCTGCGGCACGGCGGGCGGCATCGCCCACAACCTCGGCCAGCTCGGCGCGGCCGCGCTGATTGCCGAAACGCCCGGACTTCTGGCCTATCTTCCGGCACTGATC
The DNA here is from genome assembly GCA_934667815.1 of uncultured Oscillospiraceae bacterium. Taxonomy (GTDB): domain Bacteria; phylum Bacillota; class Clostridia; order Oscillospirales; family Oscillospiraceae; genus JAZOXB01. The sequence goes on from CAKUMO010000005.1 coordinate 70,206, forward strand.
TTGTTCGGAATGGCGGCAGGCGCGTTCACCGGCCTGTGCGCCCAGCTTCTTCTGGAAAGGATACGAATCAAATGAGAGAATTGGAACGAGCCGTCGGGCTTCTGCAAAAAGGCGAATATACCTGCGTGATCTGCGACCGCGACCGCGTGCTCACGAGCACGAAAAAGGGCATCGCGCCGCTTTTGGAGCGCATCACGGCGGGCGAAGATCTGCACGGTGCGTGCGTGGCCGATCATGTGATCGGGCGTGCGGCAGCGCTGCTGCTCATCCATGCGGGCGCAAGCGCGGTCTACGGCGAGATTTTGTCGGAAAAGGCCGCCCAGCTTCTCAAAAAGCACGGCCTGCGCGTGCAGTACGGCACACTGGTGCCGGAGATCCGCAACCGCGACAACACCGGTCCCTGCCCCATGGAGCAGGCGGTCGCGGAGATCGACGACCCGGCGCAGGCCGCTCCCGCGCTTGCGGCCAAGCTCGCCGCCCTCCGCAGCGGGAAGGCGTGATTTTTGCAAGTCTCGCCCGCACGGCGATTGCTTCTGTATAACCCAGCACTACGCACCCGCTGCCGGTGTCTGCCAATACAGGCCTGCCCGCAGGGTCACGGCACCTCGTGACCCTGCGGGCAGACTTCTTATTTTTAATGACGGCTGCTGCCTATTCACGAATGACTTTTGCAGGTGCAGCAGTCTGTCTACGCGAGCTTTTCGCGCAGGCGGGCGATGTTACGGCGCGGCTCGTCGATCATTTCGCCCTCGTCCTCATTCCAGTCCGAACGGGCGATCTCGATGACCTTCTCGTACCAGCCGATCGCCTCGCCGTAATTTCCGCGCAGCTCGGCAAGCTGTGCCAACGCCTCGGCGGCATCCACGTAGCGCGGCTGCATCCGCTCGAGCGCATTCATAAAGCCCTCCCGCGCCTCGTCGTAGCGGCACAGGAACGCAAGCTGACTCGCACGCGCGAAGTGCGCAAAGCCGTTGTCCGGAAATTCCTCGATCATCCTCTGCCACTGCGTCAGCGCCTCGTCAGGCTTTCCCTCGGCGCGCAGGATCATGCCGAGGTACATCGCGGTATGATAGGAATGACGCACGCGATCCATTTTCGTCAGAACCTCCCGCGCTTCGGCGCAGCGTCCGTCGGCGAGCAGCAGGTCGAGCAGCCATTGATAGCCGAAGGGATCGTCCGGATGCGCCGCGACGAACTCCTTATAAAACTCGATCAGCCGCGCATGATTGGCAAAATTCCAGTCAAAATAAGCGCCGTTTTCCGCATCAAACACCGCATGGTGCGCGTCGCTGTCCTCGGGCAGCAGCGTCAGCGCCTTGCGCGCAAGCGGCGCGGCGTGCTCGTGAAATTCGCGGGCACGCTTGTTGTAGAGCGCCGCCAGCAGCAGCGTTGCGCGGCTCTGCCGCTCCGGCTCAAGGCATTTTTCCTTGAGAAAGCGTTCTTCGTTTTCAAACTCCTGCTGCGTGAGGAAGCGTTTGTCCCACAGCATGTTGTCGATGCGTTCCATGCGCCTGTCGTCGGTCAGGGAAAACAGCGCATCGATGGAGGTACCCAGTGCGACCGACAGCTCCGGCAGGAGCTGGATATCCGGCATGCTTGTGCCGGACTCCCATTTGGAGACGGCCTGCGGCGTGACAGAGAGCTTTTGCGCAAGCTGCTCCTGCGTCAGTCCGGCACTGTGGCGCAGGGATTTGATCTTCTTTCCGAGGTCGATGGTCATTTTTAGAATCCATCCTTTCCGTTTCGTTCTGCGTCCAGTATATCACCGGCAGCACGGCCTGCCAATGACCGGGGCGTTGACCGCGCCAGAGCCGCAGTTGAGTAAAAAAGCCCGTGCGGCAAAGCCGCCCGGGCAAGATTTAGCCTTGTTGCTTTCTTTCTTTTTCCTGCCGAAGGGCAAGACAGGACTGCTCCATACGATGGTAGGTCATCAAGCGGCCGAGCCAGCCGACGACCGTCATACCGAAGCCGATCCAGCAGGTCAAAACGACCCACGGATTGCTCAAAAGCATGCCGCACAGCACCATGACCAGCGATGCCAGTAGCGTCAGCACTCCCAGCCGCCAGAACCATTTTGTTCCCAAACGCAGGAACCGCATCTTCTTTGACGGGACGGGCGCCTGTGCCGAGCGCAGCAGCATTCGCTCCCGCGCAGTAATCAGCGCGACATTCGCGCCTTGCAGCAGAAGATAGAGATAGACCGCTTCTTTCCCGATGACGGTGCTGAAGCCGAAGCCGACGAACAGGCACATCACCGCAACCATCCCCAGTCCGCCCGTAGCCAGACACACCGACAGCCGCAGCAGCCAATTCTTCTGTTTCATTCACACACCTCCCAATCGTCTGGACATTATACCGTACAAGCGCGAAAAATGCAAGCCTTAATGACAGTACGGGCAGGCGGTGTAGCCGCGCGAAATGGCCAGATTCACGCTGAAGGCCCAGTAGCTCTCGGCCTTGAAATGCGAACAGCTATATACATGATAATACCCCGTGCCGTCGTTTTCGATAAAGGCAATGTGTGCATCGACAAAATCCGACTTACGGATCAGGCGATCGCGTTCCTTCGTGACGGCAGAAAGCTGCGAGGTCAGATCCTCGGCCTTCGTGACCCATGTGTCCAGCTCACGGGAAAGATCGGTGTTTTCCTCCAGAAGCCGCAGATTTTCATCCTGCATTGCCTTGGCGCTTTGCTCGGATTCGTCGGACTCAATGCGGTAGAGATTCAGCTCCTGCTCGAGCTTGGAAATGGTGCGCTCACGCTCGGCAAGATCCTGCCGTGCGGTGGAAAGCGCGTCGCGCGTGTCCACCAGCTCGACCTGCATCTGCCCAACCTCCACGGCGCGGCGATCCAGCTCCTCCTCCTGCGCGCGCAGGCGGTTGCGCTCGACCTGAAATTTTCCGAAATAAAAATACACGCCGTAACCGCACACGCCGAGCAGCAGAACACAAAAGATCGCCAGCAGCGTCACGGCGGCGGTCAGGCCGCGCAGGCGGCGGCGGAAAACCGCGCTGGCCTTTTTCTGCGCAGGCTTCTGCGGTGCGGGCGCAGCGCCGGGCTGCTCCGCACGCTGCGCAGGCAGGACGATATGCTTATTCATATAGGCCGATTCCTGCAAGGGTTCATCGACAACGCCCGCACAGGCTTCGCAGAACATCTGCCCTTCCGGAATGCGGCGTCCGCAGCGGATACAGTTCATGACCGTCGCTCCTTTGTGTTTTTGTCTTTCTCTTATTTTACAACAAATTTCGCCCGGTGTAAAGGCGGTTTTCTCTCCCTGTAACAACAAACGCAGAGCCGTTTCCTGCTCTGCGTTTGTTGTGATATTCCGGGCGTTCGCCCGCGATGCAGCCGCAAAGGCAGCGATTTCTTACACCGCAGCCGGGACTTTGCTCGAAACGCTGTACTCCGTGACGCCGAGGACGGTCTCGCCGTCGATCTGCAAGGCGCAGGGACGGTCAAACTTGACGGTGATCTCGTGACCGGTCAGTACCTCAACCATCTCCTTGTGCTTGACGTGTTCGCCCTTGAAGATGGACGGGAACACGATGAGCGTCTTGAGCTTGCCGGAGCCGTACATCACGACCACCGACTGCTCACGCGCAGCATTGAGCCGATCCTGCGCGGGCGCGACCTCCATGCCGCCGCCGTAGTAGCGGCCGTTCATCGTCGGGGCAAGCCAGACCTTGCGGTATGTATGCGAAACACTGTCCACGATAACCTCGGCGTTGGCCGGATGGTAGTGGAACAGCAGGCCCTTGATGGCAATGGCCGTGTAGTTGACGGGCTTTGTGCTTGTCGCACGCAGCTTGTCGCCCACCTCGCAGCAGTAGCCGTCGATGCCGTAGCCGATGCCGTTGAGGAAGCGGCAGGTGCGGCCCTTGACCGTCACCGTGGGCAGATTCTCAAGATATTTTTTAATGGAAAACGGCTCGGCGCCCTTTTCTTTTCCGAGATCATGTAAAAAGTCGTTTCCACTGCCGATGCCGAAGTATAATAATTCATTTGGGATACCGACGCCCGCAGTGTCGTTGAGGAAACGGTTGAGCGTGCCGTCGCCGCCGCAGAGAACGACGTTCGTGTCGGACTCGATGGAGCGGAAAAAGTCCTCGTAGCTTGCGATCTCGGTCATATTGTGATAGACGAGGGTCTCGTCGGAGAGAAGCGCATCCAGGCGGTGCGCCTCCTGCTCGCCGTTGCCATTGCCTGCATAAGGATTGAACAGAATATGGTAAGTTGCCATGTTTTCTCCCTCTTTCGCACTATTTTCGTCTTTTTTAGAATATTATAAGGTATCGCCGCGCGCGTACGCAATGGTCATTTCGACATGTTTGCACAAAAAATCTGCGATTTCCGTCTCCCGCATGCAAATGTTTTCTTGACAACTGCGAAATTTGTGCTATGATAGTAACAAATTTCATAACCTTATCGAGAGTGGCGGAGGGACTGGCCCGATGAAGCCCGACAACCTGCGTAAGCAAGGTGCCAATTCCAGCGATTTGATCGACAGATGAGGACACAACCGCGTACCCTGTCGAAGAAGCAGGGTATTTTTTTGTAAGGTTATGGAGAAAGGATGAAAAAATATGCAAAAAAGAATCTTCACCTCCGAGTCCGTAACCGAAGGACATCCCGATAAGGTCTGCGACCAGATCTCCGACGGCGTTCTGGATGCCATTTTGGTCAAGGACCCCAACGCACGCGTCGCCTGTGAGTGCGCCGCAACCACCGGCATGGTCGTCGTCATGGGCGAAATTTCCACGAATTGCTATGTGGACATTCCCAAGGTCGCCCGCGAGACCATCTGCCGCATCGGCTATGACAAGCCGAAGGCCGGCTTTGACGGCCATTCCTGCGCCGTGCTCACCGCCATCGACGAGCAGTCCGGCGACATTGCCATGGGCGTCAACAGCTCCTATGACGAGGCTGACACCCTCGGCGCAGGCGATCAGGGCATGATGTTCGGCTTCGCCTGCGACGAAACGCCCGAGCTGATGCCCGCGCCCATCACCTTCGCCCACAAGCTCTCACAGCGTCTGGCCTCTGAGCGCAAGTCCGGTGCGCTGCCGTGGCTTCGTCCGGACGGCAAGAGTCAGGTCTCCGTGCAGTACGCCGAGGACGGCTCCGTCGAACGCATCGACACCGTCGTCGTCTCCACGCAGCACGACGAGGACATTGAGATCCATGACCTGCGCGAGGCCGTCATCGACCAGATCATCAAGCCCACCCTGCCCGGGCATTTGATCGACGCGGACACCAAGTTTTATGTCAACCCGACCGGACGATTCGTCATCGGCGGCCCGATGGGCGACTCCGGCCTGACCGGCCGCAAGATCATCGTAGACACCTACGGCGGCTACGCCGCCCACGGCGGCGGCGCGTTCTCCGGCAAGGACCCGACGAAGGTCGACCGCAGCGCGGCCTATATGGCGCGCTATGTTGCGAAGAACCTCGTCGCTGCCGGTCTGGCGAAGAAATGCCAGATTGAGCTGGCCTACGCCATCGGCGTGGCGCATCCCGTGTCCGTGCTCGTTGAGAGCTACGGTACCGGAAAGCTCTCCGACGCAAGCCTGAGCGAGCTTGTCCGCCGCTGCTTTGATCTGCGCCCGGCTTCCATCATCAAGACGCTCGACCTGCGCCGCCCGATCTATCAGCAGGTCGCGGCCTACGGCCACTTCGGCCGCAGCGATCTCGACCTTCCGTGGGAAAAGACCGATGCCGTCGAAAAGCTGCTTTCCAACGCTTAATTCTCAGAGGTAATAGCCATGAAGCTCTCCCAGAAGATCACCGCCTGCGAGCTGTCGCCCATCCGCAAGTTCTATCCCTATGCGGTTCAGGCACAGGAGCGCGGCATCAAAATTCACCATCTGAACATCGGCCAGCCCGACATTCAAACGCCCGAGGCGTATTTTGAGGCGCTGGCAAACTACCGCGAAAATGTGCTGGCCTATGCGCCCTCGCCCGGCATTCCGGCGCTTCTGGAGGCTGTGCAGGCATACTATGCACGCATCGGCGTGGACTTTTCCATTGACGACATTCTCATCACCACCGGCGGCAGCGAAGCGCTGCTGATTGCGATGCTGTGCATCCTTGACGAAGGCAGTGAAATTCTCGTGCCGGAGCCGTTCTACCCGAACTATCACACCTTCATCCGCATGGCCGGCGGCAAGATTCGCCCCATCCGCACCATGCCCGAGGACGGCTACCGCTATGCCACGCGCGAACAAATCGAGCCGCAGATCAACGAGCACACCCGCGCCATCCTCATCACGAACCCCGGCAACCCCACCGGCACCGTCCTGACGCAGCAGGAGCTGCGCCTTGTGGCCGACATTGCAAAGGAGCATGAGCTGTATCTCATCTGCGACGAGGTCTACCGCGAATTTGTCTACGACGGCGAGAAGCTGACCTCCGTCGCCTCCTTCCGCGACATCGACGAGAATCTCATTCTGATCGACTCCGTATCCAAGCGCTTCAGCGCCTGCGGCGCACGCATCGGCGCACTTCTCTCGCGCAACCGTGCGCTCATGGAGAACGCCATGAAGTACGCGCAGGCACGTCTGAGCGTGGCGACGCTCGATCAGGTGGGCGCGGCCGCGCTCTACGGCGTGGATCCGTCGTATTTTGAAGCCACGCGTGAGGAATACCAGCACCGCCGCGACGTGTGCTACCGCAAGCTGCTGGAAATCCCCGGCGTTGTGACGACGGAGCCGAAGGGCGCGTTTTACACCATGGCGAAGCTGCCCGTGGATAACGCAGAGGAATTCCAGATGTATCTTCTGAAGGAATTTTCCGATCGCAGTGAGACGGTCATGTTCGCGCCGGGCAGCGGCTTCTATGCCACCGAGGGCGCGGGCCTCAGCGAGATCCGCATTGCCTACGTCCGCTGTGCCGAGGAGCTGGAGCGTGCACTCGACCTTCTGCGCATCGCCATCGAACGCTATAATTCCCGCCCAAAATAAGCTGTTTTCAGCTTCCCGCTTTCGCTGCATCTTCATAAGAACGTCACGTTGCGCGCCTTTGGGTGCGCATGGCCCATAAAGCAGATTTCCCGCGCAGACGTTGTCTGCGCGGGAAATCTCTGTTTTCATTTTTGGACATTGCCTTCCTGCACCGGTTTGTGAAGATGTGTATTACACTTCGTCCTCGCAGTGGTCGATATGCCGCTGGATGCGGTCGATAATCATTTCCAGCGCAACGAGATTCTTGCCGCCCTCGAGCACGACGAGGTCGGCATTTTTCTTGCTCGGCTCGACGAATTGCTCGTGCATGGGCTTGACCGTCGCAAGATACTGCGACAGGACCGACTCCAGACTGCGTCCGCGCTTAGCCACATCGCGCTTAATGCGGCGGATGAGACGCACATCGGCATCGGTATCCACGAAAATCTTGATGTCCATCTGCTCGCACAGCGCCTTGTTCTCGAAAATCAGGATGCCCTCGACCAGAATGACCTTTCTCGGCACGAGGAGGGTCGTCTCGGTGCTGCGCGAATAGGTCGCATAGTCGTAGATCGGGCAGTGGATGGGCTTGCCGGCCTTGAGCTGCCTGAGGTGCTCATTCATCATCCCAGTATCGAAGGCATCGGGGTGATCGTAATTGACCTTGCGCCGCTCGTCAATGGTCAGCTCGTCATAGGGACGGTAGTAGTTGTCATGGCTCAGGACGGTCACGTCGTCCTGAAACCGGGCGATCAGATTCTTCATCAGGGTCGTTTTTCCGCTGCCGCTGCCGCCTGCAATGCCGATCACGATGATATTTGACATATTATTTCTCCTCTGTGTCTATACCGGAACGACCCTGCCTTGTCCAAAACAAGGCAGGGCGTTGGATTGCAAACGGTGTTTAGCGCTGGCCCTTGTCGTAGGGGATGCCCTCAGCCTTGGGCGCGCGGGAGCTCTTGGAGGTCAAGGCCAGCACGATCAGGGTGATGACGTAGGGCAGCAGGCGGTAAATATACGAGCTGACGCCGATCTCCGTGAGCCAGTAGCGGCCGTCGGCATTGATGTCGAGAGTCTGGTACGAGGCGGAGATGCACTTGAACAGGCCGAACAGCACGGATGCACCGGCGATGTTCAACGGCTTCCAGTTGCCGAAGATCATTACGGCCAGCGCGAGGAAGCCGAAGCCTGCAACGTCGCCATTGGCGGTGCAGCCCTGCGTGGTCAGTGCATAGACAAAGCCGCCCATGCCGGCCAGCGCGCCGGAGATCGTCACGCCCGCATAGCGCATCTTATAGACGTTGATGCCCAGCGAGTCGGCTGCCTGCGGGTTTTCGCCGCAGGAGCGCAGGCGCAATCCAAAGCGCGTCTTATACAGGATGATGGACATGATGACAAAGAGAATGATGCAGACATACGTCGCCAGATACACACGGTTCAGGAAGGTCTCGCCCAAAAAGCCGATATCGGCGTTCTTTTCCCAGCCGAAAGTGCTCTTCTTGAGCATGAACCACTGACCGGCGGAGGTACCGTCGCGCATATTCAGGGTGTTCTGATTGGCGATGATGCGAATGAGGAACAGAACGATGGCCGGCGCAAGCAGATTCAGCGCCGTGCCGCCGATGGTCTGGTCGGCACGCAGGTTGATAGAGGCGTAGGACAGCAGCAGTGAGAAGATCGCGCCTGCGGCCGCCGCAATGAGCATCACGAGCAGCTCCAGACCCTGAAGCGTCATCCATTGCTGATTGGCAGCAGCCTCGACAAAGACCGGAGCGGTCTGCAAAATGCGCACCGCCATGACGCCGACAAACGCGCCGATGATCATGATACCTTCCAGAGCCAGGTTGATGATGCCGCTGCGCTCAGCGAACACGCCGGCCAGTGCGACGATCATCAGCGGAATGGAATAGAGCAGAGTTTGTTGAATCAGGAATGTCATGCTTCCGCACCACCTTTCTCAGTGCTTTCGGCGGGCTTCTTCGCGGGCTTTTCCTTGCGCTTTCTGCCGCCGAGCAGCATGCGGATGACCAGAGCAAAGGCGCTCAGATAGACAATGGCGGCAATGATAACGTCCGTGATGTACTCATTATAGGCCGTGAGCTGCGTGAGCTGCGTACCAACGATGTCCAGCATTGCCATGAAAATGCCGCTGAAGATCACCGCGATCGGGTTGTTGACCGCCAGCAGCGCCACCGGAATACCATTGAAGCCGATGGCCGGCAGGGACTGATAGGTGGACCAGAAGAACTCTGTGTTGCCGGAGAGATAATAGAGTGCAGCGCCCGCAGCGGCGAGACCGCCGGCAATCGCCATGGAATAGACGATATTCAGACGGTCGTGAATGCCCGCATAGCGCGCGGCGTGGCGGTTGGCGCCGCAGGCCTTGAGCTGATAGCCGAAGGTCGTCTTGTTGATAACAATGAAAACGACAATCGCCAGAACAATGGCAATCAGGATGCCCGCGTTGACCTGAGAATTGGGGAAGAGTTTGTCCAGACCGAGCTTCGGCGTGGCGATGCCGTTGACGGTGGTCTTGTAGATGTAGCCGGACTTGGTGCTCTCCACAAAGTTTTTGAAGCTGCCGGTCAGCACCTTGACCGCACCGTCGCTGCCGGTGACCTCGCCGGTCATCATGGAGAAGGAGCTTACGTCGAACACCCACGTCACGAGATTCGCCGCGATCCAGTTGGTCATGATGCAGGCCAGAACCTCGTTGATGTTCAGGCAGGCTTTCAGCAGGCCGGGAATCGCGCCCCAGAGCGCACCGGCGACCACTGCGCCGAGGAAGGCAAGAAGCCACACCACTGCGACCGGGCAGGAGGTCGTGGGGATGCTCAGGGCGATCAGCAGGCTGGCGGCCGTGCCCATGAGGTACTGGCCGGGCGCACCGATGTTGAACAGGCCGGTTTTCTGCGAGACTGCCACGGACAGGCCGGTCATAATAAGCGGCGTTGCGCGGAAGAGCATATTGCCGAAGCTGGTTGTGTTAAAGCCCCACGACAATGTGCCCTCGGCGGTTCGGCCGGTGCTGAACAGGCCGGCGAAGATCAGGCGGATGCCCTCCCAAACACCGCGGTTGGAAATGGTCGAGCTGGAGAAGCCGACAACCGCCACCAGCAGGCTGCCGAACAGCAGGCCCACAAAGATGGAGATCAGAGAGGCCAGCAGCTTTTTCGTGCCATCCTTTTTCAGAAGCGGAGTACGTTGCGTCATGCCGGATTTCCTCCTTTGCTGAGATCCATGCGCTTTGCGCCGGCCATATACAGGCCAAGCTCCTGCACGGTCGTCTGTTTCGGGTCAAGCTCACCGACGATCTCGCCCTCGTACATGACGAGGATACGGTCGGACAGACCCATGACCTCGTCCAGCTCGAGAGAGACCAGCAGCACAGCCTTGCCCGCGTCGCGCTGGGTGACGAGCTGACTGTGGATGTACTCGATGGCGCCGACGTCCAGACCACGCGTGGGCTGCACGGCGACGACCAGCGGCTCCCCGCGGTCCAGCTCGCGGGCGATGATGGCCTTCTGCTGGTTGCCGCCGGACATGGAGCGCGCAACGGTGACGGGGCCCTGACCGGAGCGGACGTCATACTGATCGATGAGGCGATTTGCGTAATCGCGGACGGCGGCGTTGTTGATAAAGCCCGCCGTCTCAAAGGTTTTCTCGCGGAAGCGCTGGAGGACAAGGTTCTGCTCGAGCGTAAAGTCGAGAATCAGGCCGTGCTTGTGGCGATCCTCGGGAATGTGGCTGAGATGCGCAAGGCGTTTGTGGATGGACGCGTTGGAAATGTCCTTTCCGCAGAGCGTGACCTTGCCCGCCGAGGATTTTTCCAATCCGGTCAGGCCATAGACCAACTCGGTCTGGCCGTTGCCGTCGATACCGGCGATGCACAGGATCTCACCCGCGCGCGCCTGGAAAGAAACGTTGTGGACGGCGTCCTTGTGATGCAGCTTTGAGGGCACGCACAGACCCTCGACATCGAGGACGACGTCGGTCGGCTCGGCAGGCTTCTTTTCCACCACGAGCTGCACGGGGCGGCCGACCATCATGGTCGAAAGCTCCTGCTTATTCGTATCGCAGACGTTCACGGTGCCGATGTACTTGCCCTTGCGCAGGACGGAGACGCGATCGGCGACTGCCATGATCTCGTTGAGCTTGTGCGTGATGAACAGGATGGACTTTCCGCTCTTGGCAAAGCCGCGCATGATCTCCATCAGCTCATCGATCTCCTGCGGTGTCAGGACGGCCGTCGGCTCGTCAAAAATCAGGATCTCGTTGTCACGGTAGAGCATCTTGAGGATCTCGACGCGCTGCTGCATACCGACGGTAATATCCTCGACCTTTGCATCGAGATCGACGTGCAGACCGTAGCGCTCGATCAGATCTTCCACCTTTTTGCGGGCGGCCTTCTTCTGAAGGAAGCCCATTTTCGTCGTTTCTGCACCCAGAATGATATTATCAAGGACGGTAAAGACCTCGATCAACTTAAAATGCTGGTGAACCATGCCGATATGCAGCGCGGTTGCATCGTTTGGGTTGCGGATTTGAACGACCTCGCCGTTCTTTTTGATCACACCCTGCTCCGGCTGATACAGGCCGAACAGAACGGACATCAGTGTGGACTTACCGGCACCGTTTTCGCCGAGCAGCGCATGAATCTCGCCGTGGCGGAGCTGGAGCGTAATGTCATCGTTTGCCTTGATCCCGGGAAATTCCTTGGTGATATGGAGCATTTCAATGACATAATCTTGTGTGTTGTCCATGACGCACCTACCTTCCTGCCGACCTGCGGAAACAAGCCGACGAATATACAATCTTATTATAAGGCTTCCGTCAGAAAATGCAAGAGAATTATTTTACAACGGAGGAAAACCAGCACTTTTCACAAAAAATGGTCAAAAGTTCCCCCCCAGGATACATACTCCCTTCCCAGCGGTATACAAAAAAGGAGGCGGGCAGAAAAGATGCGCTTTCTAAAGATGGAAAGGCAGCGTGTCGAAAAACCTACCCAGCCGAAAGGTTCGGCCGGATAGGTTTTTTGACACTCTAAAACTGTGGCACACTCCTTACGAAGTGTGCCACAGCTCAGCTTGTCAAAAAAGTCCAAAGGGACTTTTTTGACAAGCTGAGCTGCAAAATTGCAAAATCTGAAAAGGGAACCCATCTACGCGCTAAGTGCCGCCGCTTTCGCGGCGGTTGCGCTCCGAAACGCCTCGCTGCGGCTCGGTGTGACGGTTCCCTTTCATACTAGAATTTCATGAAAAGCCAACGGCTTTTCATAGCGCCGCAGGCGCGTCAAATTCTGCACAAGACGTGGAGCACGCCATCGGCGTGCTCCACAGTGCGCTATGCGCACGGGCTTCTTGATGCAATCAAGAATCGTAATATTACACTATTCTTCCCTCCGAAACCTTCGGCCGGATAGGTTCTTTGACACGCTAAAACCGTGGCACACTTCCTTACGAAGTGTGCCACAGCTTTCTTAATTAAGTAGCGTTATTAAGTAGCGTTGAATTACTCGACGATGGTCAGATTGACCTCCGGAGTGTTGGTGCCGAGGTTCTTGAAGTCGTTGTCGATTGCAACCTTGCCGGAGACGATGTCAGCCAGCAGAGCTTCGTACTCCTCAACAGACCAGTTCTTGAGGGACCAGGTAGCGGTGGGCAGGCCGACAGAACCCTGCGCAGCGCCCAGAACGGTCTGCTTGCCGCCCCAAGTGTTCCAGTCACCGTTGATGCCGTAAGCAGCCTCAAGAGCGAGCTGAGCAGCTTCACCAATGCCCTTCAGTGCAGAGGTGATAACCGTGGTGGAAGAGAAGGACTGGTCAACGTCAACACCGATGACAGCGCCGTCATAAGCGTTGGCAGCATTCGTAACGGAGTCGAAGATGGAGCCGCCGCAGGAGAAGATGACCTCAGTACCGGCCTCGTACCAGCCGGCGCACAGGGTCTGCAGTTCCGCAGACGGGGAGAAGTTTGCACCGTAGAGCCAGGTGTACTTCATTTCGACCTTGATGCCCTTTTCGGCAGCAGCGGCGTTTGCGCCCTGCACATAGCCGTAGCCATAACGGCAGCAAGCCTCATTCGTGCCGCCGCCGCCGCCGGTGAAGCCGAGCTTGGTGTAGCCTTCCTTAACGGCTGCATAGCCGGCAAGGTAGCCGCACTGCTCTTCCTGGAAGGAAACGCCGGCAACGTTGGTCAGAACCTCATTGTTCTCGTTGACCAGGGGCCAACCATCGATGAAGACGAACTTAACATCGGGGTAAGCAGTTGCAGCCTTGGTCAGTGCATTACCCTGCATGAAGCCGGCAGCAACAACGACCTTTGCGCCGCCTTCAACCGCGCCCTTCATGGCGTCGAAGCGGTCGTCATCGGTAGCGTCAGAGCCGTTAGCGGGCTGATAGTACTTGTAAGACTTGCCCTGAGCAGCAGCAAACAGCTTCACGCCGTCGAAAGTGCCCTGGTTGAAGGACTTATCCTTCAGCTGGCCGACGTCGGTGATGAAAGCAACTTCATACTTGCCGTCTGCGGAGTCCATGGTGTCGGGGATGTCGTCAGGATTGGTAACGTCTTCCGAAGGAGCGGGTTCTTCGGAGCTGGGTTCTTCGCTCTTAGACTCGTCAGCGCTGGAAGAGGGGGCTTTGCTGTCTTCGCTGGGCTTGGTATCGCCAGCGCAGCCCGCGAACAGGCAAGCGATCATGGCGAGAGCCAGCAGAAGTGCTAAGATTTTTTTCATTTTCTTAACCTCCAAATTGTTTTCGCGGATATACCGCTATCCTATTGTTGCATACTTGATTGTAAAAATCAAGAGGGCGCCAAAAATTTGTGCATTCTGCTGAAAATTATTGATTCATATCCGCCGGGGAAAAGCTGAAAGGCAGCATTTCTTCCAGTGACGCTTCAAAAAACCGCCCCTCACCGTTCTCCAGATAGATTTTGAAATCCAAATCGCAGAACTCGCGCATCACCTGACGGCAGATGCCGCAGGGCGGGCAGAAGCGGTGATCGTCCGTGCCCTCGGGGCCGCCGACGATGGCAATGGCCTCAAATTCTCGTTCACCGGCAAAAACTGCCGAGAAAAAGGCCGTGCGCTCGGCGCAGTTGGTCGCGCCGAAGGATGCGTTTTCGATGTTGCAGCCGGGATAGACCTTGCCGGATTTGGTCAGAAGCGCCGCGCCGACGGCAAAATGGGAATAGGGAACATAGGCACGCTGCCGCGCCTGCTGTGCAATGGCCAGAAGCTCCTGCGGAGTCATGGAAGTCCCTCCTTCAGTATTTATACATTATTATATAGTATATTTATACGATTTCCTTTGCGAAGCTCGTGCCCGGCGTCTCGTAGCTCACGCCCAGCAGCTCCGTGACGGTCGCGGCAATATCCGCAAAGGTCTTGCGCGTGCCGAGGTTGACGGGTTTGACGCGCTTGCCCGCGATGAGCAGCGGCACATACTCGCGCGTGTGGTCGGTGGTGGCGGTGTAGGCCGGGTCGCAGCCGTGGTCGGCCGTAATCATGACGAGGTCGTCCTCGCCCAGCGTGTCCAAAAACTTGGGCAGCCAGCCGTCAAACTCCGTCAGCGCAGCGGCGTAGCCGTCGATGTTGCGGCGGTGGCCATACAGCATGTCAAAATCGACCAGATTCGTAAAGCACAGGCCGGTGAAATCCCGCTCTGCGGCCTGTATGGTCTTTTCCATACCGTCGGTGTTGCCCTTGGTGTAGACGTGCTCCGTGATGCCCTCGCCTGCAAAAATATCGAAGATCTTGCCGACGGCGTAGCTTTCCAACCCGGCGGCCTTGATGGCGTCGAGCATCGTGGGCGCAGGCGGCTCAAGGGAGAAATCGTGACGGTTGGACGTTCGGGTGAAGCCGTGCTCGGGGTCGCCGACGAAGGGGCGCGCAATGACGCGGCCGACGCCGTGCTTGCCGCGCAGGATCTTGCGGGCGATGCGGCAGTATTCATAGAGCTGCTCCAAGGGAACGACATCCTCGTGCGCCGCGATCTGGAACACGGAGTCGGCAGAGGTGTAGACGATCAGGTCGCCGGTTTTCATGTGCTCCGCGCCGTATTTCTGGATGACCTCGGTGCCCGACCACGGCGCATTGGCCAGCACGCCGCGTCCCGTGGCCTCACGGAAGGGCTTCAGAACCTCCTCAGGGAAGCCGTTCGGGTAGGTCGGCAGGGGATTTTCGGAAATCAGACCGGCAATCTCCCAGTGGCCGATGGTGGTATCCTTGCCCGCCGAGGCCTCGTGCAGACGGGCGACCGCGCCGCACTGCGGCTGCGCCTTGGGCAGATAGTCCACGCCGTCGATGTTGCCGAGGCCGTGGGCGATCAGGTTGGGAACATGGAATTTTTCCGATGTGGAGCAGCTTTTCAGCGTGTTGACGCCGTGATCTCCGAACTTTGCGGCATCGGGCGCTTCGCCGCAGCCGCAGGAATCCAGAACGATCAAAAAGACACGTTTCATATACAGTCTCCTTTGCTTTGATTTAGGGACAAATCAGGAAACGGCAAAGGCCGTTTCCTCAGCGTGTCGAAAAACTCTTTTCGGCACGCTGACAGACTGCGAAAAAGTTCGGAAGACAAGCAACTCACGCTCGTCGGCGTACATAGGTACGGTAGGGCGTGAGTTGCGCAGTAAGTCAAAATCCTTGCTTTGCAAGCTGGTTTTCAGACTATAAAGTTTGGAATCCCCCACTTTTGTAAATGAAATCCAGAGAGTAAAATCCGTTGAATTGTGAATCGATTTTGACGATTACGAACTTTTTTGACAGTCTGAGGAAACGGCAAAGGCCGTTTCCTGATAGGATCTTATTTTTCCAGCTTGACCGCCGTCTCCAGCGCGACCTGCATCATCTCGCGGAAGGAGGTCTGGCGTTCCTCGGCGGGCAGCGCCTCGCCGGTGAGCATGTGGTCGGAGATCGTGCAGATCGCCAGCGCACGCTTGCCCCAGCGCGCCGCCTGCATATAAAGACCGGCGGCCTCCATCTCACAGGCCATCACACCGAACTTGCGCCATGCGTTGACCGTCTGCAAAACCTCGGGCATGCCCTCGTCGTCGTTGTAGAAGTTGTCCGTGGACAGAATGTTGCCGACGTGATACGTTGCACCGGCCTCCTCGCAGGAGGTCACGGCCGCACGCAGCATGTCAAACGACGCAATGGGTGCAAAGTGGCCGTCCACATGGTACTGATGCCAAAAATTCGAGTCCGTGCACGCGCCCTGCGCAATGACGATGTCACGTACATGGATGTCGGGGTTGATGGAGCCGGCCGAGCCGATGCGCATGATGTTCTGCACGCCGTAGGCATTGTAAAGCTCGTAGGAATAGATGCCGATGGACGGAATGCCCATGCCCGAAGCCATGACGGACACCTTCACGCCCTTGTAATAGCCGGTGTAGCCCTGTACGCCGCGGATGTTGTTGACGAGCTTGGGATTTTCGAGGAAGTTTTCCGCAATGTACTTTGAACGCAGGGGATCGCCGGGCATCAGGACGGTCTGGCCGAAGTCCTCGGGGGTCGCCTTGATATGGGGAGTCGGGTAGTTCATAACGGTTCTCCTTTTGTATAAAAATTTACTTCACTTTTCTGTGCTCGCGGATGTTGCGGATCCAGCACTTGTGGCACATGGCAATGTAGCGGTCGTTGCCGCCGAGCAGGAGCTGTGCGCCCTCGGTGACGACGTAGCCCTGCGCATCAAGGCGGGCATTGGTCGTGGCCTTGGCGCCGCAGTCGCAGATGGCTTTGATCTCGGAGATGGTGTCGGCCACCTCGAACAGCCGGCGGCTGCCGTCAAAGAGCTTGCTCTGGAAGTCCGTGCGCAGGCCGAAGCAGAGCACGGGGATGTTTTCCGTGTCCACGATGTCCCTGAGCTGGTCGATCTGCGCTGCGGTCAGGAACTGGCATTCGTCCACGATGATGACATCGGTACGCTCGCGTGCGCGAAAGATCTCGCAGATGTCGGCTTCGGGCGAGACGACCTCGGCCACGGCCTCCAAGCCCACGCGGCTGCGCAGCATGACCGCGCCGTCACGGCTGTCGGCCGCAGGCTTGACGAGCCAGACGTGCATCCCGTTTTCTTCATAATTGTACTTTGTGATGAGCGCCTGCGCAGTCTTTGACGAGCCCATGGAGCCGTATTTGAAATAAAGTTTCGCCACTGGCCTACCTCCGGATCGAATGGATTGTTCTTTCATTATACAGGATTCTTTCCATTTATGCAAGGGAAAGTCTTGTTTGCACACGTCCGTTCCGGATTTTGGTCAAAGTGCTGCAAGAATGCCCGGCATTTTTGTGAAAAACACCCTGCGGCACACTTCCTTGCGAAGTGTGCCGCAGAAATAGGTTTTATTTTAATTATTGACCCTGTGGTGGGCGGTAGGACTGGTGGCATCAAGCGGCAGGAAGGTATAGCCGTTGGCCAGACCCCAGACAATGATGCGCTCGACCGCCGCGACGCTGAAGCCCTTGATGTCATGCTGCAAAACGACCGAAACGTCGTGGCTCTGAATGCCGGAGATGACATTTTCAAAGACCTTATCCGTGCTGGTCGTCTCGCCTGCGTCGCCGCTGCTGACATTCCAGTCGAAATACTGATAGCCCGTGTCGGTCAGCGCCTGCGTCAGGCGCGTCATGATGCCCGGATTGAAGCGGCTGACGGTATTCGAGCTGCCGCCGGGGAAGCGCACGAGCGTGGTCGGCTTGCCGCTCAGCGCCGTGATGACGTCCTGCACCTTTTGCAGATCGGCAAAATAGGCCTCCTCGCTGGCATAGATCGTCTCATAGCTGTGCGTCGCGCTGTGGATACCGACGCTGTGTCCCTCTCTCAGCTCGCGGGTAATGGTATCGGTGTAGCTTGTGTTGACGATGAAGAAGGTCGCCTTGACATTGTACTTGGCCAGCACGTCCAGAAGCTCAGCCGTGTAGCGGCTCGGGCCGTCGTCGAAGGTCAGATAGACGGTCTTGCTGCCCGGTGAGACGGTGTCGGGCTGGCGGATGGCCTTGACATGGACGGTGCGCGTGACCGACGCGGTGTTGCCGAAGCTGTCGGTCGCGGTGTAGGTCAGGGTATAATCGCCTGCGCGGTAGACATCCACGCTGCCCTCGACGCTGAGCTTTTCGGTCAGGTCACCGTCGCCGTTGTCCGTGGCGGTCGCGCCGGGGTCGCGGTAGGCCGTTCCGGCGGTGATGGTGATCTCCGGTTCGCCCTGCAGCGTGATCTCGGGCGGCGTGACATCTTTATAATTGATCGTGCGCACGGCCTCGGCGGTGTTGCCTGCGCGGTCGGTGACGGTGTAATAGACCTTGCCGTCCTTTTCCTCGCGCTGCACCTGTGCGGTCAGGTCGCCGTCGCAGCGGTCGGTTGCGGAAAAGCCGTCTTCTTCATAGGGCGTGCCAGGGACGGTATAGCTGTCCTTCTTTTCGGTGAGGGTGATCTCCGGTGCAAGCGTATCCTGCGTGGTGACAACGCGGTGAGCCTGCCCGTGCCAGAGCAGGAAATCCGCCGAATAGGTGACGGTCTGCTCGCCGGTGCGGCGTTCGTCCACGCTGCCGGATTTGCGAACCTTCAGCGGCCAGCCTCTGCGGAAAACCAGCGAGCCGCAGAAGCGTGCGGCCGCGCCCTCCTCGTGATATTCGTCCACGCCGCATTCGAGCGTCTGCTCCGGTTCGCCGTTCAGCGTGACGCGGACGGAGAAGCGATTGACGCCAAAAAAGAATCCGGCTGCCAGCAGCAGCACGAGCAGCGGCGTGAGCAGGCCGAAAACAAGTCCCCTTTTGGATTTTTTCATACGACGCTCCTTTCTCTGTCTCAGATTCTGTCGTTTGTCTTTTAGACGGCAACGGTTAAAAAATGTTCCCGCAAAACCGCGCCGGCTTTTGCACAAAAGTCGATTTCGCCGCATAGCATGAAAGGGCGCGAAAAAGGAGGAATCATGAAGAATATTCTGCAAAATATCGCAAATATGCTCAAGGTCAAGACCCTCGTGACGCTCTCGGTCATTGCCGTGTTCATCGTTCTGGCGCTGCGCGGGGACATCAGCTCGGATAATATCATGATTATCGTCACGTCGGTCATCAGCTTTTATTTCGGCGTCCAGCATGAGAAGGGAGGAGGAGAATCTTGAAGAAAATTTATCTCAGCCCCAGCGACCAGAGCGCCAACGCCTATGCCTACGGCGGCACGAATGAGGCGGCGCAGTGCCGCCGCTTTGCCGATGCCGCGCAGGCCGCGCTCGAGCGCTGCGGCTTCTCGGTGAAAAACAACCAGACCGGCAGCATGTATGACCGTGCCGCCGAGTCCAACCGCTGGGAAGCCGACCTGCACGTCTGCATTCACACCAACGCCTTTGACGGCACGGTCTCCGGCACGAGAATGTTCGCGTTCAACACGACCGGCAGCGGCTACAAGGCTGCGCAGGCGATCTTCCGCGTGCTCGCACCCATCACGCCTGGCAGGAGTGAAAACCTGACGGCGCGTCCCGGCCTGTACGAGATCCGCGTGACGAACGCCCCCTGCGTGTATATCGAGGTCGATTTTCACGACAACGTCGAGGCAGCTAAGTGGCTCATCTCGCACCCGACGGAAATCGGTGAGGCCATCTGCGAGGGCATCTGCGATTATTACGAAGTGCCGTATCTCCCGCCCGAGGCGGACGAAGCGCTTGTCTGGGCGAAAGAACAGGGGATTTTTGACCTTGCGGACGAGGCCGCACCCGTGACCGGCGCGCAGCTCGCACGCGTGCTCTATCGGCTCAAGGGCTAGTTTGTAGGTTTGTCAAACATATTGGACAACAACCTCAGAGGGGGGAGCGCCAGCGGAGGGGTCTCATGGGTAGGTTGTTGGAGCGGCGATTGCGGACGGTGAGCTGCTTTGCAAAATCATCCAGAGAGTAAACCGCGTGGCAGGAATAGAAACGCTTCTGATCCTCGCGGTGGCTGCGCTCGACCTTGCCGTT